>NZ_QTWS01000018.1 GCF_003461245.1 Blautia sp. AF19-10LB
GACTTGCATGTGTTAAGCACGCCGCCAGCGTTCATCCTGAGCCAGGATCAAACTCTCTGTAAAAGTGTTTGATGTCTCAAGACAACCAACTAGCTTAGTTATCTCTCGTCATTACTGTTATAAAAAGTTCATTCTATTGAATGATGATTCGTTAAGAATTTTCGAGAATCGTATGTGTTTCACTGTTTAGTTATCAAGGTTCTTTTGTTTTGCTCTCTTGCGACAGCTCATCTAGGTTATCACATTCATCAGCGCTTGTCAAGTACTTTTTTCATTTTCTTTTCGAAGCTTTTATGATGTTTGCGCGTCGCTCTCAGGCGACTTGTCTACTCTATCACATCTTCATTTCCTTGTCAACAACTTTTTTCACATTTTTCAAAACTTTTGAAATTGTTTAAGTTGTTTATTCAGAAGAAACAATTCTTCGTGACAGCTCAGTTAGAATACCACTATAAAACCAATCTGTCAACACCTTTTTTCACTTTTTTTCTTTTTTTGTGTTATACTTTATAGTATCTCCCCAAAATGGGGCAAACATATCACATTACTATAGAAGAAAGAGGTTTTTATCTTGAAACAGCAATCACCCCCTTCAACATCAACCGCAGCAAATCCACTGGGTTCTGCCCCTGTTGGCAGTCTTCTTGCCAAATTTGCAGTCCCTGCCATTATCAGTATGCTGGTCAATGCTCTCTATAATATAGTAGACCAGATCTTTATCGGTCAGGGTGTCGGCATGCTTGGAAATGCCGCTACCAATATTGCATTCCCGGTTACGACGATCTCAACTGCTGCCGCTCTGCTTCTGGGAATCGGTGGTGCATCCAACTATAATCTGGAAATGGGCGCAGGTAATGAGCACAAAGCAAGCGAGATCGCCGGAAGCGCACTTTCCACACTGGTCATCACCGGAGTATCCATTGCCGCAGTCATTCTGATTTTCCTGCGGCCGCTGCTTATCTTTTTTGGCGCGACGGATACTGTTATGCCTTATGCAACAGATTATGTAAGCATCATTGCGATCGGTCTTCCGTTCTTTACTTTATCCGTCGGCGGAAATCATCTGATCCGTGCTGACCGCAGTCCTACTTATTCCATGACCTGCACCCTTACCGGAGCAGTCATCAACACCATCCTGGACCCGTTATTTATCTTTGGTTTCAAATGGGGCATCAAAGGTGGCGCCTGGGCAACTGTGATCGGTCAGATCGTATCTGCATTTCTGGTCCTGCTTTATTTTACAAAATTCCGCAAAATGTATCTGGACCGCAAAATGCTAAAGCCACAAATACACCACCTCAAAGCGATCACTTCACTTGGAATGGCTTCCTGCATCAATCAGATCGCAATTGCAGCTGTTCAGATCGTAATGAACAATATCCTTCGCTATTATGGATCAATTTCTGTTTATGGAAGTGATATTCCGATCGCATGCGTCGGAATCGTATCCAAAGTAAATATGGTCTTCCTGGCAATCTGTATCGGAATCGCTCAGGGTGCACAGCCAATCTGGGGCTTTAACTACGGTGCACGAAAATTTGACCGTGTTCGACAGACATATAAATATTCAGCCACCGCCTGTACGATCATTGCAGTGATCTTTTTCCTGTGCTTTCAGTTTTTCCCTCATCAGATCGTGGGAATGTTTGGCGGCGGAAGTGATCTGTACTTTAAATTTGCGGAAAATTATCTGAGGATCTTTATGCTTCTCACTTTTGCAAATGGCATTCAGCCAATGTCCGCAGGATTTTTTACTTCTATAGGAAAAGCAGGACTTGGTATTATCATGTCCCTTACGAGACAGGTGATCTTCCTGCTTCCACTTGTTGTGATCTTTCCGAAGTTTATGGGAATTGACGGCGTAATGTACGCAGGGCCAATTGCTGATGCGGCGGCTTTTGTACTCGCAGTCGTGTTTGCAAGAAGGGAACTCTCACAGATGAAAAACGAGTAAATCAGCGGACTTGCCACTGGCCACTGACACCTCCTCGATATGCAATGCAACAAAAAAGCCGGAGGGGCAGGTACAATACCCGTCCCCCCTGGCTTTTATTTACAGGCATATTCTTCGACTTCCACCACCACGTCGCCCCTTTTTTCTTTCCATATCATAAGATACACTTTATACCCCAGCGAATCTCGCGCGATCGTAAAAGGCTCTTCTCTCAGAATATCTGACTTATATCCCTGTTCCTCCAATTCCTGCTGTCTTTTTCTCGCCATTTTCAGCATCTTCTCATATTTCCGTTCCAGCTCATCCCCAAGAAAACGCCGTGGATACTCCGCTGTTGCTTCCCGCAGTCTCCGTGTCAGCAGATCCACAACTGCAGCATGTTTCTTTTTATGAAGCATGGCTGCAATTCTTTTTGCCCGGAATTTTGTCGGATGTTTCCGATATGTTTCCAGCTTTTTTTCGAGAGAAATATCTCCGCACTCCGCAGAGAGTTCTTTCATATAAGTAATGGCTTCCTCCGACGGAACCCAGGGATCCTCCCGCGGCACGATATACTTTTCAGGAACTGCCGGATAGCAGCAATAATTTAATGGAGGAAACTCTACAAGTGCCGCCAGACGTTTTTCTTCCTCAGTGCAGTATTCTTCGCCAAGATAATCGTACTTATCTCTCAGAATCGCAAGCCTGTATTCGAGCTGTCTCAGATATTCATATCCCTTAACCCAGAAATGTCCGGTGTACGCATATTCATACAGATACACTTCCAGATCCATCTCTTCAAAAAACAACGTCAAGACTGTCTCTCCCTGTTTCACCACCAGCACAAATTCCTCACCCTGTTTGTTCAGAGATGCTTCCAGTTCTCCCTCATACTCCGCATGATATTCGCCTGTCATCCGGGCATCCCGGAAGACCAGAAAGCTCTCCACAGCATCATTCATCAGGTATACCAGCCGTATATCCTGTCCTCTGCCAGCTCCGCTTTCTGAAAAAATCAACTCAAACTGATCCTGTTCCAGAAGCTGTGCCAGCTTTTCCAATGTATTTTCTGTCATTCTTTCTTCCTTAACTGATCTGCCATCTTACACGGCTTCCATTTTCATCTTTGTTTACGATCAGCTGATCTTCTATCTCCTGTTTAAGTTCTGTCACATGGGAAATGATTCCGATCAGTCTTGAGCCCTCTGCCATCTCCTGAAGGACTTTTACCGCCTGGTTGCGTGAGTGCTCATCCAGCGAACCAAAGCCTTCATCTATAAACATCATATCCAGATTGACCGCCGCAGAACTTTCCTGGATCTGATCTGCCATTCCAAGTGCGAGTGATAATGCCGCCATAAAAGATTCCCCTCCGGAAAGTGTCCGCACTTCCCGTTCTTTGCCGGTGACTGTAGAATATACCATCAGATCCAGTCCGCGATTTTTACCTTCGCCTGCTTTTTCCAAGTCATACATCCGAAATTCAAACTGCCCTGCAGACATCTCCTGAAAACGTCGGTTCGCCGCATAAAGGATCCTCTCCAGATAATATCTCTGGACATACGTTTCCAGATCCATACGTGCTCCACTTACATTTCCTGATGTCATCCGATACAGAGCATCGATCCGGGCATGTTCCTCCACAACTGCCTTTCGTTCTTCCAGTCTGGATGAAAGAGCAGCCAAAATCTCTCCATCGTCTTTGCTGTCCATACGCAGTTGATTATAAATCTTTTCTGCTTCCAGATATTCTGTCTCGGCCAGATCTCTTTCCTTCTGAATTTCTTCCAGGACTGGCCGTCCGACCTTCCCAACTGCATTCTTTGCAGAATCCCTCCTTGCCTGCTGTGCCGCTTTCTTTTCATAATAAGTATTAACTGTTTTCTGAAATTCTTCTGCCGCCTCACGGCTGTAAGCCTCTGCAAGTTCTTTCCATTCTTTTTCCGCCATCTGCTTCGTGCTCATTATTTCTATATAAGAAGTTTTTCGTTCTTCCACGCACTGTTTCTGTGTCGGAATTTCCTGTTGATAACGGCCGATCAGTGTCTCTGCCTGCTTTTGCGAATTCACAGCTTCTTTTGCTTCTGCCGAAGCCTTCTGATATGTTTCCTCCGCACGCTGTTTGCTGCTCACTGCCTGATGCAAAGCTGCCTTTGCCGCTTCTTCTGTCTGAAATTCTGCAGAATCTTTCAGATTTTTCAATGTAGCCTCACTGCCTGCCAGTTTTTCTGCCGCTTCTTTTTCTTCTGTCATACATTGAGTATACGTTTCCCGAAGTTTTCGTCTCTGTTCTTCTATATTCTGAAGTGCCTCACGGAGTTTCGCCAGAAGTTTCGCGTCTTTCTTTAACTTGTTCAGTTCTTCTTCCAGCTGCTGCTTCCAGTTCTCCAGCACCTGGTCCATTTCTGTCACACTCGACTGCTCCGTTATAGAAGAAATACTTTTTCCCAGACGTTCCTGAAGTTTTCGTACACTGCCAATGTAGGTCGTTTTTCGTGTCTCATATTCTGCTCTTGCCGCCGCGACATCTCCTGCCGATTTCTCCTGCTTTTTGCGAAGTTTATCCACATTTATCTGCATATTCTGGAGTTTTTCTTCGGAGATATCCACATATTCCACAGCCCTTTTATGTGGATTCGGATGTTCTGTCGAGCCACATACGGGACATGGTTTTCCCGGTTCCAGTTCTTCCGCAAGAAAACCTGCCTGTGCGTTCAAAAAACGCTGTCTCATACTCTCATATTTTGTATTTGCCGCATTATAATCTTCTGTTATTCTGACATAATCTTCTCTTGCTTTGATCGCTTTTTTGCGGCACTGCTCTGCCTGATTTCCAAGTGTTCGAACGTCAGAAATTTCCTGCGAAACAGCATCTGCTTCTTCCTTTTTCCCCTCCGCAACTGCCAGTTTTTTGTCCACTTCTGCCAGCTCTTCACTCTGTATTTTCCACTGTTCAGCTTTCTGCTCCAGAGTTTCCTGCTGCTGCTGTGTTTTCTGCGTTTTTCTGGTCGCTTCGTTGTAACTTTTTCTGTCTGTTTCTGTCTGTATAGAAAGGTTTTTTATCTGCGTCAAAACCTCTAATGACTTCTGTACTTTCTCAGATATTCTGCTGTGATTCTGCAGCTCCTGATCGTATGTCTGCTTCGCCTGTTCTTCAGCACTTTCGGCTGCTTCCCGCGCGTTTTTCAGCATTGGCAGGCGTTTTTCCTGACTCAGCAGTGCTTCTTCCAGATCTCTCAGATGTTTCTGGGCATCACTCAGAAGCATATAGTTTTCCCTGATCTCCCAGGTATCTCTGATACGTCCGAGCAGCCCCTGCATCTCCTTTATTCTGCCTTCATCAGATGCATATTGCTGCAGTTTCTGTTCCGCATCTTCGAGCTGTACAAACCACTTCAGAAGTTCTTCTGCTCTTGTATATGCCTCTCTTTTTTCATCTCTTTTTTTAGCCGCTTCCTGGTATTCTTTTTCCGCCTCGCGGGTATGTTTTCCCAGCCAGTCACATAGTATTTCCAGCTCTTTCAGGAAATCTGTGAGGCGTGTCATCTCACCTTCTTCAAGTTGTTTTTTCAACTGTTTGAGTATCTCTGATCCGTATATTTCAGGTATGCGGATCCTGCTCACTTCGCTCTGACACTGTGTTTTCAAAACAGCGATCTCTTTCTCTTTTGCACGCTTCCGATTACCCAGTTCTGCCACGATCTCCTGGTACATTTCTGTATTAAAAAGCTTCCGGAAGATCACTTTTTTGTCATCGGATCTTGCCCGCAGAAGCTCCATAAATTCACCCTGTGCGATCATCGCAACCTGCATGAACTGCCCCTTCGTAAGTCCTGTGATCTCCTGTAATTTCCGGTCAGTTTCTTTGGACGGATATTCAGTCCCATCCGGCATAATGAGACTTACAGATCCCGTAACTTCTCTCTGTTTTCCCTTCGCCGCACCTCTGGTGATCATCTTGAGATGTCTCGGAACGCGGCGCACGGTATACACTTCCCTGGTCTCGCCCTGTCCCTCTGCAAAGACAAGTTCCACAAACGGTTCCTGCGCAAAATCCACATACTGACTCTGCAGAACAACGCCGTCTTTCTTATTTGTCGAAGAACTTGCCTCCCCATATAAAGCAAATACGATCGCATCAAAAATAGTCGTTTTCCCCGCTCCGGTATCTCCCGTAATAAGAAAAAGATTCTGGTTTACTTTCTCAAAATCGATCACTGTTTCCTTACCATAAGAGCCAAATGCCTGCATTTTTAAGCGTAAAGGTTTCATCTATTTCACCCCCTGAACCGTGTAAAGTACATCCTGCAGGATCGTCTTCTCTTCCTCATCCAGATCTTTTAGAAAAGAGCAGCATAACTCATAAGGGTCAAGCAGTTCTTCCGTCTGTAACGTTCTGGTATAATCAGCTTTTCTCAGATTTTCCCTTCGGATCTCCAGCAGATTCGGAAATGCCAGCCGGATGCGCTCCTGCATATCGATCACATCAAGATCTGCTTTATCTGTCAAAATGACTGTTACATAATCTGCACAGGATTCTTCCAGAACCTCTTCCAGTGTTCCCTTTACAACCTTCACCTGACGCAGTGGTTCAAGTGGTAAGACTGTTGTTTTGACTTCGCCTTTTGCGCCCATTTCTACCATTATGATCCCTTTCTGCTGCTGTGCTTCACTCACAGAGCAGGCGAGAGGTGTTCCGCAATAACGCCAGTTTTCGCTGCCAGCTTTCATTGGTTTGTGGATATGTCCAAGCGCCGCATAATCAAAAATCTCCAACACATCTGCGGAAATTTCATCGATATTTCCTACCGTGCAGATTTCTGATTCCATTCGCTCGATCTCATCTGCTTTCTTGCCGACAGGAAGATAAAACTGGTGGCTGACGAGTACATTTCTGTCATTCTCATCAATTTCCTCACGCCCGATCAGTCTGTGCAGAGTTTCATTATAAGAAAGATTATTTCCATTCTCATCCACCCCCACGACCTGTTTGACCATAGATGGTTTTACAAACGGAAGCAGATAAAAATTCACGTTTCCATATGCATCATGCAGAACGACTTTTTCTATATATTCTGCCTCTGTTCTCGGTGGCTGACCGATCATATATACCTTCTGTCTGGACAAAACATTTCGAAAACAGTTGACCCTCGGCGCACTGTCGTGATTTCCGCTGATCATCATGATCACCGCATTCGGAACAGTCTCCGTCAGTTCTTCGAGAAACCGGTCAAAAACTTCGACTGCTTCGGCAGACGGAACGGCTTTATCATAAATGTCTCCCGCGATCACAACCGCATCCGTCTCTTCCCGACCTGCTGCCTCGACGATCTTACTCAAAATATATTCCTGATCTTCCCGCAGATCACGGTTCATTAATTTCAATCCGATATGTAAATCTGATAAGTGAAAAAATTTCATAGTCACGTTCCTCTCCGGCAGTATTTTCTGCCTGTTACGATTCACCCTATTCATGGCACTCTCTGTCTCCATCATAACATCTTAGCTGTCTGCCTGCATCTTTTTCTTTCGCTATTTCTCAACAAGGAACTTTTTTATGTCGTTTCTTTTGCCTTTTGCACAATTTACTTATTCTAAAACCGATATTTTTCAGCTTTTATTAGTTACTTTTTACAAAGTTTTTTTGTCTTATTGATTTTTTTTGTGTATTATGATACACTTTGTTAAAAGGTATTACCTCATACCAATAATATCAAAAAATAAGAAAAAGGAGCAGCAAAACATGTATAGAGAACATGAATATTATCTGAAACGATGCATCGAAGTTTCCAAAACATCCCGTGAACACGGAAACACACCATTCGGCGCAATCCTCGTTGACGAGGATGGAAATATCCTGTTAGAACAGGAAAATGTAGAGATTTCCACTCACAAGAGCACCGGACACGCTGAAACACAGCTTGCAGAAAAGGCATCCACCATGTATTCCAAAGATTTTCTCTGGAAATGCACACTGTATACAACCGCAGAGCCATGTGCAATGTGCGCCGGCTGTATTTACTGGTCCAATATCGGCCGCGTCGTTTATGCAATGACAGAAAAGGATCTGCTGTCACTGACCGGATCTGATGAACAGAATCCTACCTTTGATCTTCCATGCAGAGATGTTTTTGCCAGAGGTCAGAAGGATATCCGGGTGATCGGACCATTCCCGGAACTTGCACCGCTTGCAGCTGAAGTTCACAGGGGATTCTGGAACAAATAACTTATGGGATCAGGGATTACAAAAACTATTTTATTTTTTTAGAGGGTATTTACTATGGGAAACACAAACAATACTAACGAACAGGATACAGAGTTCGCACTTTGTACCGTTCCTGAGAATGAGCGAAAAAGCTATTTCAGTCTGACGATCGTCTGGACTGGATTCGTATTTGTTATTACCAGTATGATGGCAGGAGGGGGATTATCTGCCGGGCTGGATTTTAAGGGAATTTTACTTGCTGTTGTACTTGGAAACGTCTTTTTGAGCATAATCGCCGTGGCTGTCAGCTATATTGCCAGCAAAACAGGCCTTACCTTTGCTCTGCTTACCAAATACAGCTTTGGTGAAAAAGGCTCCCGCGTTGCTTCCATGTTTGTACCTGTCGTAAACATCGGCTGGTATACCATTCAGGCAGCAACCTACGGACATTTTATCGCCCAGGCATTTAACTGGAGCGGAACTGCTGAATTATTCTGCATGGCTGTCAGTGCAGTTATCATGGGGATTTTCTCCATGAAAGGCTACAAGGCTATCAGTATTCTTGGATACATTGCAATCCCTGCAATCGTATTCCTGTCACTGGCAACCTCCATCTGTGCAGTAGGCATGGTTGGTGCAGACGGCATCTGGAACCATGTTCCGACCGACAGTATTTCTATCGGAAGCGGAATCACGATTGTAATCGGTACCTGGATTCTTTCCACTGCTACCTGTATCGCAGATATCATGCGCTATGCAAAATCTGCCAAATCTGCAATCGCAGCTACACTTACCGGACTTCTGGGCGGAAATATTTTTATGATTCTCTGCGGTACACTGACTTCCATCGCTGTTGGAGACAGTGATCTGACAAACGTACTGTTATCCATGGGTCTGCTGATTCCATGTCTGATCCTGATGACTACCAATATTTTTACTACCAATGCATCAAACCTGTATTCGACTTCACTGAACCTGTCCAACGCATTCAAGATGGACCGTAAGAAGATTATCATTGTGATCCTGATCATCTCTGCCGGTGCAACGCTCTGCAGACCTTATCAGATCTCATTCCTGTTTACATTCCTGAACCTGCTTGGTACTATCGTACCTCCACTTCCGGGAATTATTCTGGCTGACTATTTCATCATTCATCATGGAAGTTACGCCAGACTTGAAGGTGTGAAATTCCACAACTTCAACATTATCCCGTGGATTGCATGGGTTCTTTCACTGGTTCTGGTATTTACACTTCCATTTGGACTTCCGTCCCTGAATGGACTGATCCTCGGTGCAGTCATCTATACTGTACTTATGAAAATCACCAAAAAACAGGTTATCAAGGAGGATTAACTCATGGAAGAACTGAGAAAATATAAAATCGCAGCACTTATCGGAATCATCGTCATGGGCATCGGTGCTTTTATGGCGTGCCTCTGCACAACTTCATCACTGATCATGACAGGAAATGTTTTATTGATTGCCAGCATCTTTGTTCTGATCTACGCTTTTTCATCCTGGCAGCCGTAACAGAAACAATACTCAGCTTTGATAAATTTTTTCCTACCAAAAAAGAAACAGATCTTCTGTTCCGCACAGAGGATCTGTTTCTTTTTTATTTACTGTTCAAAAAATTCTTTTACGGATCTGGGAATACTTCAGTATAGAAGTATTGATATATTCACGAATATAAACACTCTCCCGGTTCTTCTCATCATAATTTACCGAACTCAGAAAAAGAAATGGTTTTCGCTCCGGAAAACCTTTTACTTTCATTCCTCTCGGCAGTATATCATCGCTCAGGATGGTATCGATTTCCACCTTATCCCAGGCAATCCTTCTTCCGGTTTCCTGATAAAGAAAATAGAAAATACTGTCTTTGTAGTTCTTCAGTTTCTCCAGTGCCTCCTCAGAAAAAATTTCTGTCGACACATAATCGTAGCTGATCACGCAGGGATGTTCATCCGCATAAAATACCTTAAGTGCACTCCAGACCTGTGCTCCCGGTGCCAGTCTCAATGCTTCCGCTACTTCTTTTTCGGCCGGCTCCATCCGAATTTCCAGTATCTCCATCCGTGCTTTATATCCACTGCTCTCGATCAGATCCGGAAAATGGATTGCCTGGTCAAACCGGCATGCAATTTCCCGAAAGTGCGGATTGACAAAAGTACCTCTTCCATGAACCCGGATGATAATTCCCTCTGCTGCCAGATCATCCAGCACGCTTCGAAGCGTCACCCTGCTGATCCCGAGAATACGGCAGAGTTCCTCTTCCCGCGGGAGTTTGTTGGCTACATCCAGATCCAGAGAATGAATATACTCTTCCAGTTCCGCACGAACCTGAGATTTAAGATTAATCTTTTTTATCTGTTTCATTATAATCATCAGTTCTTTCTGGTATATTTTCTTTTCTGTAAATAATAGTACCACAATTTCCTGATATATGAAAAGATTAGATTGATACTTTTATACTACAACAAAATTACTATCCCAATTAACTCCCATATATATTGACGTATTCTCATGTTTTTTTTATAATCAAACTACACCTACACCAGATAAAAAATTGAATATGATTCGACTATAATTTATGTAGGGAGGTTTTCTATTGTTTCAAATTTCATATTCCAAAAAGGCAATCAAATTTTTAAAACGCCAGGATATTCCTTCGCAGAAAAGATTGATAGCAGCCATTTCCAGACTTCCGTTGGAGGGTGATATAAAGAAATTACAGGGTACCGACGGATATCGTCTTCGTGTAGGAAATTTCAGAGTTTTATTTAATGTTAATGGTATCATAATAGATATCATCGATATCGGAAACCGTGGTCAGATTTATAAAGGAGTGTGATACTATGTCCAGTATAAAAGAACGAATTTTCGGAGCTGTTACTGTTATGAGCGAAGAGGATGCGCAAAAAGTCTGGGATCTGATTCTCTCCACTTTTGCTCTTGATAATATCGAACAGGTTGTGCCTGATCCCGACGAACAGGCAATTATGAACGCCTATAAAAATGGCGATCCTGATTATCAGCCATCTGTTTCTCAGGAAGATTTGCTTAAAGAATTGAATTTAAAATAACAAGAAAAAAGTTCCTGACAAAGTGCCGGGAACTTTTTTCTGTCTTATTTTTTATTTGTGTTTCTTCAAAATCCTTGTCTGCAGCGATGCCATGACTTCGCTTTCGGTTCCATAGAGCAGTTCATACTCTGCCGGAACTGGAACAGCCTGTGGCTTGCGCGCATAGTTCTGGATGAAGAGGTATTCAGTGTCTTCGCTTTCTCTTACGGTTACGGCAACGCCTTCCGGAATGAATTCGATCGGGGATTTCAGACCTGCTTCTGCAGCTACTCTGCCGTAGAAGTCCTGATAGAATCCAAGTTCCATATCCGCGCATACATAGTATACATGGCCTTTGCCGAATGCCTTGTGTGTCAGCACCGGATATCCCTGATAGAAGTCTTCGCCGTAGCGCATCAGCACTTCCGCATCGGAAACTTCAACCAGTTCGCAGAGGTTTTTGCAGGTATATACGCTGCTGATTCCAAGATGGCTTCCTGCCTCCGGGATTGCATGATTTTCTTCCCAGTCATAGAGAGCATCGATCTCTGCACTGCGGATTCCGGTCACATCCATAAGACCATACGGAGTTCCATCAAGGAAGCATCTGTCTGTACCGTCCACCAGTCCTGACCAATAGGAAAGCACCAGAGTTCCGCCGTTCTCTACATAAGTACGGAGTTTTTCTTCGTATCCGTCTTTGAACATATATGCCATCGGAGCTGCCAGGACTTTGTAGTCTGCAAGGTCATGTTCCATTGCGATAACGTCAACATTCAGACCCTGTTCTCTAAGTGCACGGTAGTTCTTCTGCACATTTTCACGATAATGCATATCTACATTTCTCGGTCCCTGCACATCAGCGATCGCCCAGTCATTTTCGCGGTCATAAAGGACAGCCGCCTGTGACCTCATACTGGTTCCAACAGTCTCCTGAATCTGTTCCAGAACCTCTCCAACCTCTGTTACTTCACGGAAAACACGGGTATCTTCTTTGCCGTAATGATCGATCACAGCACCGTGGAATTTCTCGGAAGCGCCCTGACTCTGACGAAGCTGGAAATACAGAACACTGTCAGAACCGTGAGCAACTGCCTGGAGAGAACCTGCCAGAAGCATTCCCGGTTTTTTGAGTTTGTTGATCGGTTTCCAGTTCGTTGCAGACGGGCAGGATTCCATAAGAAGGAACGGCGCTTTCTTGATGCTGCGCATCAGGTCGTGCTGCATTGCCGCGTCAACAGCTGTGACATATTCCTCTTTTTTGTGCCATCCCGGATAGTTGTCCCAGGATACAATATCAAGAACATCTTTGAATTTTTTGTAATCCAGACCGTCAAAATCATACATCAGATTGGCGGTCACAGGCAGTTCAGAACCTCCTTCACGAATCGCATCAACCTCATTTTTGATAAAGTCGATCGTCTGATCTGTGACAAAACGCTTCCAGTCAAGTTTCAGTGCATGAAGTTCATTTTCACCCTTCGTGGATGGGCTTTCGATCTGATCAAAGCTGTTGTAAATGTGGCTCCAGAATGTTGTGCACCAGCTCTTGTTGAGGTTTTCGATCGTGCCATATTTTTCTTTCAGCCATTCTCTGAACTTCGCCTGGCACAGCGGGCAATGGCATTCTCCACCGAACTCGTTGGAGATGTGCCACAGCATAACTGCCGGATGTTTGCCGAATCTTTCGGCTAATTTCTTATCGATCGCATGGACTTTTTCTCTGTATACCGGAGAGGTAAAGCAGTGATTATGTCTGCCTCCGAAAAATCTTCTTGTTCTGTCCGGGTCCATACGAAGGACTTCTTCGTATTTGTCTGCCATCCATTTTGGTCTTGCTCCTGACGGAGTTGCAAGGATGGTATAGATGCCTTCTTTGTAAAGATTATTGATAATCTCTTCCAGCCAGTCGAAGTTATATTTTCCTTCTTCCGGTTCAAGAACAGCCCAGGAAAAAATCCCTACCGATACAGTGTTGATATGTGCTTTTTTGAAATATTCGATGTCTTTCTGAAGGATATCCGGGCGGTCAAGCCACTGCTCCGGGTTATAATCTCCACCATGAAGGTAACGTCCGTATTTCATCTGTTTCGCCATGTTGTCTCCTCTTAAAGTCCTTTAAATACAAAGGAAAATTCCATCTTTTTATCGGTTTCCAGTAAATATTCTTCGTGTGTGCGTGCTCCCCAGCTGTCATCTCCACCGATTCCCATCTGGTCTTTTGCAACACGTACAACAGTGTAATGAACCTCCGGAAGTTCGTATGGATGCATTGCATTTTCCATCTCATGCGGAGTGTATGGAAGTGCTGAGAACATCATTGGACCATTGTTCTCATCCATCTCAAAGAGCATTCCTCTTCCCTTGCGGTCAGTTACTTTTGCCCAGCGCACTTCTTCTTTTGCACCACATTCCTGCGGAACCATATATCTTGCAATATTGTCTGCGACTTTGTTTGCATAGATGCCAAGTTTTGCTCCTTTTTTACGGTCAGAATAGGTCTCTGCCTCTCCAAGTCCGTACCATTCCACACGGTCATAATCTGCATTGAATTTGAAGATCACACCAAATTCCGGCATGTCGCCAAGTTCTTTGACTGGGTCATAACTGAGGGTTGTCTTTACTCTTCCATCACCGGATACTTCATAGGAAAGTCTGCATTCGCTGAGTGGTGTGGTCGGCATGAGATACGTGTAAGTCACTTTTACAGTCTTCTCATTTACCTCTACTTCCGGCTCATTTCCCGGGCCGTATGGTCCCTGACGGAAGTCTTTGTGGCTTAAGTACATGCTGGCGATCTTCCACTGTCCGTAGCGCATTCCCATGAGATTTCCACAGTCATTATCCGTTGGTGCACGCCAGAAGTTTGGCTTTGGAATTGCCTCGATCATTTCTTTTCCGGCATATTTATAAGATACCAGACCGCCGTTCAATACAGAGAAAAGTACTTCAAAATGCGCTCCTCTGACACCGATATTGTGTGTACTGCGGATCACTTTTACACCTTCCGGGCAGGTCTTTTTCGGTTTTTCAACCTGGTATACATACTGTCCAAAAGCTACCTCATGTCCCGCTTCTGCCCATGCTTTATCTTCTTTCAGATGGAAGGAAACAGTCACTGCATATTCGCCTGGTTTCTCTTCTTTTGCGAGTGGAAGTGCATAGGTTTCTTCGCTTAATGGAGCAACTGCCGTTGCAAGAGAAGCCTTGCGGATCACTTTACCATTCTTTGCAACAGTTACTTTGCAGTCAAAAATATCTGTGTTCACAAACAGGTTCTTGTTGATGACTTTTACGCTGTCTGCACTGACTTCTGCAGTGATGTTCTGGTAGTTGAATTTGACTTCCTGCATCTTCGGAGAAGCATCTCTGTTTCCACCATATGCGATACCGTTTCCGCTGAAGTTGTAGTCTGTCGGACGTTCTCCGAAGTCACCGCCGTACGCCTGGAACTCTTTGCCGTAGCGGTCTTTTTTGTAGATAGACTGATCAATGTAGTCCCAGATAAATCCACCCTGATACTTCGGTTCTGTGTCGGTCAGATCTGTATATTTGTGCATTGCACCACAGGAATTTCCCATCGCATGAGTGTATTCACAGCAGATGAACGGCTTGGAATCATCTTTTGCAAGGAACTTTTTGATTGCCTCTACAGACGGGTACATCTGGCTTTCCATATCGCTGGTATCGTTATATCTGCGGTCATGGCAAAGACCTTCATAGTGAACCAGACGGGTCGGGTCTGTGTTGCGGAAGAACTGGGACATTTCAAAAATATCCTTGCCTCCGAAGGACTCATTTCCGCAGGACCAGATCAGGATCGCCGTGTGGTTTTTATCTCTCTGATACATGGAATTTGCACGGTCAAGCATCATATCCAGCCATTCCGGCTTGTCATGCGGTACAACGTAAGTGTAGTCCTTTGTAAATTCAGCAACATCCCAGGAACCGTGGGATTCCAGGTTTGTCTCATCGATCATATAGATTCCGTATTCATCGCAGAGCTGATAGATCAGGGATGCATCCGGATAATGGCAGGTACGGATCGCATTAATATTGTTCTGCTTCATCGTCTTAAGGTCTTTGCGAAGTTCTTCTTCGGATACGTGTCTTCCGCTTACAGAACTGAATTCATGACGGTTCACGCCCTTGAATACGATACGTTTTCCATTCAGTGTCATGATGCCGTCTTTCATTTCAAAACGACGGAATCCAACTCTCTGAGGGATCACTTCCTGAAGCTCTCCTTCCTCATTATAAACTTCCAGTGTCAGGTCATAAAGCTGTGGATCTTCTGCGCTCCAGAGTACCGGATCTGCTACTTTCCAGGAATAAATTTCTTCTCCGTCGAGTGCTTTTTTGTCCTCGATCACGGTCTCTCCGTCTTTGGAAAGAGTAATCTTAACTGTGCCTTTGCCCCAGGTATTTGTTCTGATCTCAAGTGCTGCTGCACTTAATGTTTCATCCGGGATCGCACGGATCTGAAGGTCATAAACATGAACTTCCGGTACAGTATAAAGGTAAACATCTCTGTAAATTCCGGAGAAACGGAAGAAGTCCTGGTCCTCGCACCAGCTGCTTGCTGTCCATTTGAATACCTGTGCTGCGAGTTTGTTTTCGCCTTCTTTTACATACTCGGTCAGTTCAAATTCTGACGGTGTAAAAGAGTCTTCACTGTATCCGACGAAGTGTCCGTTGAGCCATAATGCAATGCCGCTCTCTGCTCCCTGGAAGGAGATAAAGAGACGTTTCCCCTGCATTTCTTTCGGCACTTCAAAGTATTTCACGTAGCTTGCAACCGGATTGAAATGCTCCGGAATCTCACCCGGATGGATGTCCTCGTGGCCTTCCCACGGATACTGTACGTTAGCATACTGAGGTGCATCATATCCTTCCATCTGGATATGGGCCGGTACACGGATATCATCCCAGTCTCTGCAGCAATATTCTTCTTTTTCGAATCCCAGAATCGCACTTCCATAGTTACGGGCATAGTGGAATTTCCAGATTCCGTTGAGGTCATAACGGAAGGAAGTTTCTTTTTCCTGCGCTTCCTCTCCATCTCTGTAATATGTGTGGTCAGAATGTGCATCCATTCTTCCATCTTTGAAATACTGTGGATCTTTTACTAAAGAATAATCAAAAGTTTTCATCATTATCCTCCTGCGTTTTATGGATTCATTATAGTATGTATCTTTCTCATGTGGTATAATAAGTCATTCCAAAAAATATAACATTTCGAAACAAGGTAAGCTTATGCCAATTTACTTCCGAAACACTCCCGTAACCATGCCATTCATGTTTGATTCTGTCGGAAACCACTGGTATCAGGAGAGTATGCAGCGTCCGAACGGACATCCACATTATCATTATCTCCAGACGGAGAAGGGACGTGGACGAATTGAGATCCGTGGAAAACATTATATCCTGGAGGAACAGGAAGGAATCCTGATTGCACCGTCTGTCCCTCATTCTTATACGAAAGAATCTGAGGAATGGGATACTGTTTTTGCCACATTTACCGGCACACTCTCTTCCGGGATCTCTTCGATCCTTCAGAATCAGTCGGTTGTTTTTGTCAGTAAGGAGCAGGGATGTCTGATCGAGCACATCATTTCGGACGCCGTTTCTGAATTCCAGAAATCCATTCCTGACATGAAAGTTCTCTCTACGCTCTGCTATGACCTGCTGCTTGCTTTTACTCTGGACACTTCTTCCGGAAATCTGACCGCCGATCCGTTGTATCAGAGATATGTTGCCCCCACTGTACGGGAAATCGAAACCAGATATTCTGAGGAACTGACTGTTCAGGAATTGAGCAGCCAGGTTTTTGTCACTCCTCAGTATCTCTCCCGACTGTTCCGCAAATTCCTGGGTGTTTCGGTCTATGAATATCTGACCGGCTACCGGATCAACAAATCCAAGGAACTGTTGCTGACTCACACGCACATGAAGATCCAGGAGATTTCCCTCGCGTCCGGTTTCACAGACACCAGCCACTTTATTTCGATCTTTCGGAAATACACGGGAACCACTCCACTTGATTTCCGTAAGGTTTACCACATGTAAATACGTTAAAAAGTTACAAAAAAGGATGCCGCATAATCTGTCTGGGACATATTACGCAATATACCCACAGGACCAAGCAGCATCCTTTTATTTAATTCATAATTACTTAACCGCTCCGGTAATACCTTCTGCGAACTGTTTCTGCAGTACGAAGAATACAACCATTGTCGGGATGGAACAGAATAATACGCCACACATCAGCATACCATAGTCTGTTACATAACCTGTGATCAGGTTGGCGATCAACATTGGCATTGTCATCGCCTTGTTATCAGTCATGATTACCTTCGGCCACAGGTAAGAGTTCCATGCATTCATGAAGGTAATAACTGCTGCAGCTGCATATGTAGATTTCATAGTAGGAATGAACATCTGTAAGAAGATTCTTACTTCGCTCAGTCCATCGATACGAGCTGCCTCGATAATATCTATAGGGAAGGATCTTGCGTTCTGACGGAACATCATGATCATAAACGGTGTAGAAATGATCGGAAGGATAAAACCAACTGCTGTATTCAGAAGTCCTGCTTTGGAGAACATCTTGAATAACGGAACCATGGTAGCAACCTGAGGAACCATCATTGCCAGAAGCAGAACGGAGAACAGTCTGTCTTTTGCCTTATCATGATAAACTTCAAAACCATATCCTGCGATAGAGCAGATCAGCAGACAGATCACTGTTGTAAGGATCGCATAGAAGAAAGAGTTTCCAAGTGCTCTCCACAGTGGCTGCTGAGCTGTCAGGTTTTTGAAGTTTTCCATGAAGTAACTTCCCGGAATAATTCGTCCACGAGATACATCTGTTGATGTATTTGTTGCAGCTGAGATCATCCAGTATAACGGAAATACTGAAATAAATGACACGATGATCAGAAAAATATAGGTAGGAATCAATCTTCTCTGAATTGCTGATTTGTTTTTCTTAGTCACGTGTATCACCTACTTTCAAGTTGATAAATGCAAGTACAGCTACCATAATGAATATAAGGAATGACATTGCTGATGCATATCCAAAATTCGGTACGTTGATAAAACATGTATTGTAAACATAATGGGACATTGTGATCGTTGAGTTCGCCGGACCACCTTTTGTCAGGTTGACGGACTCATCGAACAACTGTAATGTACCATTGATTGACATGATAAATGTCATGATAATTGTCGGTTTCAGAAGCGGAACTGTAATCTTCCAGAAAGTCTTCCAACCATTAGCACCATCGATCTTGGCTGCCTCGTATACAGAATATTCGATATTCTGAAGGCCTGCAAGATAGAATACCATGTTGTATCCTGTCCATCTCCAGATCAGCGCGATGATGATAACGATCTTGGCACTGGTGGAGTTTCCAAGGAAGTTGTAGCCGGTAGATAAGATTCCAAGTTTGATCAGGATACTGTTGATCAGACCATCTGTTGCAAACATGGAACGGAAGATCAGGGAATAGGAAACCAGGGATGTTGCACATGGAAGGAATACGCATGTACGGAAAAATCCTCTGAATTTCAGGTCTTTGTTGTTGAGCAGCTGTGCAAGTAAGATTGCGAGTACCAGCATGATCGGTACCTGAATGATCAGATACAGGAACGTATTGACAATTGACTGCTGGAATACCTTATCAGCCATGATACGCTGATAGTTACTGAAAATTGGTTCTGCGAACCGCATGTTTGCTCCGGCACCTGTCTGTAAAGAAATGATAAATGCACGGATCATTGGATAAAAACTCATGATTGCGATCATCAGTGTTGCCGGCAGAAGGAAAATCCATCCGGCAGCTCTCTGTTTCGCGATCAATGACATGCCTTTTTTCTTGGAATTCACAGGAACTCCCCCTTTCAAACCTAACTTTTAACGCACGACAGGGGACTGCAAGCAGTCCCCCGCCTTGATTACTTATAAATGTTCACTTTTCGAGATTCAGATTACTCTGTCATCTTGAATGCAAGTGTATCCTGTGCTTCCTGAAGTGCGTCTTCTACAGATGTACCATTTACGATATTAACAACTGCTGTGTTGACACATTCTCTTGCTTCATAGTGATACGGTGTCTTTGTGAACTCCGGAATATGAGAAGAGTACTCTACAATTGTTGAGAAGATCGGCTGGTCATTGAAGAATTCGTTTGGCTCGTTGTAAACATCAGATTCTCCAGCTGGCAGGTAGCAGGAAATTGCTCCTGTTTCCGGAAGGATTGCATCATAGAAATCTGTGCTGGAACCAAATGTGCTTGCAAGGAAGTCCTCTGCGAGTTCTACATTCTTGCAGTTAGATGTAATGTACCAGGAAGATCCACCGTTGTTAGCGTAGTTTGTTGCACTGTCAACATCGTCAACTTTTGGCATTGTTGTGATCTGCCACAGACCTTTCTGATCCTCTGTCTGCATCAGAGTAGCTGTGATCCAGTTACCATTTACGATACCAGCAGCCTCGCCGCTTGTGATTGTTGCAATGTACTCATCCCAGTTGTTTACGAGTTTAACAACGTCGTTTTTAACAAGGTCTACATAAAGGTTGATGCATTTTTCTGCTGTGTCGTTTCCAACGATATAAGCTTCTCCGTCTTCATTTACGAAGTTAGCTCCGCAGGACTGCATCATCATCATCAGAGTGTCGCCGCCTGTAGCTTCGCTTGTAAGGAGGTATTTACCGGTCTTTTCATGAACGTCTTTACCGATTTCCATGAATTTGGACCATGTGATGTCTGTCAGGTCATCCAGTGTGTATCCAGCTTCGTCAAGGATATCTGTACGATAGCAGGCGATAACAGCACCGTTGTCGAACGGAACACCGTAATGTGTGTCATCTATCATTGAATAGGACTGTTTCAGTTTTCCGAAATCATCCCAGTTGATGTCCATATCTTTGAGATCTGTGAAAGCGTCCGGATAGCTCTTCAGATATTTCTGATAGCTGTTGTCCTGCATCAGAACGATGTCCGGAAGTGTGCTGTAGTCACCAGCGTTAGCTGCTGTTGTCAGTTTGGTCTGGCAGTCATCAGAAGATGTCTCAATAACGTCTACTGCAAATCCATCATGATCTTTTGCATACTGCTCACCAGCCATCTGCATGGATTTGATGTTGAAGTTCTGATCCCATGCCCATACGGTTAAGGTGTTGTCATCGTCTGCTGCATAAACAGTTGTAGCTGCGCCGGCAAAGGATGCTGCCATAATACCTGTCATTAATACTGCAAGTAATTTTTTCTTCATTTAGATGTCCTCCTTTTATTAAGCGTATTCTTTTACCCCGAATTGCTTATGAATCAATTATAGCATCCGATTCAATAGGATAGTTTGCAGAATCATTTACATAATGTGCATTTTCGACTATTTTGTGTATTTCGCACTATTTACATGATTCATTTTTGGGTTTTTTGTTTGTTTTTCGCATTCATGCGTTTTTTGTCGTATCATTTTGATGAAAAAAATCCTCTCTTTTCGACAGAATGCATAGATTCTTTGTTTCCAAGAGAGGTTTTTGTTCTTATTTCATAAATTTTTCATTCATTTTTTGTACATATTTCACATATTTTTTCACATTTTATGCAAAATAGACTTTTTGAGGATGCAGGGTTTTTATGGTATGCAGCATCTCATCCGTCAGATCAAGAAGAAGTTTTATTTTGTTTCCGTCCTCTTTTACGATCATTGTGTAGTATGGCACATCATCGTCGTAGGATGTGTAATCGTATTTTTTAAGCTTTTCTGTGCCGCCGTTTTTCTTGTATTTTGCAACGCTTTCGTGCCAGTGCGGCGCGGTCACTTCCATGTTTTTGAGTTCCAGGACATGAGCGGTCTTGCGGTATTTCTTGCCATAGATCACATCGATGGTAAGTGTATCGCTCTCAAGTGTGTACTCGTAATCTTTCTGGCTGAAGACATCATACACGAAATAAAGTGCCGCCAGCAAAAATCCTGCAAGCATGAAGGACTGAGAGATCGTGATTCCGAGTATTACAAAGAACACGGCAAAAATGATCATGACTTTTCGCAGGATACCGGACATGCTTTTTTTCTTCCGGGATACCTGCTCTACAATTTTGTAATCGTACATTAAAAAATTCCTTTCTGTTTTGGATTCTATTCTACCATCCCTCTTCTGAGTGGATGTCGAATTTCAGGATCTGCTGTTCGTAGCTTTCCGGGCGTTTTCGCCATTCGATCGGGGTAACTCCCATAAGCTGCTTAAAGTTCCGGTTAAACGTTGAGTTTGTCGTAAATCCGCACTTGTGGGCAATATCCGCCACCGGCGCATCTGTTTTCTGCAGAAGATCACAGGCAGTCTGGATTCGCACGGTATTGATATATTCCAGCGGGCTTACTTTCATATAAGAGGTAAAAAGCCGTCGAAAATGTGTCTCACTGATGTGGCAGCTTTTTGCGAGATTTTCGATCTTGATATCTTCCATGTAGTGATCGGATATGTAATCGAGAGATCTGGAGATCATGTTCGTGATCTTTCCCTTTTCTTCCGGAACTCTCTCTTCTGCTTCATTTCGATTCATTCTGGCAATTTCCGCCAGAAGTGACGCAAGGATTCCTTTTGCTTCCTCAAGATAAAATTCCTCGCCATTTCGCATAATATCCATGATCTTGAGGATCTTGGATGCTACAGAAGTATTGTCTGCTTCTTTTAGAAACAGTGGTTTGGAATAAATACGCTGGAGCATTTTTTCTGCTTTTACAGGATTGTCCAGAAATTTCCGAAGAAATCCCTCTACATCGATAAACAGATACTCCCACTGGCTAAGATCTCCCGGATCACTGTTCGTAGTATGAGGATAATTCGGTGGAAGGACCGTAAACTCTCTTCCATGAAAACGCACCATATCCTCTCCCAGAATCAGATGCCCCTCTCCCTCATAGCAAAAGCCGATCTCAAGATAATTATGAAAATGAAGATAATCCACACCTTTGCCATAATTCTGCCGCCACTTCTGCCCCAGCAATGCCAGGATCGGGCTCCCCGCCGGCATCTGGTAGTAACGGAACTCCATCTTGGGTTTTTTTCTCTTTTTCGCCATTGTATCCCTCCGTTTCTCAGAGATATTGTATTATTGTACAACAAAAAAAGGGTAAAAAAAAGACCTCTCTGCCATAACTGGCATTGAGATCTTTTTCTTTTCCAGTCTTCTGACCGGTTTATATCGCTCCCAGAATTTCTCTGGCATTGTCGATCCGTTCCTTCGAAGGTGGTCTGACACCTTCCAGCGGATAAGGAATTCCTAGCTGTTCCCACTTAAATACACCAAGTGTATGGTACGGAAGCACTTCGACTCTCTCCACTGTTTTTAAAGTATGGATAAAATCTGCAAGCCTGTGGAGATACTCATCTTTATCGCTGCCTCCCGGAACCAGTACGTGGCGGATCCACATCGGTTTTCCCATATCTGACAATTTCCGTGCCATTGCCAGAATATTTTTGTTGGACTGTCCTGTAAGCTTGATATGTTCTTCTTCGTCAATCTGCTTGATGTCCAGAAGAACAAGATCAGTATACTTCATAAGCTCCAGCCATTTGGAATAAAAAGGTTCCTTTTCTGTGTAAGGATTGGCACTGGTATCAAGAGTCGTATGAACTCCTGCGGCCTTTGCCTGACGGAAAAATTCAATCAGGAAATCAATCTGAAGAAGAGGTTCTCCTCCACTCACAGTGATCCCGCCTTTGTTACCCCAGTAATTCTTATAGCGAAGAGCCTGTTTCAGAAGCTGAGACGGGGTGTACTGCTGCCCCTCTCCCATTTTCCAGGTGTCCGGATTATGGCAGAACTGGCAGCGCATTGCACATCCACTCAGGAATATCACATATCTGACGCCCGGTCCGTCTACTGATCCGAAGCTTTCCAGAGAATGGACATATCCTTTGATTTCTTCACTCATTATTACATTCTGTCGTGGCAGGTTCTGGCAATAACATCCAGCTGCTGCTCTCTTGTAAGGTCGATGAATTTAACGGCATATCCGGATACACGGATTGTGAAGTTTGCATACTCTTCTTTTTCCGGATGTTCCATAGCATCAATCAGTTTTTCTTTACCGAATACGTTAACATTGAGGTGATGAGCACCCTGATCAAAGTATCCGTCAAGCACACGAACAAGGTTCTCTGTACGTTCTTCTTCTGTATGTCCCAGAGCATCAGGGTTGATGGTCTGAGTATTGGAGATACCGTCAAGGGCATCTTCATAGTCCAGTTTTGCAACAGAGTTGAGGGATGCAAGAAGTCCGTTCTGCTCTGCTCCATAGGACGGGTTGGCACCAGGTGCCAGCGGTTCGCCTGCTTTTCTTCCATCCGGAAGAGATCCTGTAGCTTTACCATAAACAACGTTGGATGTAATGGTAAGAATGGAAGTAGTAGGTTTGGAATCACGATAGGTATGGATGTGTTTCAGTTTCTCAAGGAATGTAGAAAGCAGTGTTGTTGCGATCTCATCTGCTCTGTCATCATCGTTACCATAACGTGGGAAGTCACCTTCTACGATGAAGTCTGTTGTGATTCCGTCTTCATCACGAACAGCTTTAACTTTTGCATATTTGATAGCGGACAGGGAGTCTACTACGTGAGAGAATCCTGCGATACCAGTTGCGAAAGAACGGTCAACCTTTGTATCGATCAGAGCCATCTCTGCTGCTTCATAGTAGTATTTGTCATGCATGTAGTGGATCATGTTCAGTGTTCCAACATACAGATGAGCCAGCCAGTCCATCATCTTGTCATATTTAGCAACTACTTCGTCATAATCAAGATACTCAGAAGTAATCGGCTGATAGTTCGGTCCTACCTGCTGTTTTGTCTTCTCATCAACACCACCGTTGATAGCGTAAAGAAGGCATTTTGCAAGGTTTGCACGAGCTCCGAAGAACTGCATTTCCTTACCTGTCTCAGTAGCGGATACACAGCAGCAGATGCTGTAGTCATCACCCCATACCGGACGCATAACATCATCGTTCTCATACTGAACAGAGCTTGTCAGTACAGAGATGTCAGCTGTATATTTTTTGAAGTTTTCAGGCAGTCTTGAAGAATACAGAACTGTAAGGTTCGGTTCCGGAGCCGGTCCCATGTTTTCCAGTGTATGCAGGAAACGGAAGTCGTTCTTTGTTACCATGGAACGTCCGTCCTGTCCCATACCTGCAACTTCCAGAGTTGCCCATACCGGGTCACCGGAGAACAGCTGGTTGTAAGAAGGAATACGGGCAAATTTAACCATACGGAATTTCATTACCATGTGGTCAACAAGCTCCTGAGCTTCTTTCTCTGTAAGAGTTCCGTTCTCAAGGTCTCTTTCAATATAAACATCAAGGAATGTGGAAATACGTCCAACACTCATTGCAGCACCGTTCTGAGTCTTGATTGCTGCAAGATATCCGAAATACAGCCACTGGAATGCTTCTCTTGCATTCTTAGCCGGCTCGGAAATATCAAATCCGTATGCTTCAGCCATAACCTTCATGCCTTTGAGAGCACGGATCTGATCAGCGATCTCTTCACGAAGCTGGAAGTCATAACGTCTCATACCCTGACGGTCGCATGCTGCGAAGTCTTTCTGTTTTCCTTCGATCAAAGCATCGATACCATACAGAGCAACTCGTCTGTAGTCACCAACGATACGTCCACGTCCGTAAGTATCCGGAAGACCTGTCAGGATCTTGCTGTGACGGGCTAATTTCATCTCTGGTGTGTAGATATCAAATACACCCTGGTTGTGTGTTTTGAATTCATAGTTGTGGAATACGTCTTTGATCTTGTCGCTTACTTTGTATCCGTAAGTTTCGCATGCCTGCTCTGCCATTTTGATTCCACCGTATGGCATAAATGCACGTTTCAGCGGTTTGTCAGTCTGAAGACCAACAACTGTTTCAAGATCTTTAAGATCTTCGTCGATGTATCCCGGGCCATATGCTGTCAGAGATGTAACAACCTCTGTTTCCATATCCAGAACTCCGCCTTTGGCACGTTCTTCTTTCTGCAGTTCCTGAAGTTTTCCCCACAGTTTGTTTGTTGCTTCTGTTGGTTCTTCCAGGAAGGAAGCATCTCCGTCATATGGTGTGTAGTTCATTGAGATAAAGTTACGAACGTCGATTTTTTCTTTCCAACGGTTTCCTTTGAAACCTTCCCACTGTGAAAAGTTTTTCATTTTGCACCTCTCTAATATATGATTTATTCCGCGTATGTCCCGTCTAACTTTTCTTGCAAAAGAAAAATAAGACCGGAATCTTATTAGTTTCAAGTGAACACTCCCTTGTTCACGCCGCTAGTGTACACTATGGAATACGCCGTTGTCAATCGATTAGCGCATGCTTTTAATTTAATACAATTTGTAGCTGTGTCTTGATATTTTTTATCAACATGTTGTGGTTTTGTACTTTTTTACGTTCAAAAAATGTACCCGGAAAAGTACAAAAAAGCAGCCTCTCGCTGCTTTTATATTCCCCCGTTCCACACATCAATATGCAGAAGCTGGAACAATAATGCAAATACTGTTTTGTAGATCGTTCGTGCCTTGAGAGCTGTCTTGTCCATATATCCAAGATGCATTTTGACTGCTACAGATACGGTGCTGTCGATGATGTTGGACACGATCACCTCCGGATCCATCAGATCGGACACCCCAAACATCCTGCCGGTCTCTACCATATAATTAACGAATACTTCAAAGCTCTGCTGCCGCACCTCAAGGATCTTCTTAGTATAGTGTGCTGACTGGCAAAATCTCCAGTAAAAAATGGTCTGTTCCGGATCACTCATAAGGAATTCCCAATATGCACTCCAGAGAGTCCAGCACATAGATTCCAGATCCTCTGCTGTCTTAAGCTCTGCCTTCTGGTTCTGGATCAGATTCTGGATCATTCCTACAACCTTGCCGTCTACTTCAAAAAAAGATGTCTCCATCAGATCGAACAGATCCTTGTAACACTGATAAATATACGGGTCGGAAAGCCCGCATCCCTTTGATACTTTACGGACGGTAACGCCTTCGATGCCTTCTTCTGCTACTACTTTATATATGGAACGCTGAAGTCTTTCTTTTAATTCTTCTTTTGTATATTTTCGAGCCATTACACTCTCCTTCTGTATGCCGTTGATTTGGTTAAATTTGACCGAATCCCGACTGCTGACTTCGCTTTTTACATAAAAAAAGCAAGACAGCAGATGGATTCTCTGTTCTTGCAACTGGCTGGCTCGTTCTCGGCCCCTATAGCTTTGCGTCACTGCGTTACCACAGCTTTGCCTTTATGAAGTTAAGTTCATGGTAACGTAAATTCTGCATTTTTTCAAGGGTTTTGATCCAAATAAGTAAAAATTAATGTAAATGTTAAAGTAAATGTTAACCTGATTTATTTTAATTCATGGTGTAACATGGTATGATTAGAACAGTGAACAATGTAGTATCAATAAAATACGGGGAGGTAAACTATGTTTCAAATTCCCACAAAGATCGAACCGGCATATACCGCCGGGAACGTTCTTACACTTAACCAGCAAAAGATCCAGCCTGCTCTGCACAGGGGAAATATTCTTTCTGTAAATTTGAAGGAAACTTCATCTGGCCATGTACAGGAAAATCCCAAAAGAACGCAGGCTTATCGACATCCAGAACCAGCACCTGTAACTCCGACAGTATCTTCGGTATTCTCTGCTCCGCAGAAACACGATATCCCGGTCCTTCGTAACGTCATACAGAAGGGCCAGAAAGTCCGTATCGGCACAGTCGGGCAGCTTCCAAAGGTGCGTGTTGCACT
The DNA here is from genome assembly GCF_003461245.1 of Blautia sp. AF19-10LB. Classification (GTDB taxonomy): domain Bacteria; phylum Bacillota; class Clostridia; order Lachnospirales; family Lachnospiraceae; genus Blautia_A; species Blautia_A intestinihominis. Next base: position 27,014 of record NZ_QTWS01000018.1, read on the forward strand.
TGGCTGGAACGTCTCTAACCCTCAGTGTGATATCGATTTATCCGCTTATCTTCTGGATGCTTCAGGCAAGGTTCCCGGCGATGACTGGTTTGTTTTTTACGGACAGACACTGAGCCCCGACGGAAGTGTTGCCCTGCATGTAAACGGCTCCAGGGCAGACCGTGAATATGCGGATATTGATTTTTTCAAACTGAATACTTCCATACGGAAGATCGTTTTTGTCCTTACGATCAACGAGGCACTGGAGCGGCACCTAAATTTCAGCATGGTCAAAGATGCCTATATCCGGCTTCTCGATCCGGATTCCGGTCAGGAGATCTACAGTTTCATGCTGACCGATTATTATGACAATGTCACATCCATGATGCTCGGAGAGATTTACTTACATAATACAGAATGGAAATTCAACGCCATCGGAAATGGTGTCGCCAGAGATCTGGCGGGGCTCTGCCAGTTATACGGCGTTGAGACAAACTAACGGGAGGATACTCTTATGATCAAATTTGAAACCATAAACGAACTGACACTCAAAGTCACTACTACAGGCAACGACGTTATCTTCACCAAGACCGGTGCTTTTATCGCAGGCGACTGCAGCGGCAACACTAATTACCGCTTCGAAAAAGTCCTTCTCGGACCGCAGAAAAGTCTCGCCCAGGCAGCACTCGGCTCCCTGATGCGCCGCGTCACCGGTGAAAACATTCCTCTTACCAAAGTCACCATGAACGGTCCATCCGAAACCTATTACGCAGAAAGCGCACAGCATGTTCTGGTCTATAAACTGGAACCGGGCGAAACGATCTCTGTCGAATCCGAAAACCTGCTTGCATTTACACAGGACTGCAAATACAGCGTCCGCTTCATCGGTGTCGGCGTTTTGTCCCAGAAAGGTCTTGCTACCACCACACTTACCGGAACTGGAAGCGAAGCTTATGTGGCGGTCATCACTGACGGAAACCCGATCGCACTCAGCAATGTACAGTCCCACAATACGATCTCTGTCGATCCGGATGCTGTGATCTGCTGGATGGGCAATGGCGCCTGCGACCCGCGCATCACAACAGATGTCAACTGGAAAACCTTTATCGGACAGGCTTCTGGCGAATCTTATTCCTTTGAATGGCATGGCGGAATTCCGGTAACTGTTATCATTCAGCCTTCTGAACGCAGCGGCGGTATCCGCGTTGCAATCGATTAAAAAAATATCCCCTGCCACTTTAGCAGGGGATATTTCAAAATCAGCTCTTTTTATTTGTTAGATCTCATGATCGCTTTTCGTACCATATCCACAGGGATGATCAGTACTCCAAGAACCATGGAAACAAGCAGTGCTTTCAGTGTCAGAGGAGTTGTGCTGAAGACTTCTCCACCGATCTGGATCAGGACTGTCTGAAGAACAAAGATCGCACCCATTACAAGGATAAATCTCTTATTTTCTCCAATATGCTCAAACAGGTTAAATCTCTCAGATCTGGTATTCAGACTGTTAAAGATAATCGCATAAATAAAGAATGCAAACATAAAGGTCTTCTCATACAGATCCGGATTTGAACATCCTGCCGGCATAACTGCTGTTGTGATTCCGCCGACATTTTCCAGGATCAGGATAGATCCCAGAGTGATAAATATTGAACTTACACCAATTGCAGATTTGATATATCCTGTCAGGATATTGTCGCTTCTCTTTGCCGGCTGCTCGTTCATGTAACGGTTCAGGATCGGCTCACCGCCGAATGCCATAGCTGCCAGTGTATCCATGATCAGGTTGATCCACAGGATCTGTACGATAGAGAATGGCTCTGTCCAGCCAAGGATCGGTGCCAGAATGTTCATCAACAGGGTACTGATATTTACAGTTAACTGGAAGATCAGGAATTTGCCGACGGATTTTGCCATCGTTCTACTGTTCAGTACACAGTCTTTGATAGAAGTCAAACTGTTATTCAGGATGACAACATCGCCTGCTTCCTGTGCAACTGCGGTTCCATCTCCCATTGCAAATCCGATATCCGCCTGTTTCAGAGCAGGTGCATCATTGACACCGTCTCCGGTCATACCACAGACATCATCAAGCTGCTGTGCAACTGTGACAAGGCGTTTCTTGTCCAGAGGTTTCGCACGGCTGACAACACGAAGATTCGGAAGTTTTTTCTTAAGCTCATCATCAGAAAGCTGTTCCAGTTCATCATGAGTAAGAACAACTTCTGTCTTTTCATCTTTGAGGATTCCGGCTTCTTTTGCGATCGCAACGGCGGTCTCTTCGGCATCACCGGTAACCATGACTACCTGGATTCCGGCACGGTTCAGGACTTCAACTGTTTCGATCGCATCTTTTCTTACGTTGTCTCGCAGAGAAAGGACTGCAAGAAGGATCTTCTGGGAACCAATGATCTTCACTACGGAGAGAAGTTTCATAGTTCTCTTCGCCTGTGCGACCATCTGCTCTTCCACTTTGGCTTTCTCTGCAGATGTAAATTCTGCGATGCTGCCATCTTCTGTCATATAATGTGTTACGTCATTGATGATGTTCTCTGTTGCACCTTTCCAGTAAACAGTGCCATCATTTAGTTCTACGGTTGCACATTTCTTCTCGGAATCAAATCCGCTGATCTCTTTTACTTTGGACGCATCAACTTTATCCGGAGCACCCTTGGAAATAGCATAGGTCAGAAGTGCACGGTCCATGTTGTTACTTCCGATCGCTTTACCTTCAGAGATTTTTGCAAGGTTATTCAGAGTGATCGCTTCCAGGAAATCATTATGTGAGACATGGTCAACGATTCTTCCGTCTCCAAGGACAAACTCTACCAGTGAAAGATTTCCCTCGGTAATGGTTCCTGTCTTATCACTGAACAGAAGGTTCATGTAAGCAGAATCAGAAAAAGCTGCCTTATGGCTTACAAGGATGTTTTTCTTATACATGGATTCTGTGTTCATGGACTGAACCAGGCTGTTCATCATCGGAAGACCTTCCGGTACTGCCATGATAACGATGGAGGCCATCAGCATAACAGCCTCTGCGATCAGAAGAAGTACAAATACTGGTGTGATTGCTTCATCTGCTCGCATGATAGAAAGAACAACCTGCAGGACACCTGCGATCGCTGCTGCAGAAACACCAAGTTTACCGATTCCGCCGGCAACAACTTCAAGTTTGAGGCTGGAAGTATCTTTACGCTCTTCTTCCTCGTTTTCATCGGTAAGGGCTTTGTTGATCTTACCAAGTTCGGATGCATCGCCAATCACGGTTGCTACCATATATGCCTCGCCGCTGGTAACGACTGATCCCATAAATACTTTATGTGCAGAAGAATAATCTGTAGATTCTGCTTCTTCCATGGTATCTGCTGCGGACTTGGACTCATCACGGGATTCTCCGTTCAGAGCTGCCTGAGATACTTTCACATTGCCTTTGAAAACAAGTCCGTCAACCGGGACTTTATCACCTGCCTGGATCAGAATGGTATCGCCTTTAACAATATCACTTGTGAGAACTTTGACAAGTTTGCCGTTTCTGAATACTTTGGCGTAGGTTTTGCTGTACTCTTCCTGCAAAGCCTCACTTCGTGATGTATTTCTGTATTCAGACAAAGTGCTGAATCCAGTCGCAAGTGCGATCGCAATCACGATACTGATGATCTCAACGACATCATTGTCGCCGCTCAGTGCCGGAACGATCACGCCAAGGATTGCAAGTACAATCTTGAGTACCAGTGCAAGACATAGAACCTTGATCCAGATATCATCAAAAGCACCGATGAACATAGACCAGAGTGACTCTGTTTCTTTCTTGGCAAGTGCGTTGGTTCCATACTGCTGTTTGCTCTGCGCTGCCTGCTCCTCCGTCAAGCCCTGTTCAAGAGCTTTCCTGTTTAGTTTTTCACTCATTTTGGTGAATTCCTCTCTTAAAATAAATTTATATATATTCTGATAATGAAGCAGGAAGAGAAACTGCAAAAGTTTCTCTTCCCAAACTCTTCACATCATCATACATACCGTCTGCAAAGATCGCCGATCGATGTGTCCTTTGTGCCCTGACCGATGGCTCCGAATTTCCATTCGCCATTGTGTCTGTAGATCTCTCCAAAGATCATTGCGGTCATACCGGAATAATTCTCGGTAAGGTCATATTTACACATCTCGCGATTGGTACTTCCATCTACAATTCTGATAAATGCATTTTTGATCATTCCAAAATGCTGTTTTCTCTGGACTGCTGAATAGATATTTACAACGATCACGATCTTGTCATATTCCTGCGGCACCCTGGAAAGTTCAATGAGGATCTGCTCATCATCGCCTTCTCCCTCGCCAGTCAGGTTATCTCCCATATGACGGACAGTGCCTGATTTGTGCACAAGATTTCCGAAATAAACAACATCTGTCTTATCCACAAATTTACCATTCTTAAGCAGGATCGCGGTCGCATCACAGTCAATATCTGCCGCCTTAAAAAGCCCGAACAGCCCTGATCTCTGCTCTACCGCATCCCATCCAAGTCCTACGAGTACATTTGAAAGTCCCTTGCTCTCTTTGCTGAGACTGACTTTCTGTCCTTTTTGCAAACTAATCGACATATTCTATCTCCTCCCGGCATTCGCCAGTCAGTTAATGTGTAACGTTGTTTTTGATGCAAAAAAATTATGCAACTTCGATTCCGTAATGTCCGCAGAGTGCTGCCAGACCGCCCTGGAATCCACTGCCGATCGCATTGAATTTCCATTCGCCGTTGTGTTTGTAAAGTTCTCCAACAACAATAGCTGTTTCGATGGAGAAGTCCTCTCCCAGATCATAACGGATCAGTTCCTGGTTTGTATCTTTGTCCACGATTCTGATATATGCATTGGAAACCTGGCCGAAGTTCTGTCTTCTTGCCTCTGCCTCATAGATCGTTACTGTAAAAGCAATTCTCTCAACATTTGACGGAACATCTGCAAGAACAACTTCCAGTTCTTCATCATCACCTTCGCCCTCGCCAGTACGGTTATCTCCCATATACTTTACGGAAGCTGACGGATGTTCAAGATTTCCATAGAAGATGAATTCTTTGTCCGTCGGGCATTTACCATTGGAACCAAGCATAAATGCTGCTGCATCAAGGTCAAAATCTGCACCTGTGTCAAAAGCATTTACATCCCAGCCAAGTCCTACCATGATGTTCTTTAAGCCCGGATTTCCCTTTGTAAGATCTACTTTCTGTCCTTTTGATAAATTGATTGGCATAGCTGTTTCCTCCTTTATGATTTCCTCTTTTGAGAAATTTTAACATGTTTTATTTGCCTGCACCACCATAGGTTTTGAGAAATTCCTGTTTGATATTCTCAAGGCGGGCCGCATCGTCGATACGCTGTTTTCTTGCTTCCTTCTGAATATTCTGCGTTTCCTCGATACCATTGACGATCGTTCTCCACGTTGTTTCCAGCGTTTCGATCTTGACGGAACTTCCACTTGCAAGTCTCGCTGTCATCTTGGACTGCTCAACTGTATTCCTGGCATTTTTGATCAACATTTCATTTGTCTTCTTGTCAAGTTCTGACAGTGCCTCTGCCTGGATCTTCTGGCGTTTGAGCATGACTGCCTGGGCAAGCCCCTGCTTAAAGACCGGAAGCGTAACGATAAACGCTGAATTGATCTTTCTGACAAGGTTCATATTGCTGTATGCCATTGTCTTGATCATCGGAATGGACTGGATCGCAATATTCTCAGCAACGCGAAGATCCTGTGTACGCTGTTCCAGCATCATAAGTGCATTGTTCAGTCCTGCCAGTTCAAGCTGAATGGAGTTATCTCCTGTCGCCTCAAAATCTGCCTGGCGCTGTGCAATGTAAGCTTCCAGTTCACGGCAGCCCTGCTCACCGGCAAGAATGTATTTGACAAGCTGATGGTAATAATCGACATTTGCATCAAACATCTGCTCCAGCTTACGGTTGGACTGCTTGATCTCGCCCTCATACTCACGGAGCTGCACATAGATCTTGTCTACTTCCTCTCCCATTGTATGATATTTGTCGAGGATCTTTTCGAGCTGTTTCTTCATATTTCCAAACAGCTTGTTAAACAGGCCTTTGTTTTCCTGAAGTTCACTCGGATCAAACTTTGACATGATCTTGGACAGCGATTCAAGCATCTCACTGGACTCATCCAGCTGGCTCATACTCATGCTGTTCAGAACAACATCCGATGCTTTTGCAATCTCCTCTGCCGCCTCTGCACCGAAAGAAACGATCGTTTCGAGATTATTGACCTCGATCGTGCTTACAAGTGCGTCGACCTCCTCGGAATTCGTCAGTGTTTCATTCATTTGCTGACGGTCTGCCATGATATCATATGGCTGCACTGTCTCAATCTCAGTGCTGGCTGCCGGTGCAGATTCCACGGGTGATGCCGGTGGTGTTACCTTGCTGAAATCAATTCCCATAACACTTTATCCTTTCCTGAATAGTCTGTCACGCCATGACGTGTGTGCTGTTAATGGAATCGTATTCCAGTCAGGAACCTGCAGATCATACATAAAATCTCCTGTCTGATGTTCTTCCATTAATCTCTGGTTAAAATGGTTATCCATATTGTAGCCTGTCGGAACAAAGAAAAGCACATCAAATCCCAGCAGGTTCAAAAATGCTGCATAGACAGAATCCTCCAAAGTGATCAGTACTTCTGAAGCATTGATGTAGATCAGTTTCGGATTTTTCTTCGTAAAATCAAAATTCTGTATCAGCCGCGTGACCTGTTTCGGCAGGTTCAGTGCGACAGATATGATCGTATATTCTGTTCCATTCTCAAATGTTCCCCGGATCAGCCGCTGCTCGATCAACGCCTCCAGCTTGTCCAGGATGTACTCCTGCATCTCTTCCCGGAGAAATCCATACGGATATGCCGGATGATTCCGGATCTTCCTGCGCTGCAGTTTCCCGTTTCGGAAAAATTCCGCCGCGTACATTTTAATCGGATTCGGTGATGTGGAAGTCAGAAACGGAGGATGATCGATCACCACCGTTTCCGGTGTCATCAACTGTTTGATCGAGATCCAGTAACCCTCTGTTTTCCTGTCCTTCACGCCGGATATTTTTGAAAAAATCACCGGCATGTTCACGGTTCCGTCAGCCGTACTGAAATTTGGTCTGTATTTCATCTCCGTATTCCAGAGAAGTTTGATCTCCCTGTCCATAGTCTGCAGCGAGATCGTATTGGCTTTCGTAAACTGCTGATCCCGGAATATCACAGAGTCATTGTACATCAGTGTATCCAGTTCCCGTTCTGCATGATACGCGGCAGTTCCTATATGAAGCTGTGCGTTTTGCTCCGGAAACTGATCCAATTTCATTGAAGTCTCATAATTTATCTCATATAAAAGAGTATCTTCAAGCATGCAGTGTTCATTCCGGTCCGGACACAGAATCAGGACATCCACCGGCACTCTCGCCAGAAATTTCATAAAAAGAACTTCATTTACATTCTGACATACGCCCAGATGGATAAAACAACCTGTGTCGTTTTTCTTCCAGTTCTTAAAAATCTGGTTCTGATATCTCCGGATCCAACACAAAAGATACACACCCTTATTCATCAGTCTGTTAAGATTGATCTCCGGCTCTCCTGCTTCCAGCTTCATCACTTCTGCAAAAGCCCTGCAGAGTACTGCCTGCAGAACCGGGCTCACCGGATATTGTATATTCATCTGCAGATCCGCGATCATCTGCTCCACTCCTGTATAGTGGTTTCTTCGGATCCTCATGATCTCATCTGTTGTCGGGTTTGGAATGCTGCCATTCACGATCACTGTCTGCCGCTTCTGATTCTTCAGTTCCAGATAAAACTGGTACAGATCATTTGCATAAGTAAGTTTATCCTCCACACCACCTATCCGCAGATAACAGTTATAAAAAAGATCCTCCCTGTCGCCGCGCTGCTCCGGTGCTTTGAGGATATCTGCCAGTCCACTTCCTTCGATCCAGGCATTTGTGCAGTTGATAAGCCCATCCTTTGAACCAAACAACTTCTGATTCTCCTCTGCCTTCTCAACCTCTGCTCTCAGTTTCTTAAGTGAAAAATCCGCCGGGAATCCTCCGACGTTTTCTCCTGTATATAAAGTAGATTTCTGAGACTGCGGATCAAGTTTCAGATACGCTTCATCTCCCATCGGTTCTGCAAGGACCACATCACATCCTGCATTTGAAAGAACAGAAATCAGCAGAAGTTCATAATTACTGATCGAACCAACATAGAGGATCTTGGGAACATTTTGCTGTCCGAGCTGATTCACGATCCGCTCAAATTTGTAATAAAGCCAGCACATAAACTTGATATATGCATTCTTGAGCATATTTTCAGTTTTTCCCGCTCTTCTCAGTTCCTCCAGTGAATCATAGATGGAAGCGGCTACATTCTCGTTCTGTGAACGGTTCATCCTGGGAAGCCATTTCTGAAGCCCCGACATGATAAAGCCCATGCTGAGCTGAAAATCATTCCCCATCATTTCATAGTAATAAGACAGATTCCCCTCCGTGGGATTCGGTATCTTACCCTCAACGATCACTCCGCATTTCCCCGCGGCATCATAATAATCGTACAGAAATCTGCCGATTTCTTCCGAGTAACCATTGATACGGTAAAAATAAACACCCTTTTCCCTACGCTTCCCCAACTCTGTAAAAAAGTCACTGAGGCTTTGAATTTCTTTATGTTCTAAAACCAACGATTCTCACCTCAATATTTATTATAAATCATATTGTGACTCTCTTTTTTCAGAATAGTCACTGTAAATCATTTTATCATAGTCGACTGTTAATTACTACAGGTCTGAATTATTTTAAGATAATTTTTAGAAAATAGTTACATTTGTCATATAGCGTAAAGTTATGTCCTATTTTACAGGTAATAGCAGTTTCCACTGCATCCGTATGGAAAAATCTGCTTCTTCATTTCTGTCCGGAAAGCAGCTTCTGTGTCTGTATTTTCCAGAATCTCAAGAGCAGTTTTGAGGTTTCGGATATCTTTCTCCATAAAATCGGTGTAGTTGCCTCTGCCGACCAGTTTCAGGTGTGTAATCCCGGCATCTCTCAGTCTGTAAAGTGCACATAGACCGCAGCCGGTCGCACCGCACAGATAGCCGTTGTCATCGTATTTGGGGACAGTGGCATCTTCATCCTCAGATTCATCTCGTACCGGTTCCGTCCAATAGGGAACCCTGCACAGATGCCCTAGCTCATCACAGTGAAGCGAATTACAGAACGCTCCCGTAAACTGGCACATCTCATTCAGCACAAAAGCCTCAAACTCTGTCTCCGCCCGTCTCCCACCGGCAGTTCTTTCCGAGCAGATCACAGACTGCATATCCTCGAAGCTGTTTTTCCTGTGAAAAATCACCCTCTTCAGATCCAGACGCTGAAAAACTTCCACTGTTCTGCGGTTGATCTCTCCCATCTCACCACTCATATGGATTTCGCACGGGATTCCCTTCTCTCTCAGATAAACGATCAACGCCGGGTCTGCAATAATATAGCTCATAAATCCAAGTTTCATACAGTTCTCTATGATCTCCACGATCTCCGGATACTGCTGTGGAATATAGTACAGGGAATTGAATGTCAGATGTACCGGCTTTTTGTATTTCCGAATCATTTCTGACAAAATTTCCAGTTCACTGAACGCCCCAAGCTGCACATGATAACACAATACCTCACGACGGTTGAGCGGCATGACAGTTCCGTACTTTTCCGTCCACGAATACGGTACAAATCCGCTGAAAAACTCATCTGCACCTGCTTCCACGAAACGGATATATTCATCTACTGATCCCAGTCCTGCTGTAATCTTCATCATCTTTTTACCTCATAACAGATTCAGGACAAGTCTGTCTATATTTGAATCTGTATACCTTTTTAATTGTTCTGAATCTTCCAGGAAGTCCCGGTCCAGCGCAAACAGCGAATTATATCTCCCTATCATATTCAAATGTTTCGGATACAAAAACGCCGCATTTTTACAATACTGCGGACATTTGTATACCAATCTCTGTCTGCCTCTGTCTCCTTCTTTCTGCACTGCATACAACGGACAATACTGCGACGTATTCGTCTGGTAAAATGGAAAATGCAGGCTGTTTTTTCCTGCCGGGATATCCTGCATATAACCACAGGACTCCCACTCCGCCCGCTCAATTCCGAAACTTTCTCTCAGAAATTCCTGGTAAAAATCTGCATTGAAACTGTTCTGGCTGTACAGGTCTCGCTCGCCTTTTTTGTAATTGATACGGGGATCTTTTTTTCTTTTGTTAAGAAGCGTTCCGAGGCAGGGGAGCAAATGTTTCGTTTCTTTTCTGATAAAATCTGCCATTCCCCAGTCGTTGACTACACACTCCATTTCAAGTTCATTTTTGCTACACCAGTGATCGATTTTTCTTAACAATGCAAAGGTGTCTTCAAGCAAAATTTCTCTGACATAAGTAAAAGAAAGCGTAACTGCCGTAAACTCTTTTTTTGCCTTTTCCAGCATAGCGAAAAGAAGTTCTTCCTCTGGAAAAAGGAGATGACAGAACTGGTTTCCAATATAAATCCGATCCGGGATACGCGCTTCCAGACCGCTTCCCTGGAGATGATTTTTTCTCAGATAATCATGGTAAAATTCCGGAAGAGATTTTTGCAGGTATGCCGTATAGCGTTCCGGGCAGTCAAGTTCTATGGCAAATTCTGTGTGCTCCAGGATTTCCATATTGATCTCAGCACGACCTGCTTTTTCTGCAAACCAATACTGTCGCTGTTCCTCCAGACTGCTGCAATGCTCACCGTCAAATTCTGAGGGATATCCTGTCAGTTCGCTTTCAAGTTCTCCGTCATCTTCCAGTTTCAGCCGGATATATTTGCTGTACTGCCGCACAAGTTTCTGCACCTGCCGCCGATACTCTTCCTGCTCCGTCCATACAAGAAACTGCGTAAAAAAATCCTCTTCTTTCTCTCTGCAGATTTCAAATTCTGTAATGACTACAGTCCCGTATTCTGCCCTCTCCATATCATAAAAACAAACTTCCAGTTTCTGTGGGCTGCAGATAGCACTCGCGGTTCGAAAGCAGAATCCTCCCTCTGCCATTTCTGTAATCTGAATTTCTTTTCTGTTTCCCGGACTCTCCTGCATTACAGCACTCAGAAGTCCATACGGCAGCATGGGGATTCCATGAAAGCGTTCCTTCTTTTCCTGCATCCTGTACATCTCCTCATTTTTCTCGTCTCAGTATAACATTTTTTCTTTATAATACACAGAGGGTGTTATACTTTCCTTTCGTATAACACCCTCTGCATTTCCATTCGTGCGGCTTCTGTATGATTCTGTTATTTTATCCCGGTCATCTCTTTTAATTCATAAATATGTCCCTGGATCTTGTCTGCTTCCAGTTTCACAACTTGTGTCGTTTTTTCCGGATAGTATCTTGTTGAGGAAACAACTTCCCCGTGATTCAGATAAATTTCCACAGCTGTTGTGTCCACAAGCATCCGGAACTCTTTTAATCTGCCTGACGGAATGACTGCCTTTCTCTGTTTCCGTCCTGCACCGGCTTTCTCAGATAATCGCAGGCAAGCTTCTCTGCCATCTACCTCAAACATAAGATCATCTCCGACAGATATTCTGCATTTGCGTGAATCCAGTTTCAGGTCCAGCTCAAACGGTTTCCAGACTTCAATATTTTTCTGTGTCTCATCTATTTCACAACATCTTCCCCGAAGGGCTTCCATTTCTTCGACAGGATACTGGTACAATCTTCCATCATGTAAAGTGATCTCGCGCGGAATCGTCAGGCAGTGCTGCCAGCCCTCGTCTTTTGCTGTCGGATTCGTGTATTCCTCTTCGACATCCGGCAGACCCATCCAGCCGATCAGGATCCGTCTTCCTTTCACATCCTCAAACGTCTGCGGCGCATAGAAGTCAAATCCCATATCCCATTCCTGAAATTCTTTCACATTGATCTTATCCTCTTTCAGAAGGAAATAGCCTGACTGGTAGATATTCTGAAAACGATATTCTTCTCGTTCAAGTCCCTGTGGAGAGATGGACAGTGCCTGCTCTCCGTCGATTTCAAACAGATCCGGACATTCCCACATGTATCCGAACGGCTCTTCTGTCGTAATTTCTTTATCATAATCCCAGTTTTTGAGATCCTCAGACTTGTAGATCAGCACAGCTCCCTGGTCATTTTTCTTTCGACCGCCCAGTGCCATGAAATAGTCAGCGCCATCTTTCCACACTTTTGGATCACGCACATGCTGCGTATAATCTTCCGGATAATTGCGGTAATCGACTGCAACTTCCTTCGCACTGAAATGAACTCCGTCCTCGCTCTCTACGTGAAGAGTACTGGCCTGCCTCCCGTTATTGATGTAATCGTAATCCCCATCCACTTTGATATTTCCGGTAAAAAAAAGATGCAGCTTTTCATCCTCAACGATCGCAGAGCCGGAATATACACCATGGCAGTCATAGCTGCTGTCCGGGTACAGCGGCACACCCTCGTATCTCCAGGAAACCAGATCGTCGCTGGAATAATGTCCCCAGAATTTCAATCCGCCCTCTGCATCAAACGGAGCATACTGAAAAAACACATGATATCTTCCCTTGAAATAGCACAGCCCATTCGGATCATTCAGCCAGCCCGTCGGAGGCATCAGATGATGGGTAAGACGCTGTTTCTGAATTTCTCTGCTCATTGCTGCGGTTTCTTCGATCTTTCTTACTTCTGTGACAAGGATTCCTGTTAATGCACTCATTTTTCTGACCTCCTGTTGTTTTTGCGATTATATATTTATGGTATCATTATCATTTAGTTTTTACATGTATTTCATATACTATACATGTAACATTTTTATTTTATATGTAATCGTTTTCATATTTTCACGATATTATACACCATGCTATCCACAATTGTAAATAAGCATGATGCCACAAAAAGCCTGTCGAAATTTGTACATTTTATATAATATAGCAGAAAAGCCGACGGGTACCCGGGGATCTGCAAAGAAAAAGGACTTCCCCACGGTACAGATTTAACTGTACGGCAGAGAAGTCCTCATTATTTAATATTAATTTTCAGCTCAAGATCAGATGTTCAGAAGGTCGCTGAATACCTTAAGTGCTCCGTCTGTCTCGTGAGCAAGTACACGTTTTGCAAGGACTTTACCAAGCTGTACGCCTTCCTGGTCAAAGCTGTTTACGTTCCACAGGAATCCCTGGAACATAACTTTGTTCTCGAAGTGAGCAAGAAGTGCACCAAGAGATTCAGGTGTTACCTGATCACCAATGATGATGCTTGACGGACGTCCACCCTCGAAGTTCTTGTTGCGGTTCTCATCTGCTTTACCGCAGGCAAATGCTACGATCTGAGCAGCAACGTTTGCACAGAGTTTCTGCTGGCTTGTGCTGTCCTGGATCACTACATCTGTACCGATCTGGCTGTTCTTGAAGCCGATGAACTGAAGAGGTACAATGTCAGTTCCCTGATGCAGAAGCTGATAGAAGGAATGCTGTCCGTTGGTTCCTGGCTCACCGAAGATAACCGGTCCTGTCACATAGTCTACAGGCTCACCGAAACGGTTTACAGATTTACCATTAGATTCCATATCCAGCTGCTGAAGGTGTGCCGGGAAACGGCTCAGTGCCTGAGAGTATGGAAGAACTGCTGTGCTCGGATATCCCAGTACGTTGCGCTCGTAAACACCGATCAGGGCATCCAGCATAGCCGGGTTCTGCATTACGTCTTTGTTTGTTGCAAGCTTGTCCTCTGCTGCTGCTCCATCGAGGAACTGTGCGAATACTTCTGGTCCGAATGCCAGAGATAATACAGCACCGCCAACAGCAGATGTGGAAGAATAACGTCCACCGATATAGTCATCCATGAAGAATGCTGCAAGGTAGTCATCGCTCTTTGCAAGAGGTGATGTCTCACTTGTAACTGCGATCATATGTTTAGATGCATCCAGTCCTGCATTCTTGAGGGCATCTTTTACAAAAGATTCATTTGTCAGAGTTTCAAGAGTTGTTCCTGATTTGGAAACCAGTACAAAAATGGAATGTGCAACATCAATAGAATTCAGAACTGCTGCTGCATCATCAGGGTCTACGTTGCTGATGAATTTTGCTTCCATTTTGAATTTACCATTTTTCTTAGCCCAGTTTTCAAGTGCAAGATACATTGCACGAGGACCAAGGTCACTTCCGCCGATACCGATCTGGACAACAGTTGTGAATTTCTCGCCTGCTCCGTTTGTGATCTCACCAGCATGTACTTTGTTCGCAAATTCTGCGATCTTTTTCTGCTGTTCTGTATAGAAAGTTCTCTTGTCAACGCCGTCAGCTTCTACTGCGTTTCCAAGCTGTCCACGTGTCATATGATGAAGAACAAGACGTTTCTCTCCTGTGTTGATCACTTCTCCATTGTAAAGAGCTTCGAATTTCTCTGTAAGCTGTGCTTCCTCAGCCAGTTTCTTAAGTCCTTCCAGTACTTCGTCGTCTACCTGTTTTGCTGCAAAGTTATAAGCAAATCCCTCTGCCATCGGAACGCTGTAATTCTTTACACGCTCTGCACCGTTTTCTCCTGCCATAACTTCTGCAAGGTTTACTTTTTTTACTCCTTCGAGTTCCTTAAAAGAAGCAAGTGTATCCAGATTGTTCCAGGTAATCATATTTGATTCCTCCTTAAATATTATCGGTTTTTCGTTTCCGAACTTTTTCAATCATTTTGATTATAATATTAAATATGGGGAAATTCAAGGTAATTGTTCACAACTGGTCATTCCAGATCAATTTCCCATATCAGTCGCAGATAAGTGTCTGTCTGGAATCTGCGCCATCTTTCTTGAAGTCGGAATTTACAAATTCGATCTTCTTTGGTTTTATTTTGATGAGATTCATCGGATGCAGCATTTTTTCCAGAGCCTTCAGTGGAATCTTTCGGAAATCTGCCGCCTGCACATATTCCTGTGAAAATGGCTCTACAATAGATGCCAGGCCTGTGACCTGCATTCCTTTGAGCTTGCCAAATCCTTCATATTTATCAAAGATGACCAGGCATACATTTTTGTTCTTTTCCAACGCATAAAACTTCTCGCCACCTTCAGAAAAAATCCAGAAGCAGTCGTCATGATACGTATACTCCAGCGGCGTACAGCGCACAAAATCTCCTGCCGTGGTTGCCAGTGCGCAGGTGTTGTTTGCCTGAATATACTCCTCCACGGCCTTTTTTAAAACATCCTGGTCCAGCTTTTTTGACTGTGCATCTTTTTCTTTCCAGTAGTTTGCAGCTCTTTCGTATTCCTCGTGAGAAAGATCTGTATTCTCAGGGATTTCCTCATATTCATCTTTGTCCAGACAGAGTGGGATTCCTGTCTTGCTGTTTACATTGATCCCGCCATACCAGGTTCCTGTCACTTCCAGGATATCGCCAACCTGATAATCCATGGAATAGTCGTCATTTTTCTTGATTACTCTGATCTTTGCCATTTTTGTGCCTCACTTTTTGTTATAGTCGGATTACTTTTTGTCCAGGGTAAACTGTAACTTTTCATCGTCCCAGTATTTTACATTCAGTCCTTTATCCAGGAAATACTGTTCGATCACCTGATGCATCTCATCATAATGTCCCTCGCAGGCACAGTTTCCCAGTGGTTCGATCCACAAAGCCTGTGCTCCGCAGGCGTCGCGAAGGTGGAGTTTGAAATTCAGATGTTTTTGTTCCAGTATTCCGTTTACTTCTATGATTTCGTTGAAAGTGATAATTGCCATCGTTGTTCCTCCTGATGTTAAATTTTTCTGAATGGGATCTCCTTTCCATCATGTGATAAAACAATTTTATTTTGCTTTAATTCATATTCGAATTTATATATTGGTATTATTGAATTACCAGTAAAAGGAGCAAATCCAAAATCTGTCTCGAGTGGATTCAGCCACAATGTTACTGTATCATCATCCACTCCAATAATCCAGCCTCCGATTCCCGGATTTCCAGCCTCCGAATCATAAACGTCCAGATAAGGAATCTTTGCTGAATTAATTATAAGATCATAACAACTGTTATAGAAAAAAATGTCACTGTCATCGTCATCATCACTGGTCTCTGTCCCGTCTTTTTTCAGGTCTACTCCTGTATAATAGCCTGATATCTCCCCTAACCTTTTCGCATCTACGCTAAAATAAATCATCGAAAAAATGATCAGCACGATTACTGCCACTGTAATAACTATTTTCTTTTTCTTTGTATACACTGATATCCCCCTTCTGATAATTATAAATTCTGGTTTTATTATAATCTCTCTTTTTGTGGATGTACAACCAAATTTTCCGGCAAAGTTCGACCTTGCCTGCATGCAAAAAAATCCCGGTCTGCTCTGGATACTGGCAGTCCGGGATTTCATACTATATTAGATTATTTTACTTCCACAAGTTCAATCTTGAAATTCAGTTCCTTACCAGCCATCTCATGGTTTGCATCAAAAGTGATCGTTGTCTCTTCTTTGGCAGTTACTTTAACCGGGAATGGCTGTCCGTACTGGTTGGACAGATATACCTGCTGTCCTACGGTAAGATCCTCAGAACCTGGAAGCTGTGCGATCTCAAGTGTAAAGATTGCATTCGGGTCCGGCATGCCGTATGCTTCTTCCGGCATCAGGTGGATTTCTTTGATCTCTCCGACCTCCATATTGGCAACTGCTGCATCGAATCCTTTGATCATCTGTCCAGCTCCGCAGACAAATTCCAGCGGCTGTCCACGATCGTAAGAAGAGTCAAACTGAGTTCCGTCATTGAAAGTTCCCTTGTAATGAGTACGGCAGGTCTTTCCTACGTTCGGGCCTGTAAATGCCGGCTTGTGTGAACCACATCCACCACCGCAGGTTCCTCCGCAGGAATGTCCCTCTTCATGATCGCCACAGGAATGACCTTCTTCATGGTGATGATGGTCACAGGTTGTTCCTGCTGAAACCAGTTCGCCCTTAAGGTAAGCCTCTACCACCTCATCTGTATTTCCCTGAGCACCTGAGCATAACTGAACCCCAGCCTCTGCAAGTGCATTCTGTGCACCGCCGCCGATGCCGCCACAGATCAGGACATCGATTCCCTGCTCTGCAAGAAGTCCTGCCAGAGCGCCGTGTCCTGTTCCATTGGAACCGATTACTTCACTGGAAACAACTTTGTTGTCCTCTACTTCATAAACCTTGAAATTCTCTGTTTTTCCAAAGTGCTGGAAAACATTTCCATTATCATAAGTTACTGCAATTTTCATGTAAAAATCCTCCAATTCATACTATGTCTGTCTGATTAGTATAGCTTGTTGGAGAGATAAAAGCAAGGGAAGACTTTTTTATAGCTTTTTCTAAACCACAGGTTCATTGTTTTGCCCCGGAAGCTGTGCTAATCTTAATGCATCGAAGGAACACAAGTCCTTCAAAAGAAGTCTTGCAGAAGGCAGACTTCACAGATATTTTTATCATAATCTTATATTAATCAGGCGCGTACAGCAGCGAAATAAATTAGCCTTATGAGTTTTCTATTGTTGCTCAGGTGATCTTTTTTAACCATAACACAGATAACTTCTGATCGGAGGTGCTCCACGTTGAAGTGGTATAAAGAGAGGTATTTACGCTAAAAAACAATACACATATCAGATGAGATCTTACATCGCGTCTCGCTCATAATGATATAAGGTATAAAGAAGTCTAAAACCTTCTGCAAGTTGTAACCAGACTAATTCACAGAAAGGAGCAGCCAATGTCATTTCTTGATAATCTTAAAGAAGAAGCAAGCTTCACAGAGACATTGAACGGAGCAAAGACTCACTCTACCTCCGGCGATGCCTGTCTGGATCTGTTTGCTGTGGCCGGCGGCATGCGTCATCGTTCATACCGTGACCAGATCCATCTCTTTGATCGCGCTTATATCGAAAATCCAGAGCTGGCAATGAAGCTCCTTTTCTATATCCGCGATATCCGGGAGGGACTTGGCGAGCGTGAGCTTTTCCGCAACCTGATCCGGCATACCGCCAAAACCTGGCCGGAATCTGCCAGAAAAAATATTTCTTTAATTTCTGAATACGGACGTTTCGATGACCTCATGTGTCTGATGGGAACTCCATCTGAGGAAGCTGTTGTCGAGCTGATCCGCACTCAGTTGAACCAGGACTGTGAAGCTCTCAAAAAGCGAAAAGCAGGAAATATCAATGCACATATTTCTCTTCTCGCCAAATGGCTTCCTTCCATCAACACCTCAAGTGCACGTACAAGAGGACAGGCAAAGGTTCTTGCCTCTGCTCTTGAAATGAACGCCGGACAGTACCGCAAACTTCTGTCCGCACTTCGTGCAAATATTGCTCTGCCAGAGCGTTATCTTACGAGCAAAAAGCGGGGCAAAATCAATTATGAAGCTGTCCCGGCAGGCGCAATGCTCAAATATCACAAAACCTTCCACCAGCAGGATACCGAACGTTTTTCTGCTTTTCTGGCAGATGTCAATAACGGTCGGAAATCCATCCACTGTGACACGCTTTATCCATATGAGATCCTGCGTCCATTAATGCCGGATGGCCGCAGTCTCCCATACCGCGAACCTGACTCTGCAAATGCTGCACTGGAAACTCTCTGGAAGCAGCAGCCTTCCAAAGTATGTGAGCAGAATGCAATTTGTGTGATCGATGTTTCCGGCTCCATGTATTGTCATCGTTACGGAACGCCTATGCCGGCTCTAATCTCACAGGCATTGGGTCTGTATCATGCAGAACACTGCACTGGTACTTTTCACAATACATTCATCACTTTTTCATCCAACCCGGAACTGGTGGAAATTTGCGGTCAGACACTCGAAGAGAAACTTCGTTATATCCAGAGCAGCAGCTGGGAATTTTCAACAAACCTTGAGGCAGTTTTTGACCTGATTCTCCGGACAGCAGTCAATGCTGGCACACCTCAGGAAGAAATGCCTTCCACCTTATTTATCATCTCTGACATGGAGTTTAACGGTGCAGTGGAAAATCCGGATAAAACCATTTATGAAAATGCAAAAGCTGCATTTGAAGCAAAAGGCTATCAGCTTCCTGCTGTTGTATTTCATAATGTCAGCAGCTGGCAGATGCAGACTCCAGTCAGAGCTCATACCAAAGGTACTGCGCTCGCAAGTGGTACCGGAACTAATTCCTTCAACTACAAATTTGATGGAAACATCACGCCGATGGATCACATGCTCCGCGTTTTAAACAGTCCCCGTTACGCGGCTGTGCATGCATAACCGGAGACTGTATCACTGGTGTTTCCTCGATACATACGAAGAAAACAAGAAGAGGCCATTTCGGCCTCTTCGTATACCAGCAAATCTTCCATCTGCACATGGTACAGATGGCTGAGTGCCAGCAGGTTATCAATTGTAGGGAGACACGCTCCGCGTTCCCATTTGTAAACTGCCTGCTCAGATATGCCGCCCATGTATTCACATACAGCGGCAACTCTGATTCCGTTCTCCTTTCTCATATTTCTTAATCGTTTCCCTGTTTTTTCTATCTGAATCACAGGAAAAGAAGTCGTTGTCATACGACATTCCCCCTTTTTCATTCCCTCTGAATTATCTTCATCATTGCATCAATCTGTTCCTGCATTACATCGACCAGTTCCAGACGGTCAAGCCAGTCTTTTGGAATTGCATCCATTCCCAGATATGCTCCAAGAATATTTCCGGCAACAGCTCCGGTAGAATCACTGTCTCCGCTGTGGTTTACAGCTGCAATCAACATTTTTCTGATATCATCTGGATACTTCAGACAACAGTATATCGCAATTGCCAGTGCTTCTTCTCCAACCCATCCTCCGCCGAGTTCTTTTTCGATAGTGGATGCATCTTCCTCACAGGCTGCTTCACTCAGTGCAATAGCTTTCTTTATGAGCCGTTCAAAATATGCCATGCTTTCGGATTCTCCAAACTGATTTTTTGTATCAGCCAGAGATTCCTCGATGATGAGTTTCAACGGCTTCTTTTCTCCATAAATACATTTGAAAACAATATCCGAAAGCATGCCTGCCGGAATCCAGCCAAGCGGATGACCGTGAGTTATGGCTGCCGCTTTGGCACCATTCAAAAGAGGTAAACCGTAAGCGTCTGTGAATCCAAGCGGTGCAGTCCGCATAACGCCGCCACAGCCTTTGCTGTGGTTGATCGGTTCCTGAATTGTTCCCATCTTGCCTGATGTCAAAGCATACAGACAAGTATTACCCGGTGCCCGGCGGCAGTTCATTTTCGGAACCACGGCGAGTCTGCTTGGCCAGTCACATGGCAGTTTTACACTCATCCCCTGCGTCTGCGCCCATTTCAGATAAGAAAGGTAAATTTTTTCCTCCACTTCATCTTCTGTCTCCACAGACATTCCCTCCATGGTAAAAAGAGTCATCTGTGTATCATCCGAAATGATCGCTTCCTCTCCCGTCCGCAGCAGATCCTGGATTCCGTCTTTTCCATATTTATTCTTGATACTGCTATACAGGTCAAATTCCACTACATATCCCAGAGCATCACCCAACGCCCCTGCAAATACACAGCCGCTTATTTTGTCCTGAATCATCTGATATTTTTCTTTTTCCTGCATATTTGTCCTCTTTTCCACAAAACGCAATTCTCAGAGCCATATTTATTGTTACAAGAACAGTATAACCCTGAAAATTGCAATTTTGTTTTTTAGCGTCCTATTACCTTTCCATACTGCCGTCCATCCAGGGTCGTCCATTCCCTTGGACCATTTGCAGATCTTCCTCCTACGACTACTGCCGCTGCCGACGGACTGTCAAATGCGTAGTCCTCTGTAAATACATCATCGACAACAATCCCCGTAGTTATAAGATTGTCCCTGATATCACTATAAAACTTCTGGCAGCTTTCGGTTATATTTCTGGAAATAGTACTTCCTTTTACAACAACAAATTTAGAATCATCACCCAAATATCCGGTTGCATTGCATCCTCTGATCGCTATATGAAACAAAAGCTTCTGATTTGCCGGTGCATTGTCATTTTTTTCTATTTTCAGGTCCCATTTTTTCTCAAAAAGCTGCAGTAGTTTTTCCTGTCGTGTTTTCACAACATCCGGTGTCCATTTGTCCATATTTACGACCTGTGTTGTCAGGCTGTACGATGTAGTTCCGTTTTTGTTCTGGAAATATGTAGTTTTTTTCGTTACAAAATCATAATTCTGTGCTGCTGAATTATGCATTCTCGTTAATGGCACAAGATTTGCAATTCTGTTTACCCAGTAACGTCTGTCTTCCATATCCGGCCATGAAGTATCCCATTCGCTGCCCTTCTGTGGATTCTGCGGAAGAATATGTTCAATTGTAAAAATTTTTGCATCATATCTGGCAGCACCGTCAGAGGTAAATGAATCCAGTCTCTGAATAATATAATTACGTCGTCTGGACGGCATAGTGTAGATTTCCCCTGATAATGCCTCCATAAAAAGTTTTTTCTCATTATTCGTAAGCTCAATTGTTTCCAATGGTGCATTCAGAGAATGTTCCGGTTTACTGTCCATCTCCAGAAGCAGCCATTTATACCTGCTTACACGACGGTTTACATCCTGTGCCGTAACCTGAAGATATGCAGTCAGACGTTCCAGTTTTTTCATAAACTGAAGGGTATATGCTGAATCATGTGCATGTTCTGCCAAAAATTTTATTGCAGGCGGCATCCAATCATAGTTGTCAATCTTATTCAGCCAGTAAAGAATGTCGTTGATATCCTCTGCCCCTGAAGTCGACTCATATGTCTGATTCCTGAGAATTGAATATGCCTCTGTATATGGCATCAGAATCTTGTCTACAAGATCTTTCGGCGTTGTATTTTTGAGTACATATTCCCTGAATTCTTCCAGAAGGTTTTTCTTTACCCGATCTTTTGCAAATATTGTTCTTGTGTGGGAAAAAATCTCGTTAAAGCCATCACGCCCTACATCATTCTCAAGTTTTTCCCATTTCTCTGTATATTCATCACGCTCATTCTCCTGAATTCCACCGATAACCTCTGATTTTATGATATCAATCGGAAGAAGATCCAGACCGCGGCTGTTCATTACAGAAAAAACTCTGAATGCAGATTCCTGACTGGCTGTACTTACCGCAACAAGAAAACAGCGATTTAATAGAAAAATGCTGAATTGTATCAGTTTATCCTGATCCTTGTCAAATGCGTCTGCAAATTTCTCCATCAGGCATTTACAGTTTTCATAAATATGTACCTGTGCCTCGGTTTTCATGGATGACAGATCCAGTTTCATCAATTCTTCCAGTTTTACATTCTGAATATACTCTTCAAAAAATTTCTGATCACGGTCTCTCAGGTGAAGACGTGGTCTCGCCGGAATTCCTGCCAGTACATTTCCACTCTCCTGAAGAAGTTCATAACATGCCTGCTGTGCCTGACCTGTAAGATTTGATGCCAGTACAGAAAACAAAATCGTCAACGTTGTCAAACGCTGTTGTCCATCTATAACAGCAGCCTTTGATCTGTCCTCATCCTTGATCAGCACGATCGTACCCAGGAAATAATTATCTGCCTGCTCCGTCTGGTAAAAGTCATACAGATCTGTAAACAAAGTCTCCGTCTGCTCTGTCGTCCATGCATAAGGTCTCTGATACGCCGGAATATAATATTCAAAATCCGAACTGAATATTTTTAATAATGGATATTCTTTTCCTGTAATCTTACTGCTCATAAACTCCTCCACGAATGTATATTTTATCAAAAACAGCGGGCATTCATTACCCGCCCGTCTGTTTTTATTATACATTATTTACTGGAAAGTGTCTTTCTTTTATATGCTATTGCAACTTAAAATTTTATCATATCTTCCTATTCCTTATGGCGTCTCCTGTAATCTTCGCGGATCGGGTCACAGCAGGAAAATGCTTCATTCATTTCTTCTCTGTTTCTGGATCTGCGTACTGCTGAGACTGTTTCGGAAAGCACCTGGTAATTCAGTACTGTGCCTGCGCTGTCACTTTCATAGTTTAAAGCTCTGTCAGCTCCGATTCCAAATCTTGCAGCAACCTGAATGGCATCAATGTTTGCTCCAAGAAAAAGGAACTCCCATCCGTATTTCTGTTTTTCTTTCTCGACCATTCGCTTTACCTTGTCATAAGTGTAACACCGGCTGGCATTCTCCATTCCATCTGTAGTGATAATGAATAAGGTTTTTTCCGGTCTGTCTTCTTCTCTGGCGTATTTATGTACATTGGCAATGTGATGGATTGCGCCGCCGATCGCATCCAGAAGAGCGGTGCAGCCTCTTACATAGTACTGGCTGTCATTCATCGGCTCTATCTTATCCACCGGAACCCTGTCATAGAGAACTTCACACTGACTGTCAAAAAGTACCGTAGAGATTAAGACCTCTCCTTCTTCTTTCCGCTGCTTCTCGATCATGGAATTGAATCCCCCGATCGTATCTTCCTCAAGCCCTCTCATAGAACCGCTTCTGTCCAAAATAAAAACAACTTCTGTTAATCCCTTACGCATAATTTATCCTCCTCTGGTTTCTTATTTCTCGGTGTTTTTTCTTGTTGGACTCATTATACACAAAAGCTGCTCTTAACCGGTCGTTTGAAAAGCGACCCTTATTTTTCTACGAAATAATACATGGCAGACCATGTTCCTCAAGCTGAATATCCAGTTCGATCATGTCATAAATTTCATTCTCAATAAAATAGGAAAAAATAATATCTGTCTTATCGCAGGGTGATAATGCATAACCCGCTCTGGCAAGCAGATCTCTGGTCTCATCCAGATTCAGTTTTGCCCCTACGCAAAGACATAATGCTGTCAATTTGTTTGGGTGATAATTTACATTGTTTTTTATTTTTGAAAATATCTTTTTATCTACAATTGCCCGTTTCCAGACCTCAGCATTTTCCATCTTTCTTTCCTGGATCAGATACATTAAATACTCCGAAAAAGTATCCGAAAGATGGCTCATTCTCTCTTCCAGTTTTCCTTCGTGTAATCCTTCAAAATCCAGAAATGAAGCTTCATCTTCACCAAATCCACAAGGTTGTGAATCCACTCCACTCAAAAACAACTTTGGTTGTTTTTCCTGCATCCCATTATTTTTATTTGGTCTTCTGTCAATATTGGATGAGCTCCGCTCTCTCCACAACCTGATAGACTGTTCAGAAGACTTTCCGTATTCTTTTTCCCGAACACTCTCTACATAATTGTGGTCAATATAAGATTCCAGATCGGGATAAAGTTTTTCCCCAAGTGCTGTTGCCTTCCTGCCAAAAACGACCAGATAGATCAGCATCTCATTGCTAAGAAGAAATGTATTTATCTCATCTGCCGCGATTCGTATTCCCTCTTCCTTCGGATATCCGAAACCGCCTGTGGATATCAATGGAAACGCGATAGACTTAACCCCGTTCTCCTTCGCAAGCTGCAGGCTTTTGCTGTAACAGGAGCGAAGTTTCTTCTCTTCTCCATGCTTTCCATCGACATAATATGGACTTACTGCATGGATAATATACTTCGCCTGCAACTGAAAACCGGGAGTAATGAACGCACCGCCTTCTTCCACGAAACCGATATGTTTCTTACGATATTCCAGCAACTCCTGATATCCGGCCGCTTCGTATACTGCGCTGTCACAGCCTGTGCCAACAGCAGCATGGTCATTCGCTGTATTAACAATCGCTTCTGTGTTCATTTTTGTGATATCGTTGCGTATGATTTTAAATGGCATATATTCCCCCCGCTTTTATAAACATCCCATATTTACTGATATTTCCAGTATATACGAAACAAATAAAAAGTGCCAGAGTATTGCCACATTTGCTAAAACATGTAATAATTATTTTGTTTTTACCCACATATTCATAAAAAAGGAACTGATTCAAATGAAAACATACGAAGAATTACTCTCAGATATCGAAGACGATATTGAACTCATGGGTGCGTCGCATATCGTTTATTCCATGGAAGAAAATAATATCATTACAGACTACGATTACCTCCCATCCGATTCCTGCAATATCTCCACTACCTTAAAGGACCTGCAGGAAAATATCCGCCAGCAGATGCTGTACGCCAAAGTTTCCGGTCACCTCGCTGCTGCAGATAAAACTGCTCCGAAGCTGGCAGTTATTTTTCCGGGCATCGGATATACTGCTGACAAACCACTCCTGTACTACACAAGCCGCCTTGCCAGAAAACATGGATACCAGATCCAGACCGTCTCCTATGGCACCCTCCCGGAAAATATCAAAGGAGACTCTGTCAAAATGCGGCAGGCTTTTGATCTCGCCCTCGCACAGACAGAAGAATCCCTGCGCGATATCGACTGGACCTCTTACGGCAGCATCCTCTTTATTTCCAAAAGCATTGGTACTGCTATCTCTTCTGCTTATGCAGCCCAATATAATTTAAACGTAAAAAATATCCTGTTTACGCCATTGGCAGACACCTTCTCCTTCCCGCTCCAGGGAAGCATCGCCTTCCACGGCACTGCCGATCCGTGGGCTGAAACTGCTGCGATCCAGACTTTGGCAGAGCAGAAAGAAGTACCACTTTTTCTCACCAAAAACGCCAATCATTCCCTGGAGACCGGCGATATCCAGACCGATCTCTCCATTCTCAAAACTACGATGGACCGGGTTGAACGGTTTATCATTTAATCTGTGACAATAATTAAGCCCTTCTGAAGTTTAGCTCAGAAGGGCTTTGCTGTTTATTTCCATATTCCTTTGCTTTTCCGGACGTAATAGTAAAGATCGTTTTCCATCGCCATAACTTTTTCGAGTGGAATACTCTTGAACACTTTCATTTTCATCTTGAATTTGATCCATACAGCTGAGTAAATTCCAAGTACGATAAAGCAGCCACCTGTCAGAAGCCAGATCATCAGACGTTCATGTGGATCACTGGAGATGTTGAGGACCATATATGCGGTTCCGACGATTCCTATTACCGGAAACAGGGCACCGCATGGCACTTTGAAATTTCTCGGTGCATTTGGAAGACGTTTTCTGAAAACCAGCACATCCACATGTGCAAGTATGTACGAGATCATCCAGAATACAGAACCTGCCAGAATAAGGAAGGAGATCATATCCGCGGAACTGTCGCTCAAATATCCGAATATAAGGATTGCCGCACTTACAAACACCTGTCCAAACCACGGAACATTATGTTTGTTTGTCTTTGAAAAGATCTTCGGCATCATATTCATCTTTGCCATTCCCTGACAGATCACAGCAAGTGAGTTAACCGTGGAGTTCTGTGTACTTATTACCGCAAGCGCACCTACCAGCATCATCCAGACTTTTCCGACCTCGCCAAGTACCGCATATCCATAAAGAAGATGCGGTGCTGCTGAATCAGCAAGCTCGCCCCAGTCTACATAATTGTGGAAGCCAAGTACCATGACTGACTGCATGATAAAAATCAGAAACAGACCGATCATCATACCAAGCGGTACATTTCTCTTTGCATTTTTTACTTCTTTTGAGATCGGAATTGCATACTCTGCTCCGATAAACAGCCAGAATGCAACTGCTGTCATAGCCGCAATATCTTTAAAATCTGCATTGAGCACATAAGGCTGCTGTACTTTTACGCCTGTACCCATTCCGATCATTCCGATAAATCCCATCGCAACCAGGGAACCTACCAGCAGAAATGCAACAATATCCTGGATCTTCGCAAACATATCCACGCCGCGAAGATTCGCCAGCAGAATGATCACCGTCATAATGAGTGTGTATACAAAACTCGGAATATGACCTCCCACTACATCTGCCAGTGAAAAGGAAAAGATTGACGCTTCTACTCCACAGGACATTGTATTACAGATTATGTAGCCGCCAACCATCGATATCAGTGTCGGAAAAGGACCAAGTGCCGCAAGTGTGTACTGTGCAAGTCCACCTGTCGTGTTTGGCATAAGTGCATTGAGTTCTGACAATGATGCAACCGTAGTCATATTAAGCAGCATGGCAATTGCCATCGCAAGTATAAACGTTACTCCAAGTGTACCGGCACCATTTCCAAGTGATACCAGACAGCTGGTCGCCACAACAAGTCCGACTGAAATAGAGACTACGTTCCCCAGACCTAATTTTTTTTCATTCATAAGCAACTCCTCTTGTGTTTAAAGAGCTTTGACGCCCTCATCTCCTGTACGGACTCTGATCACATTGTCGATATCATATATGAAGATCTTGCCATCGCCGATATGCCCTGTGTAGAGTTCCTTTTTGATGATATCAACGATCTTATCTACTTTCTCCGCTTCCACTACGATATTGATCTGCTGTTTCGGAAGCAGTTCCATCACTTCATTGCGCTCAACCTCGTATTCCGGAGTTCCCATCTCAATTCCACATCCAAGCACCTGCATGACAGTTGCACCTCTTACACCAACCTTGCTGAGATTCTGGATCAGATCTGTGAGTTTTGACATTCCGGTGATCACTTCAATCTTTACTATTCCACTCATATACGGTTCCTCCCTGTAATTTCCTGCAATTTTCTATACTGCTCAATCGTTATACCTGCATAATTCTTAAATCCCTTCATCATATGCGCCTCGTCATAATATCCGCACTCAAGTGCAAGCTCATCATAACGCATATTTCCGGTTTTTAACTTTTCCAGAAGAATCTGAAATCTTATATACTGTGCAAACTGTTTTGGAGATATACTATGATAATTCTTGAATACTCTCCTGAGATAACATGCTGAATAATTCGTCTCATCTACAAGCTCATTCATACTCACACAGCCTTTTGCACGGGTGATCCTGCTTACCAGATACTCATTGATCTTTTCCTTATCTGAAAGATCAGGTCTTCCATAGACAAGGGTTTCATAAGCCTCTTTGAAGATCCTGCTTCTGTCAACAATGTTGTCGGCAAGTGCGATCTTTTCCGTAAGGTTTTCCCCAAAGATATTACCATCAATTTCCACATCGTTATTTACAAGCATGTCCATCGTCAGGTCCTTCGGAAGAATTCCCTGTCCCGGCTGAAATCTGACGCCGAAACACAGATCCGCATCTCCCAAGTTCCAGTCTTTTACACTAAATACCGTTCCACTTATATAGGTCGTAACCTTGTCACTTCCTATATTGAAAAGCAGATCAATACTTCCATCCGGGACTGCTTTCAGCTCATGTGTTTTTCCCTGTCCAAGTGAAAATTCATAAAAATGAGAAATTCCAAGCTGTGGACAGTTCAGCTTCTTGAGTTCATCGACTCCTAATTCTATGTATAACTGACGTGGATTAATGATCGTAGTATCTCTTCTCATAGTTAATCTCCTTTTTTAAAGAGAGTTATAACTAGTGAAGTTCAGGTTCGTCCCACAGATGAAGTTTTACGCCTATTCCAAGTTCCAGTGCTCTCTTGTAGACAGTTTCACCCCAGGCAATGTCTTCTACAGGCATGCCTCCAACGGAATAGATGATCCTCTGTTTGTCATTTTCTCTTCCTGCAAGCTTTCCAGTTATAACATCCGCAACATCTATTATTTCATCTCTGGTGATTTTTTTATCATGCAGAAGATCCATGAACTTACATCCTACGATCTGTACCGGGTCATAGCTTGGATATGGATACTCTTCAGCCCATGCTTCGTACAGTTTATAGTTATCTACAACCAGCTTCGTATTTTTATCAAGGTAAAAACTCTCATCAAATCTGGCTGCTGACGGCATACACACAAGAGCACCTTCCTTGATCCATTTTTCATCAATATACGGGAATAAGATCTCTTTATCTCCAACACAGGTAGTTGTGCTGATGATATCGCTGTCCCTGATGGCTTCTTCCATTGTCTCACAGACTGTGATCGTTTTGATCTGTGGAAACTCTTTCTTCACATATTCAACAAAGGAATCAATGGATCTTTGACCACGGCCTTTGATCTTTACAGTGTCGATCTTCGGGCAGACACTTATGAATGCTGCCAGTGATGTTTTTCCCATGACGCCCGGTCCTACGATCGTTACAACTTTGGAATCTTTTCTTGCAAGATATTTAGCTCCGACTCCTGGAATCGCACCTGTTCTGTATGCACTCAGAAGGTTCGCCGACATCAGTGCAAGCGGTTCTCCTGTATCTTTGTCGTTGAGCATCATCATAAGGATGGAACGTGGAAGACCTTTTTTCTTGTTTTCGGTGTTTGAACCATACCATTTCATACCTGCCATCTGGAAATTGCCTCCCAGATATGCCGGCATTGCCATGAAACGTCTGTCTTCACCATTTTTCGGCATTCCTTCGAATTCCGGATTGTCCGGGAAAGTAACCATACATCCGTGTGAGTTGTGGTTTTCACCACCCATTACGTAGTCACCTTTTTTGAGTGTGACCATCATGTCTTCCATGACTTCCACACATTTTCCCATGTCCTTGACACCGGCTTTGATCATATCCGGCTCACTTAAATATAAAAAATCAATCTTTGCACTCATTTTTTCTCCTCCATTCTATGTCTACATATGCATGTCGGAGAATCATCACCAATGAAAAAAGGCGCCAACAGATTCACTGTTGACGCCCTTGTCACGCACATATAGTAACATATTTTATTTTCGTAGTCCATATTACTAAAAAAGTTTCTCAATTATTTTTTTATGATTGTATACCTTAATCCTGTTGATTGTATTGTAAAAAACGATACAGCATCTTTATCTGCAAGGCTTAAATCTGTCATAGCGAAGTGCGCTGATATCTACGACTGTTTTTTCGCCTCTTACCATCTGGCTTAACATGAGTCCGACTGCAGGTGCAGTTCCGAATCCATGTCCTGTAAATCCACATGCAAGAATCAGTCCAGGTGCCTCCTCTACAGGGCTCAAAAATGGTACTCCATCGAAAGCTTCATCCAGCCATCCGCACCAGCTTCTTACGATCTTGGCATCACGCAGTGCCGGAATGTAACCCTGGATCGCTCGACAGCTTGCTGAAAGTGTCATTGAGTTTGTGATCATTCTGGATGGGTCTGCGATATTTGTAGACGGGTCTACCATCTCGTCGACTGTCTCCCAGCCTGAGTCTGAACCAAACACAAAGGATCCATGTTTTGTCTGATGTCCGTAAAAATCTGCCGACGCGCATCCAAACATTACATCGATCATATGTGGCTGCATTTCTGTTACAAGACATTCGTCGATCAGTCGTGTCATTGGAACATCGACTCCGACTGTTCTTGCGATCGCCCTGCTTTCATATCCCGCAACAAGGATGATCGTCTCACCTTCAAATACAGTTCCATCGTTCAGGATTACTTTTCTTACTTTTCCTTTTATCTTCTGCAGGCTTTTTACCGGTGCTTCTGTGTAGAATTTTACGCCCAGTTCAAGTGCTCTTTTATAGTATCCGAGAGTGGTTGTAAGCGGGTTTGCATGTCCGTCTGTCGGACACCAGCTTGCACCGATCACATCGTCAGAAAGATATGGGCAGATTTCTTTTACTTCTTTCTGATCGACCATTCTTACATCAAGACCTACAGATTTTGCGGAGTTTGCAAGAGCTTCCAGTTTTTTCATATGCTCCGGAGTTTTTCCCATTCTGAGATTTCCTTTCTGGGTATACTCTGTATCTACTCCGAGTTCTTCTGACAATGTCGGCCACAGATTCTGGATTCCATACATCGCATATGGAAGTTCTCTTACATCTCTTCCTGACTGACGGACACCACCGCCATTTCTTGATGAACCGCCATGTCCGATACTGTTTGTTGCCTCTAATACAATGACTGACTTTATGCCGCTTTTTGCAAGGTAATATGCTGCTGCACATCCATTTACTCCACCACCGATAATTACAACATCTGCTACATTACTCATCATCGTCACCTCCGTCTTCTGCAAGTATGCACATCTCGATTGGTCTCATTGGAGCCCGCGAACTTGCCGGAACGACTTCCGCCGGAGATACTTTTAACTCACTTGCAATGATTCCTTTTACTAATTTTCCGCAGGTCTGTCCCTGACATAATCCCATTCCGGAACGGAGATATCTGCGCATCTCTTCCAATGTAAAAATACCTTCGTGTACTGCTTTTCGGATCTGTCCTTTTGTGACTTCTTCGCATCTGCAGACCAGGAGGTTATCATCCGGTCCTTCCACAAAAGGTCCTATTTCTTTTAATTTTGCCTGAATATCAACCATGATCTAACCTCCTAAGCTTCTTTTTTATAGAATCTTGCTTTCATTACCATATCATTTGGAACTTTGATCGTAAGCAGATACGTATGATCAAATGCTGGTGCTGTTCTTATTTTTGTTACCTCTGCCTCGCATACATATTTTCCATTTCTTCCAAGTGCCACGCCTTTGTCTCCGACTTCCGGAAGTGGAAGGAATTCATATGGCATTGTGACTTCTCCATATCCTTCTTCTACATCTTCTTCCACAAGGAAAATAGACTGACCGGAGCAGGAAGCTACGCACATTCCACAGCCGATGCATTTTTTGTCCGGATCGATTGCCGGAAGAGATGTGATATTTTTTCCGATCCTGATGCAGCCTTTTTTGCAGGCATCCTGACATGGGTTGCATGGAATATTCTGCGTACACTCGATGACCGGATGAATCCCTTTCTGATGTGTCACGCCTGGAAATCTCTCGATCTCATCATCTGCCACATATCCTTTGTTCAGAAGGTTCATGGAAACGTCGATGCCTTCCTCTGTTTTTTCAACGAGTTTTCCTCTGTTCTTTGGTGCAAACATTCCCTGACGCAGAGTATCAAGCTGACCTTCCAGTTCATCAATCCTTGCATCTCTTTCTTCCTCTGTCATGTATCCAAGATAACATGCAATGGATGCGCCAGACATTCTTCCCTCGATCATAGCGGAACTTGCTTCTTCAATTCCTGAAACATCACCTGCCGCATAGATTCCCGGAACACTTGTAGCTCCGTATTTGTCGCATACCGGAACGTGTCCGCCTTTTGTATCATTCATCCTGACCTCAGCCTGTTTCAGAAGCTGTGACATTGGTGATAAACCAACTGCCAGACAAACTGTATCCACGTCGAAATGTTTTTCTGTTCCAGGAATGATCTTCCAGTCCGGACCAACCTGTCCGATCACAACGCCTGTTACGTAGTCATCTCCCTCAACTCTTATGATCGTATGGGAAAGATAGAATGGAACTCCGCATCTTGCTACTTTTGCGGCATGAACGCCATATCCACCGACTCTCGGTGCGGCATCCGCAAGTGCAACGACTTCGCATCCTGCCTGCATGAGCTGATAACTTACAACAAGTCCGACGTTTCCTGAACCAAGCATCAGAATTCTGTTTCCTGGTTTGATATGGTGAAGGTTCATCATTGTCTGTGCGGCTCCGGCTCCGATGACACCAGGTTTTGTCCAGCCTTCGAAGTTTACCATGTTTTCGCTTGCGCCTGTTGCAACAAGGACTGCATCGCCTTTGTAATGTTTTACTTTATCTCCGACTTTGACGGTTACTTCTTTCTCCGGATATAAACCAACTACTGTCGCATTTAAGACTACTTCTACTCCGTATTCCTCAGCCTCAGCAAGAAGTTCCTGTCCGATCTTGAATCCTCTTACTTTTGCTTTATGTTCTTTTGAACCGAAGAACTTGTGGATCTGTTTAAAAAGCTGTCCGCCCGGTTTTGCGTTTTCATCAAATACAATTGGTTTTAAACCTTTTTTGGCAGCTTCGATCGCTGCAGATAAACCAGCCGGACCAGCACCAATTACTATCATGTCGTATCGTTCTATCTTCATAATTCCAATCTCCCATCCGTTTATTTTTTACTCCTGCGGTGTTGCTGAAACTCCATACTGTGTCTGCACAACCATTCCTGCTTCAAGCGGCGTGATACATGTTCTGATGTTTGGCTTGCCATCTACGATCATTACACAGTCTGTACATCTTCCTATCGCACAGAACACACCTCGCGGTTCATGTGTCTTCGCCGTATATCGATGCGCCATAACCCCCGCCGCCTTCAACGCTGTAGCGATCGGCTCTCCCTCATATCCTTCCAGTAATTTTCCATCATAGCTGAATGTAACTTTTTTCCTCTTCGGTGTCTCTCCAAGTATTGGGTGATTTTCAATTCTATCCATAGTCTCATCCTCCTATAAATAAAGAAGGCGTCAACGATCTTATCGTTGACGCCTTTGTCTGTCTCAGTTCATTTACTGATTAGACTTTATCATTTAGTTGGGGATTCGTATTGTAAAAAACGATACATGTGGGATAGGGGTGATTTCTAGGTTTCCGGATGAGCAACATAATCTTTCATTTCCTCCATTAACAATGTCTGCATTATCTTGTACATATCACCTATGAGGTGGGGAATTGAAACATCTTTTAGAGATTTAAAATATACTATAGGATTACTTCATTTTCATTCGAAAAAGGTGGACTATATACTCCAAGAAATTTTCGCAAGGCTAATAATGTATAACTTTTCTGAATTGATTACCTCGCACGTAGTCATAGAAAAGGGTTCCAGAAAATATGAATATAAAGTCAACTTTTCTGTTGCTGTACATATATGCCGTGATTTCCTGTTAAGTATAAATAACCCACCTGATGTTGAACTGCTCATTGCCAGATATGTACTACCCATTCGCCCCGGGCACTCAAGGCCACGAGAAATGAAAGTCAAACAAGCAATAAGCTTCATGTATAGAATAGCATAAAATATCAAAAAATGTATCAATTTTTGACAAGGGTATTGCTCTTGTCTATTTGTCGTACATTTTTTTGATTTATGTATGGAATTTAATCTGTGACAAGAAAATGAAAAGAGAAGTTAGTATCGAAAAAAGATACCAACTTCTCTCATAATCAGCCTTAACTTAATGCCATTGAGCATTTGCCATGGGCTTTGTCTAGAATCTGAGGGGCTGGAATTCAATCCTGCCCCTCTATATATTCTTTTATCTTAGTACAGCTTCGCACCAGCCGGGATATGGTTATCAACCATGATCAGATGAAGTTCTTCATCCTCTGAATCCTTAAGGTTGTTTACTGCTGAGAGCAGCATACCGCAGGATTCGATTCCCATCATTTTACGTGGCGGCAGATTTGTGATCGCGATCAGGGTCTTGCCTACCAGTTCTTCCGGTTCATAGTATGCATGGATTCCTGAAAGGATCGTGCGGTCTGTACCTGTTCCGTCATCCAGTGTGAACTGAAGGAGCTTTTTGCTCTTCGGAACTGCAACACACTCTTTAACCTTCACTGCACGGAAGTCAGATTTGCTGAATGTGTCGAAATCAACATCTTCTTCAAACAGTGGCTCAACCTTTACATTGGAGAAGTTGATCTTCTCGTTTGGTGTGAAGAATCCGTTGCTGTCGTTCGCTGCTACCTCTGCAGTATCGCCTGCTTTGGATGCATTCTTGTCGGAGTCAAGGCTCTTCATTGTCGGGAACAGAAGTACGTCTCTGATTGCCTGGCTGTCTGTCAAGAGCATAACCAGGCGGTCGATTCCGTATCCGATACCACCTGTAGGCGGCATACCGATCTCCAGTGCGTTCAGGAAGTCTTCATCTGTGTGGTTTGCTTCCTCATCGCCTGCGTCAGCAAGGGCATCCTGTGCTTTGAAACGCTCTCTCTGATCGATCGGGTCGTTCAACTCGGAGTATGCGTTGCACATTTCCCATGTGTTGATGAAAAGTTCGAAACGCTCTACCTTAGTAGGATCAGAAGGTTTCTTCTTTGTCAGCGGAGAAATCTCGATCGGGTGATCCATAATGAATGTCGGCTGGATCAGCTCTTTCTCACAGTATTCTTCGAAGAAGAGGTTGATGATATCACCTTTCTTATGACGCTCTTCATATTCAATATGATGCTCAGCAGCAAGTTTCTTAGCTGCTTCATCATCTGCTACTTCGTCAAAATCGATTCCTGCATATTTCTTGATCGCATCGTTCATGGTCAGACGCTCAAACGGCTTGCCAAGGTCGATCTCGATACCATTGTAGGAAATCTTTGAGGAACCACAAACCTTCTCAGCCAGATAACGGAACATGGACTCTGTCAGTTCCATCATTCCCTCATAATCTGTATATGCCTGATAAAGCTCCATCAGAGTGAATTCCGGGTTGTGACGGGTATCAACACCCTCGTTACGGAATACACGGCCGATCTCATAAACTCTCTCAAGACCACCAACGATCAGTCTCTTGAGGTAGAGTTCCAGAGAAATACGAAGTTTAACATCTTCGTTCAGTGCATTGTAATGTGTCTCAAACGGTCTTGCAGCGGCACCACCTGCGTTGGAAACCAGCATTGGTGTCTCAACTTCCATGAAGTCGCGTCCTGCAAGGAAGTTACGGATCTCTTTCAGGATCTGGGAACGTTTGATAAATACTTTCTTGCTGTCCTGATTCATGATAAGGTCTACATATCTCTGACGATAACGTGTATCTGTATCTGTCAGTCCGTGGAATTTCTCCGGAAGGATCTGTAAACTCTTGGATAACAGAGTCATTTTCTCTGCGTGGATAGAGATCTCACCAGTTCTTGTTCTGAAAGCAAAACCTTCCAGTCCGAAGATATCACCGATATCAGATTTCTTGAAATCTGCATAAGATTCTTCTCCGATCGCATCTCTTGCTACATAGACCTGAATATTGCCCTGCAGGTCCTGGATATTACAGAAAGAAGCTTTACCCATGACACGCTTGAACATCATACGTCCGGCGATAGCTACATGGATCGGGCTTGCATCCATGATCTCTCTTCTTTCTTCATAGTCCTTCTTGAGAACTTCTCTTGCCTGTGCTTCATCAAGACCTTCCACATCCGGAGTCTCGCGGTCCTTTAAGAGCTCTGCCTCATGTGCTTCGTAGAGTTCTTTTACCTCAAGTGAATGATGTGTCTGGTCAAATTTTGTGATCTGAAACGGGTCCTTGCCATTTGCCTGCAGGTCTGCAAGCTTTTCACGACGAACCTTCAGCAGCTGGTTTGTATCCTGCGTCTTCTGCTCTGCCACTTCTTTGGCCTCCTTCTGTCTTTTGCTTGGTTATTAGATGTTTCTCTGGATCTCCAGAACTTTGTATTTCATGATTCCCATTGGCATTTCTACTTCTACAACATCGCCTGTATGAGCACCGATCAGGGCTTTTCCTACAGGAGACTCGTTGGAGATCTTGCCTTCAAGGCTGTTAGCCTCTGTAGAACCAACAATCTTTAATTCCATATCTTCATCGAATTCATAGTCATGTACTTTGACTTTGCATCCAACATTGATTCTGTCAAGATCAACTTCATCCTCTACAACAACTTCTGCATTCTTGAGGATCTTCTCGATCTCTTCGATACGAGCCTCGATATCTCTCTGCTCGTCCTTTGCAGCATCGTACTCAGCGTTCTCGGAAAGGTCACCCTGTTCTCTCGCTTCTTTGATCTTCTCTGCTACTTCTTTTCTTTTGACAACTTTTAAATCGTGCAGTTCGTCTTCCAGTTTCTTAAGACCTGCATATGTTAATAAATTCTTCTTTTCTTCCATAATCCTTACACCCTTTCAAAATAGACGGATATTCATTGGATATATACTCCCAGAACAATCATACCTCAAAAAGGGCAGACTTATTCTAGGATATTCACAATTCCTGTATTATACCGAAATCCATATGCCTTGTCAAGCGTAAAACAGTTGTATTTCCTGGCGATTTCGGACGTTATTTACCGTTTCTCTTTTTACCTGTTTTCCAGCTCATGATCCAGCAGCTTCTCAAGTTCTTCATAGCTGCTCACCAGATTGGAATCCCGCCTCAGTCCGGCACTGTGTCTCATCCCTGATGTGTACCATGCGATATGCTTACGCATCTCACGGATTCCCGTGAATTCACCTTTCAGTTCGATCTGCATTCTTGCATGGCGGAGGATCATTTCGCGGATCTCATCCCAGGATGGCCGCGGAAGCAGTTCTCCTGTTGTAAAATAATGGTTCATCTCACGGAAGATCCATGGATTTCCTCTCACGGCACGGCCGATCATTATGCCATCGCAGCCTGTTTCTTTTACCAGGGCTTCTGCTTTCTCTGGTGAATCCACATCACCGTTTCCAATGACAGGGATCGATACAGCTTCTTTGATCCTGTGGATCGTATCCCAGTCCGCCTCACCAGCATAGTACTGCTGTCTTGTCCTTCCATGGACTGCAACTGCTGCCGCACCGGAATCTTCGATGATCTTTGCAATCTCTACAGGATCAACAGGATATCCTTCAAATCCAATACGGATCTTCGCTGTGACCGGTTTCTTTACTGCGTGAGAAACTTTGGTCACGATCTCTCGGATCAGATCCGGGTTTTTGAGAAGTGCGGAACCTTCGCCATTATTGACTACCTTCGGAACAGGGCATCCCATGTTGATGTCCAGAATGTCAAACGGCTGCTCCTCAATGCTTTTTGCAACCTCTGCCATCAGATCCGGTTCGCTTCCAAAAATCTGCATGGAAACCGGATGCTCTGCCGGATCGATCTGCATGAGAGAAATTGTATTTTTGTTATGGAAAGAAATCGCCTTCGCGCTGACCATCTCGGTACACAGAAGTCCTGTACCCTGTTCTTTGCATAACAAACGGAATGGCAGGTCTGTCACGCCTGCCATCGGAGCCAGGATAAATGGATTCTGCATTTCAACCTGGCCAATTTTCCACTGCATCTTCATAATTTACTCCTCGTTATCCACATGTTCCACAGATTCTTCCATATCTTCTCCGAGGAAAAATACACGATAGTACATCTCAAGAGATTCCAGGAGCTCTCTCTTCTCTGACTGAAGCTGTTTGATCTTCAGGACACTTCCAATTTCGTCATATCTGAAATCAGAATCCGTCGCTTCTGTCTTGAACTGCAGATTTCCGTTCTCATCAAACTCCAGTGTCAGGATTCCACCGACATCCTCTGTATATAATACACACATGACCTGCAGTTCCTGCTTGATCGTTTCCGGAAGGGATGCAAAATCCTGATTGAAATAATATTTCTGCTCATAGGCACTTGCGCCGCAGAGCACAACATTTTCCTGATACATAAAATATATAACTCCTTATAAATAAAATATCATACGTAACTGTAAAGTCCTCTTACGGAGACTTCTCCTGAGCATACCTTTCGGATCGCGCCGTCTGAGACTTTTACCAGAAGTTCGCCCTCTCTGTCGATTCCGATTGCGATTCCTTCATACGGGTTCAGCTTGTCCAGGATACGCACCGGCTGACTTCTGTTTGCCAGCATTGCATTATAGTCATCAAGCATAAGAGACAGATCACAGGTTTTTACAAACTTCTCGTAGTTCTTCTCGAATTTCTCCATGATCAGCCCGATCACACGGTTTCTGTCGTATTTCTTTCCAGTTTCCAGATAGAGAGAAGTTGCCTTGTCTTTGAGGTCGTCCTGGATCTCCTCCAGATTTACATTGATTCCGATACCAATGATCACCTCTCGGATCTTTCCGTTTTCGAGGCCCATTTCTGTCAGGATCCCGCAGATTTTTTTGCGGGAAACGACAACATCATTCGGCCATTTGATGGAAACTTCGACATCCAGTTCCTTTACTGCCTGCGCCACGCTCAGCCCCATGACAAGTGTCAGCATGGAGGCATACTGTGGCTCAAACTCAGGTCTCAGAAGGATAGACATCATAACAGAACTTCCTTCCGGGGCTGTCCAGCGTCGTCCGAGGCGGCCCTTGCCTGCTGACTGGAATTCGGCAACTGCCAGTGTTCCATGCTCAGCACCTTCTTTGGACATACGCTTGCACCATTCATTTGTAGAATCTGTTTCTTTCGCAAAATGGACGGTTTTGCCCGCCCATTTTGTGTGTATCTCATCTGAAATTGTTTCTTTTGAATATACAGTATTTATCATTTGTTCTCCGGCTCTCCAAGAGTAGCTACCATAACTGCTTTGATCGTATGCATACGGTTCTCAGCCTCGTCAAATACATGGGACTGCTCAGATTCAAATACTTCATCTGTAACTTCCATGTCTGTCAGGTTGAAACGCTCACCCATTTCCTTACCGATCTTTGTCTTGAGGTCATGGAATGCAGGCAGGCAGTGAAGGAAGATTGCTTTTTCTCCGGCGTTTTTCATGACGTCTTTTGTTACTTTGTATGGAGTCAGTTCTCTGATACGCTCTTCCCATACTTCGTCCGGCTCACCCATGGATACCCATACATCTGTGTAGATAACATCTGCATCCTTGGTTCCTGCTTCAACATCCTCTGTCAGAGTGATGCTTCCGCCGGAAGCCTCTGCGTATGTCTTGCAAAGATCTACAAGTTCCTGATTCGGGAAGTATTTCTTTGTTGTGCATGCAACGAAATGCATTCCCAGTTTGGAGCATGCGATCATCAGTGAGTTACCCATGTTGTAACGGGCATCTCCCATGTATACAAGACGACGGCCTTTGAGATCTCCGAAATGCTCACGGATCGTCAGCATGTCAGCCAGCATCTGTGTCGGATGATATTCATTTGTCAGACCATTCCATACCGGAACTCCTGCGTATTTGGCAAGTTCTTCGACGATCTCCTGTCCGAAACCTCTGTATTCGATTCCTTCGTACATTCTTCCGAGAACTCTTGCTGTATCTGCGATGCTCTCTTTCTTGCCGATCTGAGAACCGGTCGGGTCCAGGTATGTACTGCCCATTCCAAGGTCATGAGCAGCTACTTCGAATGCACAACGTGTTCTGGTACTTGTTTTTTCGAAGATCAGGGCAATGTTTTTGCCTTTGTAATATTCATGAAGCTCTCCGGCTTTTTTCTTTGCTTTTAACTCAGCAGCCAGGTCGATCAGGTATGTGATCTCCTCCGGTGTAAAATCTTTGAGTGTCAGAAAATTACGTCCTTTTAAATTCATGATAATCTCTCCTCTTCCTCGTAGTTTCTGTATTTAATTTTGTGATTTTGGTTCTTCTGTGATGATCTCCTTAAGGGAGGAAGCAAGCCCTGCCACCCCCTGGATCTCTGATGGGATGATGATCTTGGTCGCTTTGCCATCGGCTGCTTTGGCGAATGCTTCAAGACTCTTCAGTGTGAGAACTGCCTGGTCTGCACCAGCCTCACGGATCATTCGGATTCCCTCGGCATTTGCTTTCTGAACTTTAAGCACAGCTTCTGCCTGGCCTTCGGCTTCTTTGATCATTTTTTCCTTCTGTGCTTCTGCACGGAGGATCGCAGCCTGTTTCTCTGCTTCAGCATCCAGGATTGCAGATTCCTTGTGACCTTCTGCAACAAGAATCGTGGATTTCTTCTCACCTTCTGCACGAAGGATCGCTTCTCGTCGTTCACGCTCTGCTTTCATCTGTTTCTCCATGGCTTCCTGAATGGCAGCCGGTGGAATGATGTTTTTGAGCTCTACACGGTTTACTTTGATTCCCCATGGGTCTGTCGCAACATCCAGAGAAGCACGCATCTTGGTATTGATCGTCTCACGGGATGTCAGTGTCTCGTCAAGTTCCATGTCACCGATGATATTTCGCAGTGTTGTCGCAGAAAGATTCTCGATCGCCATGATCGGATTTTCCACACCATAAGCGAATAACTTCGGATCTGTGATCTGGAAAAATACAACAGTATCGATCTGCATGGTTACGTTATCCTTGGTGATAACCGGCTGCGGTGGAAAATCTACTACCTGTTCCTTCAGATTGACCCGTCTTGCAACACGGTCGATAAACGGTGTCTTAAAATGGATTCCTGTATTCCAGGTTTCCTTGTAAGCACCAAGACGCTCTACTACCATCGCATATGCCTGCGGCACGATCCGAACACAGGATGCAAGCACCCACAGAACGATCACGATAATAACAACTAAAAAAATAAGTCCGCCCATACTACAATTCCTCCTTACATTTTTTTACGATCAGTTTCACTCCTCGAACTGCTTCGATCTCTACTACTGATTCCTCCGGAATTTTCTCTCCATCGGATTCCGTTCTTGCCATCCATTCGATATCGTTGATACGAACCTGCCCTGTCTGGGACAAATTGTCGATTTTCTGAATGACGACGGCTTTCTTGCCGATCAGGCTATTCACATTTGTTCTGGGAATTCCCCGTTTCATATATCTGACAGCAAGCGGTCTGGTAAAAAACAATAATACCAGGGATACTGCCAGAAACAACAGCCACTGTGTGACAGCACCTGCGCCTGCCCCGGAAGCGATCGCTGCTGCCAGCGCACCTCCTGCAAACCAGACTGTTACCAGCCCCACCGTTGCTGCTTCTATGATCAGAAGAACTGCCAGAATCCCAAGCCACAACAAAAGATCCATAGGCCCTCCTTCCGGCTATAAAATAATACAGCCTTTTAGTTTCTGCGCTGCCTTGCCGCTTCGTACATAAGGATTCCCGCTGCCATAGCTGCGTTGAGTGATTCCACCTGTCCACACATTGGGATCCGGATCAGGCAGTCGGCCGCTTCTGCCGCCTGGTCGGTGAGACCCTTGCCTTCGTTTCCGATGAGAAATGCAGTTCCGCCTTTATAGTCTTCCCTGTCATAAGAATTTTTTCCCTGTAAATGTGCGGCAAAAAAACGGATTCCTCTGTCCTGAAGCTGCTGCTTTAATGATACCACATCTTCTACATATAAAAAAGGGATTCTGTACACAGAACCCATAGTTGCACGGATCACCTTAGGATTCGTGATATCCACACAGGTCTTTGTAAGAAAAACGCCGCTGACTCCTGCGCCTTCGCCGGTTCTTATGATTGTTCCGGCGTTGCCCGGATCCTGAAGATCTTCCAGCACCATGATCAGTGGATTTTTTTCCTTCAGAAGATCCTGCATCTGGTAGGATGGCTGTCTGAGAACTGTAAGGATTCCCTGCGGAGTCTGTGTATCACACATCTGCCGGAAAACACCGTTCTCTACGGATTCCCAGGAAAATCTGCGGACTTTTTCCATGACTTCTTCGTCGTCGAGCATGGATTCTGCCACATAGATCTTGTCGATCAGATTCTCCGGTGCTTCCAGAAACATCTTTCTGCCTTCTGCGACAAAAAGTTTCTGTTCTCGTCTTGCCTTCGCCTTCTGATTTAATTTTATGATATTTTTGACCTGTGTATTCTGTGCACTGGTAATCATAATTTCTCCTTTAATCTGAAACGGAGACCGCCTGACGGTGGCCTCCGCTGTAAAATACACGTTATATTATTTCTTATTGTAATTATGAGAAAGAGAATTACATACCTCCCACATGTACGGAGATACGTCTTTCTGCATGGCAAGAGCTTCGTTGATGTCGAAGTCCATAAATTCACCATGACGATATCCTACAACTCGACAGGATTTGCCTGCAACCAGAAGGTCTACTGCAAGAGCTCCCATCATAGATGCATATACACGGTCTTTACATGTCGGGTTACCACCACGCTGCATGTGTCCAAGAATTGTAGCACGAGTCTCGATACCTGTTGCAGCCTCGATACGTCTTGCCATTGCCTCAGAATGTCCGATACCCTCAGCATTAACGATGATGTGATGTTTCTTTCCTGCTTTACGGCTTGCGATGATGTTGTTGATCAGTTTCTGCTCGTCGTAGTCGTATTTCTCAGGGATCAGAACGTCCTCTGCACCGTTTGCGATACCGCACCACATAGCAAGGTATCCTGCATTACGTCCCATAACCTCGATGATACTGCATCTCTCATGAGAAGTAGAAGTATCACGAACTTTGTCGATTGCTTCCATAGCTGTGTTAACTGCTGTATCGAATCCGATTGTATACTCTGTACAAGCGATATCCAGGTCAATTGTACCAGGAACACCGATAGTGTTGATACCAAGATTAGCCAGCTTCTGTGCACCTGCAAAAGAACCGTCTCCACCGATAACTACCAGTCCATCGATTCCATGTTTCTTACAGATCTCAGCACCTCTCTGCTGTCCTTCCGGTGTACGGAACTCTGCACATCTTGCTGTGTAAAGAATTGTACCGCCTCGTTCGATTGTATCAGATACGTCTCTGGCAGTCATATCAACGATTTCTTCATTCAGAAGACCGTTGTATCCTTTATAAATACCTTTGACATTAAGTCCGCTGCTGAGACCTCTTCTTACAACTGCACGAATTGCAGCGTTCATTCCTGGAGCATCACCACCACTTGTGAGTACGCCGATGGTTTTTATCTGTTTCTCTGCCATGATTCTTTCCTCCATCTCCAGATTCCCATATAATAGGAAATCTTAGTTATCTGTTCTACACATATTCGTTGTATAGTGTAAAGCATTTTTAGAAGTTTTTCAATACTCTTTCCACAACTTTAACATTGGATTCCCCATATTTTTTCTTGAGTTCACTCAGAATTTCTTCGTTGATCCGGATGCAGAAGGCTGCCGGGAGGCGCTTCATTGCTTTGACGTCTTTCAGATAGATGACGACGGCTGAAGTTCCTGAGGCGGATTGCAGGAAACTCTGGAGTTCTGCTTCTGCCGCACTGTACTCTGCTTTATCCTTAAACTGTATCCAGATCTCTCTCGGAATATCCTCAAAAGAATGGACTTTTTCGAGGATCAGTTTACTTGGTCTGTCATCTTCTGCGTTGACGCGGCCCTGGATGAAGACTCTGGCATCATCGGTGATCAGCGTCTGCCATTTCTCGTAATCCCGTGGAAAAACAACGACTTCCACGGTTCCTACAAGGTCTTCCACTGTCAGAAATGCCATGACCTTGTTATTTCTCGTATATTTGATCGTTCTCTCCGTGATCATTCCGCCTATGATAACCTTCTGACCATCATATACCTTCGGGATCCCGCTCTCTTCATCCGGCTGGAAATCAGTTGTTTTGGCAGAGATCATCTTGTCCATGATCCCACGATATCCTTCCAGCGGATGCCCGCTCAGGTAAATTCCAAGAACCTCTTTTTCAAAGGCAAGAACCATCTCTTTGTCATACTCTCCGACATTCGGCATCCGGATCTCGAAATCCTTCTTGTCTTCATCACTGACCAGATCAAAAAGACTCATCTGCCCCGCAAAAGAATTCTTCTTCTCCTGCGCGATACTGTCCACGATCTGACCATAAACATTCATCTTCTGGCGGCGGTTGCCTTCCAGACA
Organism: Blautia sp. AF19-10LB; assembly: GCF_003461245.1. Classification (GTDB taxonomy): domain Bacteria; phylum Bacillota; class Clostridia; order Lachnospirales; family Lachnospiraceae; genus Blautia_A; species Blautia_A intestinihominis. Next base: position 71,096 of record NZ_QTWS01000018.1, read on the forward strand.
GTCCAGTGCTCCGGCCTTGATAAAGTTCTCGATAGCTCTCTTATTGACAATTCCTGTCAGTCTCTCAATGAAATCCTTGAGCGAGCGGTACGTTCCGTTCTTTTCCCTCTCCTCTACGAGAGCATTGATGACCGGACGTCCCACACTCTTGATCGCAGAAAGTCCATAACGGATCGCACCATGGTCGACAGAAAATCCATAAATTCCACAATTCACATCCGGTGGCAGAATGCTGATCCCCATCTGACGGCAGACCTGGATATACTCAGCCACCTTGTTCGGCATTTCTATAACGGATGTCATGAGCGCAGCCATAAATTCCACCGGATAATAATATTTCAGAAAAGCAGTCTGATACGAAACCACCGCATACGCAGCCGCATGCGATTTATTGAACGCATACTTTGCAAAATCGATCATCTCATCGTAGATCTTGTTTGCAACCTGCTCAGAAATACCATTTGCAATACAGCCCGGAACGCCCTCTGCTTCATTTCCATAAACAAAGTTCTGGCGCTCTTTTTCCATTACTGCGGCTTTTTTCTTGGACATCGCACGGCGCACCAGGTCGCTTCGTCCAAGCGTGTAACCTGCCAGATTACGTACGATCTGCATAACCTGCTCCTGATATACGATACAGCCATATGTCGGCTTCAGGATCGGCTCCAGCTGCGGGCAGTCATACTGGATCGTATCCGGATGGTTCTTGCCACGGATATACTGCGGGATAAAATCCATCGGACCCGGACGGTACAGGGAAATTCCCGCGATCACATCCTCAAGACTCTGCGGCTTCAGTTCCTTCATGAAGTTTTTCATGCCCGCACTTTCCAGCTGGAATACACCGTCAGAACGTCCCGTTCCCAGTGAATCAAGTACTTTTTTGTCATTATAATCAATCTGCTGCATATCAAGATGAACACCAGTATCCTGCTCGATCAGATGCACTGCATTCTGGATAACCGTCAAAGTACGAAGTCCCAGGAAATCCATCTTGAGAAGTCCCAGTTCTTCCAGCGTTGTCATCGTAAACTGTGTAACGATCGAACCGTCCTGCGCCCTCGAAAGCGGCACATACTCTGAAACATCCTTCTGGCTGATAACAACACCTGCCGCATGCATGGAAGTATGACGCGGCAGTCCTTCCAGTCTCCTGGCAGTATCGATCAGGTCATGGATCTCCGGCTGGTCCTCATAAGTTTTTTTGAGCTCCGGATTCATCTTAAGAGCCTTGTCGATCGTGATATTCAGCTCCTGCGGGATCATCTTGGCGATCGTATCGACCTGTGCATACGGAAGGTCCATCACACGGCCTACATCACGGATAACACCCCGCGCCGCCAGCGTACCAAAAGTAACGATCTGAACCACGCAGTCATCGCCGTACTTACGGCGAACATAATCAATCACTTCCTGTCGTCTTTCGAAACAGAAATCCACGTCGATATCAGGCATGGAAACTCGTTCCGGATTCAGGAAACGCTCAAACAGAAGGTCATAACGGATCGGGTCAAGCTGTGTGATCCCAAGCGTATAAGCAACCAGGCTTCCTGCCGCAGAGCCACGTCCCGGTCCTACCATAATGTCATGATCTCGCGCATACCGAATAAAATCCCACACGATCAGGAAGTAATCCACGTAACCCATGTTTTTGATCGTGGAAAGCTCGTAATTCAGGCGTTCTTTCAGCTCTTCGGTCACTGGCTGGTAACGCTCTTCCAGCCCTTTGAAACAAAGTTCATTCAGATATTCCCAGGAAGTATATCCCTCCGGAACATCAAATTTTGGCAGTTTGGTGACACCAAACTCAATCTCTACATGACACCTCTCTGCAATCTTATGCGTATTCTCCAGAGCCTCTGTCGCATAAGGAAAAAGCCTTTCCATTTCCTCCGGAGATTTTACATAATACTGCCCGCCATCATATCGCATTCTGTTTTCATCGGACAGTTTCTTACCTGTCTGAAGGCACAGCAGTACATCGTGCGGCTGTGCATCCTCTGCCAGTGTATAATGAACGTCATTGGTCGCAACCAGTTCGATCCCTGTCTCACGGTGCATCTTGAGCAGCTGCTGATTTACATTCTGCTGCTCGGGAATTCCATGATCCTGCAGTTCCAGGAAAAAGTTTCCCTTTCCAAAAATATCCTGGTATCTCAGTGCAGCCGCTTTTGCATCCTCATACATCCCTCTGGTAAGAAATCTCGCCACTTCACCCGCAAGGCAGGCACTCAGAGCGATCAGACCTTCATGATATTTTTCAAGAAGCTGCAGATCCACACGCGGTTTATAATAGAAACCTTCCACGAAACTTTTGGACACGATTTTCATCAGGTTCGCATAGCCCTGGTTATTTTCTGCAAGAAGAACAAGATGGTAATAACGGTCATCTCCGCTCCCGATCTCACGGTCAAAACGGGATCCCGGAGCCACATAAACCTCGCAGCCAAGGATCGGATTGATCCCTGCTGCCCGCGCCGCACGGTAAAAATCGATCACACCATACATAACTCCATGGTCTGTGATCGCAGCACTGTCCATACCAAGTTCCCTGACTCTGTTCACATACTCCTGGATCTTGTTGGAGCCATCCAGAAGGCTGTATTCTGTATGAACATGAAGATGTGTAAAATTCATATTTTTATCCTTTACTATGCCCAATTACTTAACAATGTAGATACGGCGGTCTTTGATCTCGATCTTGCCTTCTTTGAGCAGATGTCCTACCGCACGTTTAAATGCATTTTTGCTCAGACCGAACTCTCTGCGGATGACTTCCGGTGAAGCCTTGTCATCAAATGGAAGAACTCCTGCAAATTCTTCGATAATGCTGAACACACTTTCTGCATCTTCATTGATCTGAATGTATGCTTCCTCACGATCGCTGACATCCATTTTTCCATCTTCTTTGACCTTGGTCACACGAAGGTCAAGGACAGTTCCCGGGCGGTATTTTCCTTTTGCCTCTCTTGCCGGGATCAGCGCAGAATATTTATTATCTACAGCAACAAAAACACCGAAGTTATCGCTGATCTGGTAAACTCTGCCCTTCACGCGGTCGCCCTCTTTGTAAGGTGTCTCCTGGGAAAGATACGGATAAACTTTCATTGTTGCACAAAGTCTGCTGCTCTTGTCCACATAAACAGCAACCAGGCATTCCTGTCCCTCAAAGATCCTTGTTGTCTGCTCATGATATGGAAGCAGAAGATCCTTCTCCAGCCCCCAGTCCAGAAATGCACCGATCTTTGTCACCTGTTTTACTCTGAGAAGTCCTGCTTCTCCAACTGTCAGGCGCGGCTCATTTGTAGTTGCGATCATTCGATCCTGTGAATCCTTGTAAATAAAAACTTCCAGCTTGTCACCGGCTTTTGTACCTGCCGGAACCTGCTTTGCAGGAAGAAGTACCTGATGTTTGGTATCTGCGTTCATATCTTCTGCCAGGTATACACCGAAATCTACTGTTTTTACTACCTGCAGCGTCTGTTTTTTTCCTAATTCGATCATAAAAATCCTCCAATGTTTTTTATTACATAAACTCTACAATTGCATATGGTTCACTCTTCTGGTCATTCAGAAGAATCGTTGTCTTTGTGTCTTCCACAGCGCGCGCCGGGCAGATCACATCGTGAAGTCTTGCCTGCTGCTTATATTCTGCGCGCATCTGATGGATCCTGAAATCTGCCGGCAGATAATCCATCGCCATCTGGACGTACTGGCAGTTATTTACATGATGATTCGTGTCCAGATGATGCTTCTGCACAGCAAAAGCCTCCTGCTGCTCATACTCGCCCGGTAGTTTGATCTTGCGGGGTGCATAATCCATATCCAGTTTTGGTTCCAGCCCGTATGCCGCGGTATCGCGCTCCGTCAGTTTGACAGGAAGCCCGTTTTCCGCATTGATATAGGTCCAGTACGTATTGGCATAGGCGAGCCGTTCTCCACCCTTTGTTTCCATGCAGAAATTACGCATTCCCAGGAAACTCCGAAATCCATACGCCCAGGTCGAAGTGGTGATTTCTTCTCCCAGATACGGATAGCGGTCCACGATCACCTGCCATGCGGATAATACCCAGAATCTTTTCCATTCCTTGAGGACTTCCATTCCAAGACCTACTTCTTCCGACTGAAAAGTACTGCAGTCCTGAAAATAATTCAGAACTCCCGGCAGTGTCAACAGACCATTTTCTCCGATTTCACTGTAGCGGACTCTCCCGCTGAAACTGTATGCCATATATATCCCCGCTTTCATTTCTACTGCTGAATAGTTACCAAAATCTATAATTATTTCTCAGTAAACTTTACCATTTCCCGTTTTTATTTGCAACCGTCAGAACAACACATTTTTTCCTCTGTTATTTTTCCTTTCAGGTGCTATAATCATGATAAAATATTTAAAGGAAATCAAGGAGGAACCTTTCATGTCATCTGATGAAAAAATCACGATCCGCACCGCCAGGGAATCCGATGCCCCGGCTCTTCTCGCGATCTACGCACCTTATGTCGAAAACACTGCCATCACCTTTGAATACGATGTGCCATCTATAGAAGAGTTTACATCCAGAATCCACCATACTCTGGAAAAATATCCATACCTCGTCGCAGAAAAAAACAGCCAGATCCTTGGCTATGCCTACGCCAGCCCGTTCCACGAGCGTGCCGCTTACGACTGGGCTGCAGAAACTTCGATCTATGTCGATCAGAACTGCAAGCACATGGGAATCGGCAGACTCCTGCACGATGCTCTGGAACAGACACTCAAAGCTCAGGGAATCCTCAATATGAATGCCTGCATCGCCTATACACCTTCCGCCGATGCTCATCTGGATAATAACAGTGTTGAGTTTCATTCACATATGGGATACCGTCTTGTAGGAGAATTTTATCAGTGCGGTTACAAATTTGATACCTGGTATAATATGGTCTGGATGGAAAAACAGATCGGAGAACATCACAAAAAACAGCCTGCTCCGATCGCCTTCAAAGAGTTTCATAAATAGGCAGAAAAAAAGCACCTCATCTGAGGTGCTTAAGTAGCAGGGCTACAAGGATTCGAACCTTGAACTGACGGAGTCAGAGTCCGTTGCCTTACCGTTTGGCGATAGCCCTTCATTCATTCGCTTGCGTTTTTTATTTCTTATCGCTCGCGACGAATATTATTATATTACAGGGTTTCAAAAAAATCAACCCCTTTTTTTAATTTTTTTAAAAAAATTTTGATTTTCCTGAAAACCCGCATAAAATCAGCCTTTTTCGGGTGTACTTCCCATTTCTTCCTGATAAATTTTCTTATGCTCCCGTTTCTGCTGGTACATGATCCGGTCTGCTTCCTCCAGAATTGTTTCCGGAGAAGTTTCCTCATGTGCCTTCGGCACTTCCACGATCCCACAGCTGAAACTCATCGCATACGGCTTGCCACAGTCACTTCCTGAATGATATGTGTATAGGCCTTCCTGCCCTGCCACTTCATCATACCTGTCGTGATCCGGTAAAATCTGTCCTCGGAATCCTCAGCTTCCCAGTCCCACTCATAAGACTCCAGCTGACCATGCTCTCCGTCAGCGATCCTTGCCGTCTGTTCCATACAGATCCGATAGATTCCCCGCTTCTTCACATCAACCGCGCGGTTGCAGTAAAATACTTCCTGCCCGTCCAGACTCGTCACGAGGACCTCCTCCTCGCTTCGGGCGATCAGTTCCATCAGAAGCTGATTGTAGCTCTCTGCCATCTCTGCATGACGTTTCTCAGCCTCGGCTTTGCGCTCCAGGATCATTTCTCTCTCACGGAGCTGTTTCGTCATCGTATTAAAAGCCTCTGAGAATTCGCCAAGATATGACACGGTCTGGGAATAATCTCCCTTGGCAACCTGCTTTGCCTGCCAGGTGAGGTGATTCAGATTTGCGTGGATATTTTTGAGGTTTTCACACAGAAAATTTTCTCTGGAAGGTGTAAAACCCGAAAGATCCCCCTTGGACAATGCCGCAGAGTAAGCCTTCATTTCCTTGACTGCCCTTTCCAGATAATTCAGACCAAGTCCCAGTTTCTGGTAAGGCTCATCCAGTTCATTTACATCCAGCATCTTTACTTTCGGGTCATACAATATATCTCTTAAATACTCAAACAATAACTTACAGTTTTTTTCTTCCATAAAAAAATTCTCCTGGTTCCATTCATTATCGGCATTTCATGGCCACACGCTTTGCAGAATGGAACTATGTAAGCGACAACGCTTATTCTTCGTAACTGTTCAGTACCCTCACAGTCACGAGTCAAAATGCATTCCAGCTCACCTTCGGTGCGAGCATTTTGACTTGTATGTCTCGGGATTTTGGCAAAAATATGCCCAAACACCTCGCGGGATACTACCTGTTAGCTAAATACTATTCTTCTACATTAGCATGAAAACGGCATACTCTATCTCCTGTAGCCCAGCAGTCTACCTCGATCGCTGTATACTGTTTGCCGGAATATACAGACAAGATTCCGGCGATAAATCCCTCGTCATAATTGCAGACAGTCTCTCCAAGCACAGGAAGTCCGGAACAGTCCGCGTCCTCTGCTACTGTAAGGATGATCTTGCCGCTCTCCTCATCTACATCCTCAATTCTCAGAACACCCATCTTAAGCTCTTTCATCTTGTTCTGAAGTTCACTTACAAACTGATCCATCGGCTGATCCAGATTAAGCATATTTTTTGCAAAATATTCTCCTGCCATACGTCCGGCGCTGCGGAATACTTCTACCTGCTCATCCTTGCCGTATCTTCTGAGCAGTTCTTCCTTGAGAGAATATTCCAGTAAACGATATACGCGAACCGGTAATTCCTCTCCCAGATTTCCCCTGCTGTTCTCATCATATTTCAGATATTCCTCGAACTGGATCGGCTTTCTGTCCGCCATAAAAATATTATCCATAATGTAAATCCCCCGCTTTCCCAATGGCAGCTAATTGTATACTGCCTTTATCTTAATAATAAAGTATTGCATATCTTATGTCAATTTAACGTTCCTTTTGTCGGCAAATAATTGGTGGTTTATGTAAAATATTAGTGCTGATCGTGTAAAATAATGCTATAATGGTTTTACATTTTGATACAGGATGCCTTTACAAGCCGGCATCTGTGATCTATTCGCTTAATAAAGGAGAAACTGGATGAGAGCAACCAACCTGACCCTGCTCACAGATTTATATGAATTAACGATGATGCAGGGTTATTTCAAAAACCCAACCAACCAGACTGTTATCTTCGACATGTTCTATCGTGTCAATCCATGCGGGGGAAGCTTCGCGATCACAGCAGGTCTGGAACAGATGATCGAGTATATCGAGAATCTTCACTTTGAAACAGAAGATATTGATTACCTCAGAAGTCTTAATATTTTTGAAGAAGATTTCCTGGAATATCTGAGCACTTTCCGTTTTACCGGAGATATCTACGCAATTCCGGAAGGAACTGTCGTATTCCCGCGAGAGCCACTTGTCAAGGTTATCGCTCCGATCATGGAAGCACAGCTTGTCGAGACTGCAATCCTCAATATCATCAACCACCAGAGTCTTATCGCTACCAAAGCGGCTCGTGTCTGCTATGCGGCACGCGGTGACGGGATCATGGAATTTGGTCTTCGCCGTGCACAGGGACCAGACGCAGGTATCTATGGTGCACGTGCCGCAGTGATCGGCGGATGTGCCGGAACTTCCAATGTTCTGACCGGTCAGATGTTCAATGTTCCTGTACTTGGTACACACGCCCACAGCTGGATCATGAGCTTCCCGGATGAATACACTGCATTCAAGACTTACGCCAAGATGTACCCGAATTCCTGTACACTTCTGGTCGACACCTACGATGTACTCAAATCCGGTGTTCCGAATGCAATCCGCGTTTTCGAGGAAATGCGTGAAGAAGGAATCAAACTGACACACTATGGAATCCGTATCGACAGCGGTGACCTCGCATACCTTTCCAAAGAAGCCTACAAGATGCTGGCTGCTGCCGGATTTGACGATGCGACGATTTCCGCTTCCAGCGATCTGGATGAGTACCTGATCGACAGCCTCAAGACACAAGATGCCAAGATCAACTCCTGGGGTGTAGGAACCAACCTGATCACCAGCAGTGACAACCCGGCTTTCGGCGGTGTATACAAACTTGCCGCAGTCAAGGACGCAGGAAGCTCCACCTTCACACCAAAGATCAAGCTTTCCGAGAACACAGAGAAAGTCACCAACCCGGGCAACAAAACCGTTTACCGTATCTACAGCAAATCCACCGGTAAGATCAAGGCAGACCTCATCTGTATGGCAGACGAAGTTTTTGATCCGGAAGAAACCATGATCATCTTCGACCCATCTGACACCTGGAAGAAGACCAAGGTTCTTGGCGGCACTTATGAGCTTCGTGAACTTCTGGTTCCGGTAATCCGCGAGGGCAAACGTGTCTACACTTCACCGGAAGTTATGGAACTTCGCGAATACTGCAAGAAAGAACAGAACACCCTCTGGGATGAATCCCGCCGACTGGTAAATCCTCAGAAAGTATATGTAGATCTTTCTCAGAAATTATATGACATCAAGAAAAACCTACTCGAAGAAATGAGCGAGAAAGCACTCGATTGAGTGACCAGGGGGACGGAGTTTGTAGCTCTAAATATGTCCCCCTGGCTTTTTCTTGCAAAAATACTCTTAAATTCGACAAATTGATACTTTTACAGTTTAACGCATTAATTTGCTAGATTTTTTCTTTATGACATGTTATACTGTGTTAGATTGAAAAAACACCTTTCACATATATAAAGGTGCCATCTATACACTGGAGGAAATACATCATGTCTATGAAGATCAATCATGAACTTCCACTTCCGGAAGTCCTGAAAAACGAATACCCGCTCAGCGATGAATTAAAAGCAGTCAAACAGGCTCGTGACGAAGAGATCCGCCGTATCTTTACCGGTGAATCTGATAAATTTGTTGTACTTGTAGGTCCTTGCTCTGCAGACAACGAGGATACTGTCTGCGAATACGTCAACCGCCTCAAGAAAGTCGCTGACAAAGTTTCTGATAAGTTAATGATCATCCCGCGTGTTTACACCAACAAACCGCGTACTACCGGAGATGGATACAAAGGAATGCTCCATCAGCCGGATCCGGACAAAGCTCCTGACCTTCTTGCCGGCATCATCGCGATCCGTAAGATGCACATGCGCGTTATGCAGGAAACAGGACTTTCATCTGCCGATGAAATGCTTTACCCGGAAAACAGAAGTTACCTCGACGATATCCTCTCTTACGAGGCTGTCGGCGCACGCTCTGTTGAAAACCAGCAGCACCGCCTTACCGCCAGCGGAATGGATATCCCGGTCGGCATGAAGAACCCGACCAGCGGCGACCTCTCCGTTATGCTTAATTCCGTCACTGCTGCACAGCATCCGCATCATTTCATTTATCGTGGATGTGATGTTGAGACATCCGGTAACGACCTGGCCCACACCATCCTCCGTGGAGGTGTCAACCAGTATGGACAGGCAATTCCGAACTATCATTATGAAGATCTGATCCGACTCTACAACCTGTACAGCCAGAAGGATCTCAAGAACCCGGCTGTCATCATTGATGCCAACCATTCTAACTCCAACAAGAAATACAAGGAGCAGATCCGTATCGTAAACGAAGTTCTCCACAGCCGCAACTGCAATCCGGAACTTCACAAACTTGTCAAAGGTGTCATGATCGAGAGCTACCTGCTCGAAGGACGCCAGGACATCAGCGACCACATGACCCCTGGATGCTCTATCACCGATCCGTGTCTTGGATGGGAGGATACTGAACGCCTGATCTATGAAATTGCTGAGAAGTGCTGATAAAAACAGAAACACCGGAGATTCTTTTTTCACTCAAAGAATCTCCGGTATTTTTATTGTTCCATCTGCCGTCCAAGAAATCCTGCTGCCGTCTGTACCAGCATCTTCTCCGAATTTCCCGGTCTTTCCCCGTTACTTTTTCCGACAAGTGCAACCGAACCGATCGCGTCTCCTGCACAGATGATCGGCTGTATGATCAGACCTGCTTTATTTTCTTTCTGATTTTCGACCAGTGCTATCTTGCCTTTTTCTTCTCCGTAGTAGCACTTCATTTCCCGTTCTGCGATAACCCGGTCCAGCTCACGGCTGATTCCCTTGCCCTCGTATTCACGGCTGCCGTGTCCTGAAGCTGCCACCACCTGGTCATGATCTGTGATGCATGCCATCATGCCTGTCGTCTGTGCCAGAGCCTCCACATATTCCTTTGCAAAAATACTCAGCTCTCCGATCGGAGAATATTTCTTGAGGATAACCTCGCCTTCTCTGTCTGTAAAAATCTCCAGCGGGGTTCCCTCCTTGATCCTCAGTGTGCGCCGAATCTCTTTTGGAATCACAACTCTTCCAAGGTCATCGATGCGGCGGACGATTCCTGTAGCTTTCATATAGGTTATGTTCCTCCTGTTGTTTTTCCATATTCCGTGCTGTATGGTTATTATATGGAAAACAAGGAGAATTATGTACATAAAAACTATCTGTCATAAGTTTCCGAACAATATCCTTATCAAAATTCAGGCCCATCTTGCCGTCTTTGACTTCGAACAGGCTTCCTCCAAGCTGCTTTGCTCCTACCAGCATGTAGTTTGCCATCGCATCACAGCCGAACAATGCCTTGCCATCGTTTGGCTCGTCTGTCTGTTCATCCTCTGTCAGATACTCACTGAGGTCGACGACTTTGCCCATCTCATCCAGTTTATAAGCTGTGTCCGCATATGCAGAAAAAATAGCCGGCATATCGGAAGCACCTACTTTTTCCTCTGCTGCTGCCATAACATTTGTTTCCAGGTCATTAACACTTCCCTGACTGGAACTCTCAACTACGATTCCCTTTTCCTTGCCGACTGTGTCATTAAAAGAATCTACAAGCGCATTAAACGCATCAAGCTGTTCGCCGTTATAGTATGTCCACACAGTGAGCGTAACCGGTTCGGATGACTTACCGATACTGCCTCCACATCCACTGAGAATTCCTGCCATCATTGCCATACCTGTCAGACATGCTATCAACTTTTTATTTTTGTAAAAAATATTTTATTTCAATTGCCTGTTATCTGATAATTATAGCATTTAATCCGCCTGGCTTCAACCTGATGAAATATGAACTACTCGGCAACTGAGTTACCAGAGCATCTGAAATCTGGCGGGATACCGCCTTTT
>NZ_QTWS01000019.1:0-80880 GCF_003461245.1 Blautia sp. AF19-10LB
AAATACAGTAACTATGTGGCTTTCAGCCACGATCACGGCTTTGCCGTGAATAATTCAGGATTAGTTATAAATCTTGGATACCATCAGAATCCAACGGACAACATTGGACTTGGAGATTTGTGCGTTGAATCAGATGCAGGACTTGAAATCACCGGTGTAAGTATTACAGATTAATATGAAATAAAGCATGCCAAAAGGCACAGAACCCGCGGGTTCTGTGCCTTTTTTAAAATTCTTTCACCATCTTCTCAATTTCCACTTCATCCAGTACTTCACACCTCTTATCGCGTATCGCATAAACTCTCGTACAGATATTTAATACTGTAGGACGATGGGTTGTCACAATACAGGTCCTTGGATAGGTATCCTGCATGATATTTTTGAGAACCTTTCTTTCGGTGGCAACATCAAGTGCCGAAGTTGCCTCATCCAGGAGAAGGATCGGAGACTTGCGGAGAAGTGCCCTTGCAATAGAAAGTCTCTGTGCCTGTCCCTCAGAAAAACCACCGCCCCGCTCTTTTACAATGCTCTGAATACCATTGGGAAGTTTTTCCACGAAATCCTATGCACAGGAGAGTTTGAGAGCCTCTATGATTTCCTCATCTGTGGTATCCGGCTTTACGTTTCGCATATTTTCTGCGATGGTTCCCGAAAACATGGTATTTCCCTGCGGAACATAGGAAAAAAGCTTTCTAGTCGAAGGTGACATATTCAGTTTTTGATTATGATCACTTCCGGCACAAATCTGAAATTCTCCGCTCTGTGCCCGAAGAAGTGACAGGATCAGCCGGAGCATAGTTGTTTTTCCTTCACCGGAAGGTCCGACCAGGGCGATGATCTCATGTGGATAAGCTTCCATAGAAGCATGGGCAAAAACTTCCGTTCCACTGTGATAGGTATAGCTCAGATCCTTCATTGTGAGACCGATACCGCTGGTTTTGTGCTGCTTTTCAAAGAGTTTTACTGCATGATCCTGGCTGTAATCTTCCTGCGGTATTTCCACGATATTCATCAGACGTCCGGTCTGATGACCTGTGATGATATCGACAAGATCTTTGGAGATCAGGCTGGAAGCAAGTGAAACACAAGATCCCATAACACCCAGCAGTGTATAGAGAATCATAGATTTCCAGTAACGTCTGCCATACTGGTAGATCCATATGGTTTGTTTCCACATTTTCTGGAGGCTTCCCTGTCTGAGATGTTTCATGATAAGCTGGAGTTTCTCTCTCATTGTGGTTCCTCCAGAGCATCTATTTTCCTCTGAACTGTATAAACAGCAGATGGATTTCTGGTGCAGAGCAGATGCAGGATCGGCACCTGTCCGGCAATTTTTTCCGCAAAGTCAAGGTTCATGGAGAAGAAGCGTTCTTTCCAGGAAGGGGAGATCATGCGCTGCATAATCCGGATGACTTTTTCTGAAGGAGACAGCTCCTGAAGAAAATCTTTCTCCGGATCGCGTCCGAGAAGGACGATACCGCCAAGCTCATGATCAGTGGTCGTATAAATCCCGGAAGTTCCGCACCATGGAATCCCGTAGACGATAATTTTGCTGTTTTCCATGCCAAGGAGATTGAGATCACCATTCAGATATGGAGTCTGCAGAAGATCATGCCACATTTGGGTGTGTGTTGATTTACCCATACCGGAATGTCCGGAGAACAGCCATGCTTTTTCTTTATAAAGAATCGATGCAGAATGAATGGCAAATTTCCCGTGCTTTTGTGCAGCAAACAGGAAAAAGAGCCGGATCGCATGAAAAATATTTTCCTGTGCTGATTCAGAGGTTTCCGGAGTACAGTAGAATCTCACGTAACTTCCGTCCAGACTCATATGTACCTGATGAATGTTTGACATCTGCGGGAAAAGAATCACATAGCGGTCAGGGTTTTCTAAAATTGTCATATCTGAATTGCGAAGGAGGACTTTTCCATAAGATTTGCTGGCTGGCGGAGTTGTAAAAAACTCAATTTCCTGGTCTGCATCTTTCGCAGGATTCATTTCGCGGAACTTATCGAAGTATCCGGAGAAAAGCTGCGAAGCGCCATGGAAGTGAAGGCGAAGCCCTGCGATCAGGATGCATAAGGAGGCTTCTTCCGACTGAAGACGAAGAGTTTCGGTCAGCATTCCCATGGACTGCAGCTGCCGCAGAAAATCAAGAATGTCCTCGCGGAGCATGGGAAAATTCTCCTCCGCAAGTCCATATCTGCGTGCAAGCATTTCGGTCAGCATTTCCAGGTCAGCACCTTCATTATGCTGGATCACATTCCACAGAAAAGCGCTGGTTTCGTTCAGGATGGTTCCTTTACGCTGGTCGGCAATCTGCTGTCCGAAAGGAAGAATGTAACTGACACCTTTTATTTTACGAAGGGTATAGCCTTCTTGACATTTGAACATAAAAAAATCCTTTCTGAAAAGTACAGTTTTATACAGAAAGAATTATAACATCCGGCAAAATCTCATACAAGAAAATAACTCCAAAAAAGAGGGAAAGCTGCGTTATTCTGTTACCGTGAACAGTAACGTTGTTCTTGCAATAAGCATCTGCTCAGGGTAAAATATTATAAACTGAGATGGATACAGATATCCGAAGGCAGGATCTTTGAAGCCGCTGGGAGACGTATAATAAGTATAATGGAGAACAGGATGATTAAAAAAAGAGCAATACTGTGTCTGAGCGTGATTCTGACAGTGGTATTGGCAGCAGGAGTGGAAATGTTCTGGCTTAGCAGACAAAAGACAGTAAAAGAATATAAGGAAAGCCAGGTGGCTTTCGGGAATCCGCTTATGGGATATGCGAGAAATGCCTGGTATGATAAAGTTTCGGAAGACATTTCTCTTTTGTATATGGACATTACCTGGGCAGAACTGGAACCGGAGGAGGGTGTTTATGACTGGGAGGCCATCGAGAAAAAAAATCAGCTCGCACGATGGAAAAGCGAGGGGAAGCATCTGGTATTGAGATTCGTCTGTGATATTCCGGGACAGGAAGAGCATATGGACATACCGGAATGGCTGTACGAAAAAAGTGGAAAAGCCGGTCAATGGTATGCCGGAGGATATGGGAAAGGCTTTGCTCCAGATTATAACAATCCGACGATCATTTCCTGTCATGAGCAGGCAGTAAAGGCACTTGGAGAGCACCTGGGGCAGGATGGGCTGATCAGTTATATTGAGCTTGGAAGCCTTGGACACTGGGGAGAGTGGCATGTAAACTACAGCGAGGGAATTCAGAGGATTCCGGGAGAAGAGGTAAGAGAACAATATATTCTCCCATGGATGGAGGCCTTTCCGGATGCCATGATTCTCATGCGGAGACCATTTGCTGCTGCAAAAAAACATGGATTTGGGTTATATAATGATATGACCGGACATCCACAGGGAACCCAGAGCTGGCTTGACTGGATTAGCAATGGCGGTGAGTATGATCAGACAGGTGAAAAAAATGCAATGGTGTCCATGAAGGATTTCTGGAAAACCGCACCATCCGGCGGAGAATTTACAAGTTCTTTCTCGATGGAGGAGATGATGGACACAGATCTGTCAGAGACTGTAGAAATGATCCGTGAAGCACATACAACCTTTCTGGGCCCGAAGATCCCGGATGAGGATTATGCAGAAGGATACAAAGAAGTCCTCAAAAACATGGGGTATCGTCTGTGGATTTCAAAGTCAGAACTAAAAAGCACCCGAAACAGCAGCAGTCTGAAGCTTATCTGGGAAAATTCAGGAGTGGCACCACTATATAAAGACTGGCCGGCATATATTTATATTGAAGATGAGAAGGGAAAACTTGTCGAAAAGAAAAATATCGAAATAAAAATGTCGTCTGTGCTTCCGGAAGAAGAAATATCAACCTCAACCACACTGAAGACAGAGAAACTGAACAGCCTTCTGAAAAAGGGATATCGTCTTTCTATCGGAATTGAAGATCCTATGACAGAGAAAGTGGGTGTTCGTCTGGCAATGAATACCTTATATCAGGAAGGAAAAAATTATCTCTGGAAATAAGAGAACAGAGAGAATGCAAAAAAGCTCCAAAAAGAAGGAGGGCCGGGCGTCTGTGCCCGGCGAGTATGAAAAAGAAAAATATATGTAAAAAAGCATTCGCTTTATTTGCTTATTACTATACTGTGAATCTGTGATGAATTTGTGATGAGAGATTGAAGAAAGAGTGATGCTTTTCTAAAGAAGAAATAAATTTTCTTTTGGAAAAATAAAAAAATTCATTCCAGCGAGCAATTAGCCGTTGTAAAAGTAGATTTACTCATTTATAATGAGAATCAGATTCAAAAGAGAGATTATACAGGAAACAGGAGGCAAGCCTTGAAAAAAGAATTAGTTATTGTCATTGATTTTGGCGGTCAGTACAATCAGCTGGTTGCGCGACGTGTCAGAGAATGTAACGTATACTGCGAAATCTATTCTTACAAGACCGATCTTGAGAAGATCAAAGCGATGAATCCTAAAGGAATTATCCTTACCGGCGGTCCGAACAGCTGCTATGAGGCGGATTCACCGACTTACCAGAAAAAACTGTTTGAACTTGGCGTTCCGGTACTGGGACTTTGCTATGGCGCACAGCTTATGATGCATGTCCTTGGCGGCAAAGTTGAAAAAGCCGATGTCAGCGAATATGGTAAGACAGAACTTCTTGTTGATAAGACAGATTCCAAAATTTTCGAAAATGTATCCAATAAAACAATCGTATGGATGAGCCATACAGACTACATTTCCAAACCGGCACCGGGATTTGAGATCGCTGCACATACAGCAGACTGTCCGGTGGCTGTTGCTGAGAATGCAGATCAGAAACTGTATGCGATCCAGTATCATCCGGAAGTACTTCACACCGTAGAAGGCAAGACCATGCTGTCCAACTTCGTACTTGGTGTCTGTGGATGTGCCGGAGACTGGAAGATGGATGCTTTCGTTGAAAACACCATCAAAGAGATCCGCGAAAAAGTCGGCGACGGCAAAGTGCTCCTCGCACTGTCCGGTGGAGTTGACTCTTCCGTTGCAGCAGGACTCCTTTCCAGAGCGATCGGCAAGCAGCTTACCTGCGTATTCGTGGACCACGGCCTTCTTCGTAAAGACGAAGGCGATGAAGTAGAGGGCGTATTCGGACCAAACGGTCAGTTCGACCTGAACTTTATTCGTGTCAATGCACAGCAGAGATACTATGACAAGCTTGCAGGCGTTACAGAGCCTGAAGCAAAACGTAAAATCATCGGTGAAGAGTTCATCCGTATTTTCGAAGAAGAAGCAAAGAAGATCGGAGCAGTGGATTTCCTCGCACAGGGAACCATCTATCCTGACGTTGTAGAGAGCGGTCTTGGCGGAGAATCCGCAGTGATCAAATCTCACCACAACGTAGGCGGTCTTCCGGATTTCGTAGATTTCAAAGAAATCATCGAACCGCTCCGTGACCTCTTCAAAGACGAAGTCCGCAAAGCCGGACTGGAGCTTGGAATTCCGGAAAGACTGGTATTCCGTCAGCCATTCCCGGGCCCGGGTCTTGGAATCCGTATCATCGGAGAAGTAACCGAAGAGAAAGTACGCATCGTTCAGGACGCAGACTACATCTACCGTGAAGAAGTCGACAAAGCAGCCGCCGACTACAAGAAAGAACACGGAGAAGACCCATCCTGGATGCCAAACCAGTACTTTGCAGCCCTCACCAACATGCGAAGCGTAGGTGTCATGGGCGACTTCAGAACCTACGATTATGCAGTTGCACTCCGCGCAGTCAAGACCATCGACTTCATGACCGCAGAGTCCGCTGAGATTCCGTATGAGGTACTGAACAGGGTTATGAATCGTGTTATTAACGAAGTTAAGGGAGTTAACCGCGTATTCTACGATCTGACCAGCAAGCCACCGGGAACGATTGAGTTTGAATAATGAGCAAAATCCCAGAAGCCCTTTATTTGCAAGGGTTTCCGGGATTTTATTTTTGTCCGTGATGCTACGGTGATGTTAATTGGGAGAAAGTGTCTTATTTTTGTGGATTTTTTGTTCTTATATGACGTTATATGTTTCATTCGTTTTTATCTTCTACATTATCATTTGTGGCTCTTACTTCATTGAGAGCGTCAGCAAGCTTCCTGTCTTTTCCTGGATACAAATGAGCATAAACTTTCCAGGTTGTTTCCGGCGATTCATGGCCGAGCCGGTCCGAAATCTCTTTGATGGAAAATTTCATATCGATCAGCATACTTGCATGGGAGTGGCGGAGATCGTGGATTCTGATTTCTGGAAGACCAGATCTGGCAGTTGCCCGTTTAAACTCTGACCGCATTCCGGACTTCTGGAAGTAGAAGATGCGTTCATCCGGCTCTATAGCCATACTGGCAACATAGTCCTGAAGCTCTTTGTACAACGATTGAGGAATGTTCACGACACGCTTGCTCTTTTCAGTTTTTGGTGTCTGGAAATATTGTTCGCCTTTTATCACCACAAAGTTCTTATTAATGGATACGGAGCAGTCTGGCAGGATATCCGCCGGAGTAATGGCCAGAACCTCTGCAGACCGAAGCCCGCCATAGAACATGAGGCTGAATGCCATCCTGTATGCGCTTTTCTTTTCAAATGTCAGGAAGTAATCGAACTGTTCTCTTGTCCAGATATTCATTTCATCTGCACTGCTTTTCCCGATTGCACCGGCCGCAAGGCACGGATTGCTTCTGAGCTTATAGTATTTGACGGCATAATTCATGATAGCGGACAGCTGATTATTGATAGTCTTCAGATACGTCTGAGAATAAGGGTTCCCCTTTTCGTCCCTGTAATTAATCATGGCATATTGCCATCGATGGATTACGATCGGAGTAATGTCACCTATCTTCATATCTTTAAAGAATGGCAGCAGTTTCATGTCTATCAGGTACTGCTTATTTTCCAGAGTGGTCAGCTTCAGCCGGGAGCTGCAGTCCTGCATATAGTTCTTGATCAGAGCGGAAAACAGGATATCTGGATCCTTTGCTCCTTGTGCCAGAAAGTCACGTTCCCATTCTACAGCCTCTTTTTTGGTAGAAAAGCCTCTTTTGCATTTATGCTGGCGCTTGCCAAGCCAATCTTCATAGTAAAAATTGGCATACCATTTTGTCTTTCCATCTTTGGTGAAATACTTATAAGCCGGCATCTGAACCCTCCATTACTAAACAAATGTAATCAACAAATGTTTGACAAAAATGTTGAATATAGATATAATGTACTTAACAAGAGAGCCGTTGGTCAGCGTACACCTGACCGCCGGATAAAACAATAGCTAAAAATAGCGCCTTATCTTACCAGGACGAGGGCGCTATTTTTTATGCATTAAATTGATAACAAGAGTTACAACTGCACAAAGCATAATTACAAAAGTAAATAAATCACCATATGTAACCATCAGCACCAGCCTCCTTTCACAAAAGTGTCCGGCGGCTGACATAACACCCCAACGGTTCCCCAGTTAAATATACTATTCTGTTTTTTCTTCTTCCATATTCTCCATCATTCCCAAAAAGATACGTTTTCCCTTCTTGGATAACTGACGGTACCGCAGGATGATATCCTGTTCGTCTTCTGAAGCAATGGCACAGCTGTAGTCAGAATTACCCACAAGGTAATCCATAGAGGTGTCAAGGGCTTTTGACAGGCTTGCAGTGGCATCTATTCCCGGAACAGTCTTTCCGGCCAGAATGTCGCAGCAGGCTTCCTCTGTCAGTGTTGATTTTTGGATCAGGTCCGGAAGGCTCATCTGCAACTGAGCCAAACGGGCTTTTATTCTTGTCTGCACTGCAGAAACTTCTTTCGGATCCGCAACAGCATATCTTGATGTAGTCCGGCCAAGAATGTAATCCGCTGGCACACCGAAGCATGCAGCACTGCGATTAACAAATTCTGTTGATGGGAAAGAGTAGCCTCTTTCGACATTCGATACTACTTGGGCAGAAAAACCTATTGCTTTTCCAAGTTCGGACTGACGCAGATTAGCCTCAGCCCGCAATTCTTTTATTCGTTCACCAATTGTCATAAATGCAATTCCTCTTATTAATATCTGTCATCGCGTTGGATGCCAATATCAGAAATCTTACCATTATCAATTATGAAACCTATATCTTCTGATACTTTATATGAAACCCATTTGTCTGGATCTGGGTCTGGCTTTGGAATTATTTTTCCACAAAATTCAACGCCTTCAAATAGTACGGCTACAGATACTGCACTGCTGTCAATAGAAGAAATAGTACTTTCGATATCCTCTGGATTAGCAGCTTCAATCTGGGCATTGTACATCTCAACCAGTTTCTTTTGAGCATCAGTAGCGGTCGTGTCGTCATAACCTACCTGTACTGAAAAATATTTGGCATCATACGCTGAAAATAAATCCGAAATTGTATCACCAATTTTTATGCCACGAAATGTTTTGCTATCAGGATAAGCAGAGGACATTATATAATCTTCTGAATCAGGTATCTCAATAGGAGCGTCATTTTTATCGTATAATTTAAAATCTTCCAGTGAAAACCACTTTTCCTGATTCTCATATTGTGAAAGCAGTTCTTTGGCAGCTCCTTCTGGCTTATATTCCCCGGTTTTGTAGTCTATAATTTCAAAGGCGGTTGCATCAGCGGAAACCGGATTGACCCAATAATAGATCAGGTCATTACTGCTACTGTGAATATTCGTTATAGAAGAGCAAGTCCAAGTATTATCTTTTGTATAGTAACAGATCGCCTCCATGGCTACGCCATCTGCTGATAAAATGACTTGCGCAACTGTTTGAGAATCTTCTTTTTTCTCTAAATCATAAGAGGAAACTTTTTTAACACCCATATCATTCAATGACTCGGAAATTGCATCGGATAATTGGGAAGCATCTCCAGAAACGTATTTTTGATCAATATTAATACCGTAATCGGATGCTGCAAATACAGGGATAGTATTGGCAAAAATCAATGAGCAGACAAGTGCAATCATTTTCTTTTTCATAGTTATTTCCCCCTTTTGCTTCGGTACCACTCGAAGCTTATTATTTTGCTTTCTTAAGAGGCTCGACAGTATCTTCTTCCTGCCGTTTTAAACATTTTATGTACCCCTTTAATTCACCTCGAAATTCCAACTGCGCATCATGCGGAAGTTGGTGAATCAATGCTAACCATTCGGAGTCCTCGGAGAGAATGTTCTGCTTTGAGTTTCTTTCTTTGCCCGTAAGTAAATAGTCGCTAGACACGCCTAAAAATTCACAAATTGGGATTATCATTTTTGCGGGCGGATCAGTCCCTCGGTTCTTCCAGTTGGTCATAGTGCTTGTGTTTATTCCGATAGCCCGACATAAATCAGTGGCTGTCAAAGACTTTTCTTCAAGCAGTGATAAAATACGCTGAGTGATCATACAATTCTCCAAAATCCCAAAATGTGAAAAACATGGTTGACAAATTCACAAATTGGGATTAATATTAAAAATGTAATAAACAAATGTTTAATGCAAAACAAAAAAAGAGAGAGTTACATCGATAAATCGGAGAGCAATGCTTTATTGTTTTCTTCAATCATGGCCGCCACAGCAATGATAAGAGCCTCAGCAGATGCTTCCGACATAACAGTGTTTCCGGCAGGAATACCGTTTCTTAATAATTCAGAAAGAATCCGGCGGTTTTCGTCACCATAACGTTTAAGCCCAATTCTTCTGAGATTATCAATCCAATTATCCATGATAACTCCTTTCTGATTATTTTAATGCAATCGCAAACAAATGTAAACAACAAATGTAATAAACATTTGTTGAAAACGGAGGTGATATTTTGAAGCGAAAACTGTCGCCATGGTGCAAAGAAGTAAAGAAAACCTTAATCGACAGAGATATGTCTGTCACGGAATTGTGCGGTGAAGTTGGGATGTGCAGGAACTACGTGACAACCACCATAAATGGAAGAATGTATGCACCTGCACTTGCTGAAAAAATCAGCAAGGCTCTGGATATCGATACAGAGTACACAATTTAATTACCATAACTTGATTATACAGCTTATAGAAGGAGAGAAAAATGTCGAAATTTGCTACGAAAGCAGCGGCTAATATGTTTTGCCAGGCACGATATGAGGCGGCAAAGTCAAATGAGCGTCTGAGCAGCAGAGAAGGTGCTGCGGAAGAAATAGGAATTGATCGTACAAGGCTAGCCAGAATCGAACTTGGGAGCACGATACCATATCAGGAGGAAGTTCTTCTGATGGCTGACTGCTATAAGGCACCGGAATTGAAAGGAAATTATTGCCGGGAGATGTGCCCGCTTGGAAAGAACATGCCGAAGATAGAGAATGCAGGACTGGATAGAATCAGCCTGAGAATGCTTTCTTCTTTAAAGAAGATAAACGAGGCAAAGGAATCACTTCTTGATATTACGGCAGACGGAATTATCTCAGAAGAGGAAAAACCGGAACTGAAAAAAATCATTCAGACATTGGACGAAGTAAATGAGATCACGCAGAATCTGAAAAATTGGGTTGAGAGAAATCTGGAATGAGGTGCTTGGTATGAAAAATGCAAACGGTGTAATCAAAAAGCTTACATCTGCGGAACGTTCTTACTATACAGCCGCTGAGGTCAGAGAAATGATGGGTGTGAGCAGGGATACGGCATATCGCATGATACGCTCCCTTAGGTCGGACCTGATAGCCGATGGACAGCTTGCCAAGGGGTATCCGTCAGGGAAAATCCCCAAAAAGGCATTTAACAAATTATACATGATTGAATGAAAGGAGTGGATACGATGGCTTTTTATAGAATCTGCCCGGATTGCGGAGCGTATCTGGATCCGGGAGAACAGTGCAGTTGCCACGAAGAACACCTGATCGAAATGGAAAGAAAAGAAAAAGCAACTGCATTTGTTGAAAAGATGGTGAAAGAAGAAAGGAATGGCCAGCTTCGCCTGGCGGTATAGGAAGGAAAGATGTTAACACCAAAAGATCTTGAAAAATATCATCAGGCCGCAGAGCGGATCCTGAATGCAATGGATAACAGCCCGGTGCCGATCAGCTGGCACGAAATGGACAGAATGGCATTGCAGAGTGTTATCGCAAAGGAATTGATTCTCATTGACAAGGAGGCGAGAAGATGAATGTATGCGAAGTGCCGGATGTGTGCAAAAACATGGAATATAAGCTTGTTACAGAAGATTCCAAAACAAGGGTATATCTGTCCCTGGTGCGAGAATTCAATAAGGCAGAGTATGAGAAATACTATCGTGCCAAAAAGAAAGCAAAAATGAAAAAACGAATTATTCTTGCTGCAAAAGTCATGAAATATGTAGTTCCCGTTCTGGTGAGTACAGTGCTTTATAATGCACTGTCCCAGAGACTTTATATCGAAAGAGGAAGCCACGAAATTGGTTCAGAGGCATTTCTGGTCGGAATGATCGGACTTGGCATCTTCTGTTTCCTTAGCTGGCTCGTAGGAGGTGATGAATATTAAAAAGGCCTTGGATAATAAGGGGAAAGCGGAGTGTAGACGGCACCCACGATCCTATCCAAGACCAGTCAGAACTTTAAAAACAGGTTTGAGACCCATTGTTTTTAAGTCAACGTCATTTTATCACAAAAATAGGAGGTTATCAAGTAGATGAAAGAGGTTTTAGGAAGCTTGCCGGAAGTTATAACGGCATACAAAAATTATAACCTGCTGGTGCCGACAGCAACGGATGTGCAACTTAATCCATTCTACAAATTCCATGTAGAAGAGGTTCCGGTTGATCTGGGCGAAAACAGCGGAGACATTTTCAAGGTTGGCTCAGTTAAGACTGGGAAGCAGGATGAGAGAGGAAAGGATATCTGGGAAGATGTGTTTTCCTTATCTAAGCCATTGCTCAACAAAATGGCTATGGCGGCCGGTATCCAGTTCAATCCAAAGGAAACATATGGTGAGCGTATCGACCGGGTTACATACCGGGCACAGGCTCAGGGAGCTATGCGCAAGGCTGACGGAACAGCCAGAACAGAAACCGATCAGAAGGTGATCTGTCTTGAGGACGAAGAAGAGAAGTATCGCATTGAGTTTGCGGATAAAGCTGCAAAAGGCATAACTGATGAAAAACAGGCACAGGCAGCTGCGGAAATCTTTTCTGGACAATGGGTGGAATCCAAAAATAAATGGGGAAAGAAATGCCAGGCTTTTGTGATCGCGAAAGAAGACAGGGATAGATATATTGATCGCTCCGTCATGGTAAACATGGCACTGCTGAAAAAGACCTGGGCTGAAAAAGCTATGACCGGTGCAAAGCTTCGTGTTATAAGAGCTCTGCTTGGTGTAAAAGGCACATACACAAAGGCGGAATTGCAGAAGAATTTCGCTATCCCAACAGTTATCTTTTCACCTGATTTCTCGGATCCGCAGGTCAGACAGGCAATGCTGACACAAGGCATGAACTCTGTAAATAATATGTTTGGCACACCACAGATAGCAGTTAAGAGCGTGGATTTCGAATCTGAAAGCACAGTATTTACTCAAGACGATCTGGATAATCCGGCATATGCTTCGGATACAGAAAGCGAAGACGATTATCCACCAATGCAGGAACCGGATATTGTTCCTGAACCGAAGCCAGAACCAGAGCCAGATAGATCGGCAGATTTCCAGTGTTCCAGATGCGGTGAGGCCATAAATGAAAGAGTTTATGAATATTCAATCAATAAATTTGGAGAGCCACTTTGCATTAAATGCCAGAGAGGAGGCGGACGCAGATGAAAATAATAAAGGTATCAACAGAATTGGAAATGTCCGTACATGAATTTCCGGAAGGGACTATGAGAGAACAGAACAAAGCTCTGTATGATCTGATCGGGAACGGGTGCGACATAGTTGAGCATGTAATGCCGAAGAGATTATACAGAGAACTGAAAATGCCATCTACTCCTGTTAAAGAACCAGGGAAGTGTGTGAGCATGCTGATTGATGAAGAGGGAAGATTGAAGCCGAACAAAGCAAATTTGATCGGAAGTTATCTTTACGAATTTGATAAACACGGATGCCCCATTGTTGGAAATATTCTCTTTATCGGAGAAAAGATGGGAGATGATGGCGTTGAATTCTGCGGAATTAGCGAGGAGAACTTTTCACTTTTAGAAACGGAATTGAAGAACATGATCACAGCGATGAAAACAACAGTAAAGGAAATGAGCAAATGAAAATACTTCATACTGCCGACTGGCATATCGGCCAGTTTAAAGGACCTGTAGTGGACGGAGTAAATCTCCGTTTGCAGGACACAGTAAAATGTCTTGAATATATGGTTGAGGTAGCCCAGAAAGAGAAACCTGACATTGTTTGCATTTCTGGTGATATCTTCCACCAGGAGCAGATTGGTCCGGTACGGTACTCGGACGAAATGATTATTGCAACAGATACGATCACAAAATTGGCTGACATTGCGAAAGGGGTGATCGTAATGAGAGGAACGCCGAACCATGATGGAAGCGGACAGTTCAGAGTTTTGGATAGGATGTTTGTGAAAACTAGTCATGTGCATATAATAACAGCTCCAACTGTCCTTCACACACCATATACAGACATTGCCTGCATACCGGGATTTGACAAACAGGAGTTCAGAGCAAAATTCCCTGGTTTATCTGCAGACGAAGAAAATCTTGCATGGACGAAATATATTTCAGATATGGTTTTTGCATTGAGAGCAGAGTGTGAAAAGACACCGATTCTCATGGCACATTATACGGTTCCTGGTTGCAACATGGAATCAGGGCAGACTTCCTTCTTCACAAACTTTGAGCCGGTCATTCCAAGAGAAGCTTTAATGGCCGCAAGATATGAGGCGGTACTTCTTGGTCATATCCATCGCCCGCAAATCATTGAAGGATTTGACAATGTATTCTATTCCGGAGCAATCAATGCAATGAATTTTAATGATGAAGGACAGGAGCGTGGATTCTGGATTCATGAATTTAATGAGAAAGGCACTCTGGTAAAAGGACATAGATACACTACTCCATACAGACAGTTCCACACTATCACCTGGGATCCTGATGAAGTTGGCGATTATATCCGCGAAGGGGCTATGTATCTCCACAGAACAGGCATTTCAGAAGAGGTGACGGATAAGATAGTCCGGGTGCGGTATTCCTGCACATCTGAGCAGAAAAAGGCGCTCAACATTCCACTACTGCAAAAGAACCTGTATGAGCTTGGTGCATTCTATGTGGCAGATATTGAAGCAGAAAGCACTATTGATATCACGAACCGCGGACTTCTCTCGGAGGAAAGTGACCCACGGCTGAATCTGAAAAAATGGTTGGAGGAAAAGACATTTAAGAATCCAGACAAAATCGTGGAGCTTGCCGAGCCGATCATAGCAGAAGCCATGAAACAGAGTACCACCGCAGAGATTCACGGCGTGTTTAAGCCGGTATCTATTTCTGTCAGAAATTACAGAAACTACAAGGAAGAAAACTTTGATTTTTCAGACATTTCATTCTGCACGATCAATGGAGTAAACGGTGCAGGAAAGAGCAGCCTTTTCATGGATGCTATTGTGGATTGTCTGTTTGAAGAAACCCGTGAGGGAGACTGTAAGGCGTGGATCCGAGGTACAGAGGATGCAAGAAGCGGTTTCATAGAATTTATTTTCGACATCGGAGAGAAACGATTCCGGGTAGTCCGCACCAGAACAAAATCCGGAAAACCAACACTGAACTTGTCACAGTATCAGGAAGAAAGTGCTGACTGGATGAATCTGTCCAAGGAAAGAATCATTGACACACAGGCAGAGATAGAGAAGCTTCTTGGTATGGACAGCATGACATTTCGCAGCTGTGCATTGATCATGCAGGATCAGTATGGATTATTCTTGCAGGCAAAGAAAGATGAACGTATCGCAATTCTTGGAAATTTACTCGGGCTTGGGATATATGGAGTGATGGAACTGGATGCCAGAAAGAAGCTTGCTGATTCCAGAAAAGAACTGGTTTCTAAAAAAGAAGCCGTCCGGATCAAGACTGACTTCATTAAGGCACAGGGAAAACCAGAGGAAGAACTGAAAACGGTAGAAAAAGACATTCTTAAAAATCAGGAAGAACTTGAAAATCTGGATGAATCCAGAAGAAATCTGATCGAGCGTCAGGAAAAAATATCTGAGGCCGAGAAGGAAAGTGAAAAAATCAGAAGTGATTTGAAAGAATGCTCAGAAGAATACAGTGCAATGGCAAACGATCTGGACCATTCAAAGCAGACATTGACAGCGTGCAATAATCTATTGGAACTGGCCGATGTGATACGGGAAAAAGCAAAACAGCATTCTGAATTATCTTTACAGCTTTCTGAAGTAGAGAAGGACGTTATTAAATATAAAAACGCAAAAAGAACACTGGATAGCTATAACGAAGATATTGATCGCTACCAGAGACTTATTGACAAAAACAAATTCAGAAACAAGCAGATACATTTGCAGATTTCTCAGCTTGCTCTTAATGTCCCAGAGGACTTGGAAGAAAGACTTGATGCACTGGCAAATGAAAGAAAAGAGATTGAGAGCCAGCAGGAAAAAAGATACCTGTATTCTACGGCTCAAAACGAATTGCACGAAATTGACTCATCCTATTCGCAGAAAATCTCAGGAGCAGTAAACCGACGTGATCATCGGCAGAAAAGGATATCTGAGATAAGGCAGCAGGAAGAATTCATGAAGAATTCTGGGTGCCCGGATATTGAGAGTGCAAGCTGCAGGTTCCTGTCGAAAGCGGTTGAAGATGTCAAAAGCCTTCCGGTTGAACTGGATAACTTGAAAAAATGCGAGGAAGAGATTGAGATATTAACATCTGAACGCAACCAAAAAATAGCCGATAAACAGGAAAAAATTAAAAACATAGAATATGATCCTAAACGCCTTGCTATTCTGACGGCATCTGTCACTGAGCTTTCCAAATATGAACGCATAAAGAAAGATGCGGAGCAGAACAAACTTGAAATTGCCCGTTTAGAGGCCGAAAAGGAATCGAACGATAAAAATATAGGGCAGTGTGAGGAAAATCTGCTACAGGTCAAATTAAAGGCCTCTGAGATAACGGAAACAGTTAATAAACTATCGGGATCAGTTGACAGACAAGAACAGATCAAACAGCAGATGGCTCATCTGCAGACTTATGTAGAACAGGAAAAAGAGCTTCCTGTTTATGAAGAAAGAAAGCAGCATGTTCTTGAACGAATTGAGAACATGGAAAAAGAGATGGAAAAACTTACTGACAGAAAATTCATTCTCTCTTCTCAGCTTACTGGTATGGATACCATGATAGAAAAAATGAAGGAAACATTTTCGGCAGATATGGTAGAAGAAACAGACAGGCAGATTCGCAGTAACAAGGAAACTCTTGGAGAACTGCAGATCCAGAAGGGAGTACTCCTTGAACGTCTGGAAAATATCGATACCATGCGAGGCGAAATCTCCATGCTGAATAATGAAATTGCTGTAGCTGCCGGCAGAGCGGACTGTTACGAAGCATTAAAGCAGGCTTTTTCACAGGACGGAGTTCCACATCAGATCATCAGGAACATCATTCCTCATATCACAGATACTACAAACAATATTCTTGGCCAGATGACCGGCGGAACGATGGGAGTGGAATTTGTGATGGAGCGCACCGTCAAAGGCAAGGACGGAGATAAGGCAACGCTGGATGTTCTGATCAACGAATATGGCAAGACAACTCTTCCATATGCTTCCAAGAGCGGAGGCGAGAAGGTAAAAGCTTCTCTTGCCGTTATCCTTGCACTGTCCGAGATCAAGGCAACAGCGGCAGGAATACAGCTTGGAATGCTCTTTATTGATGAACCACCATTCCTTGATGATGAGGGCGCACAGGCTTATGTAGATGCCCTTGAGACGATCCGTGATCGGTATTCCGATGTGAAGATTATGGCAATCACTCATGACGATGCTATGAAAGCGAGATTTGGCCAGGCTGTGACAGTAATTAAAACAGATGATGGCTCAAAAGTAATCTACTAAGCGGAGGAACTTATGGCGAAAAGATATTATTGGTTAAAGCTTCCTGACGGATTTTTCCGTCAGAAGGCCATCAAAAAACTTCGGAAGATTGCCGGAGGAGACACCTACACAATTATTTACCTAAAAATGCTTCTTGTTGCAATGAAGCAGGATGGAAGACTTTACTTCGAGGGAGTAGAAGCAACATTCTATGACGAGCTTGCTCTGGACCTGGACGAAGAAGTCGAAAATGTCAGAGTGACGGTTATGTTTTTGATTCAGCAGGACCTCATGCAGCTGATTGACGAAACCGAATATTCGCTGTCAGAATGCGCTAAAATGACTGGTTCTGAGAGCGCAAGCGCAGCTCGTGTAAGGAAATATAGAAGCAAAGAAGCGTTACAATGTAACACTGATGTAACGGGCTGTAACGAAGTGAAACAAATCTGTAACGGAGAGATAGAGATAGAGAAAGAGATAGAGTTAGATAAAGAGAAAGATAATAAAAACATTAGCTTGGAGCTTAAAGACTCCAAGCAGAACACGTTCATCTCTCTTCCGTTGGTTACAGGATCCGGAAACTATGATGTGACATTTGATTATCTCAATTCACTGAGAGAACTGTTTCCGGCACTGGATGTTGAACAGGAGTTTAGATCAATGGCAGCATGGCTTGACAGTCACCCTCGTAATCGTAAGACACCTAGAGGAATCAAGAGATTTATCACTGGTTGGTTAGAACGTTCACAGAATTCAATGCCGGCATCCAGAACACCGCAAGCACCTGCAGCTACAAAGAACATGTCAACGAATCAGTATATGGAGGCAACGGCCGGCTGGTGCGAAGGGATGGGTGATTGAAGTGACACCTCAAGAATTTGATTTTATCAGAGCTTCAATCAAAAGTGCCTATCCAACATTTAATGTCATGCCAGACCAATACAGCATCAGAATGTGGTACCGCATGCTTGGAGATCTGGACTATAAGCTTTGCGAAACAGCATTGATGGAACTGTTTGCCACTCATACATACCCGCCGCAGATATCTGAGATACGGGAGAAATGTGCAGAATACACAGTTCCACACCTCAAAGACCAGGGAGAAGCCTGGGGAGAAGTCCAGAAGGCCATCAGCCAGTATGGATATTACAGGCAGGAAGAGGCACTGGAAAGCCTGACACCAATAGTCAGAGAGGCGGTAAAGCGGCTTGGCTTCCGGGAGATATGCCTTGATGAGAACCAGGATGCTGTCCGAGCGCATTTCTTCAAGATATATTCAACCCTGATCGAGCGCAAGACGAATGATGCAAAGCTTCCTCCGAGTATTCTGGAAGCGAAAAATAAATATATTGCACAGCTTACCACACACGAAAATGCGGCAATAGAACAACAGCACCGGGACCAGATAGCAGAAGAACCAGAACGTGCGACACCAGAGTATATAGATATGCTAATGCGGGAACACGGATTCAAGAGGTGACAGCATGGAGCAGATAGAGAAAATACAGGGAACAGAGAAAGAATTCATAAAAGTCTTTCAAGAGCTGTGTTACAGCCGGAGTTCATGGCAGGTGTGGGCCGATCTAATGGCGGCAATGGCTTGCACACTGGCGAATTCGGTTGATAAGACGGAACCGAGATACACTGCAAGAGAGAAAGAATATGCAGAGTGCATCAAACGCCTTGGCGGGGTAGAGAAGCCGGCCAAATGCTTTGCGATTGTGGTTGAGGCACTGGAACGCAATCCAGATCAGGACTTTCTTGGAAAACTGTACATGAGCCTTGAGCTAGGGAACCACTGGAAAGGGCAGTTTTTTACACCATACAATGTCTGTGAATGTATGGCAAGCATAACAATCAATGACAATGTACAGACATTGGAAAAACAGGAATGGATATCTGTCAATGATCCGGCGTGTGGAGCAGGAGCAACTCTTGTAGCAGCGGCAAACATATTCCACAGAAAAAAGATAAATTATCAGACACGGATTTTGTTCACCGCCAATGACATAGACAGGGTAGTTGCCCAGATGTGTTACATACAGCTTTCGCTTCTTGGGTGCGCAGGCTGGGTGGCTGTTGCAAATACGATATCCAATCCGGTGTGCGGAGATCCACTGATGCCGGTTGAAAAGCCGGGACAGGAATTCTGGTACACACCGTTTTATTTCAGGGGAGAATGGAACTGTAGACGGCAGATTCAGATATTTAAAGAAATGTGCGGTTCATGGATAACTCCGATGGAAGAACGCAACCCTGGGAAGATTACTTTTTATTTTGATTTCGAGAAAGGAGATTACAAATGTCAGAACAGTTAAAACAGGAACTTGAAGCTGATACTGACCGTTTAGAGACGGGAACGGTTGCAGGCAGTGAAACAATAGGGGAACAGGAAGAGAAACCGACAGAGGGCAAATTAGAGGCCCAGGAAGGCGATGAATCAAAAGAAGAGGATACAGTTCCAATGGGAAAAGCCTCTCTTGCTGATGTTGTTTCCGGGATTCCAGCTCCGACAAAAGAAGAAGTTGAAGCAGCAGAAGCTGAAAATGCAAAGCCGGTAAAGCAGAAAGCCAGAGAAAAACTGGAAGCTGAAAAGAAAAAAGCAACCCAGAAGAACTTTGCGGATCCGGTCATTACTTACCTGATGAAAAGATGCGAAGAGGATCAGGGACTTGCTGAAGATGTGATGCAGGAGGGAAAGACCTGGAACAAGTGCTTTAGTTATATCGTTGAACAGGCCAGGAAGCAGTCGAATGGCAGATCCGCTGCAGTTGAAGACCAGGTTGTATATGAATGGGCTGAGGATTATTACCACAAATATGAAAAGCCGGAACCTGTTAAAAAGGAAAAAGGCAAAAAGCCTGTGATAACAAAAAAATCGGTTACACCTACAAAAACTACCAAAAAAATCACAGATAATAAGAAAAAATCACAGGAAACAAAAGATAAACCTCAGATTTCTGAAAAGCCAGTGAAAAAAGATGCTGCTTCTAAGCAGCGAAAAACTGAAAAAACCAGTACCAAAAGCAGAGAACTGTCTGGACAGATGTCATTGTTCGATCTTCTGTAGGAGGCTGTCGCATGGAAAAGAGAAAATTGGCGAAGATTCCGAGAGAGGAAGCTACGGACGAAATGGTTAGGTTTTCAGAACGAGCTGCCGGTACACATATTGTAACGACCAAAGATATCGAAAAAGATCTTTTGATGGTGACATTTTATCCAACAAAGGGGCTGAAAGAAGGAAAGAGAGAAGCCCAGATTCGCACATTTCTTTCAAAAAATGACTATATAACACAGGATTTATCTACTGAAAAGGCAAAATGGCTGATGGGTTCTTTTGAGGGACTGGAGTGCATTGATCTATACAAATATCATTGGGACAGCAAAAACAGAAAGAACATCTGGATTCCGAATATGTTTTTCTGGACAGACGCAGATCTTGAACGTATGAAAAAATTCTTCAAAGAATGGAGCACAGAGAAAGATGCAAGAGACTGGACAGCTGTGACACGCTTTCAGGATATGGTCAAACAAAAACGTCTTGATGAAAGACATGCCAAAGAAACCAATCCAATTGATGCGCTTATGGAAACGGTCAAAGAAATCCCTGATGAATTTAAAAACTGGGTATCAGATAAGGCGATGTCATTCAGCAGATATCTGATTTACTCAACAAGATCAAAGAATGAGGCTCTGGTGTATTGCACTCATTGTAATGGGGTGACACTGGTAGACAGAACGAAAATTCGGTTAAGAAATAACGAGAAGGGGATATGCCCCCTTTGTGGAAGTTCGGTCACCATTAAAGCCAGAGGCAGGATGCCGGCACGCATATGTGACAGGAGGATTGTTTCATTTATTGAGCCAAGAGAAGAGGGGTTCCTGTGGCGGTATTTTACAGCATACAGAGAAGTAAAGCCGGATGGAAAGACAAATGATGGATTATTTGAGATTGTAAGGACATTTTACAAATTTGCACCGAACGGAACGCCATGCACCAGCAGTTATGAATACAGAGAGTATAAACAGACTGGTATTGTACGGTGGTGCACAGATGAAGGATACAGAGAAAGTTCATACTGCACCTTATATCCCGGAAACCTGCCGGAAGCATGGAAAGATACTCCGATGAAATACTCGGCGTTGGAAATTTTGGCGGAGAATAGACCGAGTGAACAGATACATTATGCAAAGGCAATCAACAGATACAGAAAGTTTCCGCAGCTTGAATGGTTTATAAAAATGGGATTGTATAAACTGGCCGCGCATCTAATCAATGAGTATCACGATGGTGCCTTTGGATATGAAAGCCGGAATGGGGTCAGGGGACTTAGAAAAAATGGAAAAACAATATTTGGAATCCTTGGCCTTACAAAGGAGAACACACGAGTACTGCAGTCTATTGATGGAAATATCGACGAGCTGAGATTATTGCAGGAAGCACAAAGTTCTGGATACAACCTGAAAGCGGAAGAATTGGAACGGTTCTATAAACTCTTTGGATGCAATACAACGCTGATACGGAAAGAAAACAGACATTCAACGATTCATAAGATCTGCAGATATATCGAGCGCGAAGGTTCCAATTATCGAGTAGGAGAGCGTGGAGGGTGTTGGAGATATTCTTATATGCAGCGCAAAGAAAGACCGGATATCAGGGAAGAACGTTTGCAGAATTGTGCCAAGGACTGGTTGGATTATCTGGCTTGGTGTAAAGAACTGAAATATGACCTCACCAATATGTTCTTCTATTTCCCGAAGAATTTCAAAAAAGTTCATGACAGGACAGCTGCGGAATATCAGGCAGTACAAGATAAAAAGGCCGCAGAAAAGAAACGTCGGGAAGAAGAACGGATAAAGCGAGAGGCTGAGGTCATGAAAAAACTTCTGGAGGAAATGCTCAAAGAGAATGCCGGCATAGATAACGCTTTCCTGATAAAAGGAAAAGGATTGATATTGAGAGTGCCAAGAGATGCACAGGAAATCAAGAATGAAGGAGCTGCCCTTGACCATTGTGTTGGAGCTTACGTTGGCCGAGTGGCCAAAGGGCAGACACACATCTTCTTTGTGCGCAGAGTGGAAGAACCCGATACACCATATTTCACAATGGAATATAACAATGGTCGCGTGATCCAGTGCAGGGGAAGTCACAACTGTGGGATGCCGGCATCGGTAAAAGCTTTCGTAGCTGCGTTTGAGAAGTTGATGAAAGAACGGGAAGAAAAGATGGAAAGGAAGTGCGGATAATGGCAAAACAGAGCATTAGAAGTATTCGAAAAGGAAGTGTTCAGTGGAACGAAGAAGACCGATTGCAGATGGTCTCCATGCTGGCAAAAGCAGGATATGCAGTCCAGATTGTCAGAAAAGAAGTTCCCGGAGGCGAAAACAGAAAATCAGCTCAGTACGAATACGTGATCGAGTATGGAGAGAAGGTGGAGTGATGAAATTCATAGCACGAAAACCAGTTGTAAGAACGGAAGTTTACCGGAAATACGGATTCACATATGTGGAGCATAAGCCTTGTTATTGTCCTAGATGTAATCATGTGTTGAATGCGGGGCCGAACTTTCAACCGAAATATTGTAGCGAGTGTGGACAGAAGATTGACTTCTCCGAAGTGAAGTGGGAAGAAGAAAAAATCCTTGAACATGCAGGAAGGAGGCTGGCCAATGAATAAGAGCGGTATCGAATGGTGCGATCATACATGGAATCCAATTACCGGTTGTCGGCATGGTTGTTCTTACTGCTACGCTGACAAGATGTCACTCCGTTTTTGTGGAAACATGAAAAGAAATATGGTCCAGACAGACCAATATCGAATGGAGGGAGATCTGTTTGTCCTGGATGAACCGTTCATGAATGAGGATGGAAAGCCTGTCATATATCCATTTGGGTTTGAACCGACATTGCACATATACAGATATGACACACTGGACAAACTGAAACAGGGGCAAAATATATTTGTTGGAGCAATGGCAGACATATTTGGAGAGTGGATTCCTGACAGTTGGATAGAGGATGTCCTTTACGCTTGTGCAAAACATCCTCAGCACAATTACTTGTTTCTCACAAAGAATCCGAAAAGGTGCACCCAGTACGGTGTGCCTTCTGGGAAAGGGAATATGTGGTACGGAACAACTGTGACGAATAGTGAGGACATGGAACGGATATACCAGCTTCCAAGCCTGTTAAACACTTTCGCCAGTATAGAGCCATTGCTCGAAGATATAGATGAAAACATTTCCGCACTGAAATATTTGAACTGGATAATCATCGGTGCCGAGACAGGACACAGGAAAGAGAAAGTGATTCCTGAATTCGAATGGATCAAGAGAATCGTTGTAGAAGCTGATTACAACGGGATACCGGTATTTATGAAAGACAGTCTGATTCCGATTGTTGGTGAGAAGAATATGCGCAGGGATTATCCGAAGGAGCTGCAGATTCGTAAAAGGAGCGAGAAAGTCAATAAAAAACTCAGCGGTAACTGCATGTTGTGTGGAAAGACAGAAGATAAAAACAAGATGGTTACCTTGACAGCAAGAGCAGTCAGGGGCGGTAGAGCGGCATCGTTTGGCCATATGTGTCATTCCTGCTTTGCAAAATGGCTGACTGGTCATAATATACCGGTGCCGGACCTGGAAAATAAAAAGGAGATTGAAGATGGCAAAGAGAAGCTGTAGAAGAACAACTGATGAAAACCTTATTCATAAAAAAGCTGTGGAAATGAGAAAGAAGACAGATGAACAGCTTGTGCATTATGTGGAGGATCGTGTGGAAAAAGCGCGAAGTGAAGGCTTTAATTGTGGAAAAGCCAGTGTTTCAAAAACCGGAGAGGGAGCAAAGGAGTTTATCGCATTCCTTCAGCTGAATAAGATTCCGGGAATTGGAGCAGTAACAATAAACAAACTTATAAAGGTAGCGGAAGAAAATGGATACTTATAAGCGTTCGATAAGAGGTCTGCAGAGCAGATCTAACGGGGAACATTTTGAGGGAATGATAATTGCGGCATCCAGATTCTATGAAGAAAGAGGAATCGCAGCAGTGGATAAAACTCCGGAAGCATTTAAGGTACTGAAGGCAATGGACAGGAACAGAGGTCAGTTCATCTGCTGCTTCACTAAACAGGCTCAGCCTGATTTCAAAGGAATTCTCATGGATTCAACCATGATCTTGTTTGATGCAAAACATACGGACAAGGATAAGATCGGCAGAGATGTAGTTACTGCTGAACAGCAGGCGTGCTTTGAACGGTATATGAAGCTTGGAGCAATGTGCTTTTTGGTTGTGTCTCTGGAATTTAAAGAATTCTACCGAGTTCCGTGGGTGGTGTTCCGGGACATGAAGAAGATTTACGGACACAAGTACATGAACCGGGAGGAGCTGGAACCTTACAGGATCAAATATTCAAACGGAGTGGTGAAATACCTCGATGGTATTGTCCTCCGGGAAAGGAATGAAGATGAAAGTACAGAAGTATGAGATTGCCAGAGTTATTGACAAATTAAAAAGTATTGTGCAGAAGAATGACCAGTTTCCGGCACTGGGCGGGATTCTGGTAAAGGACGGGTATTTAATTGCCTCCAACTCCGAGATCACAATGAAGGTCAAATTAGAGGCCTCAGAAGGCAGTTATTTTATTATTCCAATGAAAGCCTTTGACTTGATCAAAAATCTTCCAGATGGAGAAATCGACATCAGCGCAACTGACAAGAATGTAGTTATGATCAAGATAGGAGCAATTAAAAATAAATACCAGAGTTATCCTCCGGAAGAATTCAATTTTGATATTACAGAGGATCCGGAAGCGGATGGAGTGGAATTGAATGGCAAAAAGATCATGGAGGCTATAGGTCATGTTATTTATGCAGCAGCTGACGGCGGTGCGAATACACAGATGACCGGAATTTATTTTGAGGGTACAGACAGCGGAGTTTCCCTTGCCGCACTGGACGGGCACGTGGTCGCAGTAGATTCTGTTAAAGCAGAAGGCGCAAAGGACATGAAACTGATCGTGCCGAAGGCAACCGCCAAGAAGTTGATTTCCATGGGCGTGATCGACGATGTGACACTTACATACACCAAAAACAGTGCAGTATTCAAATCTGACGAATACACCATCTATACCAGATTGATCACAGGAAATTATTTTCCGTATCAGAAGATGTTTACTGATGGCGAAATCAATACATGTGCATCTCGCACGGCCCTGATCGGAGCAATGACCAGAGCAAAGATGTGTACAGAGGAAAAGCAGCCGGCAGTATTCCAGATAGAAGACGATGTGCTGAATATCAGTATTCGGGATAAATTGGCAGATTATCAGGAACAGGTACCGCTCCAGGAAACCGTATGCAAATCCATA
Source organism: Blautia sp. AF19-10LB (assembly GCF_003461245.1). Classification (GTDB taxonomy): domain Bacteria; phylum Bacillota; class Clostridia; order Lachnospirales; family Lachnospiraceae; genus Blautia_A; species Blautia_A intestinihominis. The sequence goes on from NZ_QTWS01000019.1 coordinate 25,339, forward strand.
CGGTTGGGATTTGATTCCAAACTGGTTCTTGAAACGCTGAAAGCTTTTACCTGTGACAATATTGCACTGGGCTTCACCAGCCCAAGAACACCGATGATTGTGGAAGCAGAGGACAGCGACATGAAAGCCATGGTGCTTCCGGTTGCGATAAGGGAGGCATAAACATGATTGAGATCATATCAGTAAAAGATATCAAAGACGCAACACCAGAGGAACTTGCAAATCTTCGCCGGAAGGGACTTCTTCCGGCAGAAGAAACCAGAAGAATATCTGGAAGACCTCTCAGTTCGTATGAGCGAACCAGAGCACAGGTGGCTGCTACCGGGAATAGATGGGCTATGGAGAACTTTATTGCCACACATAACTGAAAGGGGATGAAATAAATGAATTTGTATAGATATTATCAGCATGATGGATTCCGATGCGAAACTACAGTCGGAATTGTTAAAGCAAAAAACATGCAAGAGGCTGAAAAAATCGTAAAAAACCATTACGAAAAAGCATATCGAGGAGAATTCCAGCGCGATGGTTGGAAGCTGGAAGAAGTTGAGTTTTCTGATGATGGGTGCAGCGAAATTTATTACGGGTGATTAATATGGCAAAGGCGTTATATAACTTATGCAAAAAGAATGGGACAGTGATGGAGTATTCCATCACTGGATCCGAAGTAACTGAATTGATCAGCTGCAAAAAGCAGGACGTTTATAACTCTGCGAGCTACGGTCAGATGATCCGGAAAGAATTTTACGTTGAAGTTGTAGACCGGCCACTGAGCCGAACGAAAGATCTCACATTGCTTTTGGAATATGACCGGGTTTGCAGAGAAATTCTTGAGAGGTGTGGATGATGAAAGTATATAAAGCAGTGCATGGGAGAGAAAACAAGTGCAAGGAATTGCACAAAGAGATGAATATGAATGTAGGCCCGACCAGACTGGTCCAGCCGGATTTTTACCTGTTGGTCGATGTGGATGACCTGCAGAAACAGGTGAATACCTTGGAAAATGAAGTTCATCGCATGAAAAGAGTAGAAGCAAGGAGGAAATGGCGTTATGGAAGAAAAAATTATTAAGATATTAGAATTGGTTCGGACGAAAGACGATGGTACTGTTGAATTCTCGGAGGAATCAAAGAAGTTAATTCATGAAGTAGCTGAGAAATGCCGAATACTCCCTATTTACCAGCAAAACAAAGAAAAAGTAAATACGTACAAAGATGGAATGACAGCAAAGCAGGTATATATTGATATGTGTTTCAAAATTGTTAATGCTCCGACACAGATTCATATGATGATGGCACCTAAACTGATTCTTCCGGTAATTGATGATCTGTTGCAGGCGGAACTGAGCGAATCGGAGGAAGAAGTATGAGCCGGTTAAAAGACAGATTATTAAATTATCATATACAAGTGAAGAAATTCGCAGATGATGACCAGATGATTCTTGCGAACGATGTTTTAAGTATGATTGAACAATTGCAAGATGATTTGGAGTGGTATGAAAAGCCTAAACTCACGAAAACCGAAAAGAGTTTTATTGAGGCACTGGATCCTTCGTGGAGTTACATGCTGAGAAATGGAAAAGGGCAACTATATCTTGCTAGAAAAGTTGACTCTATGTACGGAAGTAACTTCAAATATTTGTATTTAGAAGGCATAACAATTGCAAAGTTTGATTTCATTGAAGCAGAAGACGAAAGCTGGTTGGTTGACGATTTGAGAAAACTGGAGGTAGAAGATGAGGATAATTGATATGGAATCGATTCCTATGATTCGCCACTATTGACAATAAGTTGCAGGAGGAACTAAAAGAAACGGAGGCGAGAGAATGAGCATTATCAGAAATAGATTGTACCAATTCAAACAGGAACTTTTGAGTAATAAGGATAGAGCATGGTATTCTCATACGAACTTGCTTACAGCAGTGGATCTGCTTATCACTGATTTGGACAACTTAGACGAATCTGACTGGATACGGGTTAATGACGAGATGCCGGTTGAACGAGATTCAATGTTTGCAAAGTTCAAAGGAACGAATAAATGGAAAACAGGAATGTTCGAGAAAACTTCTCGAGATGTGCTTGTTACTGTTGAGTACGATAATGGGAAACGCCATACCGAAGTTGCTCACACGGTAGACGGAAGATGGAAATTGGAAATGCGGATTCTGAATGCAAGAGTCATAGCGTGGAAAGAAAAGCCGCAGCCATACAAGGGAGATAAAAATGTATCAAACATGTAGCGTTGTATGCAAGGTTGAGGATTTTAAGCCCACAAGTAATAATTTCAGAACTGAATTTATCGGAAAAGATTGGACAGGCCGTAAACAGTATCGAGGAATAAGTTTCAAGAAAACGCAATTTGGGAATATCGAAGATATTAACTATTATCAATTGATAAAAGAGTTTATTGAAATTACTGGAAAAGTGAAATTGCTGAAGATGGTTAAAGATTACTGCAGAGAACACTGTGCATGGTTAAAGACAGAGAGCGATATAGAAAATCATGCTATTGATTGCCTGTTGTCAAAAGCATACGAACACTGGAAGGATTTTCCAAAACAGGCATCAGAACCAGATAAATGGATTTTCTATTTTGAGGATATAAAAATGCTCTCAAGAAACTTATGAGTCGGGATGATTATGCTTTTCCTTGCGCTGGCTGTCTTTGTGATCATTGTGCGAATAATCTGTACAGTTCAGACAAAATGGCAGGAGAAGCAAAGATATTTTGCTATGTTTGCGAGGAATGTCGATACTATGATGGGGACTCAAAAAATAAAGATATGAGATGCAAGCAGTGCGAAAACTATATTGTGACAAATGAACATGCTGAACGTTTGAGAAAAAAGATAAAGGTGGTAAAGAAATGATAAAGATTAAGGAGAAACGTATGCAGAGTTATGTCCTTAGAGCCAGAAAAATGGTCCAAGAAGGAAAAAACAAAGAAGGGGCAGAAATGCTTAGTGAAGGCTTGAACTATTACAGTAAAAATATCATTAAAGCTCTTACACCATATGCAACTGCAGACGCCGGAATTATTTCTATGGTCCTGCGCAACCTGGCAGATGGTATCGAAAAGGATAATCCAGGAGCAAAAGAACTTCGCATGTGGGCAGAAAACAACACCACAAAACCTGAATTGCAAGAAACAATTAAGGTAAAAAAACCCAATATGAGGTAGAAAATGACAAGAACTGAAACAACCAAATTCCTCGGAAAATTACTTACAGATACTCGCCTCGGAGGGGCTGGCTCGCACTGGGCCAGCGAGGTTAGTATTGATCCATGGACACCGAAGGCAAGGCGGGTGGACTACATGGAATTTTCTCCGGCGAATCAATGCTCTGTGTCAGGAATAGAAAAAGGCATATTCACCTGCTATGAAATCAAGAGCTGCAAAGAGGATGTTTATAGCGGTAATGGTTTGAATTTCTTCGGGGAAAAGAATTACATTGTAACTACGATGGCGTGCTACAAAGACATTCTGCCAGATTTCCGGAGTGGCAAATTTGCTAATTACATGAGTGAAAAGCATCCGGATTCATCAACTTATTACGGCATTATGGTTGCTATTCCGTTTTGGGGAGAAGCAACGGAAGAATTCAATGATCCTACACCATTAAGCGAGGATATAAACTGGAAGTTGGAAATTGTATTGCCTTGCAGGCAGGGGATAAGAACGAAGTCTATGACAGAATTACTGTTCTGCATGCTGCGGAGCGGGCGTTGATAGGAGAAATTATAATGGATGTAAATGTACATGAAATTATTGTTTTAAGGGACAAAAAGGTACAGGCGCGTACCCATAAGAAAAAGAGAATAAACAAAAAATGGGCAAAAAGATACGGTTTTAAAACATATGAAAATCAGCTGTTTAAAAACGGACAAATGATTGTAATGGGCCAGAAAAAATACATGAATGAAAGAACATATGAGGCATTGAAAAAAACATGCTCGATAACACTACGAAACAGAGGGTGGAGAATAGGGAGTGAGGTTACCAATATGTACTTGGATAAAAAAGCAATAGCGTTGATTAATGCACCGAAATCTTGCGGTGAATGTTGTTTCCAGAAAGGACTGACAGTTTATGGATATGCATGCGGGATAGCCAAAACAATGAATAAAGATACTCGCAACAGACCAGATTGGTGTCCGCTGATCCCATTACCGAAAAGACACACAGCTCCGAAAACTGCGACGGGGTATGAAATTGGTTACGAAGACGGATGGAATGATTGCCTTGATAAGATTGCAGGAGGTGAGTGATACGAGAAGTTTAGAACAAATATTGGAAAATCATCGCATTTGGAACCACAAGGTGATGTTTCCTGTACATGTAGCAGCGATTAAATTACCAGATTGCGTGACATGCAGTGTCATTTGGGACTGCGCGGACGGCTATGAGCATGTATCGGTTTCTCCACAAAAGAGATACAATGTTCCAACGTGGAACGATATGTGCACATTGAAGGACATTTTCTTTGATGATGAAGAAGAGGCGTACCAGATCCACCCGAAGAAAAGCCAATATGTAAATGGTGTCGAAAATTGCCTGCATCTCTGGAAGCCAATAGGGCATGAAATTGATGAATTGGTAACGAAATAAGAAAGGCGTAGCATATGGATTACAGAGATAAAAAACCAAGGTATAAAGGAATTTGTCCAGTGTGCGGAAAAACAAACTGGATATGCAAAAGCATTGCAATGGAACTTGGTGTCAATACCGGAATTGGACATTGCTTAGGGTGCAATACATTCTTAAACGTTAAATTTAACGAAGAACGGCAGGAGATGGATTTGGAAATTTATGAGGATTATGTAAAACGCACAAGCGAGAAGGAGGAATAAATGACAGAGATGCTATTTTATATTGCTGGAGCTGCAATGATGGTAGGGGTTTTTACTTTGTGGTGCGCGATATCAATTGAAAGAGTAAGAAGAGAGTATGAAACTTCCAGATATGGTGTTCTTTGCGGAAGAATCCAGGAGCAGATTGACGAAGTCAGATTAAGAATAGCTGCTACAAAAACACAGCTGTATATGTCAGACCATACGCTGGATCAGGCATTACTTCAGTGGAAGTACGAATACCTGGTTAAACAGGAAAAGTGGCTTATCGAACTGATGTGTGGAAAAAGAGAAGAAGAAAAGCAGGAGGAAAAGCAATGAAGTGCAGTATCAGCACATATTATAAGATTTTGGACGCAGAATTATATAATTATGATGATGGTTATATGAAACTGAATGTTGACGTCAATGCGAAAAGTATCGATCTTGAAGAATATGCGAGCAAACAGAAAAAGAGCATTGCGGATATGTGTAATGTGCCTGAAGAAAAGGTAATTCCAATATCTCGATTGGAGTATGAAACATATGCAGATGAGTAAAGAAAGGAAGCCCATATGTACAGCAAATGCCAGAAGTGCGGAAAGAAACTGACGGATCCGGAAAGCATTAAAAGGGGATACGGTCCGGAATGCTGGAACAGCCTTACTGCACATTATTACCGGAATCCCGTTGACTGGGAAAACTACAGAGTACCTGGGCAAATGAACATTGAGGATTTTTTGGATATGGGAGGTGGGGACAATGGCGATAAGAAAGATATGCCCTGAATGCGGGCAGCAGTACGCTACCAGACCAGCAGTGTCGAGAAAGGATAGGAAAGAAATATGTCCTGACTGTGGGACAAAGCAGGCACTTGACACTGTGAGGGATTTACTGGGACCGGAAATGACCGATCAGCAATGGGAAGGATATAAAAGTGGAGTTTTAAAAAGGTCGAGGGAGGGACAGCATGGACAGAACACTTTATAACGCCAGCGGGTGTAAGGATAAGACCGCTCATGATGCGATTTGTTCTGCATCAAAACCGCAGACACAGGTTTTCAGATCTGACTGGACGCGGAGAGACAACGAGGCAGATATGTTCGTAAAGATGGTGAAACGTCTGGCAAAAGGATTTAATTTTAAACTTTGCGACAGAATTCGATTTGAGGATCCGGAAACAGGAAAGAAATATTTGTGAGGTATGGCATGGACACAGAGAAAAAAGTACAATTCGTAGCACTGACAAAAGAGGAAATTGATGCAATGATTCAGCAGGCTGCCCTTGCCGGCGCACAGGTTGCGTCTGATGCAATGATGGTAGGGCAGAGAAAAAGCGAGAAGGAGAAGATTGATCGCCGTTTGCATAATACTGATTTACTCCTTAGAAATTACAGAACTTTAAAGGCGAGCTACGAAAATGCCGTCTACAAGTCCAAGGAAGGGGAGGTTACAGAGGTGCTGGAAGACATCATGACCATGAAAGATGATAAGGTCATAGTGGAGAGCATCAAAACTTCGGCCAAAAGAACCGCTATCATGGTGCAGCATATTGACAAAATGCTTGATGTATACCGTATCTATTGTAGCAAATTATCGGAAAAAGATAAGAGACGCTATAAGATTATTAAAGCTCTTTACATATCAAAGACGCCAATGACAATTGCAGAAATTTCAAAAAAATTTTCGGTCAGCAAGGTCACTGTATATGAAGATATCAAAATTGCGAAAGAACGCTTATCTTCGTTGTTTTTCGGAATTGACGGTCTGAAGTTTTTTTAATAAAATCAGAATAACGGAATCTGTTAACTTAACATTGACTTAATAACGAAAATAGTGTATGATATGCGAGTAAAATTTTAATCAAAAGCCATGAGCCACTGGGAAAAAACCAGTGGCTTTTTTAGTGCAATCTTGGGAGGGAGGAAAGGATAGAAAGATGGGAATGCTCCTTTAAAATATTTTAGAGGAGATTACGCATGAATGGAGTAACAATATTATTTGTATATGCAGTTATCATGATCCTGGCAACAGTGATCCTGACAAAGAAAGAAAAAAATGTGGAACGCTTCTGTGTTGGAAGTCGTTCTGAAAACTGGCTGATGTCGGCTCTCAGCATTGCGGCAACGTGGATCTGGGCTCCGGCATTATTTGTATCAACTGAGAAAGCATATTCTACCGGCTGGGTTGGCCTGTTCTGGTTTCTGGTTCCGAATGCCCTTTGTCTGGTGATATTCATTCCCTTTGCAAAGAAAATCCGGAAGGAAATGCCAGAGGGAATGACACTGTCTGGTTACATGAAAGAAAAATACAAATCCGATGGAGTGAAAAGGGTTTACCTGTTTCAACTGATCGGACTGTCTGTTCTATCAACAGGAGTTCAGCTTCTTGCGGGAAGCCAGATTCTTAGTGCAGTAACAGGAATTTCGTTTAAAACCATGACTATTCTGCTCGCTTGTATAGCAATTTCCTATTCTCTGTTCTCTGGAATCAAAGCATCTATGCTTACAGATGCTATTCAAATGGTATTCATGCTTGTTGCATGTAGCCTATTTGTAATATTCGGAGTAAGAAATACAGGAACACAGGGCATTATACAGGGCCTGAGTGGTATATCAGGAGACTGTACAACGCTCTTTTCTGGAAAAGGAGTAGAGATTTTCTTAGCCTTTGGGCTTCCGACAACGATAGGACTTTTATCCGGGCCGTTTGGAGATCAGAGCTTCTGGCAGAGGGCATTTGCAGTAAAAAAAGAGAAGCTGGGAAGAGCGTTTCTTCTTGGAGCAGTTCTTTTTGCGGTGGTTCCACTGTCAATGGGAATTCTTGGATTTATGGGAGTCGGTGCAGGATATCAGGCACAGAACCTTGGAATCATCAATTTTGAATTGATCCGCCACTTTTTCCCGTCCTGGGCAGTATTGCCGTTCCTTTTTATGATTGTTTCCGGTTTGCTGTCTACAGTGGATAGCAACCTGTGCGCAGTATCTTCGCTTACGACAGATATTGCAGGAGGAAAAGACATCAGGAAGACCAGAGCTGCAATGGCAGTGCTTCTGATCACTGGCATTCTGATTGCAAATATCCCGGGAATTACAGTGACACATCTGTTTTTGTTCTATGGCACACTGAGGGCGTCAACATTACTTCCAACAGTCATGACACTGAAAGGGGTAAGACTGAATGCAAAAGGGATTATCACAGGTGTGGTTGCTGCACTGGCTGTAGGGCTTCCTGTATTCGCCTACGGCAGCGTTTTGAATAGTGGACCATATAAAACACTGGGAAGCTTGCTGACAGTCCTGTTGAGCGGACTTATCGCCTTGGCTGCTTCCGGAAAGGAGAGACGCTATGCTCGGTAGAAAACAATCCGTTCGAAATAATGAAGACTGGAAGAATGCGCTTGATCACATTGAAGAGACGGTGTCAAAGAAAGAACTGGATTCCCTTGTGAAAAAGACAGTGAAAGACATCAAAGAGAAATGCAAGGGGAAAAAGGCAGCCTATGCATGGAGTGCGGGAAAAGACTCCCTGGTACTTGGAGAGATATGCGAGAAAGCCGGCATTGATCAGAGCGTCCTTGTAAGGTGTAATCTGGAATATCCGGCATTTATTGCATGGATAGAGCAGAATAAACCTTCTGGCCTTGAGATTATCAATACCGGACAGGATATGGAATGGCTGAAAAAGCATCCGGATATGTTATTTCCGGATAAAAGCAATAAGGCAGCGCAGTGGTTCCATATCGTACAGCACAGGGGACAGGCACGATATTATAAAGAACATCAGCTGGAAATACTCCTGCTCGGACGCAGAAAGGCAGACGGCAATTATGTTGGAAAAGATAATATCTACACTAATTCAGCCGGAATCACCAGATACAGCCCTCTTGCAGAGTGGAGGCACGAAGATATCCTTGCATACATTCACTATTATGATGTGAAGCTCCCACCCATATATGACTGGGAGAAGGGATATTTATGCGGTACACATCCATGGCCTGCCAGACAGTACATGGAGACAGAACAGCAGGGTTGGAAAGAAGTTTACGACATTGATAAGACCATAGTTGAAAATGCGGCACAGCATTTCGATGGAGCCAGAGAATTTTTAAAAGCTATCAAATAGCCGGTTGCAGCCGGAAGCCATTGCCCTTCAGAAATGGAGGACAAAATGAAGGTTATTAAAAAGAGACTGGATGATCTTAAACATCCAGAGAAAAATGTCAGAATTCATTCTGAACAGCAAATCAGGGAACTGAAACGCTCCCTTGAGAAGTTTGGACAGACCAGAGCCCTTGTTGTGGATGAAAATAATGTGATTCTGATCGGGAACGGCTTATATGAGGCTATGGTGAGCCTTGGTTATCAGGAGGCATCCGTATATGTAAAAACGGAACTTTCTGAAAATGATAAAAAGAAGCTTATGATAGCCGACAATAAGACTTATGCTCTTGGAATTGATAATCTGGATACATTGAATGAGTTTCTTGAGGAATTGCAGGGCGATCTGGACATTCCGGGATACGATGAAGAAATATTACAGCAGATGGTCGCGGATGCAGACGAAGTAACTGAGAAAATCTCTGAATATGGAACATTGGACGAATCAGAGATCCAGAAGATAAAGGAAGCCAATGAGAAACGGGAGCAGAAAGCGGCAGCAGCGGAAATATCTGACAATAATTCAGAGAACAGTTCGGAAAATCCGAACACTTCAGACAACCAATCGTCGGAAAGGCAGAATACCACTGAAACAGAACCGGAAATAACAGAAACCCGGAAGTTTGTTATCTGCCCGAACTGCGGTGAAAAGATATGGCTGTAAAACGTTGTGAAGCCAATATCGATGTTGTGAAAGCTGCAGAGATCCGGATAAAAAACGTGTTCGGAAACGGGCTACCAGTGTTCTTTTCTTTCAGTGGGGGAAAGGACAGCTTATGCGTGGCGCAGCTGATGGTCAATCTGGCCAATCGAGGTGAGATTGACATGAAACAACTTACAGTGCAGTTTATAGATGAAGAAGCAATCTTTCCTTGCATGGAGGATATGACAAAGAAGTGGCGGCGCATCTTTATGATGATGGGAGCAAAGTTTGAATGGTATTGCGTAGAAGTAAAACATTTTAACTGCTTCAATGAACTGTCAAATGATGAAACATTTATCTGCTGGGATTCCGCAAAACAAGACGTATGGGTAAGACAGCCGCCTTCCTTTGCGATAAGGAACCATAAACTGTTACGTCCAAGGATTGATGCTTATCAGGATTTCCTGCCAAGGACAACCGTATCAGGAATTACAATGGTCGGTATCCGTACAGCGGAATCTGTACAGAGGCTTCAGAATATTGCGTCTATGACAAAAGCAGGAAACAAAATGACTGCAAAGAAGCAGGTATTTCCCATTTATGATTGGACGGACAATGATGTCTGGCTCTTCCTTCTGAGAAATCATGTAGATATCCCGGAGATATATTTGTTCCTCTGGCAGTCAGGATCCAGTAAAAGGCAGATGCGAGTATCCCAGTTCTTTTCTGTTGATACAGCAAGAAGCCTTGTGAAGATGAATGAGTATTATCCAGATCTTATGGAACGGATCATCAGAAGAGAACCGAACGCTTATCTGGCTGCCCTGTATTGGGACAGCGAGATGTTCGGCAGAAGTTCCAGAAAAAGGAAAGAGGCGGAAGAGGGACAGGAGCAGAGAGATTATCGGCAGGAGCTGATACATCTTTTTAATCACATGGACGTTTTTTTCGACACTCCGCATAAAAGGCATGTGGCAGAACGATACCGTAATTTCTTTATGGCGGTATCAGCAATAGCTACATCGGCCGATTGCAAGCACATATACGAAGGACTGATATCCGGAGATCCCAAAATGAGGGCATTCCGGGCACTGTACCAGAGAGTATATGGACGTTATATCAACGATGCGAAGAAAGGAGAACATCATGGACAATAAGCTGTCAGCACCATCTAGGACCATGCATTGGGTAGATAGGAATAAGATCAAACCAAATGATTACAACCCGAACAAAGTTTCGAGACAAAATCTGGAACTGCTCACACAGTCTATCTTTACAAACGGATGGACGCTGCCAATTGTGGTAAGACCAGACGGTACTATTATTGATGGATTCCACAGATGGACGGTTGCAGGACCTGACTGGAAGTACGTTCCTCCTTCGGAAGAAGATGATCGCAGGACATTATACGAACGTCTTGAGGGAAAAGTGCTTGTAGTGATTGTTGCTCATAAAGATAAAGCGAAAAATATTTACGGTACCGTTACCCATAATAGGGCAAGAGGTACCCATTTGCTAGAACCTATGAAGAAAATCGTTAAAGAACTCATGGACGAAGGCAAAACAGTTGAAGAAATCGGAAAACAGCTTGGAATGAGACCGGAGGAGATCTTCCGATTGTCAGATTTTTCAAAAGAAGACTTCTTGAAGATGATGACAAAAGGGGTGACGGGCTATTCAAAAGCTGAATTTATTACAAAAATTTAATATTGTTCTACGACATATAGAACAGAAAGCAGGGAGAGGGAGTGCAACCTCTCCCTTTTGCATATGCCGAAATAAGATGATGGAGGGGAGGGGTGTCCATTGGCAAGGGCAAGAAGTCCCAACAGCATTGAAGCTGAGGAAATGTATAAGAACGGGATGAAACTTGTTGACATTGCCAAGAAGTTGGACGTCCCGGCCAGCACAGTTCGGCGGTGGAAATCAACACAGAATTGGGACGGAAAGACAAAAGGAAAGAAAAACGAACGTTCGCAAAAGAAAAAAACGAACGCTCGCCATAAAGGTGGACAGCCTGGAAACAGAAATGCAGTTGGAAATAAGGGCGGTCCACTGAAACCGGGAGATAAGATTGCAGAGAAACACGGAGCATATTCCTCTGTATATTGGGATGTCCTTGATGAGTCTGAAAAAGATATGATCGAAGATATCCCGATGGATGAAGAAATGCTCCTGATTGAACAGATTCAGCTCTTTGCCGTGAGGGAAAGAAGGATTATGATTGCAATCAATAAATACCGGAACATGAAAGGTGAAGTATCCCTGTATGGATTCAACCGAAGCGAAAGCAAAAGGACATTCAAAACAGAAGAGGACAAGCAGCTCTACGAAGAACGCATAGAGAAGAAAATATCTGCTGAAGAACGTCTGCCGGGAGATATGTATAACATGCAAACCGCAATGGAAAACAAGGACAATATGATTGCCAGACTTGAAAAAGAGCTGTCAACTGTACAGTCAAAGAAGACAAAGGCTATTGAAGCACTTGCGAAGCTGAGACTTGAAAAGCAGAAGATAGCCGGAGAAAGCAAGGGCAATGAGGTTGTTCGTGCATGGGCCGAAGCTGTGGTAAAAGCAAGGGAAGGAGAGAACAAAGATGGATGATATTCAGTTCTCTGAATTCCTTGATGAAAGCATACCGCTGTGGCGAAATGATCCGGTTATGTTCTTCCGGGAGGTGCTCAACTTTGAACCTGATGAATGGCAGGCAGAAGCTGCAAGAGATTTGGCGGCAAACCCGAAGGTCAGTATTAAATCTGGACAGGGTGTAGGAAAGACTGGTCTTGAGGCAGCAGTATTTCTTTGGTTCATAACCTGTTTCCCATATCCAAGAATCGTTGCGACAGCACCAACCAAACAGCAGTTGCACGATGTCCTCTGGTCTGAGATTTCTAAGTGGATGAGCAAGTCTGAGTTGCTCTCTATGCTTCTGAAATGGACAAAGACCTATGTTTATATGGTTGGCAATGAAAAGCGTTGGTTTGGTGTTGCTAGGACTGCTACAAAGCCAGAGAATATGCAAGGCTTCCATGAAGATAATATGCTTTTTATCGTTGATGAAGCTTCCGGTGTTGCGGATCCGATCATGGAGGCTATCCTTGGTACCTTATCCGGATCAAATAATAAACTTCTTCTGTGTGGAAACCCAACACGAACATCTGGAACATTCTATGATTCGCATACCAGAGACAGGGCACTGTATAAATGCCACACTGTATCATCTGCAGACAGCAGTAGAACAAACAAAGAAAATATTGATTCGCTCATAAGGAAGTATGGATGGGATTCAAACGTAGTCCGTGTCCGTGTCCGTGGAGAATTTCCGAATCAGGAAGATGATGTATTTATTCCGTTAAGCCTGATCGAGCAGTGCAGCAGTAAATTGCTAGAACTTGATGATTCAGTTGGGATGCAGTTTGTATCACTGGGGGTAGATGTGGCCCGTTTCGGAGATGATGAAACGATCATATATCGTAATTATCATGGTCATTGCAAAATAGTCCGAAACAGGCGAGGACAGAACCTGATGGCCACTGTAGGTGACATCGTAAAGGAATTCAAAAAGATATACAGGGAGTATTCAAAGTATGAAGGCAAGGTGTATGTACAGATTGATGACACCGGTCTTGGTGGAGGTGTTACTGACCGTCTGAAGGAAGTTCGGAAAGAACAGAAGCTGTATAAGATGCAGATTATTCCGATAAATGCAGCAGAAAAGATTGAGACCGATACGGCAGCAGGTAAAGATGCAGCTGAAAAGTACAATAACCTGACCACCGCCATGTGGGCTAGCATGCGAGATCTTCTGGATAACAAGCAAATTGTAATTGAAGACGATGACCAGACGATCGGCCAGCTTTCCTCCAGAAAATATACAATGACGAGTAACGGAAAGCTTGAAATCGAATCAAAAAAAGAAATGAAGAAAAGGGGGCTGGATTCCCCCGACCGAGCAGATGCTCTTGCTTTGGCATTGTATCTCGGAAAGATCAAGAAACACACAGGCACAGCACCTGGAGACAAAGAATTACAGGAGCTGACCAAAGACAATTACTGGGGCTGATATAGCCGGAAAGAGGGGTGATGAAGATGAAAGAGTATGGACGGATTGGACAGAAACGATGGGAAGGACAGTTTTATGAGGAATTTCTTCCGGAACTGTCTGGAATGCGTGGGATAAAGGTATTTAAAGAAATGAAAGAGAATGACGATACCGTTGGAGCCATTCTTTTTGCAATTAAGATGATGATCCGGCAGGTTGAGTGGCATGTAGAGCCGGGAGGTGACAGTGCCAAAGACAAAGAAGCTGCAGAGTTTGTTGAAAGCTGTATGGGCGACATGCAGGCCACATGGACAGATACCATTTCGGAAATCCTGTCATTCCTACCTTACGGTTGGAGTTTCCATGAGATTGTATATAAGCGCCGAATGGGTAAAACAAAGAACCGAAGATCATCAAGCAAATACTCTGATGGATTGATAGGCTGGCAGAAACTTCCTCCGAGAGCACAGGATACCTTGTATCGCTGGGAATATGATGATAGTGACAATCTGATTGGAATGACACAGCAACCGCCTCCGGATTATGGACTGTTTACTATACCGATGAGTAAAGCAATGCTATTCCGAACGGAGAGCGTAAAAGACAATCCGGAAGGTCGGAGTATTTTAAGAAACGCATATCGCTCCTGGTATTTTAAACGGAGAATCCAGGAAATTGAAGCTATCGGAATTGAGCGAGATCTTGCAGGTCTGCCAGTTATTCATGCTCCTGAAGATTTGGAAATATGGGATAGTCACGATCCTGACATGGTTAAAATTAATGGAGCACTTATTGCCATGGTAAAGAACCTTCGCAGAAATGAATCTGAAGGGCTTGTTCTTCCGCATGGATACGAAGCGGAACTTCTGAGCACCGGAGGCACAAGACAATTTGACACCAATGCAATCATAAACAGATACGATACGAAGATTGCCCAGACAGTCCTTGCAGATTTTATTATGTTGGGACATGAAAAGACGGGAAGCTTCGCACTAAGCTCTGACAAGACAGAATTGTTTTCTGTTGCGCTCGGAGCTTTTTTAGATGTTATTTGCGAGACGTTCAATAACCAGGGCATTCCTTCGTTGATAGACATCAATGGTTCCCATTTCGATGGGATTGAGGACTATCCTACACTCGCCCATGGAGATGTGGACAAACGGGATATCACGAAACTGTCAACATTCCTGAAGGATATGGTTGGCACGGGAATCTTGATACCTGATGAAGAATTGGAAGATTATGTCAGGGAGGCAGCAAACCTGCCGGAAAGAACGGAAGTTCCAGATTCCAGAGAGAAAGATGAACGGCGAGAAGCACAGCGCAGAGCACCAGAAAAGACAGCAAACGAACCTGATGAACCAGAGGTGGATCCGGAAGAGAATCAAGATGCTGAGGAAGCCAAGAAAAGGTTAGGCAGGTGATTTGATGATGCGAAAAATACGGCCACGATCAAGGGCCGTTAAAAAAAGCGAAGAATCACAGAGAGTACTGGATGCACTTGACGCCTATCTCGAGGGGAATATTGATGAACCAGTAAGATGGCTTGTTCGATTCTGGCAGGATCAGGCAGCAGTCATGCTGTACAGAGAACTGCGAGAACTCGTAATAGGAGAAACAGATCCGGAAAGCCTTTTTGATATATGGTTCCAGGATTATTCGAAGATGCTGTCAGAAAAAATGACACCTGTATGGGAACAGGCGTTTCTTGAAGGGTGGAAAAACAATTCTCTCTTTTGTGGAGCAGAAGATGTAATAAGCTCTGAGAGCTGGGTTCGAAGCTGGATTGTTGATCATACGGGAGATTTGATAACAAATTGTTGTAATGAGCAGGTGAGCGCAATTCGGTATCTGATCGCTGAAGCTGAATCTCTTAATATGAGCAGTGCTGAAACGGCAAGATATATCCGGCCAACAATAGGACTGACAGAGAGACAGACTGCGGCGAATCTCAAATATTACAATTCCATCAAGGAAAGGCTGACAACGGATCATCCGAGAATGAAACCTGAGTCAATTGAGCGGAAAGCGAGGGAGGCTGCTTCAAAATATGCAGAAAGACAGCAGCGGTATAGGGCAGAGACTATAGCCAGATCGGAAATAGCACAAGCCTATAACCATGGCGCAGATGCTTTTGTGAGGGAAGCGGTAACTGCAGGGAACCTTCCGGAGATGGAAAAAGAGTGGTCAACAGCTTTGGACGGCCATGTGTGTGCATCATGTGCAGCTCTTGAAGGCACTAAGATAGGAATGGATGATGAATTTAAAACGGTATCCGGAAGGAGAGAGATTACAACGTCTATTCCACCATTACACCCGCGCTGTAAATGCGCGGTGAAGTATGTGAGGGTGAAAAATGAAAACATTCAATGAAATAATGAAAATAAGGGACGAACCGGACAACAAGCCGGAGGTAACAAAAAGAAAGTTCCAGGTAAAGAAGACAAATAATGAAAAAATGCAGGCATTCGGCTGGGCCAGTGTTGCTATTGCTGAGAATGGAGAAACGCTGGAAGACTGGCAGGGCGACATCATAGAGCCTGATGAACTTGAAAGCGCCGCTTACAAGTTCGTTGATCTCTACCGGGAAGGCGGAGAGATGCACGAAAGAGGTGGGGTTGCGTATCTGATCGAGAGTGTTGTATTTACGGAAGAGAAGATGGCGGCAATGGGAATCCCGGAAGGTACACTCCCTGTTGGCTGGTGGATTGGATTCCAGGTTACAGATGCGGATGTTTGGGAGAAAGTAAAAGATGGAACTTACAGCATGTTCTCCATTGAAGGGAAAGCAGAAAGGGTAGAAGTAAACAATGAATAAGTATATTGGAACAAAGCTTATTGAGGCAGAAAAAGCAACTCTTGCGGAAGCACAGGCATTAAAAACAGGTGCCTGCGATACCATTGAAGAAGCAAGAGAAAGATTTGGAGGTTCAGATGATGGCAATCCGGGATATGTAGTTAAATATCCGGATGGATACATCAGTTGGTCTCCGAAAGATGTGTTCGAGCAGTCTTATATGCAGGTTCAGGAGAATCCGAAACTGATATCTGGCGTATCAATAGGAGAACACATGGTGAATGATTTTATCAGCTATATTGAAACCAGTACCGTAGGCTATAAGACAACAATGGTTCGTTGCGTGCTTCGAAATGGTTTTGAGATCATTGAAACATCTGCATGTGTAGATGCTCGGAATTATGACCAGAAGCTCGGAGAAGAAATCTGCATGAAGAAGATAAAGGATAAGATCTGGTATCTTTTAGGATTTCTGCTTCAGACAGCGTGGCATGGAATTAAATAAATGTGATCAATAGGCGCCCAAAAGGGCGCTTTTTTGATAAATAAAAGCGAAAGGAGGAAGCATTGTGGCAACAAAACTGAAAGGCCTGGAAGTAGGTAAAGTAGATTTCGTTGATGAAGGTGCAAATCAGAGAGCTGATATCAAACTGCTGAAAGGCAAGAATAAAGCAGAGGAAACATCAGACCCGGAAATCGGACTATTTAAACGATTCCTGAACTGGATCAGCGGAGAGGTGCAGAAATCAGCCACGACATTTGATGAACAGATCAACGCTGTGAGCATGGACGCAATCCGGGATGAAATCTGGTCTGTATGTTACGCCCTGCAGAATTCACTTAATTCAATCCTGTGCGACCCAGAACTGGACAGCAGCGGGAAGCAGAGTGCAATGGATACAAGCATTGAACAGTTCGCTACAGCTATGAAGGAATACATTCCCGGATGGGCTGGGGGAACATCTGCAAAAATCAAAAAGAATCTGGATGCGCCTGACGAAACAGATCTTCCTATGGTGATGAAAGCGCATAGCAATCTGGAGGAAATCATTCAGAAATCCGTAGAAACGAAAGGAGAATTGGAAGACATGATTAAAATCGACAAGTCAAAAATGTCTGCTGAGGAAAGAGCGACATATGATGAACTTATCAAAAAGTTTGCCGTAGAGACAAACGAGGAGCCGTCTATCGAGAAGAAAGCACCGCAGAAAAGCGAAAAAGAGGAAAACCCAGACGTTCTCGATGATGATGGAGCTGAAAAGAAAACAGATACAAAGAAATCTTTTGCACCGCCAGAACAGAATGCTGACGATGATATTTACAAAGGACTGCATCCTCTTGTGAGAGAAAAACTGGAAGCTCTCGAGAAAAGAGCGGAAGAAGCGGAAGACAGAGAACTTTATGCAGTTGCTAAAAAGTACGAAGTTCTTGGAGAAAAACCGGAAGAACTGGCTAAGTCCTTGAAAACACTGAAAAGTGCAGGTGGAACTGCCTACAATGATATGATCAGCCTTCTCGACAGAAATGTGGCAATGGTCAACAACTCTGGCGTATTTGGAGAAATCGGAAAATCATTCTCTGGCGGAACTGCAGCAGTCAAGAAGTCTGCGGCAGAAGGAAAAATCGATGCGATCGCAAAGGGATTAATTGAAAAAGATCCTTCCATGCCGTATAACATGGCGCTGGCAAAAGCCTGGGAAGCACATCCGGAGCTTATGGCTGAGTATGAAGACGAAGCCGGATACTAAGAAGGAGGCGAATGATAATGGGTAAAAATTTTAATGGAACACAGATCAACCAGTCACCAACTATTTCCGAAAAGGCAGGAGCAGATGTTGCTGACATCCGTAACCTTATTCTGAAATACGATACTGATGGCAATGTGGTTGTAGCTGCCGATGGCACAGCACCTCTGCTTGGCGTTTCTATTATCGAAGGTGGATATAATGACATTTCCGGTGTAGAAGCCGGAAATGTTAAGAAGGGTGAAGACGTTGATATCCTGATCAAGGACATCGGATTCGTCATTGCTTCCGCTGAGATCAAGAAAGGGCAGGAGGTTACTGCGACCACCGGAGGAAAAGCGGCAGTTGCGGCAGCTGGTGATTACGTGATCGGGGTAGCTCTTAACAATGTATCTGCCGGAGGCTACAGCAGACTGCAGCTTTCTAAATACCAGAAGGCAAAAGCATAATCTTGATAAAGGAGGATAATATTGATGAGAAACACAGCAGCAGGAATCCAGTCTGAAATCGCAAAAGGCGTATTCAGACCTCACACAGCACTTACAAACATGGCTCTGGCATATTACCAGAATGCAGCTAACTACTTCGCAAAGGCTCTTTTCCCAACCTGTCCGGTAAGTCTTTCTTCTGACAACTACTATGAGTTCAGCAAGGAAGATCTTCTGAGAGATAACTGGAGCAGAAAACCTGCTTATGGAAAAGTTGATCCTACAGTAGTAGGCGAGAGCATGAAACCTTATGTATGCCAGGTAGACCAGATGATCATGGGAATTGATCAGATTCGCCAGACCGATCTCAGCAGAAGACAGGGACCAACCACAATGCAGCCGAAACAGCAGAGAGTAAAAACCATTGCAGAACAGGCAAATATCCATCAGGATCGTCTGTTTGCGGAAAGCTACTTCAAAGCCGGCGCATGGAAGAATGAACTTGAAGGAGTAGACAATACCTCTCCGAGCACAAACCAGTTCATTAAATTCAGCAATGCAAACTCTGATCCTATTGCATTTATCGATAGCGAGAAGACAAGCATGAATCAGCAGACAGGACGCATGCCGAACCGCCTTGGTCTTGGTATTAATGTATTTAATGCTCTGAAAGTACATCCGGGCATCCTCGAAAGGGTTAAATACGGTGGAAGCACCGCAAATCCGGCATCTGTAACAGAGAATGTGCTTGCGCAGTTGTTTGGAGTAGAAAAGATCGTGGTGCTTAAATCCATCATGAACAATGCCGGCATGGGAGAAGATGAAAACATGCAGTACATCGGAGATCCGGATGCATTCCTTCTTGCCTATGCCACAAACGCACCGAGCATTGATGAACCGTCTGCCGGCTACATCTTTACATGGGATATGCTTGGAAATGGACAGATGCTTCCGATTCTGAACTATCTTGGCGAGAATGGAACACATACAGAATACGTGGAAGGACTTATGGCAACAGATATGCATAAGACATCCGATGATCTGGCGAGATTCTACAAATCTGCAGTCTAAGGAGGTGCCATATGAAGCTTGTTGCAAATAAACCATGCACTCTGAGCGGAAAACGATACTTCATCGGAGAGGAAATCCCGGCCGAAGCAGTCACTGATCCGGTAGCTCTTGAAAAAATGGGAGTGCTGACTGTGATTCGTGACGGTATTCCGGTTGAAACACTTGAGGAATGCGTGGCATCAGTCGGAGAAGTATTCTTCAAAATCGAAATCGTAAAAGGAGATAAGGGCTTCGATTTGGGCGTTACAGAGCCTCAGCTTCAGGAAGCAGTAAAAACTATGCAGATGAACCAGAAAGATGCTGTAGCTCATATTAGAGACACTGTAGAGGATAATACAGTGCTTATCTTTCTGAATGCAGTAGATTCGAGAACTGCTGTAAAGAAAGAAGCTGAAACTAAGGCGAAGAGCCTTGGAGAACTGGAGGAAAGCGCAGGTGATGCCTGATGCCTGGAACATATCAGTACGAACCGGGAAATATTGCTGAATACGGAAAAGACCGTATGCGTTTTGAACTCGGAGATGTAATGGTTGAGGGAAAAGAAAAGACTTGTGCGCTCTGCGATGAGGAATACAATGCGGTACTTCCAGAAAAGATTCCAACTACAAGGCAATGGAAAAAGGCAAAACTCCTATGTCTTGAAAGCATTATGCGTAAGTTTGCATTCGAACCTGATACGAAAGTAGGCCCGCTCTCCTTATCCATGGGGGAACGGGCGAAGCTGTGGAAAGAAATGTATGAGGATCTGAAAAAAGATCTGAAAGCCAGTGCAGCTTCGATAGAAGCAATTCTTCCGTTGGCAGAAAATCCAGAAACAGGGCGGATAACACCGCCTTATTTTTATGCCGGAATGATGTCGCATGAGGAAACAGAGGGGGAAGACATATGATGTTCGGAAACGCAATCTACCTTCGTCCGGGGAATCTCTGGAAGAGCTTCCGGGTATTGAAGATGCATGTGGACAATGTAGATGGATATGCAAAGAACTCATATGAGGATACGGGAACTATAGTGGATGGAATTCTTGCACAGGCGACTTCGAATGAGAGGGAGCTGACAAAACACCTATGGGACCAGAAACTGCATTCCCTGACGCATACCCTTGTGGTATCTGGAAGATGTGATCTCAAAAAGTCAGATATTCTTGCATATGAGGAAAAAGCATATTTAGTTCTTGCTGTTGATAATGCCGGAGACCTTGGGTTTGCCGGCATTGCCTATCTTGAAGAAAGGAATGATCTGAAATGAGCCCGGAGGCAGCAGCGGCAGCTGTACAGGAAGAAGTAAAGAATCGCGTAGAGCAAACCAAACGACAGGTTGATGCAAAGATGATGCAGGGAGCCAATGAACTCAGGAATGCTGCTCTTACGGTATTAGCCAATCCAAGTCCTTCAGCTCCCGGAAGTCCACCTGGTGTAAGGAGCGGAAACCTGAGAAGGAATTGGAATATGTACAGTTCTGGCGGTGGAGGAAATGGCATATTCGGAATCCAATCTGGAATGCACTACTCGGGATACCTGGAACATGGAACAAGCAAAATGGCAGCTCGTCCTTATGTCGAAAAAATCAAAGAAACTGCAATGCCGGAAATTCTGGCATTGTTCTCGGAGTTAGGAGGGTAAATGTTACTGACTGAAGAAAAAAAGAAAGTTATAAATCTTGCTGAAATCGGAAGAGGATCTCTTATCTCGGCAAAAAATAAAACCTGGGATAAAGCGCAGTCTGGAATAGTGACAGAAGCGACTGTTGACACCATCACAGTTTTATTCCTTCCAGAAACACAGAATATCCAGAACCATTTCGTGATTCAGGCCGAGGCTATTGAAAAAGGAATGTGGACTATCAGATATTCTTCTGACGGAATGGAAACGGTGAACGTATATGAGGGGAGTGTAGAAGATGGATCTGAATCAGTTGCTGTATAGAAGATTATCTCAGGACAACCTTCTGAACGGAACTCTGGCCAAGTACGCAGATAAGCCGGCCATCTTTAACACAGAGTTTCCACCTGATCAGCAGGAGGGATGGAATGGGAAAAGCCAGTATCCAAGGATTTCTTATGTCTTCAACAAACAGGTGGATACAAAGCGGTCTTCATCTGGCCAGCTTACTGTCGCATTGTACGACATCATGGATCCGCTTGAAGTAGAGAAGATAGAAGTTGCTATCAGGAATTGCCTTCAGGACGTGGTGATGAAACTAGAAGGGGAGGCACCTATGTGCTTTGCATGGGCCAGAAGCGAACCTTACATCTTGGAAGGAAACGCAGTGCTGTGCAAAGAAATTGTGTTCGATATTCTGGAATACCCCGCACAGGAAACTACGGATCCAGATCCCGTTATGGCGTTGAACAGGTATATTAAGAAGCTTTTCCCAGAATGCATAGTTTTTGGAATTGATGAGTTATCAGAATACACCATTCCGGCAGATACTCCTGTTTTCTATTCTGGACTGAAATCAATTGACAGCACAGATGGTCATTGCAGGAGTAGCCTGTCGTGGTTCAATGCAGTTATTTCGGTGCATCTCCTGTGCCCGAAACCGTCATTGCGGTTGAAGATGATGGCCGCACTTCACCAGAGCTTAGCGAAGGATGAAGAGATCATCATGTTTGATGATTCCCCAATGGTCGTGAAAGCTCTGAAAATGAACAACAATGCTGATTACCTTAGAGAGGGGCAGATGTCTCTGACAGGGTATTATGCGTGCTTAAAAGACGCATTTAAGCAGCCTGGTATATCAGGCGTAACAGTCAACGATCTTACATGAAAGGAGTAAGCAATGGCAGAAAAAGATATCAAGAAGACACCGGCTGCGACACAAACAGTACAGCCGTCCGCTGACAAGTACACCATCCAGGAACTTGAAAATGCAAGCACAAAAGTATTTGGAGTTCCTCGCGAATGTGCAGTAGCAGCCTTCAAAGGCTGCAAAAAAACAGAAATGACTGTTGCGGAAGCGAAACAGATCATTGATAGATTCATGAAAAAGGAGGTCAAATAAATGGCAGGTTATTTTTCTCTTGGAGAAAACAAAATCCGTCCCGGTGCATACTTCAATGTACAGAAAAGAGGGGACGAAACAAACTTTGGAGCAATTGATGGTGTTGTAGCAGTGCTTTTCAAGTCTTCAATCGGACCACTTGGAAAAGCTACAGTTCTTCCGGCATCTGAAGGATATGAAAATACCTTTGGTACTGGAGGCACCACAGATGCATTAAGAGAAGCGTTCTATGGAGGCGCTGTTAAACTTATCGCTGTTCGAGTAGGAAACGGTGGTACGGTTGGCAGCGCCTCTCTTGCTTGTGCAACAGGCAAGGCAAAGCTTTCAACAAAATATCCAAGCGGTGCAAAATTTACAGCAACAATCAGAGAGAAGCTTGGCGATTCCTCGAAGAAGGAGTGCATCGTATATCTGGATGGCTCTGAGTTCGAAAAGGTAACATTTGCAGCAGGAGCAGAAGAAGCTACTGCGCTGAAAGAAGCATTTGCTTCCTCAAAGAACTTTGTAGTCGATATTACTGATGCATCAGGAGCCGTTACAGCGGTTAGCCAGTCCGCTTTCGCAGATGGCGCAGATCCGACAGTAACAAACGCAGACTACAGTGCCGGATTAAAAGAAGTGGAGAAATATTACTTCAACACCATTTGTGTTGATACAGAAGACGCCGCTGTCCATGCATTGGTAGCGGCATTTCTTGACCGAATTTATCTGGCTGGCTCTTTTGGAATGGCAATTGTCACTCCAAAACCTTCCTCTTCACTGGAAGATAGGATGACATCCATCTCCAGTTTCGATACTGAAAACGTAATTGCACCGCTGAATGCAAATGCTAATGCCGGCAATGAAGAGCTGAAAGGATATCAGGTGGCTGCGTATATCGCGGGTATCGTAGCTGCGACTCCTGCGAACCAGTCCGTGACACACGCAACTCTTAGCAGATATAGCGTTCTGAATGAAATCCTTACAAATACAGAGATGGAAGTAGCTGAAGAAAAAGGCTGCCTGGTCCTCTCTACGGCTTCCGATGGGGCTGTATGGATTGACAATGGTGTTAATACCTTGGTTCATCCGGATGCCAACCACGACAGCGGATGGAAGAAAATCCGTAGAACCAAAACTCGTTATGAACTTCTGAACAGAGCAAATGCAGCAGCTGACGCACTGGTTGGAAAGGTTGATAACGATACAAACGGAAGAGCCACTATCATGGCAGCTATACAGGGTATCTGCAATGCCATGGAAGCAGAAGGAAAGATCCAGTACGGCAATGTAACTGAATCTACAACTGTTACTACTGATGGAGATACCTGTGGATTTGATATCGAAGTGATCGATCTGGATTCTGCAGAGCACATCTATCTGAATTACTACTTCCAGTTCAGCACTATTGTTGCTGCATCTGGAGAATAAGAAAAGGGGGAATAAATAATGCTGAATAAGAGTGCGGCTACTGATGCCAGACACAGCAGATCTGGCAAAGATGCGATGCTTTATAACTCTGCTGGAAAACCATTTGCACAGGTTGAAAGTTTCACTACAAAAGGTTCCTTTAACAACTATAAATACGCACCTCTTGGCCAGAACAGAGAACTTGAGGTCAATGGAACTGTGGGCGTTACCGTAAACATTTCCGAAATCGTAGTTCTTGATGGCGAGCTGTTTAATGCAGTAATCAACGCCATTGCAAATGGGGAATCTCCTGTTCTGATGTTTACAGGAGTTATCGAAGGAAGAAATGGATCACAGGAACGTGTGACCTACAGAGAGTGTATCCTTTCTGGAGACAGCGATATCCAGAACGTAGCTACAGGCGATGTGCTGAAAAGATCTTTTGCCCTGCACTGCAATGGCAAGGTTGAGAATAAGAGCAAACTGACAATCTGATTTCTATTAAGAGGGGCTGGGCATCAGCCCCTCGTTTTTAACAGGAGGAAAAGAAATGGCAAATAAAGACTTTATGGATCCGGAATTAACTGAGGAAGAGAAAAGAGAAACTATCCTTGCAAACGAGGATGATTATCTGGAAGGATTATTGGCAGCTGCTGATAATGCAGCAAATGATACAAAGAAGATCGAGATCATTCGTAACGAACGGAAGTATTTCTCCTTCAGTATTCATTCGCTGACTGATGAAATGTTAAAAGATATTCGAAAAAAATACACAAAATATACAAAGAATCGCCGCCAGGGCATCCGGGTTGCGGACGAACTGGATATGCCAAAGTACAGGGCTTCCGTGATCTACAACTCTACTACGGAAGAAGACAAGGCCAAACTGTGGGATAATCCGGATGTCAAAAAGGGCCTGGAAGCAAAAGGCATCTGTATTATCAATGCTCTCGATGTAATTGACGCTGTTCTCCTTCCGGGAGAAAAAGACCGCATTATGGAGATTATTGATGATGTTAATGGTTTCAATAATGAAGAAGTGAAGGCTGAAACTGCAAAAAACTGATTATGGCCGGTGGAAAGTCAACATTGCTCCACCACATATTTCAACGCCAAGGTTTATTGCCGAGTGAAGTAATGAGTTTGCCCTCTGGAGAGAGGGCTTTTCTTTTTGCTTCAACCAGGCTATGGATCGAGGCGAATACGAAAAAGGGGTGACGTGGTAAATGGGAGAAACAATTAGAATTGAAATTCCTGTATCTGTGAACGATAATACAGACCCTGGCCTATCAAATATCACGAATAAGATGAACACCCTGGCCACTGCCGCCCAGAAGGTAAATCGGATCCTGTCATCTGGATTAAAAACCAGAGGGATTGAACAAACGGCAGAGAGAGTGGAACGAACGCTTGGACGTGAGCACTCTATTGAAGTTTCAGCAGATGACAATGCCACTCCGGTTCTTTCAAGAGTCGAAGATGCAGCTGAAAGAGTAGGAGGAATTTCAGCAGATATTGAGATAGGAGCAAACGACAATGCTACTGCCGAAATATCTGGTGTCGAGGATGCAGCAGTAACCCTTGACGGAACAAGTGCTGATGTAGAACTGGGGGCGGATGATAATGCCACCGGGGTGGTAAATAGTGTTGGAGATTCACTGTCTGTTCTAAACGGAAATGAAGCGGTAGTAGAGCTTACTGCGGACGACAATGCTACGATGCAAATTATGGATGTGGAGGATGCACTGGCCGCCTTGAATGGTGAAGTGGCTGTGGCCTCAGTGGAAGCTGATGATACAGCCACGGAGATAATCCGAAGTGCCGAAGATGCAGTGGCCACATTCGATGGAACTTCCGGGACAGCGGAACTGGGGGCAGATGATAATGCAAGTCCGATCATCGACGATGTGAGGGACAAAGCAAAAGCCTGGGACGGAAGCGTTTTTACGGCAACTATGAGTATAGTAGATGCTGCTACTGCTCCAATGGGAGCGGTTTTAAATGCTGCAAAGAATCCAATAGCACAGGGCGCAACATTCCTTGGAGTGAGCGCAGGACTGGCTGATACTGTGAATACATACAAAGGGTTTGAGAGTATGATGTCGCAGGTCCAGGCTATATCTGGCGCTGCAGGGAAAGAGTTTGATGATCTGACCGCAAAAGCACAGGAAATGGGCGCAACTACGAAGTTTACTGCTACTGAAGCGGCTCAGGCATTTAATTACATGGCTATGGCAGGTTGGAAACCAGAACAAATGACCGCTGGTATATCCGGTATTATGAGCCTGGCAGCAGCTTCCGGCGAAAATCTGGCAAGCACCTCGGATATTGTTACGGATGCTTTGACAGCTTTTGGGCTGAAAGCAAAAGATGCCGGACATTTCTCGGATGTCCTTGCAAAGGCATCCGCTAGTTCGAATACAAACGTAGGCATGCTGGGTGAATCATTCAAATATGTTGCGCCGGTAGCAGGAGCCATGAAATATAGCGTCGAAGATACATCCCTGGCGCTGGGACTTATGGCCAATAGTTCCATTAAGGGAAGCATGGCTGGTACAGCCTTAAAGACATCCCTGGCTAACATGGCAGCACCAACTAACAGCATGGCAGAGGCTATGGACAAATATGGTATTAGCCTGACCGACGGCTCAGGAAACATGAAAACACTGAAAGGTGTCATGGATAATTTGCGAAGCAGTTTAGGAGGTCTTTCTGAAACTGAACAGACAGCGGCGGCATCCACCATTTTCGGCAAAGAAGCTATGAGCGGTATGCTTGCTATCATCAATGCTTCAGAACAGGATTATAACGATCTTTCCAATGCAATCGGAAATTCAAAAGATGCAGCACAGGATATGGCAGACACCATGTTGGACAACCTGGCAGGCTCCATGACTCTTATGCAGTCGGCTGTAGAGGGCGTGCAAAACAGTTTTGGACAGAGACTCACTCCTTATGTAAGAGGATTCGTTGATTCCATTACGGACGCAATGCCGGCTGTGACGGTTGCTCTGAATGATTTTATGGACACTGTAGACAAAAAAGCAGCACACATGAAGACAGTTATCGGAACCATGACGGCATCTGATGAGTGGCGGAATGCGGATATGTTCGGAAAGATGGACATTGCATGGGATACTCTTATCGGTCGGCCTTTCTCTGACTGGATTGGCGGAGACGGAAAACATTTGATTTCTTCCGGTCTCGGAACATTATTCTCCAGTGCGTCTGCTATCCTTCCAGGAGGAAAGAAAGCAGGCCTTTCTTCTGTGCTCAGCTCTATGCTGATCGCAAAGGGAGCATCCGGGATTATTGGAAACGCAAAAAATATCGCAACAACATTACAGCCAATTGGAAATGCTATCAAAAGCATTGGGCTTGCAGCACAGACAGCTCCAAGTGTAGGTGCTTTTATCAGCGATTTGGGCGCTATGGTTCCAACAGCTGCTAAATTCGGACTTGCGGCAGCGGCAGTAACAGCGGCAGTGATTGGAATTGGTGTTGCAGTTGATAACTACAACCAGAAAGCTCTGAGCAGTAATCTGGAAGAACATTTCGGAAACATCAAACTATCAGCTC
Organism: Blautia sp. AF19-10LB; assembly: GCF_003461245.1. GTDB lineage: Bacteria > Bacillota > Clostridia > Lachnospirales > Lachnospiraceae > Blautia_A > Blautia_A intestinihominis. The sequence continues at coordinate 53,028 of NZ_QTWS01000019.1, forward strand.
AGGAAGTGCAGGATATTGCTTCTGGAATTCTTGATCAGAAATACCTGGCCAATGTGGAGGTTGCCTTAAATGAGGTAAAGAACGCTGATAAGCTTAGAGAAGATGCTCAGAAGGCGTTGGAATCCAATGATGTTCTGGAGTTTAAGAGCAGAGTGGGAATTAAACTTACGACAGAAGAACAGGAAGATTACACAAGCAATATCGAAACTTTTGTTAAGAGCAAGATTGAAGAACTGGAAAGCCGGACGTTTGCGGCACATATCCACGTCCAAACGTATCTCGGAGGTACGGAAGAGGGACAGACGTTGGCCCAGAACATCGAGAAATGGGCTACAGCGGATTATCTCGAACTCAATGATCTTTCTAATCAGTTATCAGAAAGAGTTTCCGCAGCATTAGAAAACGGAATCATTGGCGTTAGGGAAGAAAAGGCGATAAGTGCCTTGCAAGAAAAAATAAATAACATAACTGCAAGATGGAAGGAGTCCGAAGCTCAGGCAAAATGGGATTGGATAAACCAGGAATATGGAAGCCTGAATGCGGCCGATTTTGAAAGCGGTTCATTTACTGATCTTCTGGGAGCAATGAGAGATCAGAGGCAATCAGCAAAAGAAAGCGTACAGGCAGATGTTGAGCAGTGGTATTCAGAGCTTAATTCAATGGAATCGGCCGGCAGGATCACAGCTGCTCAGAATAAGCAGTACCATGACATGACTGGTTGGTATGTAAAGGGGCAGGAAGGAAGTGAACTGTCTAAGAGCTTACAGCTTGGTTCAAACACTCTGAATTCTGCATATGCAGAGAAGATTCAGAGCAACAGGCAGAGCCTTGCGGAAAATACGCAGTTTTCTATTGATTCAGCACAGAAACAGTTAGAGAGCGGAGACACATCCGCTATGACCAGTGCATTGATGTACGGGTTCAACGAACTTGGAAATGGAAAAACATTAGGAATTACAACTGATGCTACACAGAATGCCTTGAGCACCATGTATGAGAGCATGAAACCTGATGTAACGCAGATGCAGGGCTTAATTGATGATTACCGGGAAGCAGGGAAGGCAGTTCCACAAAGCCTGATGGATTCGTTTAATGAAGCTATTGAGGTTGGAGCAGCTGCTGGCGATACGTCTGCAACATGGCAGAATTATGCTAACCAGATCTGGAAGAACGGAAGCGATGAATTAAAAGCATCACTTACGGATCCGAGCAATCCAATGTATGAAACGGTTCGCAGCCAGTTGCCTCCTGAACTTGCGGAAGCGATTGACAGGGCGGCGGTAGAGACTACAACTGAAGATGTGACACTTGAAGGACTGAAAGCTTCTGTTGATGGAGACGTTGATATTGACAAAGATGCATGGACTTCAAAGCTGAATGAAGCTCTTGGTGACTTGGGCGAAACACAGGAGGTTACCGCTGATCATGTAAAGATTAAGGTTGATCAAGGCGATTGCCTGTGGGAAATCGGCAACGCTCTTGGAATTGACTGGCAGACCATTGCAGAACAGAACGGTATCGAAAGCCCGTATATTATTCACCCAGACCAGGAACTGACTATTTCCATGGATACGTTGACTGCAGAAGTTGACGGAGACAAGGCTCAGGCTGCTATCGAGCAGGCTATGTCGGCTCTGGATGCAGAAGGAGCAGAAATGTCTGTGACAGCAGAAGGAGTCAAAGTTGATCTGGCAGATGTAGAAGTGGATTCCGATACAGCGGCGGCTCAGATTGAGGCAGCTCTCGGCATGGAATCCGGGACACTTGCGGCAAATGGAATTGAAGTGCAGGCAGGCGCATCTGTTACTATCCCATCAGAACTGGTAACGGTGGATACATCTGGCATGCAGTCTGCAACCGAACAGGCAGCAGATGAAACGGAAACAGAGCCTATTGAGCAGGAAGCATCTGCAAATGTAAATGTCACAAATACAACGACCGATACATCCGGAATGCAGGCGCAGGCGGAAGAAGATGCACAAGGTGCTGTAGGAGATGTACCAGTTGAAGGCAGTGCAAATGTTACCTTCTCAGGCACGACAACAGACACTTCTGGCGTTGTGGAGCAGGTAACAACGGATCTTGAAAGTGCATTAACCGATGTACCGGCCAATGGTCATGCAACAGTAACCATTACAGATCCAACAATTGTAACAGCGGGAATCGCTGAGAAGGCAACGGCAGATATTGAGAGTGCAGTAAGTGATGTACCGGCCAACGGTCATGCGAGCATCACATTAGATCAGTCCAATAATGCGGCTGAGATTTATTCTCTTGCAACAGCCGATGTAGTATCTGCTTTTTCTGCGACTATTCCAACAGACGGGCACGTTGATGTCACACTTGACCAGACGAATAATGCAGCAGCTATTTATTCGGAATGCGCCGGACAGGTACAAAGTACATTCTCACAGGGCTTCACTGCATCTGCAGATGTTGCGGTTACACTGAACTGGCATATAACCAATCCGTCTGCAAGTATATCGACTTCAAGTAGCGGATCCTCAGTATCAGCTACCATAGCCGGACACGCTTCGGGCGGTGAAGTCGGACTGAATGGAGCTGAGCTGTCGTGGTTAGGTGAGGAAGGATTGGAATATATCATTCCTACAGTACCAGCTAGACGACAGAGAGGTATTGAACTGTGGGAGTCTGCAGGTCGTACACTTGGTATTCTTGGTTCGGATGGCCAGATATCAGCACATGCGAACGGAGGAATTGTTGGAAAAGAAGTATCAAATACGACACCTTATTTCGACACAGATTCCAGTTCACAAGATTCTGAAAAAACAGAGAAAGAAACTGTACCAACGAATGTAGTGTCAGATAAATCTGGCGTTGTGGTGCAAGTCAACCTTTCTCCGCAGTTCAATATATCAGATACAAATGACAGTGATGTTATTCGGCTCATCAAAGCGCACATCAAGGAGCTGGCTGACGATCTTGGAAGCGAAATTGCAACAATGCTCAGCGAAGCTTATGAGAATACGCCTGTTACAACATAAGGAGGGAACATGGGAGCGATATTAAAAGAATTGCATAATTCGGCATCGAAGTTCCAGTTCCCTTCGATGCCAAAAGATGATGTTGATGTAAAAAGAGAAACAGCATATCAGGAATATAACATTCTTGGAAAAGGAAAAATGAGTTACCCATCTGGTATGGGTACTCAGATTATAAAATGGTCTGGATATTTCTGGGGGGCAGGCAGAAAAAAGCTTGCCTCCGTAAACCAGAAATGGATAGCGCCAAAAACTTGCGCCAGCAAACTGAAAAGCTGGCAGACAAAAAAGACACCTTTAAATCTGGTGGTTTCTGAAGCTGGTATCAATGAAGATGTTACTATCAAATCTTTTGAGTATAAGCCTTTTGGCGGACATGGGGACTATTCGTACGAGATATCTTTTGTTCCATATGTCGAGATGAAGATTTATACAACAAAGGAACTGGGGACTAAGAAAAAAGCTAAAAAGAAAAAGAAAACCACTAGGCCAAGTACCAAGAAATCTACTAAAAAGAAAAAGACCTACAGGATTGTCCGAGGCGATACGCTTTGCGGAATATCTCGTAAGAAATATAAAACTGAATCAAAGTGGAGAAATATCTACAATGCCAATAAGAAGGTTATTGAAGCGGCTGCTAAGAAACATGGCCGGCGCAATAGCGACAACGGACATTGGATATATCCAGGAACAGTACTGACTTTACCATAAGGAGGCGAGAGTATTGATAAATCCAATGAAATATAAATACCTCGTGGCCATTATGACTGCAGATAAAAAGGCTTACGACATCACGCAATTTGTCGAAGATGTATCCTGGGAAGAGGGAGAGGACCAGCTTGCGGCCAGAATTAGTTTTTCGGCCAAGAACGATAAAACTTCAAAGGGAAGAATTTCTTCTCTTGCCAAGCCTGGGTGTTATGCAGCACTTTTGTATTCCTATAATGGCGGCAAAAATGCCGAAGCAACCAGAGGAAAAATAGTTGAATGGAATCCTTCAGCGAGAACATCCGGAGAGAAGTTTAAGGTAAAAGCATACGATGTTCTATATGATCTGCAGGAATCACAAGATCATGTATATTTTTCAGCTGGCGTAAAGACAAAGTCAGCCATAGTCCAAGTGCTGAAACGCTGGGGCATAAAGGTCACATCTTACAGCGGACCAAATGTGAAGCATGGGAAACTGGCTTATAAGTCTGAAAAGCTTGGAACAGTGGTTGTGAAAATCCTCAAGGAAGCCAAAAAGAAAGGTGGCATTGAGGCATGTCTGCGGGCTGTGAAAATGAATGTGACCGTAGTTGGTTTTGGAACAAATAAAACAGTATATCATTTTGAAGAAACACAGCATCTTACAGAAGTAAACCATAAGATCAGCACTACCGGGATGGTCACAAGGGTAAAAATCATCGGAAAAGCAAATGATGATGGATGCTCACCTGTCGAGGCTACAGTTGATGGAAAGACAAGCTACGGAATCCGCCAGAAGATTGTTTCCAGAGGAACCAATGACACATTAGATGAGGCAAAAAAAGAAGCGAGAGAGATTCTTGCAGATGATGGCAAACCAAAGGAAGAAATCACGATAAAACTCCCGGATATTCCTATCATTCGGAAGGGTGACAAGATTCATCTAAAAACAGCTTCAATAAGTGCTGGGTATTATATCGTAATATCTGCTACGCATGATGTAGATAAAATGCTTATGACACTGGGATTGAAAAAAGCACCGGCAGCAAAAAAGAGCAGTGGGAATAAAAAAACAAAAGCAAAATCATATGATGTTGGGGACATTGTTAATTTCCATGGCGGTAAGCATTATGTCAGCAGTTATCCAGATGCCAGAGGATACAGTGTAGGAGCCGGAAAAGCAAAAATCACGATCAAAGGTGGTTCCGGAAAAGCACACCCATGGCATCTGGTTACACAAAACTGGAATCAGACTCATGTCTGGGGCTGGGTTGACGATGGATCATTTGACTGACAGGAGGAACATTATGTCAAAAATGGAAAAAAATGGAATGGAAAAGCTTGCAAAGGTATTGGATTTGAGAATGGGAGAACACTCAGGAGGAGGATTTTCGTTCGACTTTGGAGTGATCAAGAAAGACTATTCCCTTGTTTCCAATACTTTTCCTTTGCCTATCCCTAAAAAGGATTATTCCGTCTGCAGACTTTTGGCCAATCTATCAACAAACGTATCTGGAGGAACACACGGAGGGCATAACAGCGGAACGGGATCACATAGCCATAAGGTGGTTATGCCTAAGTTAAAACCGGGAGATCGTGTGCTTATCGTATGGGTTGAGGGAGAACCTGTAGTCATAGATGTAGTAGTCAAGGCAAGTGGATTATAGGAGGCAATATGGAAGAAGAATCAAAAAATTTACTGCCGACTGTGGATGTTCCAGATTTTGTGGATGAAGAGGAAGACGAAGAATATGACGTTGACTATAAACCATCGCCAATGTGGGATCTTGAAAAAGGAGATTTCGTTCGCACCGCCGCAAATAATGTGCCAATGAACGATGGATATGAAGCATATAAAATATGGTGTGTAAAAACGGTATCTACAGAAAGATATTCTTGCCTGGGATATTCGGATGATCATGGAACTGAAACGGAAGATATAACAAGAGAATCTGACCAAAGCACTGTAGAACTTTCTCTAGAAAGGACAATCCAGGAAGCTCTGATGGTCAATCCGCGGACATCATCGGTAGAAGAGTTTTCTTTTGAATGGGGTACTGGGAGGGTAAAAGTATCATTCATAGTTTATTCAGTTGATGGAGAACCTTTTACCGTTGATTCAATCATTGAAGTTTAGAGGAGGTGGTTAATATGGCTAGACCAGAGTTTGAAGTTCCGGAATTTGTGTCAGAAAGTGATTCTGACCAGATACAGGAGAGGATGATGGGAAACCTTCCGGCGGATATATCGGATATGGAAGGTGATTTCCCATATGATTTTACCATGCCTACGGCCATCGAAATATCTCAGCTTGTACAGTTCAATCTTGTTCGCTGCCTGATGGTTGCGTTTCCGGAATATTCTTGGGGTGATTGGATGGATCTGCATGGTGGAGAAGCAGGAGTGACAAGAAAAGAAGCTGTAGCAGCAACTGGAACAGTGTCTGTTACGGCGGCTTATGGCACAGTATTGGCAGCAGGCACAGTTTTTGCAGTTCCTGCAACAGATCAGATGGAAGCTGTTGAGTTCCAGACTTTGCGAACTGTTACGTTCGCAGAGAATGAAACCATGGATCTTGCGGTTGAAGCGGTCACTCCGGGGGTATCCGGGAATGTTCCGGCAAATACGATTACAATTATGGCATCGCCGATCAATGGCGTTACAGCAATTACCAACAGCGAGAAAACATCGGGTGGTGCTGAAGAAGAAAATGATGAAGATTATTATGAACGAATCCATGCAGAATTCCAAGATTCGCAGTTCTATGTAGCGAATGATGCTGACTATATTAAGTGGGCCAAAGAAGTCCCCGGGATTGGAGATTGTATTGTAGAACCAGCTATTGAAGGACCAGGAACAGTGGGATTGATCTTAGTTGATAGCAACGGACAGCCCGCATCAAGTACACTGGTCACAGCAGTTTACAACCATATCGTTTCTCCGGACGACAGGAGCAAAAGACTGTTGCCTACTGGATCGTCTAAGCTGATCGTCAAGTCAGCTACAGTAAAAACTGTAGATTTTGCCTGTACAGGACTTGTTCTGGATGGCGTTGGATTGGATGATGTAATCTCGACATTCAAAACTGAAATGATGGCAGTCTATTCTGCGGCGAAAGAAACAAATATCCTTCGCTACAATTCAGCTCGAACAGTATTGTCAACCATAACCGGAGTAAGCGATTTCATAGATTTTACGATGGATGGAAAGAGAGAAAACATTCACCTTTCATCAAGCGAGTATGCAGATACCGGTAATGTGACATTTACATTAGAGGGGGCTGAGACATGAGTATAGATCTGGAAAGATTCCCATGGAGCGATTCGGCCAACAGAATGCTGACATATGTAACTAAGGGCTGGTATGATAAATCCTATGTCGGAAAATGGATATACGAAGTTATGGGCAGAGAGCTTGATCTGGCCACTGTGCATATTGAAGAACTTCCATACCAGATGTTTATCGATACAGCTACATGGGGGCTTAAATATCATGAGATCAAGTATGGACTGCCCGTAAGAGAAGACCTGTCATATGAAGAAAGACGACGGTTGCTCCGTGAAAAGAAAAACACAAAAGCACCAATGACCCCATGGCGAATGGAACAGATTTTAAAAGGCGTGACGGATTATGATGTCCAGGTTCATGATTGTAATGAGCCGGGACATTATTTTTCTCACCCTAACATATTCAGCGTTCAATTGGAAGGTGAAACAGAGGTAGAACTAGGAGAAGTTAAGAGTAAAGTCGATAAGCTGAAGCAATCACACACAGTATATCTTCTTTCTGTTATCCTCATGCTTATTGAATGCACAGAGAGCTTTGAACAGAGAGTGACGTATCATTCAGATTTTTCATGGTGGAAGTATTCTCTTGATGGTTCCTTCGCTCTTGACGGCAGTATCAATCTGAATCATTGGTATCCGACAGAATTTCGCCCAGTCTATCCATTCGATGCAGTCTTAACTGAGAATTTTATAGCAGATCGAATTTTTCACCGGATTCCAGATGTATATCATGAAAATATATTTAAGCCTTCCTTTTTCGTACGAAGTGATTTTGTATGGTGGGAAGGTTTTCTTGATGGAAACTTTTCACTGGACGGAACGAGAAAGCTCAATTCTTGGTATCCGATGGAAACTTTTATCGGGCATAGGCTGTTTATCGGCAATCAGGAGGCTTTTGAAACGAAACAGTGTATTTCATTGCCTGATATGATTAATGCTGAGAAAGCTGATTTTAGAGGCATACAGAGGGTAATTATGGGCTGGCGTGATGGTAATAAGATTCTGGACGGCAACTGTTTGTTAGACGGGACTTTATTGCTTGATGCAGGAGAGCCGCCATATCTGCAGACAGTTCGGATTCGTGCGCCTGTTAAACATGAAGAAGAAGTAGATGTCACAATGGTTATTCCTTCACGGGCCGCAAGACTGGATGGAACGTGTAGGCTAGATGGAAGTGTAAAACTAAATTCAGGAAGGGAGGTCCTTTAAATGGCAGGGACTACAGTTACAACACTGGCTAAGAAAAAAATGGTAAAAGCAAGAGCGGGGATTTCATCGCTCCCAAAGATTGTAGGTATGGCTTTTGGCGATGGAGGTGTAGATTCGGGCGGAACAGTAAAACCACACAGTGCCGATCAGAACACCTTACATCATGAATTGCTTCGCAAGAACGTTGATGGTTATGAGGTTCTTTCTGATACAAAAATCAGATATCGCTGCACACTGGCAGAAAATGAGCTGGCAAACACTTATATTTCTGAAGTTGGGTTATATGATGCAGATGGGGATATGGTGGCCATGAAAGCATTTCTGAAGAAAGGAAAGGATGCAGACATGGAATGCGTGTTCGAGTGTGATGATACATTCTAACGTATTTCGATATTTTGTAACAAGTAATCGGATAATGATAGATAAATGTTATCATAAGGAGGTAGAAAATGTCGTATTTCGATATTTCTGGAGCAACATTTGATGAAAATTTGCGAAAACTGGAAACTTCAGATCCAGCACACGCAGATGTATTTAATGCTCTTTTAGGACAGCTAATCAATAATGATGTGGCTCTGAAAGAAGCAGTTACAAAATTTGCAGCTTCAAAAAATGAACAAGCATTATTTCTTTTGAACCTGCATAAAGATGGCAAGAAATATGGAGTGCATTTTGATAATTATGATGTAACTCCATCAAGCAATGGAACCCGGCTTTTTGATGCTGTAGGTATGACAGCTGCGCCAAGCACAAATGCAGTGAGAGCAGTAAATGATTTTGACGGAAAAGGATGCTTTGCATATTTGGAAGTCAATGGATCAGTTGATGAGAATGGAGATTTTCAAGTTCAGTACATCAAAGACATTGATAATGAGTTTTCTCGGACAAAATACGATACATGGTGTCTGTATTTAACACAGTATGTATATCGTAAATTTGACAGTAATGGCGAGGATACCGTTATTTCTGATACCAGACATTCTGCAGAGTGGCTGCCGGAGGGCGGCGCAATCCGACCGGACGGAACAATCCGACCATTTGTGGCGATTGCCAAATATATGTCTGGTGACAATGCGGACGGTGTTGCGTCCTCAATCAGCGGCGTATCTCCGAAAAACTACAGTTTCCAGAGTTCCCTCACAAAATTCCGGGCAAAAGGCACACAGTATTGTGCTGAAACCTCACAGGATTCTGAGAGAATGGCACGACTTATGGAGATTGCCTTTGCCACAAGACATAGCCAGTCGGTGATGGCAGGTTGTAACTGGTGGTGGACACAGGCAACTGCTACTGTGCAGGAAAATGATGCGGAAAGAATCATTATTTCTAAAAGTGCGGCCAAAGAGCTTGTTGTTGGAGGAACTGTTTCCATAGGAAATGCTAACAGCCTTACAAGTGAAGGAAAGGCGAATAATGACCGAGGATCGAGTGGACTTCACGCAAAAGCGAACAAAGTAAAGATCACAAAGATTGAAGATTATGACAGCAATAATGCGGCTGTATACGTTGATAATGGAGGGCAGAAATTTTCTACAGCACCGACTTCTGTATCTGGCGTGACGTGTGAAACAATTATCAGTACGATGCCGTGGAACACAGGCGGATGCGATGATGTGCTTGGTTCTTGCGGATCCCCTGTGAGCAACACCAGCGGAAAAGAGCCATACATTCTGTTTGGAGTGGAAATGTCTTCTGGATTCTGGGAACCGAAAGGAAATACAGTTATGAAGATTGAAAACCATGTGATGCGTCCATACATCTGCTATGACTGTACAAAAATGACAACAGCAGGAGCTACAACAGATGATTGGGTTGCTCTTGGCTATGCAATTCCGGACAACAAAGGCAACTGGAAATATATCAGCAAACTTGGCTATTCTGCTGATGATCCAGAGGTACGTTATCCAGTTGAAGTTGCAGCAACTTCTAGCACTGGTTATGCTGATGGACTTTATACAGAGAACCTCGAGACGACTGGCGATAGCCAGCGAGAGGTTCTTGGCTCGGGCAACCTGAGCAACGGCTCGGTGGGTGGTCGTCGGTTTGCCCACCTGGCTTGTGGGCTTTCTACCGTGGGTTGGAATTTTGCCGCTCGTCTTTCTGCCTGTGGGCGTTGCGGACGCAAAGCGGCAGCATAAGCCGGGGGTGAATTGCGACAGCAAGAGGGGATCTCCCCTTTTAAGGCAGAATAAGAAATTGTAACTATCAACGATATTTCAACAGGACTTACAGCACAGTGGCTTCCGTTCTTGGCTCGGGCAACCTGAACAACGGCACGATGGATGGTCGTCGGAATGCCCACCTGAATTATGGGCTTTCTACCGTGAATTGGAATTTTGCCGCTCGAATTTCTGCATAACTTAGATGTGCTGTATTTCGTTCCCTTAAAGGGAACCCCGGAAGGGCTGGGGCGGAATGCCCGAAATTGACGAACCAGCACCGGAGGTATGGCAACATGCCTCTGGCTCTGTGGCGGAAGTGGACACAGATGGGGGCTAGTAGTAAACCCGAACGTCCTTGAAGCAGAAAGAAAGAGAAACATGAAAACATATTGCAAGAGACTTGTGGTTTCGGACGCAGACAGGATTTACGACGTAATCACAGATTATATGCACGATAAATACAGAAAGAATAGCTCTGTGAGGTTCTTTGCCTGCTATACAGGGGAAAGCCGGGAGCATGTAAAACAGTATCTAAAACCGCAACTGACGAACCTAGAGCCGGTAGACCGTAAAGAGTTTGCTGCACTGAGCATTGGCAATCTTCCTGAGAATGATTTCTGGAGGGCGGCACATTACAAGCTGGCGTTGGAAATGGCATATCATATCCGCACCAGAACCGTTAGGGAACATTTGCTGGCGAACACTTACGGACAGCCGTTGATCCGCTATACAAAGATCAATGAATCGGGAAGCGGAAAGGAACGTATGCTTGGGCTGGAAACGATATTGTTTCGCCTATATGAGCAGGTTGCAGCAAAGGCTGCGGAACCGCTGTTCAAAGCAAAGCTGGGAACATACCAATGCGCTTCCATCAAAGGAAGAGGTCAGAACTATGGTAAGAAAGCAGTCATGCGATGGCTCTCCAATGATGTTGAAGGTACGAGGTACAGTGCAAAGGCGGACGTGAAGAAATGTTATCCGTCAATCCGACATGGAAAATTGCTGGAACTTCTGAAAAGAGATCTGCACAAATCAGATGAGCTGTTATATCTGTTTACTGTATTTATTGAGCTATACGAGGAATGGCCGTCACCGGAGGCGTTGGCACCGGACAGAGGTATTCTAATAGGCTCTCCTGTATCAAAGGATTTATGCAATTATTTTCTCTCATACGCTTATCATTATGCAAGCGAGCGACTGGCTAAAATAACCTGCCGACGAGGGCAGACGAAAATCAAACGGTTAATAGCACATGTCATTTTCTATATGGATGATATAACAATGTATGCAGCGAATAAAACCCATTTAAAGCAGGCAGTCAAAATGATGATTGCCTATATGCTGGAATTTCTTGACTTGAGAATCAAGCCGGACTGGATTATGCAGAAAACCATGTATGAGGATCAAGTCGGAAAGACAAAGGGCGCCATACTGGATTTCATGGGCTTCCGGTTTCATGGCGGAGATGCAGAAACGAAGTCATATTTTGGGAGACAGAAAAAGCACAAGAAAGTATGGGTGACAATCCGCAGGAACATTTTTCTTACCGCACGACGGAAGATGAATAAATTTCTGAAACTGGTAAAACACCATGTCGCTGCAAGAATCAAATTTGTGAGGTCGGTCATATCCGCTTATGGCTGGTTCAAAAACACAAATATGGTGAAATACCGGATCAGAAACAAGGTAGATGAACTCATGCGGATTGCAAGGAAAATTGCAAGCGATCACGACAAAGGAAATGGCTATGTTGAGGAAAAATATTTCAATATGTGGAGGCGATATTATGCACAAGGTTCAAAGTCCCGAAAAAATGGAAAAGGTAGTGTACAAGGCAAAACCGAATGGCGTAGCAGATGTGTGGCTCAGGAACAACCAGCATGAAATTGTACAGGAAACAGAAGATGGCCCGACAGGATATGAGGCTGATGAGATTTTTTGCAGGGTAGATGCAGCAGTGATTTTAGAAAAAGAAATTACTGCTGATTTTGGTTTCTGGTTCGATCAGTTGAAAGACAAAGAAGAAGGCTGCAATGCTGATTATCTTTCTATTGAAACATATCGAGCAGAAAAGAAAAAGGAGATTTCTCAGATCTGCCAGAATACAATATATGCAGGAACGGACATTGAAATTTCGTCCGGAAAGGAACATTTTAGTCTTAAAGATGAAGATCAGCTGAATCTCTTTGGTAAACAGGCTCAGCTGACTGCTGGTAGCAAAAAACTGGAATATCACGAGGATGGCAATCCGTGCCGGTATTATTCTGCTGAGGATATGCAGAAGATCATTAATGGCGCGATGAAATTCAAGAGCTATCACACAACATATGGAAACTCTGTAAATATGTGGATTAAAGGATGCGCGAAAGCTTCGGAAATCGCCAAGATTAAATATGGAGTACCGATTCCGGAAGAATATCAGTCAGAAGTTTTAAAGGACTATCTGGCCGAAATGGCAGCCGACAAGGAGGTTAAATGAATACTCTGAAGACCATAGGCAGAAATGCTGTACTTTTCGCTATAGGAGGAACGATTTACTACATGATTGAACTGATATGGCGAGGGTACAGCTCACTGCCTATGGTCCTGGTCGGCGGACTTTGCTTCTTATTTTGTGGTTCGATAAATGAATTTCTAGGATGGGATATGCTCATATGGAAACAGATGTTTATCTGTGCTGCCGGGATAACTGCAATTGAGTTCCTTTCCGGATATATTTTGAATATTGTATTGGGACTTGGGATATGGGATTACAGCAATATGCCTTTTAATATAATTGGACAGATATGCCTTCCTTTTACTGCGGCATGGTACATCCTATCCCTATTAGCTATTGTATTAGATGATCATCTGAGATATTGGATATTTGGTGAAGAAAAACCAAGATACAAGTGGAGGTAACGATGATGGATGAAATCCAGGTTTTAGAACTTGTGGAATTCTATGAAGATATGATTGAAAAGCAAGATGAAATCATAGTGAGGCAGAGCAGGTTCATCAAGAACCTGGCAACAGAACTTTCTCACCTACGAAATATGCTGAACGTAGAGGCGAGCGAAGATGAAAGACTTGACGCAGGAATTATTGAAGAAGTAAAGGAAGAGTATGTAAGCATGAGGGAACCGTAGAGGTTCCCTTTTTTCATGGAGGTAAGGTATGGTGCATGCGAGAGATAGACCTTTTAGGCGCAACACATGGGCATCTATTAATGGCGAAAGGAGGTTCTTATGCGAAAACTGGTGGATTGGTTAATCGGAGGTAATCTGGATCGGCTCTTAAAAGCACTCGGAGGGGAAGAGTAATGCTCGAAACATTTTGTCTATCTGTGCTTGGCAGCGGAGGTGTTGCCGGCATTTTTTTTGCTCTGATTCGTCACTATATTGAGCGAAGGCTCATGGAAGTGGAGGCACGAGAGCAGGAACGCATTAAGTATAAAATTGAACAGAGAAAAGCGGATGAAGAAATTACACATGCTACGGGGCGCGTGCTCTTTTGGCTGCATCATGCAATTGTAAAAGGAGAGCATAATGGCGAGCTCGAAGAAGCATTTGAAAATCTTCAGCGTGCAGAAGCACACAAAAAAGAAATGGACAGAGAAGTTCTGGCCAAATACAGCATTGATTAGGAGGAATTACTTATGGAATTACTTAACTTTTTAAAACAGATTCCGTTCCCGGTATTACTGGTTGCGGTGTTAATTTTGCTTGTAGTGACTTTGGTTATTGCGTTTCAGTATGCCAAGCATAAAGGATTGGAAGGTATCCGTGAACAGGTATACCAGCTGATCCTGAAAGCGGAACATATGTATAAAGAATCAGGAACGGGACAGCAGAAATTGAAATGGGTTGTTCAGCAGGCGAGAGGATTACTGCCAAAGTGGCTGCAGGTTATTATGTCGGAAGATGCGCTGCTTAAGATAATTGATGTGTGGTTTTGCGGCGTGAAAGATCTTTTAGACGATGGAAAAATTAATGGTTCACAGAAGGAAGGGGCTTAAGCCCTTTCCTTTTTTAGGGGGATATTATGAAAACGAATATAATGGGAACTGCAGTTGCTACGGTCCAGCAGATGCAGTCATATATACAGAAAGTTAATCCGGCAGTACCTAAATCCGTAATCGATATGGTTGAATATTATATATCAGAAGGAAAAACGGAAGGAGTAAGGGGAGATATCGCCTTTGCGCAAAGTTGCCTCGAAACAGGTAATTTCACATTCAATGGTTCTGCCGTAACATTGGACCAGAACAATTTTGCCGGAATCGGCGTTACAAAAAATGGTATGAAAGGGAATTCGTTCTCTCATCCATGGATCGGCATCCGGGCACAGATCCAGCATCTTAAAGCATATGCATCTAACGAAAAACTGTACGGTGTATGCGTGGATCCTCGTTTCTGTTATGTGAAAAGAGAAATAGCCCCATATGTTGAATGGCTTGGGATACAGGAAAATCCACAGGGCGGAGGCTGGGCTGCCGGGAAGAATTATGGCTCAAAGATATTGGAAATTCTGGCGAAGATAATCGCGATGCCAGAAGTGAATAAGGAGGATGTTACAATGAATCTTAACACAAGTTTAATCAGCAATAACAACAGCTATGCAAATCAGGTGCCTAAATACATCGTTATCCATAATACAGATAACTTTGCAAAAGGAGCAAACGCAAAGGCACATGCCAAGGCTCAGCATGACGGGAACTTCTCCGGCTACTCTGCTCATGTATATGTTGATGATACCGAGGCTTATCAGGCTACACCTTTTAATCGAGGCGCATGGCATGTCGGCGTTAACTATGGTGGTGGTCTTTTCGGAATTTGCAACAACCACAATTCTATCGGCATCGAGATGTGCGTGCAGGCAGGGTATAATTATGATAAAGCATTTCGGAACACTGTTGAAATCTGCAAGATGTTGATGCAGAAGTTTGGAATTGACGCAGATCATGTGGTATCCCACTATGATGTGTGCGCAAAGAATTGCCCTTCTGCAATCCGGGCAAAAGGTGACTGGAACCGCTTCAAGCAGCTGATCGGCGCAAAGGCAGCAACTACAACTGTAGATAAATATTACAGAATCCGGAAAACCTGGGGAGACAGTAAGGGCCAGCTTGGGGCATACAAGAATCTTGAGAATGCTAAAAAAGACTGGAAAGAAGGCTACACCATCTATGATTGGAATGGAAAAGCTGTATATCCGGAACAGAAAAAAGATACCTCATCACGCAAAGAGAAAGCTGACTTAACAGTAAAACTGGATATTCAGCTTCCTGTATTACAGTCTGGAACTGAGGGTGTAGCGGTGCGATGCTTACAGTCCATTCTTGGAGTTTCTGTTGACGGAGATTTTGGAAAAAATACAAAGTCAGCACTTAAAACATTTCAGCGGAATGTTGGTATTGATGATGATGGTTGCTGTGGTCAGAATACATGGAAAAAGATAGCTGACCACATGAATGCAAATACATTCAAATAATAACAAAATAGGTGCTTTTTATAATATGTTTGCTTCAAAATTTGCCTTACAGGGTATAAAATATATCACGCAGTTTATAACAGTATTTGATATAATCTAACAAAAGTCCTTCCGATATATCAAGAGGTGCTAAATTATAACGGAAGGAGCAATGGCATGATTAAAATTTTACTGTCAAAAAAGCTTGGGGAGATGAGACTTACTCAGGCAGATTTGGCGAGGGCAACCGGAATAAGACCCAACACCATCAACGAGTTGTACCACGAGCTTGCAGATAGGGTGAATCTGGAACACCTCGACTTGATTTGCGAAGCCCTGGATTGTGAGCTGGATGAATTGATTGTTAGGGTACCGAACAAGGAATCAGCCATAACCCACACTCGCCAGGGAACTCAAAAACCCGGCAGAAAGAGGTAACCGCTGCAACGGTTACCTCTTATTAAAGAGGGGGATTTCCCCTCTTTATTTCACTTCTTTTAAATTATAATCCAATGAATCGTACAAATAATCTGTATCAAATCCCATATCTTTGTAACCTTGCAATACAGTTCCAACATAACGGCTAGATGGCCTTCCCGCAGTGGCTGAGTCAGGCAAGAGGTATATCATAGCCTTTTTTCTAGTGCCGTTTTTTAATTGTACAAATACATTTCTCTTTTTATAAAATCTCGGATATCCCTCGTACAGATCAAGAGCCTTCTCATTTTTGCTATCGATATTCCAAACAGCAACAGGAACTCTACTTCCTTTTTGCCTTTTGACGGTTGCATAAGATCCTGTGCGGCTTCCTCTGTAAAGCAATTTCCAATTTATCAGATATCCGGTAAATGCGACCGTTGCTCCAGGACAACGGTATGACATTTGCTGCACGTTAAGATTGCTTCCGTATGCTACATATAAACTCATGGCATTCCCTTTCTCCCCGTAAAGCCGTTAGGTCAGCTGATTTATAACTAAGCAACCTGTTCTGCTTTTGCGTTTTCACGGAGCTGTTTCATCATGTGAAGTCTGCAGGTCTTAAATTCATCTCCGTAGAGTCCAAGGCGGTTAGTCAAAATATTGTACATAAGTGTAATTTTTTTCTGAGCGGTATATCCATTCATTGAACGGAATACTACTTTATCATCGGATTCAATAGCCCAAGCAGAGAGTGCAAGGCAAAACTGAACATATGCTTTAATTTTTCCTGCATGAAGCGTGCTATTGAAAAGTCTAAATTCAACAGTACCTTTCTGGAAGAAGCTATGGAGATTCAGCGCATGATATCTTGTGGAGTTATAATGCTGATGATCGATACCACCACAATATCCATCGTTTGCTGGGCTATACCAGATCTTTTCGACAGAATCGGTTGTGATGTTCTTATCTTTTTTCATGGTATCGAGCAGGTTTTTACAAACTGGCAAACACCAACGATTTTTTCTGCTTCCGACTGCAAGGGCATCATAAATAATTTCCTGCCGACTATACATGAAGTTTACCAATCTGCGCAGAGAGGTTGCTGTATGGTTTGCTCCATCAACATGGATATGGATACCACATGAAGCATGAGGTACTCCACCGATTTCTCTGAATTTACGAATGATTGCCTGCAATGTATCAAGATCTTCGTATTTTAGAACCGGTGTTACGAATTCAACTCTGTATTCGTCCATGTTCTCGGTTCCAACTTTACGAATTGGATTGATTGAGCTGTCTCGCATTACCTTCCATTTTCTTCCCTGTGAATCCTGAATGGTTCTTGTCTGGTAGCAAGTGCGATCTGGTCTGGAAGCTGCAGTTCCGATAATTTCTGCAACTGCATCCGCAGCCATTTTTCTTGAAATACCTGTAAATTCAACCTCAACACCGTAGTTCTGTTTCTTTAAAAGTTCTGACATATCATTTTCCTCCTATTATCTCTCAAACCTCGCACCGTCTATGCGAATGTTTGTTCTGTTGTTTATGCTTGTATATTACCATATGTACCGTACATGTCAATAGTTTATTGAAGAAAATCTCTAAAATAATGAAGAAAAATGTTGACAAAATGAAGATATAGTGATAAACTATAATTGTAGCAAGGAGATAGCAGGAAAGGAGTTAGAGAAATGGAAAAAGATATAATGACTACATTAGAATTTAAAACCGTTATGGAAATGGTCGTGTTGATCATTGAGAACAGTAAAAATAAAGAAGAGGCACTTGAAAAAATCAAGAACCTCTCCATTTTAAAAGAAAATAATTAAGAACTAAGCGAATAGACACCGAGCGGACTCCGAAACTTCCTGCTTCCGCTCGGTACCTAAGAAAATAATAGCAGGAAGAAAAAAATAAGTCAACAGAAAGTTGGTGTATTATGATATCGTACAATCCGCTTTGGCACACGCTTCTTGATAGAGGTATGAATAAGGGAGATCTAAAAGACGCAACCGGATTAAGTTATGGGACTATGGCTTCCATGGGAAAGAATGAGCCAGTCAATCTGAAACAGATAGATAGAATATGTAAAGCTCTTAATTGCGGCATCAGTGATGTGATAGAGTATATACCTGATTAACATCACTGCAATAAATAATACGATTTATTCCCGTGATGTTAGAGTGATGTTTGGAACTATTGCAAATAATAATACAACGTGGTATATTTAATAAAAGCCCGCCTCTTTTATTTTATTTAATACACGGTAACACGAAAAAGCGGCCTAGTGTTATTGAGTTTGAATAATCCACGCAATCATAAAACACCAGTATTTATGCGGGGTTCAAACAAATTTGCTTAGCATCTGGCAACAAAATGGCAACATTTTGTAGTTATTCGGCGAATAAAAATTTTATTTCATAACGTATATAAAGAAACCTTACTGATTTTCAGAAGTAAAAAACTGAATATCGGTAAGGTTTTCTTTTTTCTTATTTTTCTTTTTTAGTCAATTCTTTTACGAGGTAATCACTCAGTTCCTGAGAGGGTACCTTGGCACGTTTCTGGTAAGTATCCAGTTCCGGGTACTTATATCTCCATTCATCATATTCTTCCTTGCTGATTTCACCGTTTTCCAATTTATCAGCTTGTTCCATCCATGCACGAAGCATTTCATCGACAGATGAGCCGGGAGCAGATATGGAAGAGTCAAGGCAGAGATGAGGCTGTCCATCTATATTTTTTACCTTCAGACCATATATATCTTCCAGTGCAAATAGTGTGTGCATCAGACCTATATGAGTATCAATATCTGGAACTGTTAAGGCATGAGTATTGATATCAAAGATCTGAGACATTTGTTTTACAAGATCAATCTTAGGAACTCTGGCTTCAGATTCATACTGAGCCATGCGGACATCTGAGGTTTTTCCTTTGAATCCCAGTTGTTCTCCGAGTTGTTTTTGTGTCATGCCGATACGGTTACGAAAAAATTTGATACGTTGTCCGATTGCCATTTTTGTTTGCCTCCTTATAGTGGTCATTCGTGTTGCCATAATTAATTGTGAAGAAAATAAAACAATTCTGTTTAGGTTCAGTATAGCATGAGCAATTTTAGATAGCAAGAAGAACTTAAACAAAAAAATTTAATATTCTTATAAAACTGCTTGACTTAAATTAAAATGTTTAGTATCATGCAAATGTAACGACTTAAACAAATTACGTTAAGACAGAGAGGAGAGATGCGATGTGACGAACAGAACTTTTATGACAGTAGAAGAAGTTGCAGCGGAACTGGGAGTTTCCAAGTCTTATGCTTATAAGATTGTCAAACAGCTAAATGAAGAATTACAGAAGCTGGGTTATCTTACGGTAGCTGGCAGAGTAAACACCAATTATTTCCGCAAAAAAGTATGTTACAGCGAAGTGTAAGAGAGAGGAGAATTTGTATGAGTATTTACAAAGATAATGTCACTGGGAAGTGGCGAGTGGTTTATCGGTATACCGACTGGACAGGGAAAACGAAACAGACTTCAAAACGAGGATTTCCTACGAAGCGAGAAGCGCAGATGTGGGAACACGAACAAATGTTAAAGCATGATGCAAAACTGGATATGACTTTCGCAAGTTTTTATGAAATCTATGTAGAAGATAAAAAGGAACGAATCCGGGATAACACATGGGGAACTAAGAATAATATTGCCAGAACAAAAATTCTTCCATACTTTGGGGAGAGAAAGATTGCAGAAATTGAACCAAAAGATGTGATTGCATGGCAGAATCATTTGCTTGCATTTAAGAGAGCGAATGGAAAAGGGTATTCTGCTTCATATCTGCGGAAAATCCACAGCCAGTTAAGTGCCATTTTCAATCATGCGGTTGATTTTTATCATTTGCCTTCTAATCCGGCACAGAAAGCTGGAAATATAGCAATAGAGGAATATAAGGAAATGTTGTTCTGGACGAAAGAAGAGTATTTGAAATTTGCAGATGTGATGATGGATAAACCAGTTTCTTACTACGCTTTTGAAATACTTTACTGGTGTGGTATCCGTGAAGGAGAGTTGCTTGCCCTGACACCAGCGGATTTTGACTTTACAACGCATACACTACGAATTAACAAATCATATCAAAGATTAAACCGGGAAGATGTGATTACCCCACCAAAGACATTTAAAAGTAACAGATTTATCAAGATGCCACAATTTATATGTGATGAGATGCAGGATTATATGGGAATGCTTTACGGTCTGAAGGAAGACGAAAGAATTTTCAAAATTTCCAAATCGTATCTGCATCATGAAATGAACAGAGGATCAAAAGTGTCTGGGGTAAAGCGAATTCGTGTGCATGATTTGCGACATTCCCATGTATCGTTATTGATCAATATGGGATTTACGGTATTAGCAATTGCAGACCGAATGGGACATGAGAGCATTGATATCACTTACCGATATGCGCATCTGTTTCCAAGTGAACAGACACAGATGGCAGAACAGTTGGATATTGAAAGGATGGAAAAATTAAATGGAGAAAAATCTGGACAGTAAAGGAAGATGGAGAAACAAAATCGTAGCATTCCGGGTATCCCCGGAAGAGGCAGAGCAAATTGATGCATGTGTCCGATTGTCAGGACTTAGCAAGCAGGACTATATCACAAAACGATTAACTGATCGAGAAATTGTGGTACAAGGAAATCCAAGAGTGTATAAAGCATTGCGAAATCAGATGGCAGAGATTTATGAAGAATTGAAGCGTCTGGAAAAATGCAGTGAGGAAAACGAAGAGTTGCTGAGTACCCTGAGATTGGTCGCAGAGACATTGTATGGATTGAAAGGGGAAAATGAATGACAGCAAAAGAAAAAATGACTGCTCCGGTAACATCTGTTGGCGCAGATGTGGAACAGCCATTACAAAATTTTAAAACCAACCAAAGTATAGCAGATTTGCCCGGCAAGGGCAATCTGCAAGCCACAAATAATGCGGAAAATACAGCAAAATCAGCAAATAAAAAGAATTCGGATGATCTAGAAACAGTTTCTATGATGGAATTATACGATACCGCATATCCACCCAAACTGCCAATTGTAGATGGACTTCTGTATAACGGAACTTACCTGTTTGTGGGTTCACCGAAAATTGGAAAATCATTCTTCATGGCACAGATTGGGTATCACATCAGCAAGGGACTTCCGTTGTGGGGATTTTCAGTGAGACAGGGAACGGTTCTGTATCTGGCACTGGAAGACGATTATGCAAGGCTGCAGAAACGATTATCACAGATGTTTGGAATGGAAGGCAGTGAGAACTTTTATTTTGCCACAAAGTCCAAATCATTAAATGCTGGATTGGAGCAACAACTTGTGCAGTTTGTAATAGAGCATAAGGATGCAAGACTCATTATCATTGATACGCTCCAGAAAGTCAGGGAAGTGGGCGGAGATAAATTCAGCTATGCCAGTGATTATGAAATTGTGACAAAGCTGAAAGCATTCAGTGACCATTATGGAATCTGTTTTCTGGTGGTGCATCACACAAGAAAAATGGAATCTTCAGACAGCTTTGACATGATTTCCGGTACGAACGGACTGTTGGGAGCTGCAGACGGAGCATTTGTCATGCAGAAAGAAAAACGGACAGATAATAAGGCAGTTCTGGAAGTGGCAGGACGTGACCAGCAGGATCAGAAACTGTGGTTGAACTTTAATCGGAAAAGATGCGTTTGGGAGTTAACCAAAACAGAAACAGAACTTTGGAAAGAACCAGAAGATCCCTTGCTTGAAAAAATCAAAGAACTGGTAACGGATGAACAGCCGGAATGGACGGGAACAGCAACGGAACTGGTAGAACTTCTGCAGGTAGAGATGCAGCCTAACGCTTTATCAAGGAAATTGAATGTCAGCCTGGAACGACTGCTTCTGGAATATGGAATTCAGTATAAAACAGAGCGAGGACATGATGGAAGAAAAATCAGACTGACCTTTGTAGGAACAACAGCGTGACGATATGTGACGGTTGTGACGGTATTTTAGATAGCGCGTCGGTAGTGAAAATATCGTCACTATCGTCACGACCGTCACGGAAAGGGAAAATATGGAGAAAAAAGCACAGGTACAGATACCAAAAGATTTGCTGCTGGCACTGTTTCAATACCATCTTGCCGGAAATGAAGATTATTTACCGAAAATTGAAAAAGCATTGATGGAAAAGTTGGATAGCATGGTAAAACGAGAACTTTATACAACCTTTAAAACAGCACCAACAGAGGAAGAACGAGAAAAGGCAAGGCAGGAATATTTGGATAAATGTGGAATACCGGAGAGCTTTCGCTGGTAACAATTCTGCTTGATTACTTTATAACAGGAGCGTGACACGCACCTGTAGATAGCAGACAAGGAGAAGTCCGGAATGCGAAGTCGAAAGTGCGTTGGAAAACAGGAAAATGATTGGTGCTTTGTAGGTGACAAAGGGGCCCTGAAACAGGGCTCCCTTGAAGAAAAACTATGGATAAAGGAGAACGATACAATGAGAGAAGGAAGATTGGGATATAACTGTGAAAATGACAGATACGGGTTATTGTCGATGGACTTATGGATTGATACAGGATTTCACTGTGGGGAATACATGGAAGTACTGGTGGATGACCAGTGGGTACAGACAAGAATGGAAATGAATCTGGCGAGAGAATGGTATCTGGTTGGAACACCATACTGCGGAGATCTGGAATATATCCGGGCGAGAATATCAGATTAAATCTGATGGAAAACAGAAGAAAGCGAAACAGACAATCTGCGGTTAGAAAGAAAAAATAGCCCGGATACGGGCATAAAAAATGGGCGGATACGCCCAAGATGAAAAGTATAAGCCGGACAGTAGTTGTTACAGGTAGCATGTATCAAAGCCCTCGGCGTTTGAGAGCGAAATACACCCATCGCACAAAACTGCGTTTTATGCTCAAGGGTATTTCGCTCTGCGAGGCTAAAATGCCGGATACGGCAATAAGTTCGTAAACGGATGCCTAAGCATCCACTCACAAAAATATAGCAGAATTTACTTTGCTGAAGAAAAAGGAGGGAGTGCCTATCGCAAGAAATTCATTTATTCAATTGACGAAATTAAGTAACGTAAAAGGTCGGATCACTTATATATCCAGCCATGCAAAACAGGAAAATCTTTATACAGTTTATGAGACTACGGAACGAAAATTCTGGCGGGAACTTGCAAAATGTAATCAGGAAGAATTTGCAAAAAGCGGAACAGAAGGGAAATGTATTGAAGCACGAGAACTGATTATTGCTTTGCCAGAGAGTTTTGTGGAATATCCGCCAGATAGATTGTTGAAACTGTTTACAGAGCATTTCAAACAGAACTATGAAACGGAATGTATTGCAGCATTGCATCACAATAAAAGGAAAACGAATTATCATATTCATTTGATCTTTGCAGAACGAAAACTGTTGGATGAACCGATCATTAAGATCGCCAGCCGGAATATGTTTTATGATGAAAATGGGAAACATGTCCGTACCAAGAAAGAAATATTAGGAGAAGACGGAGAAATCCGGGAAGGCTGCCACATTATAAAGAAGGGCGAGATTTATGAGAAGAAGTTGTTTACCGTTAAAGATGAACGGTTTAAAAGCAATTCCTTCCTGGATGAAGTGAAATGTTCCTATACTGACCTGATTAATCTTTATGTGAAAGCTGAAAAACAGAAGCTGCAGGTATTTCAACGTGGTAGCGTTTATCTTGCAACAAAGAAAATCGGAAAGCACAATCCAAAGGCGCTGGAAATCGAAGCAGATAATCGGAAACGTCAGGAATGGAATCGGGCAGTGGATATGGCACTGATCAGCGGCATTCCAGAACCGCAGATTATGGAAGTGAAACAAAAAAGAATTTCAGAGCCAATCAAGAGTGCAATTTCCCGAAAGGGAAGCAAACCAAACTTATTTGCAAAAGTTGTTACGATGGCGATAGAGGCACTGGAATTGATGATAGAAACGGTACTCGTGAAAAAGTATAAAGAATCATTGGAACAGAAAGAGCAATTACAGAAAACAGATGCTTCTGATATGGAGACTGTAATACCAGAAACAGAACGAAAGGAAGTAAAAAATAAAGAGCCAGAGGAAAGCCGGTCAGAACCGAAACAGCCGGAAATGACAAGGCTGGCATCAAAATATCCGAAACTTTATAAGATTTACAATGAACTGGAGCAGCAGAATAATACAATTTACAAGAAAGAGAAACAGCGTTCTGATAAGAAGAAAGAACTGTCTGAGATCAAAGGTTGGTTTAAAGGAAGAAAGAAAAAAGAATTGCAGGAAGAAATCGATGATTTGACAAGCCAGATCCGGAATATGAAAGATTATCTTCCGAAGAGTGTACAGAAAGTCGGCTATAGAAGCGTACAGGAATTTTTGAAAGACTTCAAAACTGCAAAGTCTGAGTATAGTCAGTATCAGAAGGCAATCGCACAATGGAAACAGGAAACCGGAAAAGAGCCAGAGCCGCAACTACATGGTGTCAGGGCGAAGTTGGCAGCAAACAGAAAGAAAATAGAGCAGGAGCAGAAAAATACACAACGTGCCCGAAGTCAGAGCAAGGACCGAGGGGCAAGATAGGAGGAAAATCATGGAGAAACACATTATGGGAGAATATGGAATCAGCTATACTTTGGGAGAGGACGGTCTGTATTATCCAGACCTGTATCTCCCGGAGGAGACGGAATATCCGATTGGGAAGTATGGAATGATGCGAAGAACGTATTTGAAAGAGCATCGGAAAGGGATGTATCTGGAGCTGGTGCTTGCCGGGAAACTGAATGAACATTTGCACCAAATTGATGAGGAATGTCATCAGATGATGGATAGGCTGGTGGAACAGATGAAAGAGCAGCAGGGAGTGACAGAAGAATTGAAAATGCAGGATCAGATGGCATGGGTTGGGAAGATGAATAATATTATTGCTTGCGCGGAGGAGATTGTGGTGAGGGAGGTGGTGTATGTGTGATGAATGCGGAGCAATTTAGCTGCTCCGTATTTTGATAAGAATGATAAAATAATTGAAGACAAGACTTTTTATAAGTATAATTAAAACATGACATACAGTTGACGTGTTTTGTATAGTATCATAAGAGTTGTTAAAGGAGAAATCATGAAAATAGACAGACAGATTGGGATTTTGTCAATGCTGTTACAAAAAGATACGGTTACCGCACCTTATCTTGCGGAAAAGTTTGAAGTATCCCGGCGAACCATAAACAGAGACATAGAAGATTTGTGCAAAGCGGGGATTCCCATTGTAACAAAACAGGGTGTGAATGGCGGCATTTCCATTATGGAGAACTATAGACTGGATAAGACACTATTTACACGGGGAGAAATGCAGGATATTCTTGCAGGACTGCGCAGTCTGGACAGTGTGAATGGAACAAACAGGTATGGACAATTGATGGAAAAGCTGTCAGTTGGTTCATCTGATTTTATGGTGGGTAACCAGACGGTACTGATTGATCTATCCTCTTGGTATAAGGATTCACTTGCGCCTAAAATCGAATTGATACGCACATCAATTGATAAATGCAGAAAACTGGAATTCGTCTATTATTCTCCAAAAGGAGAGTCTGCACGTTGCATTGAGCCGTATTATCTGATTTTTCGGTGGTCAAGCTGGTATGTATGGGGATGGTGTATAAAACGTGGAGATTTTCGATTGTTCAAATTGAACCGAATGGATGAGGTAATAATATCGGAGCAGGAGTTTTCCCGAAGGCAGGTGCCAATGCCGGATTTAAGCGATGAAAAGATATTTCCCGGAGGGATAAAGGTCAAAGCATTATTTGAGAAAGACTGCAAATGGAGATTAGTTGAGGAATTTGGACCGGAATGTTTCAGTGTGCAGCAGAATGGAAAACTTTTGTTTCACGCAGATTACACAGATAAGGAAAATCTGATTACATGGTTGCTGTCCTTCAGGGACAAGGTAGAATTACTGGAACCAGAGGAAATACGGGAGGAGATTAAGATCAGTATCGAATGTATGAAAAAGAAATATGAAGGTAAAATTTTGGCTATAAAATAACAAAAATGGAGAAATGATTTATGAGGTATACATGGATTGACGAATATTTACTTAGTAAGGCAGGAGTGACAAAAGATCTCCAGAAGGATTGGAATTGGATTCGTTATCAAATAGGTGGGAAAATGTTTGTCGCAGTCTGTTTGGGACAGACTGATGAGCCATATTATATTACCCTAAAACTTGAACCAACGGAAGGTGATTTTTTACGTCAACAGTACGAAGATATCATTCCTGGATATTATATGAATAAAACCCATTGGAATTCAATAAAACCAGATGGTGAAGTGCCCGACAATTTATTGAAAGACTTATTGGATAAATCGTATCAACTTGTGCTTGGTGGATTTAGTAAAAAGAAGCAGAGGGAAATATTAGAAGTGGCTCAATCGGTAAATATAATAAGCTGTTGTGGCACAGATTGCTCCAAGTGCGGGTGCTTTGGGAATATGTGCAAGGGGTGTAGTGCAAGTCTTGGAAAAGTATTTCATGCACCGGATGGTCAGGCGTGTCCAATATATGAATGCGTGGTAAATCAAAAAGACATGAAAGGATGTGGAGAGTGCGAGCATATCCCTTGTGATATATGGAGAAAAACAAAAGACCCTGCTTTTACAGAGGAAGAATTTGAACGTAATATACAGGAGCGAGTAGACAGATTAAAGAAAGGATGAAAAAGATGGCGTTTGATTTAAAAAAAGAATACAAGGAATTTTATATGCCGAAGAATAAACCGGAAATTGTAAAAATTCCTCCAATGAATTATGTTGCAGTTCGCGGAAAGGGAAATCCGAATGTAGAGTGTGGTGATTACCAGCAGGCAATAAGCATTTTATATGCAGTTGCTTATACATTAAAAATGAGTTATAAGACAGATTATAAAATTGAAGGATTTTTTGAATATGTAGTACCGCCGTTGGAAGGATTCTGGTGGCAGGGTGAGCAGCATCCTGTGGATGCTGAGATGCGAACTGACCGAACCGACAGGCGAGAAAATACCAAAGGAATTGATTATAGCAACAAAGATACATTTAATTGGATTTCTGTTATTCGTTTGCCTGATTTTATAACCGAAAAAGATTTTGCCTGGGCGGTACAAACAGCAACCAGGAAGAAAAAAATAGATTGTTCACCGGCAGAGTTTTTAACGATTGATGAGGGGCTTTGCGTCCAGATTATGCATCAAGGTTCATTTGATTCGGAACCTGCAACAGTAGCTTTGCTGGAGGATTATTTGAAGGAGCAGGGCTATGAGAATAATATAAATGAACAGCGTTTACACCATGAGATTTATATGTCCGATGCAAGAAAGGTTGCTCCTGAAAAATGGAAAACTGTAATTAGACATCCAATCAAGAAAGTATAGAGGCAAATTGCATTGAGTGAGATTATAGAATGAATCTAAAGTAACATAGTGGATATACAGATAGAGCAGCCGAGAGGCCAATGTCATTAAGTTAGTATGACGCATAAAGATCTCTATATCTGAAATGGTATAGGGGTCTTTTTATTTTTCGAAAACAGTTGACATTTATATTAATGTGTGCGGCCG
>NZ_QTWS01000019.1:80890-81503 GCF_003461245.1 Blautia sp. AF19-10LB
AAATGGTATAGGGGTCTTTTTATTTTTCGAAAACAGTTGACATTTATATTAATGTGTGCGGCCGATTTCGCTACGGATTGATAATAAAGGCAGCGAAATCGGCCCTTGTAATTAAGAAAAACTTAATTACAGGGAGGTATCATATGAAACCGAAACACATTAAAAAAGTTTTGATGTCAGAAATCAATAAAGTTGCAAACAATCCGAAGGACTATTGCTTTCATCCTGATACGGACTTTACCCGAAAACGGAAAATTTCTATGAAAGCAGTGTTAACAGGAATTATCGGTATGGGAAGCGGCAGTCTTACAAATGAATTAATAGACTTTTTTCACGCTTCCCCTCAAATGCCCACACCATCTGCTTTTTTACAGCAGAGAAGTAAGATTAAGCCTGAAGCTTTCCGTTCCATATTTGACGGCTTTAACGAAACAATTACGAAAGGTTTTTCAGAAAAGATGCCTATATTTGCTGTTGACGGTTCAGACATTCAAATTGCTACAAACCCTGGGGATACTGGATCATATTATCCTGGAAGCAACGGACAAAAAGGATATAATCTTTTACATTTAAATGCACTGTATGAGATTGATTATCATATTTATGCAGATTC
>NZ_QTWS01000002.1 GCF_003461245.1 Blautia sp. AF19-10LB
CCACCAACTAGCTAATCCAACGCGGGTCCATCCTATACCACCGGAGTTTTTCACACCGGGCCATGCGGCCCTGTGCGCTTATGCGGTATTAGCAGTCATTTCTGACTGTTATCCCCCTGTATAAGGCAGGTTACCCACGCGTTACTCACCCGTCCGCCACTAGAAACCAGCTAAATCTGCCGAAGCTTCATTAAAAGGTTTCCCGTTCGACTTGCATGTGTTAAGCACGCCGCCAGCGTTCATCCTGAGCCAGGATCAAACTCTCTGATAAAATGTTTGATTCCGGTCAGACAACACTTGGCTATCTTCCCGTTTTACTGTTATAAAAAGTTCATTCTTTCGAATCTATTCATTAAGAATTTTCGAGAATCGTATGTGTTTCACTGTTTAGTTATCAAGGTTCTTTGTTTCTCACTGCCTTTCGACAGCTCGTTCACTTTATCATATTCATCAATGTATGTCAAGCACTTTTTTCAAGTTTTTTTGAGACATTTTCTTATGATCTGTCGCTCGTTCAAGCGACTTGTCTACTCTATCACATCATCAATTCCCTGTCAACAACTTTTTTCGTTTTTTCAAAACTTTTTAAATTGTGTGTTCAAAAGAATCAATTCTTTGTGACAGCTCAGTTAGAATATCACGTTCCAACCGGGCTGTCAACACTTTTTTCAAGTTTTTTCCAGAAACCTTCTCCAGTCTCGCCAAAACGTTGTCCCGGTCAGTTCTGCTCTTTCCTGTAAAGAATATAAGAATAAAGCACAGGCACTGTTATCGTCACTGTAATAATAACTCCCAGAGCTGCTGTTGATTTGAAATATCCATTGATGCACATTGCAATTCCTGCGACAATAAATACCCACGCTCCAAACCGATGTGTACGGTTCCAGTTGTCTGAATCATTCAGTGTCCACGGAAACCTCAGTCCAATACTGTGATTCTGTTTTACTTTAGGAAGATAGTTTCCAAGAACAATAAATACAATCCCAACCAGCACATTCATCTGCATTCCGATATCAAACTTTTTCCCAAAGACAGTTCCATAAATGCAGACAGCAACAGCAACAGAAATCACAGGAATGATCCACAGGATAATTCGGATCATCTTGTCACTGATATTCTTTTTCTTCGGATCAATTGCCGTAACCAGCAGGCAGAACCATTCCATCCCAAGAAGAAACGCCGGAAGCCCAAATACTGCAACCGGCCTGGAACTCCATCCATCCGGAGTATTACCTGCCCCGCTGAAATGTGTTGGTATCTCCTGCGGAAGCTGATTCCAGAAAAGGACTCCAAAAAGAATCGGGCTCAGTGTCACGATTCCGGTCAGAATCAGTGTCCATTTATACTTCTTTATCATACTCATCATTGTCGTTTCCCCCTTTCAGATCCTTCAGCCAGAGAAGGATCTCATCCACAACAGATGTATTAAGCTCATAGTAAACAAAGTTCTTTACTTTCGTCTCCCAGACCAGGTCCGCTTTCTTCAAAATATTCAGATGATAGGAGATCGTTGCCCCGGTCATATCAAAATGACCTCCAATCTCACCGGCCGACATCCTGCCATTTTTGAGAAGCTGTAAAATTTCTCTCCTGACCGGATCAGACAGTGCCTTGAACGTATCTGCAAAAGCCATCCTCTGCCCTCTTTCGAAAACTATTTAGAAATATTTCTAAATACAATATATGTCTTCTTCGCTCTTTTGTCAACAGGTATTTAGAATTTTATCTAAATACTTATCTGACAAAAACTTTTCCAGTCCCGGTTTCTCATTTTACAATGCAAAAAGACCACCAGAGTTTCCTCCGATGGTCTTTCACATTTTCATATATCCATTTATGCATACATATATTTCTGCAGTGCATGTATGATCTTAGGTTCAACGTTTTTACGCTATTTTCTGCTCAAATATCTGTCATTTCGCGGTATTCTTTTGGCGTGACACCATATCTGCTTTTGAACTGGCGGTTAAAATTTGAAAGATTGGTAAAACCGGCCTCCTGAGAGATACTCAGAATCTTATCATTCGATTTTTTCAGCGCTTCTGCTGCCACTGCCAGTCTCCGTTCATTTACATACGAAATAAAGCTCAGACCCGTCATTTTTTTGAACCACCGCATAAAGTGGCTGTCACTCCAGCCACAGAACTCTGCGATCTCTCTGACTGTAAGGTTTTCACTGATATTTTTTTCAATTTCCTGTAGAACCACCTTCAAACGTTCTCTGTCCGGCGAAGACACCTCTTTGACACATGGATATTTTCTTATAAGAAGAAAGAGCATTTGAAGAACCGCTGCTTTTACTCCCAGTTCATAGCCTTTTTCTCTGGATTCGCACAGATCTTCCATCTGGCTTAAACATTGTTTCAGTTCTTCGTAATCTTCTTCCTCTTTGTGCACACAGACAGGAGGAAGCAGTTTTCCCGCCGCAAGAGGCACGAGAAATTCTCCTGCACACAGATCCGCTGCTCCGGCTCCCAGGAAATCCATCTCAAAAATAATATTTTCATATTCCATCGAAAATCCTTTTGCCTTGCGAAGTGCATGGAGTGTTCCCGGAGGCACCACAAAAATATCACCCGGTTTTCCCAGAAACAACGTAGTTTCTATCTGAATTTCTCCAGCTCCTTTTTTGACATAGATCAGCTCCATATCTTTGTGCCAGTGAAGAGAAACTGACGGAAAATCCAACGGGATCGTACATGGATAGATATTAAAAGGAAACAGTCTGCTCCCATGCTGTTTCTTCTCCTGGTATTTCTGCGTGTTTTCTTTTTCCATAATGTATTTTTCTCCTCTGATGATAGGATAGTATCAGTATTTGCAAGATTTTTACAAGAAACGACAAACTATATGTGATATAAATATAACCATAACATGGTACAAGATGTTTTCTGACAACCACTAAAAGCTTCTAAAGCAATGTATCTATGAAAGGAGTGGCTCACATGAGTGAAACCATGACAAACAAACTTATCGAACTTTGCGGCAAAGATATCAGAACCGCTTCCAACGCGGAACTTTATCACGCACTTCTGAAACTGGTCGATGAAAAAAGCCAGGAACAGGTTCAGAACGTAACCGGAAGAAAGCTTTATTATATTTCAGCAGAATTCCTGATTGGAAAACTGCTGTCCAATAACCTTATCAATCTCGGCCTTTATGATGATGTAAAGGAAGCTCTTAAAGAAGCCGGTAAGTCTCTGGCTGATATTGAAGAGCAGGAGCCGGAACC
The DNA here is from genome assembly GCF_003461245.1 of Blautia sp. AF19-10LB. Taxonomy (GTDB): domain Bacteria; phylum Bacillota; class Clostridia; order Lachnospirales; family Lachnospiraceae; genus Blautia_A; species Blautia_A intestinihominis. The sequence continues at coordinate 3,233 of NZ_QTWS01000002.1, forward strand.
AAGCCTTGGAAACGGCGGTCTCGGACGACTGGCCGCATGTTTTCTCGACAGCCTTGCTACCTTGAATCTGCCAGGAGACGGTGTGGGACTCCGTTATCACTGTGGTCTTTTCCGCCAGAATTTCAAAAATAACGTCCAGAACGAGACTCCTGATTTCTGGCTGACTGACAGCTGCGCTGCCAAAGCTACAGATACGGTCTTCCCAGTGTCTCTGGCGGGAAAAGAATATTCTGCAAGACTTTATAAACTTCCGGTCACAGGATATGAAGGCCGTACCAACACCCTGAACCTCTTTGACCTTGACAGTGTTGATGAATCTGTGATCGGTGATGGAATCTCCTTTGACAAAAAGGATATCGCCAGAAACCTGACCCTTTTCCTTTATCCGGATGATTCTGATGAGGACGGTCGTCTGCTCCGTATCTATCAGCAGTATTTCATGGTTTCTGCCGGCGCACAGCTTGTCCTTGAGGAATGTGCCGCAAGAGGCTGCAATTACCATAACCTTGCCGACTATGCTGCGATCCAGATCAATGATACACACCCAAGCATGGTGATCCCGGAACTGATCCGTCTCCTGATGCTCCATGACATTGATTTTGAGGAGGCTGTACAGATCGTTACCGACACCTGCGCTTACACAAACCACACGATCCTTGCAGAAGCCCTGGAAAAATGGCCGAGACATTATCTGGACACCGTTGTTCCACAGCTCATGCCGATCATCGAGAAACTGGACGCCCTGGCAAAAAGCCGCACGGAGGATGGCTCCCTTGCGATCATCGACCAGAATCAGGTCGTTCATATGGCACATATGGATATCCATTTCTCACATTCTACAAATGGTGTCGCAACCCTGCACACACAGATCCTCAAAGAAAGCGAACTGGCAGGATTCTACCATCTGTATCCTGAGAAATTCAACAATAAGACAAACGGCATCACCTTCCGCCGCTGGCTTCTGAAATGCAACCCATCTCTGACCAACGAGATCGAAAGCCTGATCGGAAACGGATTCAAAAAAGATGCTTCCGAGCTGAAAAAACTTCTTGCTTATACGAATGATCAGAATGTCCTCAGGAAACTTTCTGAGATCAAAAAGCAGAATAAGGAAGCACTTGCCGCATGGCTCCTTCACAAACAGGGTATAAAAGTCAACACAGATGCCATGTTCACCATCCAGTCCAAGCGGCTTCATGAGTACAAGCGCCAGCAGTTAAATCTTCTGTTCCTGATCCATCAGTATCTGGAGATCAAAGCCGGCCATATACCAAGCGTTCCGCTGGTCAGCATCTTCGGTGCCAAGGCAGCTCCTGCGTACATTATCGCCAAAGACATCATCCACGGACTGCTCACACTTTCTCAGGTGATCGAGAATGACCCGGAAGTTTCCAAATGGATGCAGCTCGTCTTTGTAGAAAACTACAACGTCTCTGCTGCTGAAATGATGATCCCTGCCTGCGATCTCTCTGAGCAGATCAGCCTTGCTTCCAAAGAGGCATCCGGAACAGGAAACATGAAATTCATGCTGAACGGTGCCCTGACTCTCGGAACCATGGACGGTGCAAACGTGGAGATCTCCGAAGCAGTCGGAAACGACAACATCTATATCTTTGGTCAGAGCAGCAAACAGGTCATCCACCGCTATGCAGTCGGTGATTACTGTGCAAAAGACTGGTACGAGGCAGACCCGAACCTTCGTCGTGCGATTGACTTCCTCACCAGCGAAAAAATGCTCTCCTTCGGCGATGAGGAACATTTGAAACGTCTCCAGAATGAACTGATCTGGAAAGACTGGTTCCAGACTCTTCCGGATTTCAACGCCTATGTGGTACGTAAACAGCAGGCAATGGCTGACTACGCCGCAGATCAGGAAAACTGGAGCCGCAGAACTCTGATCAATATCGCACAGGCCGGATTCTTCTCTTCTGACAGGACTATTAAAGAATATGATAATGATATCTGGCATCTTGGGAAATAAAAAAACACCAAAACTTAATCTTTAGCAAAAGCAGAGAGGAAATCCTGAAACTTCCTCTCTGCTTTTTTATTCTCCTGGATTAGACTTTCGGAGCTGTTCTGTCAGCTCTTCACCACCCTGTTCATACCATTCTTTTACAAACTCGTCAAAATAATCAACTGGCTGTACGCCCATGATGATCTGGATAAAACTGTCTTTTTCTAACTGCTGAAGTGATTTCGGGATCTCGCCGTCACTGTCATCCAGATACCGCTTCGCAGTCGTCCGGTAATTTCCCTCGATCAGCCGCCCGACTGCTGCAAGTCTGGACTCGTATGCCGCCCAGTCCTCTGCTGTCTCTGATCTTCCCTGGATAAATTTTTCTGCTGCATCATAGTAGGATTTCTCGATCGCACTTAAATCTGTTTCTTTTCGCATGCCACTCATCACGCTCTGGATATCCTTGGTGATCTGGAACGTCGCCTCATTATAATCAATGTTGATGACCAGCGGTCTTGCCGTCGGATCGACATTCAGGGCAAAATATGCATTCACCTCGTCTGCATCCTGCGCTCCATATCTGGTGTAGTCAAACAGCACACTGATGATCTTCATCACGATCTCCGGATGCTCATAACCCTTACGTACAACAACATATTTATTATCGCGGAAGCTATCATACACATTCTGCCAGTCTGCTTCCTGCAGATAATATGGCTGCCAGTCCGCTTCCGGGTCTGTCTCATAGACATCCATCAGAGGATTGTTCGGCGTCCACCAGAGTCCAAAAAAAGCTCCGCAGTTTCCATTTACCACCAGATCTCTGAGATTGTTCTGCGCACGAAGGGCAAAGTTCTGATCCAGTACACCACGTTCGTAGAGTTCATGCAGATAGCTGAGGGCGTTTTTTGTTTCTTCTGTCAGAGAGCCATAAACGATCTCTCCATTCTGGTTGATCCACCTCTGCGGGCTTGCATGGAATTTATCAAAAACAGGATCGACAGAATAACTGGAACTGGTACTTCCCACCAGATCAGTGTCACAGACAAGGCCGATCGGGTCTTCTCCGTCTTCTGTTCCCATCCGGTTTTCTGTAAATGCCTCCACGATATCAAATGCATCTTCCAGCGTTTTGGGTTCTTCTAGCCCCAGTTCTTCGATCCAGTCCTTGCGCAGCCACATCAGACGCGGTCCATGGTCTGTGACAGTCTCCGGGATCGCCATCAGTTTTCCGTTAAATCTCACAGAATCCAGAAGGTCGCTTCCGTAGCTCTCAAACATTTCTTTGATTCGTTTGGAAGTGCAATTTTCGTAAACCTCACTCAAATCTGCCACCAGATCATTATCGACCAGTTCTTTGAGTGTTTCTCTGTCCGACACCACCAGAACATCCGGGAGCGTCTGGTCTTTGACCAGGATATTTACAAATTCATCGTAACGGTCTTCTCTCTCCATGTAGACGTTTTTGTTCTGGATGTTCAGCATCTTTCGGAGATAACGGGTGTAGGCATTGTCTTCGTAAGTATTTCCATCCGGGAGGTTCGAATTGTTTGTACCGCTCATCTGTCCCAGAGTATAGGTCACAAGCTCCGGATATGCTCCATAAGGTGTCTGCGCGGCTGTTTCCCAGGTACCGGTGCGGACAGTTTCTTTTGCGGAAGCTGTGTTTTCTGTTTCTGTCGATGTTTCACTCTTATCTGTCTCTCTGGAGACACTGCTGCATCCGCTTAACATCATGCTTACGATACATCCCAGGATCACGGGCAGTTTCCATTTAGTCTTCATGTTTCTTGCCCTCCTTCGGGAATCTCATCACAACATTTGTTCCCTCACCGGGTGCGCTGAAGATCCGGATCCCGTATCCCTCCCCGTAGAGCAGTCGGATACGGTCATTGACATTCTTAAGCCCATACCCCTTCGCCTGATAAGCGACAAGTGTCTCTGCTTTTTCCTGTTCCATTCCCATTCCGTTGTCACGGACGGTAATCACGACATCATCTCCTACGCCTTTGAACGACAGGGAAATCTTTTTGTCTCCCTCTTCTTTTTCGTCAATGCCGTGTTCGATCGCGTTTTCTACAACTGGCTGGAGAAGAAGTTTCGGCATTTTTTCATTCTTGATCTCCGGGTCTGTCTCCCATTCTACGGTGAAGTTGTTGTCATGCATGGTAAGCTGGATCTCCAGATATGCCTCCATATTCCGGATACAGTTTTTGACCGTGACCATGTCCTCGCCTTTACTGAGTGCCGTCCTGTAAAACGTCGACAATGCAAGTGTAACCTTGCTGATATCCATCTGATTGCTCCGGATCGCCATCCAGTTCATCATGGAAAGGGTGTTATAGAGAAAATGCGGGTTGATCTGCGCCTGCAGTGCCTTCAGTTCGTATTCCTTCAATGCGATCTTGTTGACATAGACCTCATCGATCAGACGGTTGATCTCATCCATCATGCTGTGGAAACTGTTGATCAGGATTCCTACTTCATCCTCAGAATCACTGCTTACGGTAACTTCCCTGCTTCCGTGGTTTACCCGGTCCATATTTCTGGTAAGCTCTTCGATCTTACGTGTAAACAGTCGGGAAAAAGCCATCCCCAGAAACAGGATGATCAGACCACATGCCGCGATCAGGGGGATTTCTTCCAGAAGAAGCCTGCGGACAGAACCGGAGATCGCTTTCTGGCTTTTGTAGAGATAAAAAGTCCAGCTGTTTTCTTCGCTTTCTGCACTGGTATATGCACAGGTTTCACTGAGTTTCTTGATAGCGGTACCTGCTTTGTCTGTTTTCTGGATACCTGTTCCTTCCAGGCTGCTTCTGTTGTAAAGGACTGTGCCATTTTCATCCGCGATCATTCCTCCATTCTCATCCGTGAGGATATTGGTCAGCGGCTGAAAGATCTTGTCATAATCCAGCGAAATGCAGATTGCGGCATCCAGTTTCTGTCCACTATAGATCATACGGACAGCGGTAACTTCTTTGCGGTCTGCATCTACCATCCACTGAATCCGCACATCGTTCTTGAGTTCACTGCTCCACCACTCTTCCTGCATTTTGGCAAGCGGGACCAGGGTATACTCGTGTTCTACCTGAATGCTCTCGGCAAAAAGCTGAATGCGGTTGATCGCATCGTGATAGGATTTCGGCACGGACAGAAGAGGATCTGCGATCTCGGTGTATTTCTCATATGCCGTGTAATTATCGATGTTTTTTTCCTTGATGATCTCCTCAATATCCGGCGAATAAGTAAGATAATTCAAAAGACTGCTGTAAACGGCAGTCTGACTGTCAATACTCTCCTTCGTCTGGTCGATGATCGACTGCATATCCTCCAGATCACTGCTTCGAACCATCGTACTCTGTCTGCTGTGGGCATAAAGGGCAAGAACTGTCATCGGCACCAAGGCAGTCACGACCAGAAGAATCGTCAGCTTGTGCCGGTATTTCATGTTTTTGATCCATTTACGAAGTCTGTTCATCCTCTCCTGTTCCTTTCCGGTAAGATTCCGGGCTGCTTCCATAATATTCCCGGAAACTCCGGCAGAAATAGGAAACGTTGGCGAATCCTACTTTTTCACTGATCTGTGCTACCTTCATGTTGGTACTGCAGAGAAGTTCTTTGGCTTTTTTCATACGGAAGACACGGATGTAGCGATTGAGGTTCATGCCGGTCTCTTTTTTGAAGATAAAGCTTAAGTAGCCGGAAGACAGATATACTTTTTCCGCCAGCATTTCCAGATTCAGGTCTTCTTCATAATGCTGATAGATATAATTCTTGACGGCAGTCACTTCATTCCTTGAACTGTTCATGGAACGCTCCAGAAAAGCCTCGTACTCTTTGATATTGTCCTCTGTCACAGAAAGGATCTCCATAATATTCCTGCAGTTATAGAGGCGTTCGATCTCGTGTTCCAGTTTGTGCTCACCGGAAAACTGGTTTTCCTGAAAAAGCTCCTGGATCACGTTAGAAAATACAAATTTGATATACATCGCAGAATACTGGGTGTTATCATGGTATTTTTCCTTAAGGCATTCAAAATGTCTCCAGAGCTGTTCTATATCCTTGCGGGTGATATCCTCGGAAATCGCCTGCATAAGCTGAGAATCCTGCACTTCTCCGATTGCCATGCCAAGCACTTCATCCTCATTGGTAAACACATGCTTGTCCGGATGATAGAATTTCTCCTCCATCTGCTGTTCCAGCTGCTCCAGAACAGATGGAAGACTTTCACATCCGTCAAACTTCCTGCTCACGGCAAGATAAAACCGCTCCATGTACTCACGTTTCAGGAAATTATAGATATGATTTGCCACAAGCTGATAATCGCAGTACACATCCTGGAACAGAATGAGTGACTGTCTTGCATTCAGGTTCATGTAGAAAAACATCCTGTGGAGTTCTTTCTGCAGTTCCTGTTCCAGATTTTCTTCTGCTGTATCAAAAAGTGCCACATCTGACTCGATCAGGATCGCGCAGTGCCAGCTGTTCCACTTGTCCAGATCAATGAGTTCGCCGGCTTTTTGCAGGATCTCTTTTTTGCCGGAGTAGAGATAGCTCTGGAGAAAATACTGCTGAAGGAAGTTTTTCTCTTTGATCTCGCGGCTTTCTTTTTTTCTTCGTTTGCTGATCTCGCTCTCTGCGCGCTCCAACACTTTGTGGAAATCATCCGGATTTACCGGTTTGAGGATGTATTCGGTCACACCGTAGCGGATCGCCTCCTGCGCAAAGGTGAAGTCGCTGAAGCCGCTGAATATGATGATCTGGAGGTTGGGATTTTCTTCTTTGGCTTTCTTTGAAAGCTCCAGGCCGGTCATGTGCGGCATCTTGATATCTGTCAGAAGAAGCTGGATATCCTCGGAGCGCAGAACCTGTAGCGCCTGTTTGCCGTTGGCCGCTTCAAAGACAGTACGCTCTCCTTCCTCTCTGGAAAGCAGATATTTCAGCCCCTCTCGTTCGATTTTTTCGTCATCTACAATTAAAACGTTTGTCATGCATTCTCCTGTCTGTGTCTTATATTTATCTTTTTCATTATACCACAAAGTCCCCGGAAAGAATATTTCTTCCCGGAGACTGAATTTTCGTTATGTAATTATCAGCCTTTGACTGCGCCGGCTACAACACCTTCGATAATGTGTTTCTGGCATACCAGATAGACAACAATGATCGGAATGATATCGATCATGATACTTGCCATCATCGGTCCCATCTGCACATGTCCGAAGCTTCCGCGGAAATACTGGACTGCCATCGGAATGGTACGGTATTTCTTGATATCCAGTACCAGTGTCGGCAGAAGATAGTCATTCCATACCCACATCAGTTCCAGGATCGCGGTAGAGATAATTGTTGGTTTCAGGATCGGGATCAGAACCTTGAAGTATACCTGAAGAGGAGTACATCCATCGATCAGAGCCGCTTCCTCAATTTCAAGCGGGATACCCTTTACAAATCCTGTAAACATAAAGACCGCCAGACCTGCACCAAATCCAAGATAGATAATACAAATGTTGTATGGATTGTTCAGATGTAAGGTGTCGGCTGTTTTTGCCAGTGTGAACATAACCATCTGGAACGGTACTACCATACTGAATACACAGAGGTAATAGAAAACCTTGGATAATGTTCCGTTTACACGAACAATGTACCAGGCTGCCATAGAGCAGCACAGCATGATCAGAACAACGGACATCACTGAGATCACAAGACTGTACCAGAAGGATTTGAGGAAATCCATCTGTGTAACACTTGCCACAAAGTTTGCAACACCATTCCATGTCTCAGCTGTAGGAAGACTGAATACACCTGAAGTTGTAATCGCAACTTCTTTCTTTAAAGAGTTGACTAAGATCAGTACGATCGGATACATCCAGAGGATGCAGATCAGCGTCAAAATAATTGACGCAACCGGATTTTTTTTCTTATTTTCCATTACTGCTGCACCTCCTTAGATGATGTTGCACGAAGCTGTATCAGTGCGATCGCTACAACCAGCAGGAAGAATACAACTGCTTTTGCCTGGCCGATACCCTTCCACTGAGCGCCGCTTCTTGCATAAAATGTATCATAAATATTCAAAGCCAGTAACTGTGACTGTTTACCCGGATCTCCTCCTGTAAGAGAAAGGTTCTGGTCAAACATCTTGAATCCGTTTGTCAGAGTCAGGAAAGTACAGATTGTAACAGACGGCATGATCATCGGGATCTTGATCTTGAACAGGATCTGTCTGTTTGTCGCACCGTCGATCTGTGCTGCTTCGACCAGATCAGGAGAAACGTTGTTCAGACCTGCTATGTAGATGATCATCATATATCCGATCTGCTGCCACATCAGAAGAATCAGCATACCGATGAATCCGTTTCTTGCAGAAAGTGAAAGCAAAGGCTGTCCCCATTTGGAGAGCAGTCCGTTTAACAGCGTCTGCCAGATATATCCAAGTACGATACCACCGATCAGGTTCGGCATAAAGAATACGGTACGGAATGCATTGGTTCCTCTGTATCCCTTGGTGAGTACCAGTGCGATGGAAAATGCCAGCACATTGATCAGAATACTGGAAACAAAAGCAAACACAACAGTCAGCCAGAATGAATGACTGAAGGTGTTATCCAGTAAGATCTTGGAATAGTTCGAAAATCCGACAAAGGTTACATCATTTACGGTTGTAAATTTACAAAATGAAAGATAAATGCCCCAGATAAAAGGCCAAAGGAAACCGATAACAAATGCCGCAAAAGTCGGCAGTACAAAAATCGGCCACCATTTTTTGATCGTTCTTCCTACCATTATAATTCTCCTCTTTCCCTCTCATAGAACCCACAGGAGGAGGCAAGAACCTCGCCTCCTCTTGATGATTGATCACATATTATTTTGATTACTCGGAGAGAGCTTTCTCTGTAGCCCATCCGTCAACGAATGCACTTACAACATCATCCCATGAACCTGTGCCTGCTGCATATGCGGTAAGAGCTGTTCCAAGTCCGTTTTTCCACTCTTCAGACGGCATTGTTGTGAAGTTCCATGAAACAGGTGTTTTTCCAGCTTCTGTGTATTCAGCATCCTGTTTTACAAATACGTTTGTAGACTCCTGTGCTGTTTTGAAAGGAAGTGTGAATCCCATATCGTTTGCCATGGATTTTGTTCCTGTTTCAGATGTTACACACCAGTTCATGAAGTCCAGAGTTGCCTGAACGTCTTCATCAGATGCATTCTTGTTTACACACCAGTAGTTCTCTGTACCTGTTGCAAGTCCCTCGTTCTCATCATCTACACCAAAGTAGATCGGGATCATTGCAAGCTCGTCATCTCCGTATGTCTTGGACAGTTCTGCATATTCCCAGGTACCATTCTGATAGAATACTGCTTCGCCGTTTACAAATTCGTTTCTGGAGTCATCTGCTGTTTTTGCAGAGAGTTCAGCTCCGTCACAGGTAGAATCTGTGATGTACAGGTCAAACAGGTTCTTGTAGTTGTCAAGATATGTTCCTTTGATTGCCTCTGTATCATCGATTCCGTCTTCTTTGTACTCATAGTAGATCGGAAGGTTTGCAAGATGTGTTTTGAATCTCCAGTCAGAGGATCCGTCCATACCTGCAGATGTGAAAGCACCTTTGATTCCAAGCTCGTCCTTTCTTGCCTGAATATCATCTGCTACTTTCTTCAGATCATCGTAGCTCTTGATATCATCCAGAGAATATCCTGCTTTTTCAAGTAAGGTTTTGTTTGTGATCAGGCCATAGGATTCGATTACATATGCGATACCATCTACAGCATCTCCGTCTTTGAGCTCGTAAGTATCAGAGGTAAGTCCTTTTGTGATCTCTGCATCTGTCAGATCATAGCAGTAATCTTTCCAGTTCTTAAGTCCAACCGGTCCGTTTACCTGGAACAGTGTCGGAGCATCGCTCTTTGCCATTTCAGACTGAAGTGTTGTCTCATACTGTCCGGATGCTGCTGTTACAACTGTTACTTCTGTTCCTGTTTCTTCAGTGTAAGCTTTTGCCAGGTTCTGCCAAGCTTCATCTGCTTCTGGTTTGAAGTTCAGATAGTAAACCTTTCCACCGTCTGCTGCCATAACCGGTACGGACGGGATCATGGTTGCTGCTGTTAATGCTGCCATTGCCATTGCTGTGAGTTTTTTCATTTTCATAGTACTTGTCTCTCCTTTTTTTGTAGATTTTGTTCTCTTTCAACCTGTCTTTATTATAGATTTGTTAGTATTTTTATACTATGATAAAAAATCAAGAAATATGTTGTTTTTTCAAGATATAAAAATATAAAAAAATTGATGTACATTTTACAATTCATGCACATCAACTTCATCTTTTTGTTGAATTTCATTCAACACCCATCTTCCGTCTTCACGTATAAATGTCCAGTATTCATAAAACGACTCCGGAATCTTTTTTCCACGAACAACCTCTAATGTATCTGTATTGATATAATATCCAATCATTCTTCCATGAATCAGATAAACAATACTGGCATCTTCTTCACCTTCATCATCCCACACAGATACCGGAGTCACACTCAGGAGCTGAACTCGTTTCTGTATTGGCTTTTCATGTTTAACTTTCATCCATTCAAGTTTTGTAGTCCAACTTTGGGCAAGACTTTTACTCAGATACTTTTCTGCATAAGATGGATCCAGGAGCCTCCAGCATTCCTGAATAACAAAATATGCATTCTCCACATATTTTTGCATTTCTTTTGCATTCCAGTCTTCGCCCGGCTTTTCGAATTTCTTCATTTTTTGAAGACTTTTGTATTTTGCCTTTTGAATATAGCAATGAAATGCAATCGTTCCAGCCCCGGCAAAACATGCCATTGCCATCCAGCCAACTATCGTTTGCGACCATCCACCCGGACTCTCGTCATCCGTATAGTTTGATTCATTATTATAATGATATGTTCCACCGGAACTTCCCCCTGAACTTCCTCCTGAAGATCCGCCGCCGGCCCTCGCATAACATGTAATTGAAAAGCACAGACAGCAGATACATGCGAGCAGTATACAACAGATTCGTCTATGTCTCGTCATCTTTTTATTCGCTCTTATTTTTCTTTCGTTTACGGGAGATCAGGCCAAGAAGGTTCTCATCTTTGGTATCGGAAAGATCATCATCGGTTACGGTTGGCTTGGATACTACGTACGCTCCTCTGCCGGCCGGCGGATCATTCTCCTGCTCAGTCATCTCTTCTGTCGACTCGTCCAACGGAACCTCTTCTTCTCTCACCTGCACAACATCGAGGGATTCTTCCATCCCGGAAACTTCCCTGTCATAAGCATTGCTGTCGAAAGGTTCTTTATCAGAAGTTTCTTCCTCACTGTCAGATAAATCGTCTGCTGGCTCTGCCTTCCTGCGTGAGCTCCACGGTGCGTATTCCGGTACGACCGGTTCTTCTGGCTGTGCAGAACTTTCTGCATCATCAGATATGATCTCGCTGTCTGCATCGACTGCTTCTGCTTCCTGTTTGAGTTCTTTCAGACCGCGACGGAGGAGGATCAGGTAGATGAGGTCTACCACTCCGTTACAGAGGAAGATCCATCCTGCAAAGATTACCGTGTATTTTACCATTGTGAACGGATTGAGTACAAGGGAAACACCGAGCCCGATGAAGATCAGGCTTCCGATCAGAAGAATCTTCCAGAATCCGCTTCCGTTTTTCTTAAGTTTCAGGCTTCCTTTAAGGCTCCAGATGCTGTCTACGAGGATGAAAGTTCCAAGCAGGATCGGCAGGAGCTTGACCACGATCTGAGGATTCATGAAGAGGAAAATTCCGATAACCATCAGAACACCGCCGGAAAAAAGATCCAGAATCGTGGAATTCAGTTTCTCCAGAATATAGATCAGGATATGATAAAATCCTACAAGAATCAGCAGAATTCCAAATATAAATTTACAGATTACATTGATCGTGTTCACAGGCATAAACGCCAGGCACGCTCCAAGGGCGATATATATGATCGAGGTTACAATCTGCCCTTTCAAAAAGTTATTGATTTTTTCCCACATGAGACTTTCCATGCTCCTTTCATCCCGATAATAAGATTTCTACAGACAGTATACCGTTTTTTGAAAGACTCGTCTATAGACATCTCTGGATGAATGTCCATTTTATAATGGCAAACCTGCAGCGGACAGTCAGACAAAAACAGACCGGAGTCTGTGGAAGGCTCCGGTCTGAATGCTGCATATATTATTTTACGGTTACTTTGATCACATAGGATTTCTTTCCTGATCTTACTGTGATCTTTGCGGTTCCTTTCTTTTTGGCTGTGATAATGCCAGTGGAAGAAACTGCTGCAATGTTTTTATTTGATGTTGCATATGTTACTTTGTCTGTGGAGGTCAGCGGGCTGATCACTGGTTTCAGTGTTGTCTTCTGGCCTTTTTTGAGAGTCATGGAGGATTTCAGACCACTGATTTTTGTGGTTGTGACTTTGCCAGACTGAACTTTGACATTCAGGGTTGCTCTCTTTCCACTCTTTAAGGTTACGATAATTTTTGCACTTCCATTACGGTTCTGTGCTCTGATCAGACCGTTTCTGTCTACAGTCACGATCTTTGTGTTAGTGGAAGCCCAGGATTTGACAGAGTCTCCGTTTGCCATACTTACTCTGACCATTCTGGTTGCCTGTTTTCTCTGCAGAGTGATGGCGGTTGTATTCAGTTTAATGGTTGCCTTGAGTTTGCTTCCATGGTATCTGGTCTGTGTGTGTTTGCAGTATACGCAGTATCCGACCTGTTTCTCCGGCTGGAATACCGTTGCTTTTGAAACAGTCTTCCATACATATTTCGGTTTATGTTTCAGTTTCGGAATTGTTTCTGTCTTTGTCGCACCGCAGACTGTACAGGTATAAGTCTTCACACCTGTTGCTGTATAAGTTGCTTTCTTTGTCACTACACCTTTGTCATAGGTATGTTTATTTGTCTTTGCGATCTCTTCTGTCTTTGTTGTTCCGCAGACTGTACAGGTGTAAGTCTTTTCTCCTGCTTCTGCGCAGGTTGGCTCTTTTGTTACTTTTCCTTCATCGAAGACATGTTCTTTTGCTTCAAACTGGGCAAGTGGAGCAACAAAATATGTGTATGGTGTTTTTGTTACTGTGAGCTGGTAGTTTCCGGCTTTGTCTGCTTTGATGGAAGCTACCCCATCTGCGTCTGTTACAAATTCTGCTGTCTCATTTGTATCAAGATTTTTCAGTTCCACAGTACAGCCTGCTTCTGCAGACGCACCTGCTGACATCATATTTCTTCCATAGAGTACTGCCTGGAATTCTTTTCCGGCACAGATTTCGGTCGGAACATCCTTAAAGTACATGAACTCGTCGCTCCAGCTTGTTGTGTCTGCAAGCAGATAAATGCTGAATTCATCACCTGAATGCAGTACGGTTGTATTTGCGACAGTTCCCATACCTGTTTCATCTACCGGATATTCGTTATTTACATAATAGCCGACATTTCCTGTTGTATCTTCAAAAACGGTATTGATCCATCCGTTTGTTCCCACGTTGAGATATCTGGACGAATCTGCATCAAATGCTTCTCCATACATTGCTTTGTGCAGTGTATATAACGCATCTACTACAGTTACCTGATTCTTCATTGCTTCTGGTTTTTCGTATCCATAAGCAGCTGCGTCTTTTGCTGTGACAGTAAGATCCCGAAGGCTTGCTGGCTGGTTTGCCATATTGACTCTGATCTTAACCTCGGCAACGGCTGTATTTTGTGCATCTTTTGCTGTATCAACAGCTTTCTGAAGTGCCTGTGTAGCATCACTCAGTTCCTCTTCTGTTACATTTTCTTTGTTCAGAACTGCTGTTGCTGTGTCAATAGCTTCCTTAAGTGTGGCCTTTGTTCCTTCCGGATACTGACCTGCTTCGGTTCCCTCTGTCATTCCATCCAGAAGTGTCTGTGCCTCACTGATCAGTTTCTGAAGACCTTCTGCTGCGGATTTGGTACCTTTGATGGTAACGGTTACAGAAACCGGCTGTTTGTAAAGTTTCTGAAGGACTGCATTATCCGGATGTTTTGCAGCAGCTTCTCTGTAAAGTTCACTGCTGAGTACAGAAGAAATCGTAATCTGTGTGTCGGTTTCTCTTCTTGTTACAACAAGGTTCTCATGGCCTACTACGGCATTGTTGGAAGATTTGAATTTGTTGTATCCTGCACCTTCCATTTCCCATGGATCTGTAAACTGATCGTCCGGAATAATACCCTTGCCGGTCTTGTCATCAAAATTATAGATCCATTTCGGATTTCCGTCTTCTCCAAGAATCATTTCCTGGAATGGATGTAGATTTCCTGTGATGGAATCTTTGTCTGCATACTGTCCGTCATTGATTCCGTCAAAATAATGAGCCTTTGCCAGTTCCATCAGATTTAACTGATCCTGAACTTCTGCCTCTGTGATTGCTTTGACTGTAACCGGAATCTTCTTGATCGCAGTTACTCCATCGCGGGTAAAGGTCAAGATCAGATTTGCATTAATATCATCATTTGAAGCAAAACGATCTACAGCAGCTCTGTAACCATTGACTGTAATGGCAGCATTATCTGATGTTACTTTAATTTCATTCCTGTCGAATACATATTCGCCAGCTTCATCTTTAATCCTTGTATATATTGGAAGTTGAAGATCTGAGGTACAGTTTTTAAGATCCACTGCCCCTTTTGTGTTAAAATCAGTAATCCTGTCTTCTGTATAATATTTGTCAAGAATTGCCTGAAGTTCTTTTTCGGTAGGTTTGGATATGCCGGTTCCTTTGACGGTTACTTTGAACTCTTTTGTCAGAGTTGCAAAATCAGATACTTTTTCTACATATCCGTTCAACAGTCTGTCATTTGCATTAAAGGTAGCTGTCAGGGTCACTTCTTTATCTTCCTGCTGCGGAGTAACCACACCTTCTTTTGCATCAATCAGAGAACCCCAGCCGGTGTCTTTGAAGCTGATTACGCTTTCATCAGAGGATGTCCATGTAATCTTGGACCATGCAGTGTTTACACTGCTGCTCATGCACTGTGGAAGTGTCAGATTTGAAGTTACTTCTGCCGCATCTGTATTGGAACCTTTGATCTTGTCCCAGGTAAGATTCTCCTGATCTGCTGCCATCTGTGTATTAAAGTAGTCACGATCCCAGCCGATGGTTGCTCTGCTTTCAGCTGTTTCTGCCTTTGCACCATTCTTCTCGAATACAAAAACAAGGTTTATATTTTTGGAATTGACTGCTGTAAATGAATTCGGTGCCTGTGCATAGTAATGAATAGTTCCATCTGTTGCAACGGTGTCTGGGTCATCACTGGATTTGACAGAAACCGTCACACCTGTTGTATCCATGCCAAGTGCCTCGATTTTGGTCTTAACAAGATCACAGATATTCTTGCAGGATGCAAAATCCGGACGGAGTGTTCCCACTTCTTTGTCAAACTTCTCTTTGATGGCATTTACGGTTTCTACATCTGCCGGGTCAATGCTTGATACCATTTTGACATCAATGGATACATTCTCGTCATCACCGGATGGTGTATAAGTAGCTGTTACATCTTTGTAGTCCGAAGCTTTGACAGTATAGGTGTAGGTCACGCCTTTTTTCATGGTGTAGCTTCCATCTTCGTTTGCTTTCAGCTCTGTTGTTTCTGTTTCGTCCTCATCCCACGGATCTTCCTCTTCATAGGTTACCTTGATGGATGCATTCTCGATGGCTTTGCCGTCATTGTCTACCGGATTGAATTTTACATTATAATCTGTAATATTTTTTTCCAGCTGAATATCAATGGTCTGGTCCCCGGACGGTGTGAAGGAGCTGCTTGCAGTTTTGTAATTTGGCGCTTCTACGGTATAGTTGTAGGAAGTTCCATCTATGAGATTGTAGCTTCCGTCTGCTTCCGGATTTACCGTACTATAGTATCCTTTTTTGACACTCACTTTGGCACCATTGACCGGATTGCCGGATTTGTCGGTCACATTGAATCTGATGTTTCTTGTAACGATTTTCTTCAGTGTAACGGTTTTTACTGTATTTACCTCTGTTGGATTGAAGGTAAAATAGCTTTCTGTGTAGTCGTTGTATCCGTCTTTCTTGACAGTCAGGCTGTATCCTGCACCCTTTTCCATGTCATAGGAGCCGTCAGCTTTCGGAGCAACTGCATTCCAGTTTTTCTCCAGTGTTACGATTGCATCCGGAATCAGATTACCTTCCTCATCGACTACATTTATACGCATAGTATAGTTCGGTTCTGCTGCTTCTATGATAATGGTAAATTCCTGGGTTGCAAGAGCGGCTGAAGCTGCCTGTGTTTCATCGTTGATCACATCAGCGGATGTATCAGCGGAAAACAGTCGCAGCGTTGCTTGGAAGCTCTGTGCTCCCTGCTCTGCTGTTGGCCGGTTAATACGCAGACTTCCAAGATTGGCAGGTTTTTTTGTTCCGATATTCACCCATGGACAGTCACTGTTAATATACCATCCCACTCTGTAATTTGAAGAAGAGCTCTCTGTTTTAAAACGCAGGCTACTAATTTTACTACCACTAGTCGGTATTTTAAGTCCCACTGAATAAGAAAGACCATCCTGGCTTTTAACAACACCGGCGCCACCACTTGTGATAATCTTATTATTATCTACATAATTGTTTTTAAGATACTCATCTGCTGCAACTTTCGCATCATCAACGGCATCTCCCACTGCCTCTGCGCCATCGCTGAATAAAGCATCCTCCGCATCTGCTGAGAAGTCCGCATTCTCCTCATTAACAGTTACTGCTTCCTCAGAAGGTTCTTCTGCCTGGAAGTCCTCTGTCTGCGCTTCTGCACTGCCAGTATCCTCTTCAACAGAAATATCTGCACTGTCCTCCTGTGCTTCTGCTGTTTCTGCTTCTCCATCAGAGAATTCGATATCGGCAGCAAAGGTATTCGCCGGTACCGCTGTTACTGTCATCATCGCTGCCATGGAGATGGCCGACAATCTCTTTAAAAGTTCTTTTTTCTTCACTTTGCTCCTCCTTTTGTGAATTATTTTTGGCAACAAAAAACAGAGTCTCATAATATAGATGAGTCTCTGTCCTATACAACGCGCTGGTAATGCCGACTTAAAATATTTCCGCTTCAATATCTCACACAGCAAAAACAGTTCCGGAATCGCACCGGATTTCCACAAACTGACCGTCTCCGGTCAGACCACGCCTGGTTATGTCGTTGAGCCTATTATAGCATTTCTGTCTGAAAGCGTCAATTTTTTCTATATTAATTCTTGCTTTTTTCGAAAAAAGGGCGATACTTTCATGCGTTTTCGTTTTATTTATTACGTTTTTCTGTATCTGACCGGGGGAGTTTTGGCGAATCAGGTACAATATCGAAAGGTTCTGTCGGTCAGGATCCTTGCGAAGATGAGTCCCAGGGGGAGAGCCGCTATGATCAGAATCGCGGCGGCGAACCAGGAAGCGGCTGTGGCAAGTGACATTATCCCAAGATTATAAAAGCCTCTGTAGAGATACAGCCCCGGTACCATGATAACAATCGAGGGAACCGTCAGGGAGATTCGCGGATAACCCACTTTGTTTTTTATCATGGATGCCAGAAGGCCGGCTGTCAGCGCACCGATGAATGCGGCAGCGGCAGGCGGCATTCCTGCCAGATCTGCAAGTTCCAGACGGAGCGTATTGGCAGCCGCTCCGATCACTCCTGCTGATGCTGCCAGCCGGACCGGACTGTTGAACATGATCGAGAAACCGAACACTCCACAGAAACTGGTTACAAGCCTGCATAAGATCCACATCTCTGCCGGCAGGGAGAATTTAATAAAATCAACCGGCTTCAGATGCAGAAGCAGTGCCATGATCCATGCGGACATTGCTGCAACCAGAATAATGATCAGCGCATACATCAGTCTCTCGGTTCCAGAGCGCATATCCAGCTTGGCAAGGTCAATTCCGCTTGTGATAAACGGAAATCCCGGAATAATAAACAGCATGGCACAAATGTATCCCGCCTCATGCTGAATGGAAATACTGAACAATATCTCACCGATCTTCAGAAATCCGGCATAGACCAGACAGGCCATAGAGACAGAAGAAACGATGCAGAGAAACAGAGTAAAATGATGCTTTGTCAGTTTGCATCTCAGGAAATTCCCGATCCCGGCTCCTGCAAAAGCGCAGAACATCTCAATCGGACCGCCACCCAGCAGGAACGTAAATCCACAGCATGCAAGCGCCGCCGCAAATCCAAGTGTGACCGGTGAATACAGTCCGTGTATTCTTTCGATATCATCCAGAAGAGAATGCAGTTTCTCTCCAGACATGTCTTTTCCCTCGATTTCAAATTCCCGGATAAAATGCTCCAGCCGGTTCAGCTTGGAAGTGTTTACTCCGGTATTGGTAAGACACAGTGACTGTGTAAAGCCGTTTTCGCCGTCAAAACAGGTGTACTCGATCGACATCAGGCCGATATCTGCCGTACAGGTGATCCCCATGGTTTCTGCCAGCGTATTCATGGAGCTTCTGACTCTCCATGCGCCGGTTCCGCATGACAGAAGCATGATTCCCACACGGCCGATGATGGATGCTTTTTCTGTAAGACTCGCCTCTGTTACCGGAACATCTGCCCCGTTTTCATCTGTGTATTCATGCCAGGCGATATCCATATGATTTTTTCTGATGATCTGCTGCATCGTTTTCACTTCCCCGCCTGTCTGTTTATTTCAACCAGAATGTGTTCCCGGCATCCCAATCCGATACCGTTTGCAATCTCGATATTTTTTTCCATTTTTCTCTCAAAATGATGAAACGGGAGAAAAATTCCCAACGTGGCTGTATTTTTTTCTCTGCCTTCCTCATCTCTGACTCCATAGTACATCAGAGCACGCGGCAGTTCCTCCTGAAGACGCATCAGGAAATCCCACACAACTGCATAGATTCTGTCCTCGTTGATGTCCAGCTTTACGGACTCCGGAAAACGGAACATCAGGAGAATTCCTGTGTGTTTTGAAATCTTTTCGGTTACGATTTCACCACTGTCTGTATAACTGTGATTTTCCCGGAATCCATCTGCCATATACATCTGATAATCCGGTATTTCATCCTGCTCTTCATAAAGTTTGTGGAACATTTTGTATTTTTTCTCGTAAAGATGATTTTTGAATTCATTCAGAAGATTTCCTTTATCATCTGTGAGAAGAACCGGATTCTCCACACCTTTGTCATTGAACCGTATCGGAATCAGAAAGGAATTCCTCAGAAGGTCAAAAACGCTGTTGTTACAGACTGCCATGAGAAAAGCGGAAAGATCCTTATTCTCATAGGCATTGAACAAAGCCGCCGCAAAAACCGTTCCCGGAATGTCTGTCCCGGCACCTTCGCTTTCTTCTGCGGATGGTATCGCCTCAAAGAAGGTGTTTTTTAACCGCTCGCAGGCATTTGGGTTTGTAAGAATTCTGTCAAAAATCTGCTCTGCTTTTTCTTCTCTTGGAAATATGGTACTCATAATACCGCCCCTTTCGAGCATTATTATAGAACCGCAGAAATCAAATGTAAATTTCATCTCTTCTATATTTAATATAACCTTCTGGGCAGATCAAAACACATCCTATTGCGATCGCCTTTATGATTTTGAACTGATCCATTCCTGTATTACAGCTTCGTCAGTCTGAAGTGCTTCTGCAATCTTCTCCAGTGGAAATTTCATTTTATTCAACGCCATAGCTGTTTCTTTTGCTTTTTGCAATTCCCCCTCTTTCAATCCGGCTTCGTATTCTGCCTTTCGCAGTTTTCGTTCTTCCTCTTCTTTGTCGTATTCGAATATACTCATTGCGATCACCTCCGATTTGTTTTTTCGAAGGAATTCTGCAAGGATTCCGTTCTGGATACAGTCGTTGACTGCCTGTTCTACGGCTGTGTCCAGGTCGGTGCTTCCTGCGTATTCCCGCACTTTTGCTACATATTGGGCATATTCTCTCAGGATCTGGCACTGCTCCAGTAACTGGCTGTTGTGGCCTTCGTTGATATTCAGGGTAATCACCTTTAATTCCAGGTTCGGCTCACCGGTCAGGTTTTCGTAGGATTCTGACAGGTAACTGACCCAGCTGTCTTCTTCTCTTTCGGTTCCGTTGTAGAATACAAGGAAGTTCGGTGCCGGGATCTTCTGGATGCTGGATGAATACAGGGATCTGTGGTCTACGAGCTTCTGGTATTCCCCTGCTATGTAAAAGAGATCCCTCAGCGGCATATTTGGGTTGTAGGTTGACTGGTGTTCATACAGAAACAGTCCCGTGTCCACAATAAATGCCAGATCATTCTTCATTCCCATATAGACTGCATTTTCCAGCGTCACGATCTCCAGTGCGTCCGGGTCTTCGTAGCTGCTTCCGTTTACTGCATTGTAAAGGGAAAGCAGATTTTTGCGATCAGAGAACAGCATTCGGAAAAGTTTCAGAACGTGATGTACTGTCTTTCTTTTCACTTCGAACCCCTGCTTTTTTTGTTTTGACTGGAATTTAAAAGCATGGATTTCTGAAATGATTTTAGAAAAAAATAATTAGACGGCAAAAATGCCCTGAACTTCTAAGAAATATGCTTTGTTTTATACTAGCATTCTTTCTCTTTTGGTTCAAGGCATTTTGAGGTTATTTTATAATTTTAAGTATCTGTTTATTTGCCGGTCACAATTTTATTTAACAGTTACTTTGATCACATAAGATTTCTTTCCGGATCTTACTGTGATCCTTGCGGTTCCTTTCTTTCTGGCGGTGATCACACCTCTGGAAGAAACGACTGCCACGTTTTTGTTTGAAGAACTATAGGTGATCTTCTCCTGGGAAGTGAGTGGTGTCAGAACCGGTTTCAGGGTCAGTTTCGCTCCTCGTTTCATGGTCTGGGAAGAGCGAAGACCGGTGATCTTTTCGGTTCTGACTATGGACTTCTGCACTGTGACATTGATGTACGCTTTTTTTCCGCTTCTCAGTGTCACTGTGATTCTGGTTCTGCCTGCACGTTTTCCGGTAATCCTGCCTCTGGAATCTACCGTTGCAATATTCCGGTTGGAGGAAGTCCAGGAACGGATGGAATCTCCTCTCGCAAGCCCGCTGACTTTTACCAGGGCTGTCGTCTGTTTTACCCGTAATTTAATATTCGTAGTATTGAGACGGATCGTCGGGGTCAGCTTCCTTCCGACGGTTCTGGTCTGAACAGTTCCCTTTGTTCCTTTTCGCTGCTGTTTCTCCGGTGCAAATACCGTTGCTTTTGATACGGTTTTCCATGCCCCGAATTTCTCCGGCACAGGGGTCGGCTTTGGTGTCGCCGTTGGTGTGGGAGTTACCGTCGGTGTCGGTGTCGGTGTGGAAATCGTCTCTTTTCTCTGAATGGTCAGAGTGTATTCTGTTTTCTTTCCTGTCTTTGCTGTGACAACGATTTTTACCTGCGCTTCTTCTATCGAAGCATCACTGTCAAAGTAAGCATCAAGCCGGACTGCAGAACCACTTCCTGTCACCTTTCCTTTGTATATCACCTTACTGATGCCTTTTCCTGCTTCTATGGTCACTTCTGCAGACGGATCTGCCGGTTCTGCATAGATGCGCAGGAAAGAACTGCCCAGATAGGTGACGCGGTAGCTGGTTTTGTCTGCGCTGAATGCCGGTGTCAGTGCCAGCCATTTCGTACTGTCGGAATAAGTGTTGCTGGTGCTGGCGGTCAGGTTCGCAAGGTTTGTATTTCCCTGGTCTTTTGTCAGATGGAGCGTATAGGTTCTGCTCTTTCCTGCCAGAGTTGCCACGACCGTAACTTCCGCGCTTCCGGAGCTTACATCTGCGGTATATGTATTTCCGGCAGCTTTTCCATTGACCGTCAGGGTGCATCCTTCCGGGGTTTTGAAATTCAGTGTTACTTTTGAAGCATTTTCTGCGGTTCTTATGGTGTACTCTGTTACAGAACGCTGGAAAGCTTTGTCCCAGGTTACTTTTCCATTGTCTGCCTGTGCAGTCACACTGTCCAGATATGCACCGTTTGTCTCGACTGCCATCAGGTAGTTGGAGTCATTTTTGTAGTACAATGTTCCGTCTCTGTCAGCGCAGATCGTGCTGATGCAGTACTGCTGCTGATCACTTCCCGGACGGAACAGTTCTTCTGCTTTTCCGGAGGTCTGTCCCGGCTCGTCTGCCAGCATATAGAGTCCGCCCGGTCTGGCATTGTAGGTAAAATACAGGTAAACACGTCCGTCTGCCTGTCCGTCCCCGTTGAAATCCTGATTCTCGTATGCAGTAGAAAGAAGCGGCGCTGCCTGCGGATATCCCGGAATCGAAACTTCATATGCCAGGGAAAGTCCTGCAGCGGATTCATTCAAAACATCGAAATGATGTCCCGCATCGGCGTCAAACCGGTGGCTTTCCTGTCCGCAGACGCCGACATAGATTCTTCCTTTGTATACTACCGGGGCTGCTGTTGCCATGCCACCGAGGTTGTAACTGTCTGCTCTGCCAAAGGTTCCGTCCGCATTCATCGCCACACGGTAAAGGTAGCCGCCTTTTGTCGTAAAATAGACGTATCCGTTGTTATAAACTACGGTGGAACGGATGTCTCCGTTAAGTCCTGTCAGTTTATCCAGAAGGAGACCTGTATGGGTGTTGACAGAATAGAGGATCGCCGTGCTGGTATAGTTTTTTTCTCCGGAACCATCATCGGAACCAAATACGAGATAATCGCCGGACGCATAGGAGCCTGCCCAGTAAAAACCGCCTTTGTGGTTGTATTTCCAGGTGCAGTACTTGGTCTCATTGCCTTTTGACGGATCCTCGTCGGTCACGGAAAGGCAGAAATAAGAGCCTGCCGTGGTCTCGGAATTCCAGGTTCCTGTGTAGATATATCCATCTTTGTATGTGATCGGAGAGAGGGTCTGTCCACCTAGCGATTCACTGATCCAGACGGATCTGAGAGTGGAAGCACTGACTGCCTGGATCTGGCCGCCACCGATCTGGGCGAACAGCATTCCCTCTTCATAGGTAAGCGGATTCAGCGCATAGATCATATTTCCGTTGAGCGGTTCACTGGTTGCTACAATATCTCCTGTATTTTTGTCGAGTTTGTAGATAAACTGTCCGGATGCCACATACAGATAGCCTCCCAGAATCAGCGGTGGTGTGACAGATGCCTCCTGGCCGACACCAATGCGCATCGCCCATTTCTGCACGGTCGAAGATGCATCGGTCGGTGTGGATGTGCCTGTAATTCCGTTATTGCTCTCGCTGTTCCGGAAATTAGTCCAGTCATTGTCGGTAATCTCCGGCTGGGTGGCATCCTGTTTCTTAAGTTCTACAGTGATCTCAGCCTGTTCTCCTGCCTTAAAGGTATTTCTCCGGGAAATATAGCCATAACAGGAAACATTCCAGGTATACTCCTGGCCTTCGATCAGGGAAGCAAATGTGCTGGCAGAATCCTGTGACGGTTCCATGCGTTCTCCGTTTTTGTCGTAAACGCTGATGACTGCATCCTGCGGTGTCACCTGAAATGTCACAGAATCGCTGAGCTGTTTCTGAACGGTGACTTTGTAGCTTCCTGTAGAGGTATAGGTTTTTCCCTGACAGTCCGGATCCGCATAGGTTCCATCCTCTTTCATCTCAAAGGCGATCTCCGTCGAATCTTCGGTCAGAGGAATCTCGATCGGATCTCCAGATGAAATGCTCTTTCCGTTTATGGTGAGACCATACCAGTTTTCCCCGAAAGGTACTGCCTTGATCTTCACCTTGTCCGTTCCGGTCACAGACACTTCGTAATCTCTTGTCACTCCGGAGGTGTCAAAATCTGTGATCAGGTTTTTTGCCATGTCGGTATCGGTCGGCAGGTAGCATCTGATCGAAGAAAGGTCCAGTCTTCGAAGCACTACGAGTTTATAAGTTACGCTGTCGCTTTCGGTTCCTGCCTTGATGGTGTAGATGGCTCTTTTTCCATTGCCGGAAGCAAAAATATCCGAAAATGAATATCTCTGTCCGTCTGTGTATGCAGTGGCGGACATCTCTTTTGTTTCCTGTTTTCCTGACAGATTCCATGCGGAGAGTGTCACAGTGGATCCTTCCGGTGCGTCTTTCGCAAGATTGGCACTGATCCAGAGCGCGGAAGAGTTATAGTTGGAACCATATTCTACGGTGTAGACTCTGCCGCCGAATTCTTCGTCCATTTCTTCTCTTCTGTCGAGTTTCAGAGCGTCTTTTACCCCGTTTCCGGTATAGACGTTTAAATCTGTCAGATATTCTTTCTGGTCTTCGGTCTCATCTGTAATCTGTACTTCCGGCACTTCGCTGTCATCGGAAATCAGATCATCGGAGCTGAAGTCATCGGAAGGTGCATCCGGATCCGGGGTTTCCGCAGGATCCTGACCGTCCTGTGAACTGAAATCATCCGGCTGTTCCAGATCAACCTCTGCCGGAGCTTCCGGTTCAGACGGTGTTTCCGGCTCTGTCTGGTCTTCTTCCTGCGTTTCTTCTACGAAGATTTCCGAAGAAAAGTCAGCTTCTGCACTGAAATCTGCTCCATAGACCGGCGCGCTTCCTGCCAGAAGTGATGCACACAGAAGACCTGTCAGCCATTTTTTCATGATCGGCTTCATAAAATAAATTCCCTCCTTATCTTTGTTTCTGTCATATCATCGGATCACTCAGTTTTTGTTTCTTGTAATGTCGTCTGGCTCCGGCAAAGAATCCGAGATACAGAATTCCTGCCAGTGCGAACACCAGAAGTGTCCTTGTCAGAAGACGCATGTGCTTCCAGGTGTGGGAGATTTTTCCCACGGTGCCGGTGGCGCTTCCTGCCTGTTTCCCGCCGGCCGATGAACTGTCTCCCGTGCCGCCTTTCCCGCCACCCTTTGGCGCAGAAGCTGCGGCTGCTTTTTGGACCGTTTTGTCTGTTTTTGCGGTTTTGCTCTGTTTGTCTGAACTTCCGGTGTTTTTTGTGCTGTTGTTTTTGGATGCTGGTTTCTCATGGACAGTCAGTTTCTTTTTGCCGCTCTGCTCTGTGTCCTCTCCGTCCTTCTGCGTTTTGGATCCGGAAGACTTTTCTTTTGCCTGAACTGTTTTGAGTTTGTCCAGCGAGCCCTCTCCATTGTTCTGGCCTCCCGGAAGAACCGCTTCGGATTTGTTGCCGCCGTATCCCGGTCTCTGTGCGACATTTGTATCGTTACCGTTATTCTGCTGGGTCTGCCCCTTTTTCTTAATATCCGGGATCCAGATCACCAGACGGTCACTTACGTTTCCTGCTGTGTCTTTGACTACGATCACCAGGTCTTTCTGACCCTGGGTAAGTCCGGTCAGTGTGACGGTATTGGTTCCGGCGGAAACTTCCTCGCCTGCCCCGGTGGTATCAGGTGTCGGAATCCTGGCTCCGGCCTCCCCTGCCTGATAGTAACACATTCCTCTTTCGCTGGTCTTGTATACCACAGAGGCCTTATCTTCGGAAATCCTGCTGGCGCTGACTTTTTTGAGCACCGGAGCTGTTTTGTCCGTCAGGCTCAGGGTAAGATAATAATCTCTGGATGTCCCGTTCTGTGCAGTCACATGAATGCGGACCTTTGCTTCTTTTTCCTGGGAAGCAAAATAAATCTTCCAGTATGGATGTTTTTCTTTGTCCTGTGTACCTTTGATGGTCTCATCTTTCTGCACGGTCGAGGCTTTGATCCCGCTGAGCGCATAGACCTTTACTGTGGCACCGGATGCGGATTCCAGCCAGAGGTTCAGGCTCTGCCGTTCTCCATCGTAGGTGGCGCTGTATCGGTCATGGTCTTTTTTTAATGCCGGATCCAGCTTCATGATTCCTTTGCCGTAGGTGTCTGAGCTGGAAACATACAGATGCTTAAGCTCTGCATCATTACCGGTCAGGGAGATTCTGTACTGTGTTGTCTTTGTATCTGCTGTTATGGTTTCTGTTTTTGTCTCATAGCCGTCTTTTGAAACGGTGATCGTGTACTTCTCGCCTTTGTAAAGCGCATAGATTCCACGGGAGCCTTTGATCTCCTGTCCCAGTTCATTGCGGACGGCAACGGTGGCATCTGCCGGTTCTGTATGAACTGCCGCATGTACCTTTCTGGCTGCTGCCAAAGAAAGTTTCACCGCTTCTGTCATTCTGTTGCCGTTCTGATCCTGTACAAGCAGATAAATTTCGCAGGCAGCATCTGCCGGAACGTTTACGGACTGCTGATTGTCTCCGGTCTCAACCGGACGGGCAGTGCTTTCAAAATCAAATACCGGCTGCTGGCCTTCACGGACTGCCGAAATACAGACCTTGCCTTCCCCGTCTGCCTGATACAGAAGAACCACCTGATTGTCCGCTGTCCGGATAGCTCTGACCCCGGTAAGATGCAGCGCACATTCTTCCTGTGGCGGTGTCTCTGTCGGAGACGGAGCCTCGGTCGGGGACGGAGCCTCAGTCGGCTCCGGACTTTCGGTCGGCTGTGGTACTTCGGTCGGGAGCGGGCTTTCGGTTGGCTGCGGTGCTTCCGTTGGCTGTGGCTCTTCTGTCGGTTCGGGTTCCGGTGTTTCCAGAGGTTCCTGAGTCGGTACCACTTCTTCTGTATTTTCCTGATTTATATCATCGGAAAGTTCAGAAAATTCCGCGACCTGGCTGCCGGAAGTTTCCTCCGCCGCACCTGCCTCACAGACCGGCACTGTTCCTGCCAGAAGCACTGCCGAAAGTGTTCCCATTACAAATCTTTTGTTCATTTACCAGTCCCCCCATGTCTCGCCATTTGTTCCGGCTCCTACGTCTGCACCTGAGTACAGAGAGAAACGGATCCGGATCTCATCTCCGTCTGCCGGAAAATATGCCGACATTCCGACATTCATATATTCTCCGTTGACAAAATACAGCCATCCGGAATCCATTGTAAAGTCAAACTCACCGAGCCAGTTGGCATCGTGTCCTGACAGCTGACAGTTGACCGCTTCAAGATGCGCCATCAGATCATCCGGGATCGCCGCGCCTGCTGTGATCCCGCCACGTCCGATCGCCTTGAGGTAAAAGCCTCCTGTCACATCTCCGTCATTTCTCCAGTCCAGTCCACTGTTCTGTAACAGTCTCAGTACCACGGAAGAAAGCTGTTCTCCCTGATAAAAGTCAACAGAAGTCGAGGGAAGGATTGTTCCAAGTCCTACGCTTCCGGCCTCAATGCTGATGCTGACGGAGCCTGCCGGTTCTGCACCGCCTTCCTCGCCTTTGTAGATGGTAAACGTCGGCAGTGTGGTACTCCAGCCTTCTGTATCGGTTGCCTTGATATCTATGGTATTCGCATCTTCTTCCAGATCCAGACGGTACGCGAGCACGCCCTGAGAAGGCTCGCCGCTGACTGAAAGTCTCTGTCCGTTGCCATAAACTTCAAGAGAAGTAGAGCCAAGGCTGTTTCCATACCAGTCTTTCGCCTGTACATAAAAGGTACGATAAGCGGCGTTGACGGTCTCTCCGTCTGTCAGATCTGTCGCGATCGTCGGATAACGGTCTTCGTCCTCGTCCTCTGACGGCGGCTGCGGAGTCGGGGTGACCGGTACTTCCGCACCTTCCTGGTTCCGGTTGTCATCTCTCTCCGGTTCGCCCTCGTCGGATTCATCGGAATCCTCCTGGTCACCGTCATACTGAATCGTATTTTCCTCTACATCGCTCTGTATGCCGTCATCTCCCGAAGAGGTTTCCGGTGTCTCCGTTACATCTGGTTCCTGCTGGCTCTGTTCATTCTGGTTCTGTTCGCTCTCTCCGTCTGTCAGGTCTGCTTCCTCAGTCTCCCCGGCTTCTTCCGTCTCGGAATCTTCCTGCTGTTCTTCTTCATCGAGAAGCTGTGCCTGTTCTCCCTGGGCTTCGTCCCCGTTCTGTGAATTTTCCTGCTGCCCGGCATAGGCATAACCGGTTCCCAGATAGCCTTTGAAGGAGCTTCCGGCACTGATCCCCTGTATCGGATTTTCCTGTATTTCTCTGTGATAGTTTCCAAGTCCGGCAAAAAGAACTCCTGCGAAGATCAAAAGGCAGGCAAGTCCCCAGAGTGCCGGGATGATCCTGGAAAATCTTTTTTTATTTTTTTTACTGTTTCTTTTCATGCTTACCCTTTAATACAGCCTTTCGATATACTTCATGATCCATTTCTCATACCAGCCTGTCGCTGCCTTAAGTTCTTTCTGCATGGTTCTGATGCAGGCTGCGGTTTCCCGGCGTTCTTCTCCTGATACCGGATGCGGACTGAATGCCGCCCGCTGTCCGATCACGGATATCTTTTGATACGTCTCTCTTGTCTTCTGTGAATAAAGTTTCGGTCCATGGCGGTAGAGAAGTTCTGCATATCCTGCCATGGCACGGACTGCACTTCGGTCGTCTCCGCTCTGGAATCTGCGCTTCCGGATCTGTCCTGCCCGGAATCTCAGGATCCAGACTGTCAGAATAAAGATCAGACAGAATATGTCAAATACCGACAGAAGCAGGATCAGGAATTTCTCGATCCCGAACAGTGCCAGTCTGAGACTCCAGTGCGTCTGGATATTTTCTTCCATCGGCGGTTCTTCCTCTGTTTCAGGGATTGCTGCCGCCTTTGCGCCCTGAGCTTCCAGACCTGTCTTTAAGTCTGCTTCTTTCATGACGTTGTAATATTCCGGTGTCATTTCGACCGGAACCCAGCCAAGTCCGTCAATGTAGATCTCTGTCCATGCGTGACCGTTTTTGCCCGGAATCTCTATGGTATCCCCGGATTTTTTGTCTCTGACATCTTCCGGTGTGACAAGATATCCTTCTACATAGCGGGACGGGATTCCATAGTAGCGGAACATCAGTGCCGCCGCAGATGCATAATGAACACTGTGTCCGATCTTTGTGTCTGTCAGAAAATGTTCCACAAAGTCTCCATCCTTCGTATCCGGATCTGAAGCCGTACTGTAGGTCATGTTTTTTTCGAGGTATGCGCGGATCCTTGTAATCGCGGTATAGTAATCGGTATGTCCCTGCTCACGGTTTCCTCCGTCTCCCAGTTCTGTCCGGAAAAGAGTTTCCAGAGAAGCCGGGAGGTCTTTATCCTGACTGTATACAAAGGTATTATAGTAGCTTTCCGCATCCCGGTAATCGGTTCCCTCGCCTGATGCAAGGGTCTGGTAAACTCTCGCGCCCAGCGCCGTGAAATTTCCGACCAGGTTTCTGTCGGTCCGGAGTGTATAGGCTCTCTGTCCAAACAGTCCTTTTGCTCCCAGAGTGCTGTCGGTAAGCGGGGTTTCCCCGTCATATCCCTCCGGGATCTCTGCCAGTTCATAAGGTGTATAGAGGTATCTGCTGTCTGCCTTCTGATTCTCAACCGTCAGTGCAGATATCTTCCCTGAAAGCGTATCATCTCCGACCAGATTTCCGCCCTGCGCCAGCTGTGTTTCTGCATAAAATCCACCCTGATGCAGCCAGTAAAAAAGATTTTTCTGTTTATAGGCATCCCCGGTGGAAATACTTTTCCATTCGGAGCCGTTATAGGTGCTTCCCACAAATCCGCGCAGATACAGAGAATCCGGATTTTCCATCGTCACGCGCAGTGCGGTATCGTCCGAAGCCGTCCAGGCTGCACATTCTTTGAGCCTGCCGTTCGGGAGTGAATTGATCTCACCTTTCTTATAGCGCAGATTCTCTATGCCGGTGTGAACTTCTTCTTTTGCCTTTGCCACGATCTCCATGGAAGAATAGTCTGCTTCCGGAAGTATCTGTGCAGCCAGAAGTCCTGCCACAAGCATCACGCCCAGTGCCAGAATGCCGCCCTCCCAGAAAGCCCGGGAGCTTTGCGCTCTCCCATCTGACTTCGTGGAATGTGTCAGCATAAAGTTCAGTTTCAGAAGAAGTCCCAGATAAAAAAGGAAACAGACCTTATGATCCGGTACGCCCTCTGTAAAAAGAAGGAGCGCCGGGTACAGAGCCGCACAGAGCAGGGTAAGGATACACCATCTGTACTTCAGAATGATGAGTCCCAGAACCGCCGCCATTATTCCGGGGACGATCAGAAACATTATCCGGGAACTGTTTCCCGAGGTAATTGCTGTCGTGTCATACCGGTTCAGGTAGATTCCCGCTCTGCTGCCAAGGATATCTGCCGCGTCATTCCAGTAGAGTGCAGCTCCGTCCAGGATATTTCTGCGGAACAGCAGAAGCAGGAGCACAGCGGCCAGTGTGCTTCTGCACCGGACTGCCAGTCCCGTTTTGGGAATTCTGGCTGTGACAAGTGCCAGCAGAGTGACCACAAAAACGCTTAAAAGAACCGGCACTCTGTACACCTGCTCCGAAAAAAGCTCCAGGAACAGGATCAGCCCAAAGCCTTCCACAAGCCAGATCAGCGCAGTCTGCAGAAGGATACCTGACAGTTGTTTTCTGTATTCTCTTTTTGGGTGCTGTCCGGATTCTGTGATCCATATCTCCATGTTATGTGTTCTCCTCCGTTGTCCGGGCTGCCGGTTCCGCAGCCTATGACTGTTACCTGTCCTTTTTGTCTCAGGGTCTCCGCTTCTCTGTCATCCGGATCCCCGGTTATGTAAATATAGTTTGCAAAGTTCTGTGTGCCGGAGTTCTCAAGATAGCCCTGTACAGCCATTCGTTTTTGTCCGCTGCTGCGAAGAAAAAGATACAGGACGTTTTCGTAATCCTCCCGTATCCGGACTTTCTGTATCCGGAACCTTCCTGTCTGATGGTCGTAGATTCCTGCCTGGCAGGGAATCTTCTTATCTATAAAGTCCAGAAGAACTGAGGCAAAAACTTCTGCCACAGTCTCTGCCCTTCCCGGGTCTTTGTGTTCCTGCCAGCTTTCGGCCAGGATCAGAACGGTATCATCGACCGGGTAGCTTTTTTCCCGGATCATAATGTCATCCAGCTTGCCCGTAAGCTTCCAGTGGATCTGACGGATGGAATCTCCCGGCTGATATTCGCGGATATCGTAGGTCTCGCCCGGATCATCTCCCGGACGGCTGCCGGAATAGCGAAAACTTTCCATATCAAAGCCCTCTCTGGTAAGGAAAGAAAAATCCTGCCTGTGTTCCCCCGGCATCACTACGGTACAGCCGCTCACTTCTGCCACACGTTTCACAGCCGCCACACCAAAGAAATCTCTGCATTTCCACTGTGAAAATCCAAACTCAATACAGCCGCACCAGTTACTCTTCGCCTGAAATCCCACAGTTCCGGTTTCTCTGGTCCCGAGGGAAAACGGAAGCGGGATCTCTCCCTTCTCTCCGGTAAACTGATTCTGCCAGTGCAGTGTACAGCTTCCGGATACCGGCCATATGGAATTGTTCTGCATCTTAAGGTTTCCATTAAAACATTCTGTCCTCTGGGCCGCTCTTGGAAGTTTCAGTTTCCATTCCATCTTTTTTCCGCAGAACAGAGCTGTGACTGCTGAAAAGACAAGAAGAATGCCCGAGATCATAAGAAGTACGGCAAAGATCCAGGAACCGGTATATACGGTAGCTCCTGCCATCAGAACGATCCACAGAAACCACATGATCCTGCTTTTCATCATCCTTCTACCTTCGGCTGCGGTACTTCTGCAAGAATCTCATCAAGGATCTCACGGGCGGATTTTTCCTGATATCTTGCCCTTGAATCCAGGACCATACGGTGAGCTGCCACATCTTTGAATACCGTCTGTACGTCCTTCGGTATTACATAGTCTCTTGCGCTCATGTAGGCTGCCGCTTTTGCCATACGGCACAATGCCAGCGTTCCACGGGGACTTAAGCCGAGGACGATCATTTCATGTTCTCTGGTCGCTTCCGCGAGTTTTGCTATATAATCCAGGACTTCGTCTGCCACATACACATCCTGCACTTCGCTCTGAAGTTTCAGGACTTCCTCTCTGGTGATGACAGTCCGCGCAAGTTCCAGCGGATTGACTTTCTGACGGTCGCGGAGAAGCTCTACCAGGCTCTGGTGATCCGGGTATCCCATGCTGAGACTGACCATAAAACGGTCAAGCTGGGATTCCGGTAACATCTGAGTACCGGAAGAACCAACCGGGTTCTCTGTCGCAAGAACCACAAACGGCTGCGGCACTTCATGGGTCTCTCCGTCCACGGTCACTCTTCCCTCTTCCATTACTTCCAGAAGTGCAGCCTGCGTCTTGCTGGAAGTACGGTTGATCTCATCTGCAAGAAGAAGGTTGCACATTACCGCACCCGGACGGTACATGAACTGGCCGGTCTGTTTCTCATACATGGTAAATCCGGTGACATCAGACGGAACAACATCCGGTGTAAACTGGATACGGTTAAATTCCATTCCCATTAGGCGGCTCAGGGCAAGCGCTGTCGTTGTCTTTCCGACACCCGGCACGTCTTCCAGAAGAATGTGGCCTCTGGCCAGCACTGCCATGATGATCTTGTCTGTAACTGCTTTTTTTCCTTTGATGATCGTCTCGAGTTCCTTCTGGAGCTGTGTTATTTTTTCCGGCAATGTCTTTTCCTCCGTTTATCTGTGATCTGTCATGTTGTAGAAACTGTTTTCTTTGTTCTGGCAGCGCTCATATGCCACCATCGCACAGAATGCCTGGTCCGTCGCCATCGGATCGCTGTCTCCGTCCTCTGTGTGGGAGAAGCTTCCGTCTTTCTGGTAATAGGTCATAAGAGTATCGTAGAGTCCCTTTCCGTCTTTCTGGAAACGCTCATCTTCATTGCAATCAATGCCATAGGTACTCAGGGCAATGATCGTCTGGGAAACGGACTCGGAGCTCTTGTCTCCATAGGCGGTATAGCCTCCGTCTGCATCCTGTGCATCTGCCAGGAACTCTACGCCCCTGTCTATGGTGTCTTTTACGTTTTCTTCTTCCTGATATGGTTCCAGACACTGCAGCGTCATGGCCGTCAGATCCACATCTCCCTCTGTGGCATTGTCATCCAGAGAAAAACCGCCATCGGATTTTTCCTGTTCCAGAATATAGTCGAGATATTTCTTCTGAACCTCACCGTCTTTATTCGCCTGCGGATCCTGTGCATTCAGGGCAAGGAGGGCAAAAACAGCTCCGTTCAGTCCCTGAGAGACAACGGTCTCATAATCTTCCAGCGGCTTCTGGATATCATAGCCGCCGATCTCTGACGGATCTTCCCCGATCGCACAAAGTGCCAGTACTGCACGGGAATATTCTGTATATTTGTTTTCGCTTAAGATACCGTCCTGCTCTTTCAGTTTCTTTTCCAGATTTGCACGGTATTTCTCGAAGTAATTGTCCTCTGCCTTTTCACCGGAACGCGCCAGTGCGATCACTGTCCACTCACCGCCCAGGGAATCTGATGCGGGAGACGTCACTGTCTTCTGTTCATATTCTGCGGTTTTTGCAAGTGCCTTCTCCAGATCCGGTGTACTGCTGCCACCGCATCCTGTCATCATTCCTGCTGTTGTCAGCAGTACCAGAAATGTAAGTCCTCTTTGTTTTAATTTGTTCATACTCTGCCCTCTCGTATTCTGTGCCAGCAGAGAAGAACATCCTCTCTGCGTGAACATTCGATCGTCCAGCTTCTCTCTTTGGTAAGTGGAAGCAGGTTCTGTAGTTTCTGCCAGGGAATGGTACCCTTTCCAAGCCCCAGATGTGCATCCCGGTCACCGCAGTTATCATGGACATGAACATGCGTGACGTAAGGTGCAAGTTCTTCTGCCCAGGTGAGAACCGGAATTTCTGAATAACAGTGCGCATGCCCGATATCCAGACACAGATGGAAGTCCGGATGATCTACTTTCCTGTATACATCCAGAAGAAGTTCCCAGTCCTCGTCCAGAACGTTCTCCATCACGATTTCCAGTCCTTCTCTGTGTTCCAGAAACTCGCAGAAAAACCGGCTTACCTGATCTGCCCATCCTTCCCTGAAATAAACGCAGGGGATCATTCCGGAATGGTAAATGATCTTTCTGGCTCCAAGTTCCTTCCCCGCCTGATAGCACTGTGCAAACCGGGTCATCGTTACTTCACGGATCAGGCTGTCAAACGCAGCCGGGTTCAGATCCAGGAAAGGCCCGTGAAGTGTCAGCGGCGGATTCCCAAATGTATTTAATTTTTTCCTGTATATCTGTATCGTCTCTTCCAGATGATCCAGATTGTCGGAGATGGAAAAATCAATGCTCTCCACTCCCATTCCTGTTTCCCGGATCAGTTCTTTCATTTCCTCATCCGGAAGCAGATGACTGATATTGATCACTTTCTGCCTCTTTTCAGGGCTCCACCAGCCCGTATTTTTTCTTGATGCGTTCCAGTTTCTCAAGCATCGGACGGCTTAAGAACCACAGAAAAATCACTGTTGAGATGGCATGTACCAGATCGACCGGTGCTCCTGAAATATAAAAAGCCAGAAGACTTGCCCAGGTAACCTGTCCATATGACATCAACGCACTTGCCGGATTCATGATTCCACCATAAATCAGAAACACGCTCAAAAATCCATAAATACAGAGATCCCGCTTCCGTGCTTTGAGAATTCCTTTCTGAAAAAGGATTCCCGCAAGAAAACCGATCATGCCAAATGCAAACATCTGCCACGGAGTCCACGGTCCCTGTCCCATGAACATGTTGGAAAGCATCATGATCAGACACCCGACCAGAAAACCTGCTTCCCCTCCAAAGGAAATACCGCTCAAGATCACGATCGCCGCAACCGGTTTAAAACTCGGCACCATAAAAAATGCCGCTCTTCCTGCCACTCCGATCGCCGCCAGGACTGCGATCACCATGATCTCACGCGCCTTCGGCTTTCTTCCCTCAAACATCATAAAAAAGGGAAGCATCGCCGCAACGATCACGATCAGACTGCAGACCAGATATTTTCGTCCGTGGAAAACCCTGACTGACAGATACAGAAGTAACGGTACGACCAGGAGCATCACACCCAGCGCAAACCATGTCCGCCTGCTGACTCTGCCTTCCTTCGTCATCTGCCGGATGATCAGTCCGTCTGTGGGAAGTCTGTATTCTTCTGGTTCCTCTGGCTGCTCTTCCTTCGTATCTGCTGCATGCTCCGGATGCCGGTCCTCCCAGAATTCTTCCATAAATGTATCTAATTGCTGTTCCGTAAGCATGTGATCACATCCTTTCCGGTGACAGCATCCGGAAAGAGCTGCCTTGCCATACGGTTTGCCGCCGTTGTGTAGAAGTTATTTCCTGCAAAAAACTCCCTTGTATTCTGGCTTGTCACAACATTTCCCTCAAAGAACAGACCCACGCGGTCTGCATACTCTGCGACAAATTCCACATCATGGGAGATCATAAAGATCGTCAGTCCATGCTGTTTCAGTTTATTCAGAATTCTGCCGATTTCTTCCTTGTATTCTGCGTCCATGCCCTTGGTGGGTTCATCCATCAGGAGGATCCTCGGACGCAGGAGAAGTACTTTGGCAAGAGCAAGTCTCTGCTGTTCTCCGCCGCTTAAATCATAGGGATGTCGGTCCAGAAGCCCTTCAAGCCGTGTCAGGCTTACTATTCCCTCGATGGCTTTTTCCTTCTTCATGTGAACCTGATATTCCGGAGAAAGCTTCTCTTTCTTTCCACCAATGACGGAATAAAGATCTTCCAGTACTGTTTTTTTGAGAAAAATACTCTGTGGATTCTGTGGCATCACACCAAGACAGCCACAGTATAATTCTCTGTCCTTATAGGTACGGATATCACGGCCCTCCAGACGGATCCTGCCACGGTAAGGCTGGCGCACCCGGCTTAAGAGTGACAATGTCGTACTCTTGCCGGTTCCGTTGCCGCCCACCAGTGCATAAAATTCGCCTTTTCCTACCTGAAGTGACAGATCCCGCACAACGTCCGGGCTGTCCTTCTCATACCGGAACCAGACATCCTTCATTTCTATTGCCGGTTCTCTGCCGGAAGATGGCTGCTGTTCTTTCTGCTGTGCTGTCTTCTCGGCCAGGAACCGGTCGTTTGCTTTTTGCTGAAGTTCCCTTGAAATTCCTTTTGTATGAAAGTATTCCGCCAGCCACTGCCGTCCCTCGCTGACGGTCAGGGGACAGGCCGCACTGCTGTCGGTCTCTCCGTAGATCTGCATGGGAACCGGCATGGACAAAAACATCCCGTGCTTCTGCTCCCGCAGTTTCTGACCGATCTCTGACGGTCTTCCCTCCAGAAAAACGGTTCCCTTATCCAGTACAAACACTTTGTCCGCATAAGGAATGATATCCTGCAGACGGTGTTCTGTAATGATCACAGTTGTTCCGATGTCGCGGTTGATCTTTTTGACCGTTTCCAGAAAGTCTGATGCCGCGATCGGGTCAAGCTGAGAAGTCGGCTCATCCAGAATCAGAAGCGACGGATGCATTGCCATGATCGCCGCCAGGTTCAGAAGCTGCTTCTGTCCTCCGGAGAGTTCCTCCACACCCTTGTAGAACCACTGATGAATTCCAAAATAGCTCGCCATCTCCGCAACCCGGAGCCGGATTGTTTCGTTGTCATATCCAAGGCTCTCCAGCCCAAAAGCCAGTTCATGCCAGACTTTGTCTGTTACGATCTGATTATCCGGATTCTGCATGACAAAACCGATCTCCTGACTCTGCGTCCTGTGATCGACTTCTGCAAGTTTCTCTCCCTTGAACAGAACGGTTCCGCTCGAAACTCCATGAGGCATAAGTACGCTCTTGAAATGACGGAGCAGAGTGCTTTTGCCACAGCCGCTCCTTCCACAGATCACATTCAGGGTTCCCTCCTGAATCTCCATATTTACCTGATCGAGCACCTTACTGGAACAATCCGGGTGTGCAAAACAAAAGTCATGTATCTCTACTATATTCATAAGATTTTTCCTTCCTGTTCCAGTTCTTCATAAATCTGACGGTAAGTCATTCCGATATCGGTTCCTGTTTTTTTCCTGCTCTGTTTCAGTTTCCGGCTCTCGTAGAGTTCCAGCATCACCGGAAGGAAACAGAAAATCCCGAAACAGAGATAAGTTGCTCCGGCAAGCCATGGCGTAACGCTTACCGGTGCTGTACTGCCCTGCACGGTAAAGCCGGCCAGTACGATCCTCGGATCATATACCGCATAGGCAGCTCCACTGGCACAGCCTGCTGTAAATACAGCAAAAAGGCCTGCCATGAGGGTTCCAAGGCAACAGTCTCTCTTTGTAAAGCGATAGACGGAAAACGCCGTTCTTCCCCGCAGTCCATAGCCACGGCTTCGCATGGAATCCGAAGTCTCGATCGCATTTTCCAGCGACCAGGTCACAAGGATCGAAAGCATCTGAAGGCCATATTTTATCCTGTCCAGAAGTCTTCTCTCTGAAACATCTCGCCCCATTGCCTTCTGTCCGTTCCGGATAACTCCAAGCTGATTCAAAAAACGCGGCACAAACCGAAGTGCCATCGAAAGCACGAGTGAAAGTGCCGGTATGATCCGTCCGAAAAGGTAAACAAATTTGTCCGTTGTCATGACCTGATTGTAACAGCTGAACCACTGGATCACGACAAACATGACGGCACCAAGCACAACGCCGTATACCAGAGCCTCCAGTGTGATCCAGTTTCCGCTGCTCTCAACATAATAAAGCATTGTTACACCATAATGGTTGAACATCGGATTCAGAAGTGCCACGACCAGAAGCCCCGGCAGGGTCAGAAGCAGACTCTGCCTGAGTGTCCTGCGCCAGCCATTCAGCAGCGCGGCATAAAAGACAGCCCCGGCATAAGATATGCCCAGGAATACCGGATGCTGATTAAACATGGTAAATAAAAGCACCACTCCGAAATAAAAAAAGTTCAGCAGGGGGTGGTACCGGGAAAAACTGTCACTTTCCATCTTCTGCATACTGATCTCCTACATCGGAGCCAAGATTGCAGGTGTATCTCCATTCAATCTTATCTCCGTCCTCAAGCCTGTAGCTGGAACAGCCATAATTCGGATACTTGCCGTTTACGCTGTACATCCAGCCGGAGTTTTTGCCACAGTCAAACTCATAAAGCTGGTTGATTCCCTCAACATAATAGCTCTTGTACAGTGGTGTATAACGGGATGCCATATGGATTCCCTGCTCTCCGCAGATCTGCTTCAGAACATCAAAAACAGTTTCGCCGCCCTTAAATGATACCTGCGTTTCCTTAAGGATCCATCCGTCCTGCGGAACAAATTCCTTCTTGGTCTCCTTAAGATCCTCCATATGGTCAAGAATCGTGGAACATTCTATCGAGATCGTGCAGTTTCCGCCTTTTGATGAAGCGCCGCCTCCACAGCCCGATAACAGAAAGCTGCACAGAAACAGCACCATACAGACTGCTGCTGTAACTCTGGTTCTACTTTTTACAAAGAACATCTTATTATCCTTCCATTTCTTTCCGTTCCTATCCATCAAGTTCCTCTGAAAGTTCTGCATATTCTGTAGTAAAGCCGAATTCCTGTGCATATTCGTCTACTTTGCTGCCCTTTTGGCAGACGATCGTGCAGCTTCTGTTGATGATCCATGGTCCGATCTCATCCGGATCATGCAG
This sequence comes from Blautia sp. AF19-10LB, assembly GCF_003461245.1. GTDB lineage: Bacteria > Bacillota > Clostridia > Lachnospirales > Lachnospiraceae > Blautia_A > Blautia_A intestinihominis. Next base: position 41,605 of record NZ_QTWS01000002.1, read on the forward strand.
GATCTCGATCCGCTCCAGTCTGCTGCAGCCGTGGAACGCCCACCGGCCGATCTCTCTGACACTCTCCGGGACATATACCGTTCTTAAATTCTTGCAGCGGAAAAAGGCACTGTCTCCGATCACACGAAGGTTCGAAGGAAGTGTCAGCTCCTCTATTCCGCAGAAATAAAATGCTTCTTCTCCGATCTCCCGGACAGAATCCGGCAGTGCAATGCTGTGAAGTTCCTTGCAGCGGTAAAAAGCTCTCTTCTCAATCTGCTGTGTATGTGGCGGAAGACAGACTTCCTCCAGATTCAGGCAGGAATCAAAAATCCCCTCCGGGATCACCCTGCATCTGCTCCCGGAAGAAAATTCCACTCTTTTCAGTTTGCTGCACTCCCGGTAACACTGTGCACCGATCTTCTCAAGACTGTCCGGCAGTACTGCTGCCCTCAGACGCCGGTTCCCTGCGAATGCTCTTTTTTTGATCTCTATCAGTGTATCCGGAAATCTGACCTGTTTCTGAAACTGGCATCCCTCAAATGCCTGCTTGCCGATCACGCGACAGGCAGCGGGAAGCGATACACTGTGTACCTTGCCATTATTAAGGAAGCATTTGTCCCCTATGTATCTGTACTGATCCGGAATCTCCCCCGGTGCGCCTACTCTCCTGTTTCGCTCATTCTGTATCGTGTATACCCGTGCATCATACCTCAGCTGATTCCAGCCTTTTTCCGCATTTTGTCTTTCCATGGTTTCTCCGCTCTTTCCTTTTCTCTTTAAGACAACAAAAACAGAGCCCCATAATTGCCATGATGGGTCTCTGTCCTCTGCACAACGCGTTCTATATGCTGACTCTGTATGCGGATGCACACTTACAGCAGTTTCTTATAAACTGTTCCGGATTCCCGCCGGATTACATTAAATTGACTTTTCTGGTCAAACCACGCCTGGTTATTCTTTTTCAGAAAAGTATAACAGTTTTACACATTTCTGTCAATGTTCATATCTTTTTCGACAATTTTCTTGTATTTTTTTCTACCATTTTGCGCGGCACCATGATCTGGTGTCCGCAGCCCATGCATTTCAGCCGGAAATCTGCTCCTACACGAAGGATCTCCCACTCCTTGCTTCCACATGGATGACCTTTCTTGAGGGTTACAACATCCCCCACTTCATAAACAAGTTCCATGCCCTGTCTGCTCCCTTATCTTACTTTAATCTGAGAAAATACCTGACCGATCGGCTCCTTGATCAGAAGATCTGCATTGCGGTCACGCGGAGTCGATGATTTGTTGATGACCACCAGTGCATCTCCCCGGAAATAATCAATCAGACCTGCCGCAGGATAGACGGCAAGAGAGGTTCCTCCTATGATCAGAACCTGCGCCTCGGAGATCGCACGGACAGAATCCTGTATCGTCTGATTATCCAGTCCTTCTTCATAAAGAACCACATCCGGCTTAATCATTCCGCCGCATTCGCATCTCGGAACTCCCTCACTGTGCTTCACATAATCAAAATCATAAAATTTCCCGCATCTCATACAGTGATTGCGGTATACGCTTCCATGAAGCTCCAGTACACGGCGGCTGCCCGCCATCTGATGAAGATTGTCGATGTTCTGGGTTATCACTGCTTTGAGCTTCCCTGCCTCTTCCAGTTCTGCAAGTTTGAGATGTGCCGCATTCGGCTTCGCAGTATCACAGAGCATCTTGTCACGGTAAAACTTGTAAAATTCCTCCGGATGACTCATAAAGAACGTATGGCTCAGAATGGTTTCCGGCGGATAATCATATTTCTGGTGATATAATCCGTCCTGAGAACGGAAGTCCGGAATGCCACTCTCCGTGGAAACTCCCGCACCGCCAAAAAACACAATGTTGTCATGCTGGTCGATCAGCTCCTGCAATTTCATGATTTTTTCATCCATGTAAAATCCCCCTTTGCTCTTTTGATTTCTGTCTGCCGCAGGCTGCTCTCTAATGGGCATCCTCAGAAATGTCCCTCTTTCCCTGTACTACGAACCTTGTGGATTCGTTTCCTGTGCAGGTAGACAATGTTACGATCTTGTCTTTGATCGTCAGCTCGCCCGGATCTGTCTGGATTTCTGAATAACCCTTGATCGTTTCCAGATAGCTCTGAAATTCATCGCCCGGTCCCTTGAATAAAGTGTAGGTATCACTGTTGACCTCTGTCGTGTAGGCAGAAATAATCTCATAACGATAATTCTTATCCGGTGTCAGGATCCAGAAATATTTACTCTTATTATAAGTCTCCTGATCCTCTGCAAATTTCTTGAGGTGGCCGAACATGGAACCATTCTTCATATTGTGTCCGTAAACCAGAGTATTGCAGTCGCTGAAATCAGGACTGTTTTCATAATCCACAAAAATAGTTCCTGCAAAATTATAGTTCTTCTCGTATGTCTGGTGCAGGTATGTTTCATTATCCTTGCCCTGCACGATCGGATAGCTGATACCATCCAGTGCTTCTATATAAATCCAGCCTACTACATCTGAGTTCACGCTCTTAAGTGCTGCAAAATCCACGTCGATCGGGGCCTTTGGCTGTGCATTCGGTCCTGCCACTTCCTGTGAATCCGGTGCACGGTCTGTCACTGCCATCTGTTCAATGTGGTTATATTCATCTGTTCCTTTCTTGTATTCTGTGTAAATATGAAAAAGATTCACGGCTGCATAACAGAAAACTGCTATCGCCACAATAAGAACCAGGGTCAAAAGGATATCTCCTTTTTTCTTCTGCTTGGACTGATTCTCTGTGTTTTTCCCACTCATAATACACTCCTTTCGTCCAGACTTATTTCCTGCATTTTATCAGATTTAACTGTCTGTTCTGTAAAATCTTAGCACAGGACACATTTTACGTCAATGGAACCGGATGTGAATTTATAGTTATTTCATACTTATAAGAATGAGTATCTTGTAGAGAAGAAGTCAGGATGCTATAATTCATTGTATAATTTTTTACAAAGGAGACACCAAAAATGCAGATTACATTTCCTGCTTTTTATAAAGAATTTTCCTGTATCGCAGGAGCCTGTCCGGACACCTGCTGTGCGGGATGGCAGATCATGATCGATGACAGGAGTCTTAAGAAATACCGCCACTTTAAGGGTGCTTTCCGCAACCGGCTCTATAATGATATTGACTGGAAGGAACAGGCTTTTCGCCAGTATGACCATCGATGTGCTTTCTTAAATGAAGAAAATCTCTGCGATATCTACAGCGAAGCTGGCCCTGATATGCTCTGCGATACCTGCCGGAAATATCCCCGCCACATCGAAGAATTCGAGGGACTGCGCGAATATTCCCTCTCTTTATCCTGCCCGGAGGCCGCAAGGATCTTTCTCTCCCGGAAGGAAAAAACTACTTTTGTCACAATAGAAAAAGAAACTCCTGAAGAGACGTATGATGATTTTGACTATCTGCTTTTTACTGCGTTGATGGATACCAGGGACTACCTCATTTCCATCGTTCAGGACAGAAACCTCCCCATGGAACTGCGCCGCCACAAACTGCTTGCCTGTACACATGATTTCCAGCTGGCTCTTGACAAAAATGAGCTGTACCAGTGGGAAGATATCCGCGCACGCCACCAGAGCTCCGGCGTTGGAGATACTTTTCTTGCAAAGATCCAGAAGTGGACAACTTCCAGGACAGATCCTGTCACTTACCGTAAACAGGTCTGGAAAGCTGTCATTCCCGAGATGGAAGTCCTGCGCAAAAGATGGCGGAAATATCTCCACGAAACCTTACTCCCGCTCTACACGGCATGTGACTCCGAAGAAAAATTTACCAGCTGCTGTCAGGAATTTCTCGCAGCCTGCCCGGACTGGACGATCCAGGAAGAACAGCTTCTCGTTTATTGGATCTACACTTACTTCTGCGGAGCCGTCTACGATGACCAGATCTTCGCCAAAATAAAAATGGCAGTCGTCTGCACAGCCATGATCCACGACCTCGCCGTGGGTACTTACCTCGCAAATGACCACCATTTCACCTTTGATGACCTCGTATCCATCTGCTACCGCTTTTCACGAGAGCTCGAACACTCTGATCTCAATCTGAATGAAATGGAACGGCTGATGGATGAGGATGAGATTTTTGCGTTCAGGAACCTTTTGCTGATCTGAAACGCCATGCCCCTGAATCTTCATTTGTCAATTTCTCCCCCGTATGCTACAATGAATTCATTATTAACCTAATCGGAGGTATACAAATGTCAAAGAAAAATCTTATCGTCGGACAGTCCGGCGGACCTACTGCCGTGATCAACAGCAGCCTTTATGGAGTTGTTTCTGAGGGACTTGCCCATTCTGATGAAATCGGACATGTTTACGGCATGGTCAATGGGATCGAAGGATTCCTGTCTGGTCGTGTGCTTGATTTTGAGGAAGCTCTTCCGGGCGAGAAGCTTACGTATCTTACTCACACGCCTGGCGCATATCTTGGTTCCTGCCGTTACAAACTGCCGGAATCTCTCGAAGATCCGGTCTATCCGGAGCTTTTCCGCAAGTTTGAAGAGATGAACATCGGCTGGTTTTTCTATATCGGTGGAAATGATTCCATGGATACTGTCAGCAAGCTTTCCCGCTATGCAGCCAAAATTGGAAGCTCCATCCGTGTGATCGGCGAGCCAAAGACGATCGATAATGACCTGATCCATACCGATCATACACCGGGATTCGGAAGTGCTGCCAAATACGTTGCATCTACTGTCCGTGAGATCACTCTTGATGCCAATGTCTATGAGAAAAAATCCGTGACGATCATCGAGATTATGGGACGTCATGCGGGATGGCTGACTGCTGCCAGTGCCCTTGCACGTAAATATGATGGCGACAACCCGTTATTTATCTATCTTCCGGAGACAGATTTTGACCAGGAAGCTTTTCTGAAAGATCTGGAAAAAGCATTCGAGACAAACTGCAACCTTATCGTCTGTGTTTCTGAGGGAATCCACGACGCTGAGGGAACTTTTATCTGCGAATACGACAGCTCTGTAGGAACCGACACTTTCGGTCACAAGATGCTTGCAGGATGCGGCAAATATCTTGAAAATCTTGTCCGTAGCCGTCTCGGTGTCAAAGCCCGTTCTGTAGAACTGAACGTCAGCCAGCGATGCAGTGCAGCCATGATCTCTGCCACCGACCAGCAGGAAGCTGTTGCTGCAGGTAAGTTTGGCGTGCAGGCTGCCCTTAACGGTGAGACTGGAAAGATGGTTTCCTTCATCCGCGAGGCCGATGCTGATGGTAATTACCAGATGGTCTGTGGACTTGAGGATGTCAATGAGATCTGTAACCAGGAAAAGGTCGTTCCGGCAGAATGGATCACACCTGACGGTCACGATGTCACCGAAGATTTTGTCCGCTATGCCCGACCGCTGATCCAGGGAAATGTAAATGTTCCTCTTGGTGAGGACGGACTTCCGGCATTTGTATACCGTAAATAATTTTTTCCATAAATAAAAAAGATCCCTTTCCCATCACTGCGGCCGCCAGAAGCGGTTCCAGATAAGAAAGGGATCTTTTTATGTATTCAGTTTTTACTGCTGATCAAACTCTTCGTGATCCTGTTTGATCTTTTCTTTTACTTCTTTTTTGAGTTTTTCTTCTTCCTTGCGCTCTACGCGGCTCTTTGGAAGAATGACGTTCAGCACTACTGCGATCAGTGTTGCCAGAACTACAGGGGATTTACCAAAAATCGTAGTTACCCAGTCCGGCAAGCTTGCAAGTGCTGCGGATGCCTGAGAAACACCGACACCGATCGCTGCTGCAAGGCCTACGATGGAAGAGTTTCTGTAATCCATCTCTGCGGAAGCTACAAGTTTCATACCTGTCATTGCGATGGAAGCAAATACGGATACGGTCGCACCACCGAGAACACACTGTGGGATCGTTGTCAGAAGTGCGGAGAATTTCGGCACGATACCTGCAACGCCGAGGATGACTGCTGCAAGGCCAAGGACGCAACGGTTGATAACCTTGGTGGTTGTAACGATACCTACGTTCTGGCTGTAGGTTGCTGTCGGAAGTCCGCCGAACAGTGCGCCGATCACGTTGCTGATACCATATGCCATGATACCGTTCTGGAGTTCACGATCCTCCGGCACACGGTCCATTGCTCCGATGGTCGTTGCGGAATAGTCTCCGATTGCCTGTACGGAGTTGATCGCGAACAGAAGTCCGATGGCAACGCAGGCTGAGATCTCAAAGTGGATGCCAAAATGCATGAACTGCGGGAGCTGGAACATCTTCGCCTGACCTACACTTGAGAGATTCACCATGCCAAACGGAATGGATACGATATAACCAACGATGATACCAATCAGAATGGAAGCCAGTTTCAGGATTCCTTTGCCGAAATGGTTCAGTGCAGTTACAACTGCCAGTGTGATGAATGCTACCAGCCAGTTCTGCCAGGAACCGTAATCCGGATTGCTTGTGCCGCCCGCCATGTAGTTGATCGCTGTCGGGTACAGGGACAGACCAATGGTAAATACAACGGTACCTGTGATCAGCGGCGGGAAGAAAACTCTGATCTTCTTGACCAGAATACCCATGATAAATGCTACCACACCACCGACGATCTGCGCGCCCAGGATCGTCGAGATCCCATAGCCTTCTGCGATCGCCTGCATACTTGGAACGTAGGCAAAGCTGACACCCATGATCATCGGGAGTCCGGATCCCAGGGTAAAGCCGCCTTTCTTGCCAAGCGGAAATAACTGGATCAGGGTCGACAGTGCTGAGATGACCAGTGATGCCTGGATCAGAATAACTCGATCCTTGTCGCTTAAGCCGCCTCCTCCTACTGCTCCGGCTACGATGATTGCCGGGGTAACACATCCCACGATCATGGCAACTACATGCTGCAGGGCCAGCGGAATGGCTTCCTGGAATTTTGGAACGCCATTCAGTTCAAAAATACTTCCTCGTTTCATTGTTTCCTCCTGTTTCCGTTCCGCCGCCTCTCCCCTGTTTGTAATTGTCTGCCCTCTTGTGCGCCGGAATCATTTGTTTTTGAGATCATTCGTCCTAACCGCTCCGAATAATCGTCATTGTGCATATATTATAGCAAATTATTATCAAAAAAACAATTAGATTCACTAAATTTTTTTGTATATTCAACAAGATTTTACGTCAAAAGTTCAAACGTATGATACAGATCCACACGTCCATACCCCCAGTTCGGATTTGGGTACTGTATTATATCGTCACGGACTGCGCCGCGGCTTAGGTAGTTTTTGACGCTGTTGCCGGTGAAGTAGGGTTCGTTGCCGCGGATCAGGGCCCATTCGAACAGTAGGGCGGCGATCCCGGCGGTCTGGGCGGCTGCAAGGCTGGTTCCTGTTGCCTGTTCGAAGGTCCGGCCGGCTCCGATCGAAGCAGTCAGGATTCCGACGCCCGGGGCTGCGAAGTCTGGTTTTACGACATTTTCAGTGTTGTAGCCGCGGCTTGCCTGGACATAAAGACTGTTGTCGCGGTACTGGTATGCGGTTACTGTCATTCCGTCACGGGCATCTCCGGGGGAAGTGATCGTAAATTCCGGGGAGGATTTCAGGAAATAAGTCTCATCGGAGATCAGTCCCCTCGCCGGAAGCCAGATATGAAATCCGCCATTGGCCGGCATCCGTTCCTCCACCAGAAGTTTCCAGATCCCCGGTGCCGGATGCAGAAAACGGAAAAAAGCCAGTGTTTTTCCCGTCCTTCGCTCGATCGGTATGTAGTTGACCAGGATCCTCGTTTCCACAAATACAAACGAAAGTTCCTGGGTTCTATATTTGAGGGCGGTGCTCACCGGAAGTCTCTCACCTGTCGGTGACTGGATCACGATATTATAAAAATTAGGAGAGTCACCCCAGAATTCCATCGAAAATCCTCTGGTACTCTCCTGCTCTCCTACTTTGAGTTCTACCGTATCTGTTTTTTCCTGCCGATCCGCCCCACTTAAATAATGATGTCTGGCTGTTCCTTCATTTCCCGCCGCGATCGAAATGGAGTTCTGGCTGAAACTTGCCGTGCTGTTGATAAACTCACTCAAAGGTCCGTCTCCGCGGTGCGCCCCCATATTCGTCCCAAGCCCTATGCAGATAGAAAGCGGCATCTGATTTTCTACCGCGCACTGTAACACATAAGCAATCGCCAGCATGATATCATCTTCCTGAAAAACCTCCGCTTCCCGTGGAAAAAGGTAAAAATCCCGCAGATATTTTTTGGCAGGCTTAAGCTTGACGATCACCAGCTCTGCTTCCGGTGCCGCCCCGGAAAAATTTTCTTCCGGGATCCGATTTCCTGCTGCTGTCGCAGCGAGCCTGGTTCCGTGTCCGTTTCTGTCGATTAAGGGCACAATCTCCAGCGGATTTTCGGCAGCAAGTGCCTCGTTGATCTGCACTCTGGTAAATTCTCTTCCATATGGGATCCGGCCGGAACGCCCTCCCGGAAGGGACTGGTCCCAGATACTCAGAATCTTGCTCTGGTCACCATTACGAAAAGCCGGATGCTGATAGTCGATCCCTGAATCAATGACCGCCACCAGTGTTCCGGCTCCTTTTAATCTGAGGTATGGATGATCGTGAAGCTTGAGTACGCCAGATGCGCTCAACGCTCCAAGATCCATATAAGTGTAACATTTGGGAATAGAAGAATAAGAATAACTGTTGAATTCCAGTGCCGGAACATCCTGCTCCGGGACATAGAGGATCCCGAACAGGTCATTCACGATCTGAAACGTATCATCAGACTCATAATCAAAATCTCCATGAAGATTCTGATTATATCGGACGATAAAGTTCTGATACTGCTGATCCTGTGCCGGCACGATAATGCCTTCCTGTATGCGCATAGTCATCGGTCTCCTGCACATATTTCTGTACAGGCTATGCAGACATCAACCTCTTTATTCCTGTTATTTCCATATCTACGTTTTCCTCAAATCTGAATCCAATTTCCATCTGTAAGTCCAGTCTGCTCAGGCATTGCTTTTCTTGCTTCGGAGGATCAATATGATAATTCCCGCCGCCCCGGTAAACAGACTGATAAACTGAGAAGTCGACAGCACGCCCACGCTTCCACGGATCAGATCCCCGCGGAAAAATTCCAGGATAAACCTTCCGATACTGTAAAAGATCAGATAGCACGCCGCCACCTGTCCGTCCTTCTTTTTACGGCTGGCAATAAACAAAAGCAGCGCAAAATGTGCAAAATCAAGCACGCTGGAATAAATCTCTGTCGGGATCAGCGGCACATTGTTTGGTGCAAACTCTGACTCATGAAAGGTGATCGCAAAGATACTGTCCGTTTCTTTTCCATAACAGCAGCCTGCAAGCAGACAGCCGATCCGTCCAAATCCCTGTGCCAGCGCAACAGACGGCATCACGAGGTCAAAATATTTCCAGAAATTGACTTTTTTATTCTTGCAGTAGATCCAGCCTGCGAGGATTCCTCCAAGAATCCCGCCATAGACTACAAATCCATCCGACAATGTGTCCAGAATAAATCCCGGATCTGCCATGATGGATTTCCATTCTGTGATCCAGTACAGAAGTTTCGCACAGAGCAGACCGCCCAGAAGCCCCCAGAGGGCAAGGGCGAATACATGGTCACTGCTGAGTCGGAGCTTTTTTGCCCGGAGTTCTGTCACTACCCAGGCTGCGATCACGCCAAGTGCGATCATTGCACCATATCCGTAGACCGTCAAAGGTCCGATCGTCAGGAGTTCATTTTTCATAAATCTATCGCTCCTTTCTCCATAGTTCCAGAAGTTTCCGGTTCGCCAGATCGTTCAGATGATCACCCTCACAGGCATCCGGATCACATTCTCCGCAAACATCCATTCCCAGAATGTCCTGTTTTTCCAAAAGGATCTTTACAAACTCGCACAATTCTTCCAGTGTCATCTCTCCCTGGCTCCAGGTCGTTGAGGCCTCCTCCGGACAGAGTACATCCTTATCAACCGAGAGATACGTCGGAAGTTCTGCTGTCAGCTCCTCAAAAAACGAAACTTTCTCCTCCAGCGTCATCTCTCCCAGCTTCTCCCTCGACAAAAAACGTACTTTTTCCCGAAGGACCGGTTCTGTCTGGTCAAAAGCCTCCTGATCCGGTCCGACCAGGAGCACTTCTTTAAGCAGTGGAAGTTCCTCAAGGGACGCCGCCACCCATCCTCCACAGGAAAGCAATCCTCCAAATGTCGGCGGCTGCATATCGGTATGGTTGTCAAAAACGACCAGTCTGAATGGTGTGTTCAGTTTCTCAAGCCAGATACGGCTCATATAGTGATAATTGCCGGAATCAATGAAATGGATCCCATCTGCATCAAATTCCTCCAGCTTTTGCCGCAAAGTCTCCATTGCATCTCCATCGCAGTAGCAGTTGCTTCCCGGAAGCTCCTGTACCTCCACCCAGGAAATATTTCTCTGTATTTCTCCGGTCTGCCAGAACTGCTGCTGTTTGTAGATTCCTGAAAAATTCATAATGATGATATCTTCTTTTTTTGTCATAGAGCTATCTTACCACGAAGAGAAATATCCCGCAACCTCTGCGTGACAGGAACCCTGCTGAACAGCTTTTCAGAACACAAAAGACCTGGAAAAGATTCCGAAAAATCCTCTCCAGGTCTCTCTCTTTACAAATTACTCAAGCTGAATAAATCTCAGGCTTTGTTAACAGAACCAAACAGTTCCATTTTTTCTTTAACAGTAGCCTTGATTGCTTCGAATCCAGGAGCAAGAAGTTTACGTGGGTCATATCCTTTGCCCTGCTCATCCTTGCCTTCTTCGATGTATTTACGTGTAGCTGCAGCAAATGCAAGCTGGCACTCTGTATTTACGTTGATCTTGGATACTCCAAGGTCGATAGCTTTCTTGATCATATCAGCCGGGATACCTGTACCACCGTGAAGTACGAGCGGCATATCTCCTGTCAGCTGCTGGATAGCGTCCAGAGTCTCAAAGCTCAGGCCTTTCCAGTTTGCCGGATATTTACCATGGATATTACCGATACCTGCTGCAAGGAAGTCGATACCAAGATCAGCGATCATCTTGCATTCCTTAGGATCTGCACATTCACCCATACCTACAACACCGTCTTCTTCACCGCCGATGGAACCAACTTCTGCTTCCAGGGACATTCCGTGATCTGCAACGATCTTAACCAGTTCTTTTGTTTTTGCTACGTTCTCTTCGATCGGATAATGGGAACCGTCAAACATGATAGATGTAAATCCGGCTTCAACACATTTCAGGCATCCTTCATAGCTGCCGTGATCAAGATGAAGTGCAACCGGAACAGTGATGTTCAGTTCTTCCAGCATTCCTTTCACCATACCAACAACTGTCTTGTAGCCTGTCATATACTTTCCTGCGCCTTCGGATACACCGAGGATAACCGGAGAGTTGAGTTCCTGTGCTGTAAGCAGGATTGCTTTTGTCCACTCAAGGTTGTTAATGTTGAACTGACCAACTGCATAGTGACCAGCTTTTGCTTTTTTCAACATTTCTGAAGCGTTTACTAACATGATAAATTCCTCCTAATCTTATCGGAAGTTGGTCTTACCACTTCCAATTTATATGTCTAGTTTAACAGATTCCATCCATTTCGTCCAGTCTATTTGGACAAATTCCTGAGTTAATCTGGTAAATTTCTGACAATCTCCGTAAACCGGTTCAGGAACCGGTGCTCCTGTGGTAGTCTCTGGTGAGGTTTTCGAGCATTTTGTCTACGTTTTCGGAGTCCGCCGGAATCTCCGGTTTCTTCCCGAATTCTGTAAGTTTTGCCTTGATTTCTTTAAGAATCTCCTTTTCGACGCCAAGTCTTCTTACCAGATTCTGGTACTCTTCCGGTGTTTTTGTAACGCCAAACGCCAGAAGATACGCGATCAGTGACTCTCTGCTTCTGCTGCCTTCATAGGCTTTCTGGAAACATTCGACCGCTTTTTCCATCTGGAAGAGATAACTGTAGGCACAGCCCAGATTGTGGCAGACACTTTCTGTAAATCCCTCTCTTACTGTCTCCAGGTCATCTTCCTTCAGAAGTTTCTGATAAACCTGGATCGCATGGACGTACATGCCGCTTTCAACCAGGGCATCACCTTTGCACTTTTCTCTCAGAAGTGGGGATTCCTCCGAAAGTTTCTGAATCTGCATGTTCAGATTTTTCATTTCCTCATAAGTGAGGTAATTGATCTCCTTGAATACCGGATACAGAAATTCCTCTATACTGAAATTCCGCACAAACAGAGTCCGAAGCTTCGCTGCCAGTTTCGGAAGATCCAGTTCTTCCTGAAACCATACGCACAGACGCTCATTCAGGATCGTCTCATCGACCAGGTACAGATTGTGATAAAAATAATAACAGAGTTCTTCCAGGGAATAAACATTCGTGCTGATATTCTCGATATAATACGGAATCTCTGCTTTTTTTGTCTGGCATAAAATATATCCGCTCATGTCATTCCCTCCTTACCATTTTGTGATCTCTGTCCATACTTTGCCGCTTGACGGGAACATTTCTCCAAATCCAAGATCTGTCACTGTGATCTCACACTCTTTCTGTGAAATATACTGAAGTTTCACATGCAGGCGGGTGGTCTTGTTCGGACGTTTCGGAAGACCCGGAAGGCGCATGCCGATCCGCCTCTTTTCGGTTTCACCCATTGCTGTGGCATTAAATACCAGTTCTTCCGTGCCATCCAGGATCAGCTCGCATTCTGCGCTGCATTCATACCAGTTGCGCCCTGCCTCGATCAGCGGATAGCTGGCCTGTGCCCCCATGACACGCATATCCATTCCGACATCTGTCATGACGAGAGAATTTCCCAGATAGCGGTAATCTTTAAGTTTATGCGTGATAAAGCGTTCTGCACCGGCCGCACAGGCACCCCTGGCAAAAAGATTGTTTCCGTAGAAAACCTTTCTTTTCTGATAGCAGAGAAGTTTTACGGATTTCTGTGCCCATTCCTGGTCAAAACCGCTGCCATCGATCTGAATACTTGAATATAATTCGCTTCCAAGAGTATTCTTGATAAAAGTATAAAAATCCGCGTCTCTCTGTTCATCATCTGTATCATTGAGATCTGTCTCCACCGCTTCTTCCAGCTTTACCAGAACCGGCTTCGCTCCGGAATTCATGACCAGCTTGCGGAAAGTTACATGATTTTTGTCAAAATTGTACCAGCCCACGCTCCGGTTCCAGGTTTCTGCTTTCTGTGCCATGATATAATAATAGAAGCTTTCTTCATGATCCATAATGATGAAACTGCTTCGTGGAATCTCCAGCAGTTCTCCTGCCTTCTGAAGGTTTTCGACCTGTATGTCGTCCAGCGATTCCATGGTGACTGTAAGACAGCGGATGTTTCTGTTAATATCTGCCACACCCGTCAGTTTCAGCATACCTTCCAGAAAATATGCCAGAATCTCCCATGGCTGTTTTTCTTCTCCTGCTACCTGAACGGTCTTGCGGCTTCTGGAGATCCCGCAAAGATCTTCTACCAGAAAACCGCCCTTTTCTCTTGCAAAATATTCTGCTTCAATGCCGATGCAGTAATCCTTCTGTTCGACTCTCCTGCACAGACAGGTCGGCACTTCATACTGGCTGCTGCCTACTTTTACCGGAAGGGAACGCGGCTCTTCTGCTTTTCGGTCATAGTAGCAAAGCTGAGAATATTCATTTCTCAGATCGATCCCGATAATTAAATCTCTTGTTTCGTTCATTTTGCATTTTCCCTATCTATTGTAAACATCTCTTTTACATATTGTTCCTGGCGGAGATAACTCTTGAGTTCCTCTTTGACTTCTTTCTTCTTGTCCAGTCTTCTGTCAGAAAGCATCTGGTTGAGAAGCTGGTACTTGCTTCCGGAAGTTCCCTCGATCTTTTTCATGTTGAGTACACGCTCTGCCGTTGTTCTGGTACTGCGCTCTCTGTCGATCTGGAAATAATAATGAAGATTTTCACCATAAAACAGAGTAAAGGTTCTTCCGAAAATTCCCTCATAGATTTCTCTTAAAGGTTCGCATTTGTATTCCAGTTCTGTTCCAAGTCCCGTATCCAGCGCATAAAACAGGGTGACTCTAGCTCCCGGATGTGCATGGCATTCTACGAATGTCTTGTCATCCAGCTGATATGGGCTCAAAAGTTCCGGAGAAAGCCTGCGGAAAAATCCAAATACAAGATTCCGCTTCGCACATTCTTCCAGAATCTTCTGCTCCATTCCGATGTATTCCGGCTTCGGATTTTTTTCTCTGGAAATTTCCTGCAGAAGTGCCAGACGGCATATCAGGTTCAGCGGCCAGTTATTTGCATATGCGTATTCCAGTCTGCTCCGTACAAACGGGCTCATGGTATATTCTTTCACAAAAACGCCATAGGATACCTGCGTCAGATAAGCTCCGATCAGATTTTCCTTTCCGGACTGGTTCACATAGGATTCCAGCACAGCTTCGCCTTCCTTGCGGTAATCTGACGTAAAGATCAGAAACTCCAGAATTCTTTCTTCCAGATCATAAGTGTCCATCTCAAATCCACGCGCACTTTTCCAGATAGAGATCAGCTCTCCGACCGGTCCAAAGCGGTACAGCATCAGATAGTGAAGAATAACTTCATCGTATTTGCCTTCGCGGTATACTTCTGACGCGAGTGCCAGAAGCTCATCGTCCTCTGCCATGTCACTCTTGAGGATCATCCTGCTGGTAAGTTTGAGCAGACTGCTGAGCTCGATGCCTTCATAGCCATATTCCTCTACAAGGCTCATCGCCTGGCGGAACATTCTTCGGGAGATCAGCACTTCCAGAAGGACTTTACGGTCTGCCTCCATATATCTGCGGTAATCCAGTTTGTACAAATAACGGTCCATATCCTCTCCGTCCACATGTGCCGCATAAAAATCCAGGATCTGCTTCCTGAGAGAATTTCTGTATTCCTCTGTGCATGCTTCTGTCTCTGCGAGTTTCTGGAAATATTCAAGATTATCTGCGTTCAGTTCATGTCTCTCGCAGTAGTGCAGGAGCGCACCGGTATCTTCCGCTCCACGTTTCAGGATTCCATCGAGTGCATCGCATTCATCCAGAAGTTTTTTGAGATTGTAGTGTACCGTAGATGCATAACAACGCTGTTTTTCATCACGGAACAGAAGAACTGCATCTTCCGTATAAATTCTCGGATAGGCAACGCCCTTCACACAGGGGTAGATCTCCTGCTCTGCCAGCTGACTGTGGCAGACGATCACCTCGCGCACCTTTGGATCATCGCAGTAAAGACGGCTGGTAAACAGTTTTTCTGCGATTTTTTCCGCATCTTCTCTACCCATTGGTTCCAGAAGGAATTCCTGATACAGAACTGCATAATTCTCATCGATCTGGCCATCCTCCACCTTGCGTTTTGCAAAACGTTTCATGGTGTCTTTGTAGCTTTCGTAGGTCTGAGGGTCTCTGTCCTTATAAGTGATCACGCTGGCATAGACATACGCCTTGCGTGCATCTCCCAGAGAATTGTCATTATAGGCAAAATACATCAGAAGCTGCTTTGGAAGCTGTCTCCGATAGGAAATGTCCATTGTTTCCATATAATATTCGTAAAGTCTTGTGATGCGCAGGCCTCTCTGAACAGCAAGAGAAAACCAGCGGAAATACTGCGGTTTGCGCGGATCTCCCTTCATCACATATTTGCAGATCGCTTCCAGTACATCATCGGACGGAAATCTGTCATATCCTGCGGCCAGCGCCTTATAAAGACAGCCGTAGAATTTTTTCTCATAGCCGGACAGGTATGCCAGGCGCATCACCAGTTCCTCGGTAAGGAAGCCTCTCCTGCCGGCATAGTGGAATACCTGCATCCAGAACGGAGAAAGTCTGTGCAGGTTGGAAATATCCCTGCTGATCCAGTTCCATGCTTCCAGGTAAAGAATCGGGCTGGTACATCCCTTCTCATACAGTTCCTCCATCATAAAAAGTGCCATGGAAGGAGAATTCTGATAAGTCGGATCCATCTGCAGAAGAATCCAGAGAAGCTGGAAACTGTCAGACTTCTGCCGGAAAAAGTTCTGAATCTTCTGGAGCGCCTGCCCCTTGTCTCTGTAAAGCCCTACCAGGGTACACAGATACAGATAGGTTCCTGCTTCCTCCAGTTCATCCCTTGTAAATTCCTTGCTCTGGCAGTTTTTGAGAATTTCCTTTGCAAGACTCTGGTTGTCCTCAAGATAAGCAAGATATGCCTCAAACAGACGGTACTCCGGATATTCATTTCCGGATTCATGAAGTCTTTCCAGAATTCTGTGAGATTTCTCCGCCCAGGTCTTGAAGTCGGTTTTTTCTTCGCAGTAATCAATATAGGCATGAACCAGTCCTGCCTTGCGGCGTTTCTCTTCTGTATTCAGATCAATGCGGATACGCGCACCCCTGGATGCTGTCACATGATAAACAAGCTCCTGATACGGGCTTTTTACGATGATCTCTCCGAACTGATTTCCTTTTTTGAGTTTTTCTGCGTGTATTACATAATTGATGCGGCAGCTGCTTCCGATGAATTCATCCTGAGTGATCACATGACGCTCAGGCTCCAGGAAATCTACGGTCGATTCGATCTCCAGACGGAGATATCCCCACCCTGTCTTGTGAATATCAAAAGATTCCTGTATGGATTCTCTGAGTCCGAAAAAGTCTGCTGCTGTTGTTTTGAGAGAAACAGAGACCGGATCTTTTTCTCCGAGACCGATCAGAAATTCCTCCAGGTTCTGATAGTTGGAGGATGTCGCAGAAAGGCCTGCATACAGTGCCTTCTGTTTCTTGTCTGCCTTTGCCATGACTGCTGCAAAAGACGGTTTCTTAAACAGATGATAGGCTGTTTTGAAATCCTCTGCAGCGGTCTTTTTGAATGTTTCGATGTCCTTTATTTCTTCGAGAAAGTTCTGTTCTTCGTTCTGTCTGGCTTCAATAGAGAATGGAATCTTGTATTCTCCTATGCTTGAAGTAACACAAAGCCAGCCTGTACATACCTCGCCCGGCTGCATTCCTGTCCCGTCGGCACCATACGGAAGGCAGACGGTCGTTCCCGAAAAGCGGCTGCTTCCCGGAACAAGTCTGCGGTTGGAAGAAGTTATGTATCCCTTTATCTTGTCATTGTCCTCTGTTCCAAGATAAAGCTCTCCCCGTGCTGTCTTTCCTGCCTCCAGGGTGATGGACAGCTTATCCTTTGAAAAAAGAAGCCGGGGCTGATCGTACTTGAATTTTCCACTGAGTAATTGTTCAATCTGTTTTTTCAATATGGTTCACCTTGATTTATCCCTAAAAATTGTATTTTTGGCTCACATATTCAATATTATACACTACATCTGTTTGATACGCAAGAAAAGACAGCCCGTTATCTTTACGATAACGACTGTCTTTTTCTGTGTTCTGAATATGATGCTGTTACTGAAGAACCTGCGCAACAGCCTTTTTCCATCCCTGATACTTTTGATCTCGTTCTGCGGCATCCATCTTCGGTGAAAATCTGGTACGGCTCATCTGACTGAAAACTTCTTCACGGTCATAGATTCCCACTGCAATACCGGCCGCATAAGCAGCTCCGATACCGGACAGTTCTTCCGCGGACGGAACCTGTACGGACACCTCTGCGATATCGCTCTGGAACTGCATCAGATATTTGTTTCTGGTCGGGCCGCCATCTACGCGGAGTTCTCCGATCGCAATGCCGGATTCCTCGCTCATGGCTTTTACTACGTCGGTAATCTGGTATGCGATGCAGTCCAGACCGGCGCGGACGATCTCAGCTCTTTTTGTCGTTCTGGTCATTCCTGTGAGAATTCCCTCTGCCTCGCTGTCCCAGTAAGGTGCTCCAAGTCCGGTAAACGCCGGAACCAGATATGCATGGTCTTTTGGATTCGCCTCAAACGCCAGTGCTTCTGTCTCACCCGGAGAGGCAATCAGCTTCAGATCATCCTTAAGCCAGGTGATCACAGCTCCTGTATAATTGATATTTCCTTCCAGAACATAGTTTACTTCTCCGTCCAGTTTCCACGCAAGAGAAGTTACCACGCGGTTACTGTAGACCGGTTTCTTACCGATGTTCATCATAATGGAGGAACCTGTTCCATAAGTGGTCTTAATCATTCCTGTCTCAATACAGCCCTGTCCGAACAGTGCTCCATGGGAATCTCCAAGAACGCCGCGGATCGGGATCTGTGCATCAAGATAGCCGCCAAAATCTGTTGTGCCGTATTCGCCATCGGAATCCGTCACTTCTGCGAGGCAGGATACCGGGATTCCAAACAGTCCGCAGACTTCCGAATCCCAGGCAAGCTCTCCGATATGGAACATCTGGGTACGGGAAGCATTGGAATAATCGGTGCGGAATTCTCTTCCGCCAGTCAGCTTATAGACAAGCCAGCTGTCGATCGTTCCACAGCAGAGTTCGCCTCTGTCTGCTTTTTCCTGTGCTCCCGGCACATTCTGGAGAACCCAGGCGATCTTTGCCGCTGAAAAATATGGAGATAACTGGAGCCCTGTATGCGAGCGAACCAGTTCTTCTGCATTTTCATGCTCTGCTGCAATCTTTTTGCAGATCTCGCTTCCTCTTGCACACTGCCACACAACAGCATTGTATACCGGCTTTCCGGTTTTTTTGTCCCATACAAGAGCGGTTTCTCTCTGATTGCTGATTCCAAGTACAGAGATCTCTTTTTTGTCGATTCCTGCTTTTTCAATGAGATTTTTTACAACCTGGAGGGTATTCGCATAAATCTCCTCCGGATCATGCTCAACCCATCCACGTTCATCGATATATTGTTTATGTGGAAGATCAGCTCTGCAGAGAAGGGCTCCTTTTTCATCAAAAAGGAGTCCCTTTGTTCCCTGTGTACTCTGATCGATCCCAAGTACATATTTATTCATATCATTTCACCAGTTCCGCTGCTTTTTTTGCAATGCCTTCTGCATTTAATCCATAATAATCAAACACTTCTCTGGATGTTCCTGTGATGACCGGTGCATCCGGGAGAGACATATTGACTACCTTACGCGGACACTCGCTTCCTACTACCTGGCTTACCATGGAGCCAAGTCCGCCGAACGGTGCATGTTCCTCTACAGTAAGAACTGCTTTTGCATTGGAAGCAGCCTTTACGATCGCTGCTGTATCAAGCGGCTTGATACAGTACATATCTACTACAGCTGCACTGATTCCCTGCTCTTTCAAAAGCTCTGCTGCTGCCTTTGCAGGTCCTACCATCTCGCCGCAGGCAATGATCGCAACATCGCTTCCTTCACAGATCACTGTTGCCTTATCCATCTCAAATGGTACATTTCCTTCTTCGTAAACAGGGTCTACTGCGTTACGTCCAACACGTATATAAGCTGGCTTTTCATCCTTGAGAAGTGCTTTTGTCAGTTCTTTTGTCTGAAGATGATCACTTGGGATATAAACTCTCATATTCGGAATTGCAGACATTGCTGCGATATCCTGTGCGGAATGATGGCTCATTCCCAGTGCACCGTAGCTTACACCGCCGCTGATTCCGATGAGTTTTACGTTGGTATTGGAGTAGGCAACATCTACCTTTGCCTGTTCATAGCTTCTTGTAGAAAGGAAGCAGGCCGGTGATACTGCATAGGATTTTTTGCCGCATTTTGCAAGTCCGGCAGAGATACTTACAAGGTTCTGCTCTGCAATACCTGTCTCTACAAACTGATCCGGATAAGTTTCTGCAAAAGGGGTAAAGGATCCGCTTCCTCTGGAATCGCTGCACAGTGCAACGATATCTTTATCGGTTTTTGCTGCTTCCATCAGCACTTCACAAATCATCTGTTTATTGGCAATTTTACTCATTGAGAGCAGCCTCCTTTCTTGCTTCCAGGTCTTTCATGATCTGATCATATTCTTCTGCATTCGGTACATGATGATGCCATGCTGCCTTGTCTTCCATGACAGAAGATCCACATCCCTTGATGGTGTTTGCGATCAGTACGGTTGGTTTTCCTTTGACTGTTTTTGCTTCCTCAAACGCTGCATTTAACTGGTCGATATTGTTGCCGTCTTTTACATCGATCACGTTCCATCCGAAGCTTCTGAATCTTTCGTGAAGATCATCCTGATGCATAACGTCCTCTGTATTTCCGGAGATCTGAAGACGGTTTCTGTCGACTACTGCACAGAGATTGTCGAGTTTGTACTGGCTGGCTGCCATTGCACCTTCCCAGACAGAACCTTCTGCCAGCTCGCCATCACCCATAACGGTGTATACACGATAGGTGAGACCATTCATTTTTCCTGCAAGTGCCATACCAACACTTACCGGAAGTCCATGTCCCAGAGAACCGGAGTTCATTTCGATTCCCGGAAGCTTATTGTTCGGATGTCCGATAAATTTGGAACCGAATTTACTGAAGGTATCAATTACTTCCTGTATCGGGAAGAAGCCTTTCTTTGCAAGCACTGCATACAAAGCTTCCACAGAATGTCCTTTACTCATAACAAAACGGTCATGATTCGGATCATCCATATTGTCCGGTGTTACATTCATCTGATTAAAGTACAGTGCTACCAGAGTATCCATAACACTCATATCACCACCGATGTGTCCGGCTTTTCCGGCACAGATCATATCAATTACATCTTTTCGTAAATCATAGGATAACGCTGTCAGATTTTCCATATTCATCTCATTCTCCTCTTAAATAAGCTTTTACATCTTCTTCGATCGGGTCGTAGAGATCCGGTTTTATGCCGATATATTTACATGCCTCATACAGTACCGGAACAACATCCTTGTGGATTCCCACACAGTGATGGATGTAAGGTCCTTCTACGATCTTGGCTTCCAGTCGTTTGATATTTTCTACTTCTACCCAGAGGTAAGTTCCCATTCCCTTTGGTCCGTCCACGCCTTTGGCATTTCCAAGAAGGAGGGAATATTCTCCATTGTCTCCGTCGAAACGTGCCAGAGTAACCTCTCCATGTTTTGCCTCAGCTGTGATCGCACCCGGATGACTGAATGCCAGCGGATAGGTGATCTTTGGTGTTTCTCTTGCCACGGAGATCGGCCATGGTCCGCAGTGCTGCAGAAGCTCACCATTTTCGATATCCGGATGGCGGATGGTCCAGTCTGCAAAGAAGCTTCTGGTATCTCCCATCCCTGCTGCCTCTACCATCAGTGCGGTGATTGCACCGTGAATGTCAGTTTCGCAGACAACCGGGATTCCTTCTTCGTTCAGAAGTGAATTCGCTGCGCACGGCATGATTCCAAGTTCACACTGCAGCTGGTTCCAGCACTGGATTGCTCCTGCCTGACATCCGTATTTTGTGATCAGGTTCTTCATTGCTACCTTGAGGGCTGCCACGTTTTCAAGTTCATTGTCTTTGATGTCAATGATCATGTTCTGGCGGCAGTATTCCATTACTTTGGCAACTTCCGTTCCTTCTTCTTTTGCTTTCTTTACTTCATCAGTAAGTTCCGGCATCGGGATCGGAGTAAGCTGGATATTGAATTTCTCCAGAAGTTCTCCTTCGTTGCACATGGTGGTCCAGAATTCATATGGTCTTGTGGAAATCTGAAGGATTCTGATGTTTTTGAATTTCTTTACTACGTTGCAGACTGCCATGAAGTCTCTCAGGCCACGTTCAAAAACAGGATCGTTCAGACGACAGTTTGTCATGTAAGTAAACGGTACCCGGAATCTTCTGAGTACTTTACCTGTTGCAAAAAGTCCACACTGAGTATCTCTTAAACGAACACCGTTTTCATCCGGACGCTCATCCAGCGGCCCCCAGAGAAGAACCGGAACTCCCAGTTCCTTTGCAAGTCTTGCACATTCAAATTCAGTACCAAAGTTGCAGTGCGGAAGAAACAGACCGTCAATTTTTTCTCTTTTGAACTTCTCTGCGATCTTGTACATTCCTTCATCATCATAGAGAAGTCCTTCCTCGTTGATGTCTGTGATATCTACAAAATCGATTCCAAGCTCTCTCAGTCTGTCTGCAGTCAGTCCACGATACTTTACTGCATCTGGTGCACTGAAAATACTTCTTCTTGTCGGTGCATATCCAAGTTTAATATGGTCCATGGTATTTCCCCCTTAATGTGTTTTTGCGTTTCTCTTTCTGTAAACATTATTATAAACTGTTCATATTATTTTTCAATAAAATATTATATTTTTTTACTCAAAACGGGAAGTTATACAATTTTTATTTCCTGTTTTTGGATGTTTTTCACAGTTATTCTGCTGTTTTCAGTATTTTATCCTTAAATATGTTATAAACGTTTATATAAACATTTATAAAAATTCGCATAAAAAAAGAACCAGAATGTATATTTTTATTTACACATCCTGATTCTGCTGCTCCACGATCATCTGCTGATCATTTGATATTTTTTACGGTATTTCTATATATTATTTTCGGACACACCTGTATTTTGGTAACTGTGCTGGTACCGATCCCATCGATCAGTTCTACCAGACGGCGAACCGCCATCTTACCCATTTCACGCTTCTCTACACGCAGGGTCGTCAGCGGAGGAGAAGAGATTTCACTGAATGTAAGATCATCAAATCCAACAATGGAAATATCCTCCGGGATCCGATAACCCATCTCCTGCAGAGCTTTCATCGCACCAAGCGCGATAATATCATTATCCGCAAAAAACGCGGTCGGAAGCTTGGGTTTTTTCTTAAGATATTCAAGCATATCCTGGCAGGCAGTACTCATATAAGTACCTACTGTTACCGTGTATTCCTCTTTATACGGAACCTTATATTTCTTAAGTGCTGTCTGAAAGCCGATAAATCGTGACCGGAATGCCTTGATCCTGTAATTTCCCCTCAGATATCCAACTTCCCTGTGTCCGTTATCCAGAAGATGCTCTGTAATCGCTCTCGCAGCATCCGCATTATTGATCAGGACAGAGTTAAAATCCATGCTCTCCGTCCAGTGATCCAGTAGAAGGACCGGGCACGAGGCATTCCTGTATAGACTCAGATCACCATCCATCATCTCTGTTCCAAGCAGGATAATTCCAACCCCCTGTTCTTCCAGAAGATCTCGCACCTGCTTCTGATAATTTGGATTTCTCTGGTCAACGTGAGAAATAACCATCTCGTACCCCAGACGATGGCATTCTTCCTCAATCCCCTCTATCATCTGCTGAAAAAACGGAGTCTCCTCCAAAATCTGTCCATTCTTCTTAAAAATCACAAGCCGGATTTTGGTCACAGCATTTGCACTGAGATATCCCGTCTCTCTTGCCACACGAAAAATCTCCTCCGCAGTCTCTCTGTTGACACCTTTTTTATGATTCAGTGCATTTGAAATTGTTGCCGGAGAAAATCCGGTCATTTTACTTAGATCCCGAATACTTACCTTCATATATCGCGTTACCACTCCTGTCTGTCCAAAGTTTTACTGCCGATTTCCGTACAGCACTTATGCAGGCAGAAGCGCCTTACAGTCTGCTGTCCAGAACTTCCCGTTTCATCGGTATGGATGCTGTCGCACCAGGCCGGGAAACTGCGATCGCAGATGCTTTCGCCGCCATTTCAAGTCCTTCCTTAACCGGCATTCCATCTATGATAGAAGAAATAAAATATCCAGTAAATGTATCACCTGCTGCCGTCGTATCTACTGCCTTCACCTTAAAGATTCCCTGATGATAAATCCCAGTTTCATCCTGATACACAGAGCCATCGCCTCCAAGTGTCAGAACAATCTTTGCAGACGGATATTTCTCTTTGACCGCTGCAAGGATCCTCTCCGGTTCCCTCTCTCCTGTAATCTGATATCCTTCTATCTCATTTACAAGAAACAGGCTTACCTTTGACATATCACAGTTTTTCAGTTTATCATCGTATGGGGATGGATTCAGAATGATCATCATTCCCTTTTCATATGCACGATCGATAATATAATCCAACTCATTTATCTCGTTCTGAAGCAGGATAATATCGCCCTTATCAAAAGCGCTCAGGACTTCATCCACAAATTCGCGGGTAATGCTACGGTTTGCTCCGCCATACAGAAGAATGCAGTTCTGCCCATCCTTATCCACCTGAATCACCGTATGGCCGCATGGCCCTGCTATTTTGCGGATAAATTCTGTATTCACGCCATTTTCCCTGCATGTTTCCAGAAGCATCTCTCCGTCATCCCCGATCATTCCGGCATGATAAACCGGAATTCCTGCCTTCGCAAGAGCAATCGACTGATTCAGGCCCTTGCCTCCGCAGAAAGTCTGACGATTTCTGGAAGCCTGTGTTTCCCCCGGAATCAGGATACTTTCTACCTGATATACATAATCAAGGTTCAATGAACCAAAATTCAATACTTTCATATCTGTACTCCTTATTTCTTATGCCGGAAAAGCAACTCCCGCTCTCAGAATAATATTTGGATATGGTGTGAATTCACCTGTACGCACGGCAAACTTCACATTTCGAGACATTTCCTTTAATTCCGTGTGAGGAACCATATTCCACTCTGCATTCGGAAGCTTTTCTCTGATATAAGCAAGAAGTTCCGGATTTTTCTCTTCAATCTCGTTAGCTATAGTATACTGCTCAATTTCTGCTTCGTCAAGAATCGCGTCCATCACCTGGCGAAATGTCGGCACACCGCCGCACAGTGCAAGATCAACAATCTCCACGCCTTTGGGGATTGGCATTCCGCCGTCCCCGATCATAAAGGTATCCTTATGTCCCAGTCCTGCGATCAGACCCGCAAGCTGTGCATTGATAATTCCTCTTTTTTTCATAAAAATCACCCTGTTTTCAGATATTATTTGTTTTCGTTACGTGCCTGAAGTGCCATCTTAGCCTGAAGATTTCTCTGGAACTGGTCAATGATAACTGCGATAATGATTACAAGACCACGGATGATCTTCTGCCAGAACTCTGTAACACCGCACATAGTCATACCATCATTGATAACACCGATTACAAACGCACCGACAATGGTTCCTCCGATGCTTCCGACACCACCTGCCATGGAGGTTCCCCCAAGAACAGAAGCTGCGATCGCATTCATTTCCCAGGATTCACCTGTTTTTGGTGTTGCAGAAACAAGCTGGGATGTCGCGATAATACCAACGATCGCTGAGCAGAGGCCTGAGAATGCATATACCCAGATTTTTACGCGGTCAACCTTGATACCGGAAAGCTTAGATGCCCTTTCATTACCACCGATCGCCTGTACGTGCCAGCCAAACGGAGTTTTCTTAAGAATCAGCCCGGCAATCACTGCCACGATAATCAGGATAATAACGCCTGTCGGAATCATAGTTCCTGCAAAGTTACGTCCAAACACTTCAAACCCTGTATTTCCAAGTCCTTCATATCCTGCAAGGTCAGAGAATGTAGCACCATTGGAACGGATATTTGCAAGACCACGACAGATGTACATAGAACCGAGGGTTGCAATAAATGGTGCTACATTAAATTTGGTGATCACAACACCGTTGAGAGCTCCAATAAATGCTCCCAGAAGAACTGTGATCAGAACTACCAGTGGAATACTGAAATAAATAGTCACACCTGCAAACTCCAGAGTCAGACCTTCCTGGATCAGACCACCGGCAATCATTCCTGCAAGACCTGCCACAGAACCAACAGAAAGGTCGATTCCACCGGTAATGATAACATAAGTCATACCAATTGCCAGGATCCCATAGAGAGCAACGTGTTTTGCTACCGTCAGAAGAGATCCTACTGTAAGGAAGTTATTTGCTGTAATGCTGAAGAAAATCATCAGGATGATCAGAACAATGAAGGTTCTGCCCTTCAGCAATGTCATTGCCAAAGCGTTGTTTGATTTTTTATTATCTGCTGCCATATCAAAAATTCTCCTTTTCACTATTTCTGTGCATGATGTCCTTTATAGGATGCCAGTACAAGAGTATCCTCCTGAATCTCATCACCGCTGAACTCACCTGTCTTCAGTCCATTTGACAGAACCAGAACGCGGTCTGCAATGGATACGATCTCCTGAAGTTCCGAGGAGACAACAATGATAGACAATCCTCTCTCTGCATACTGATTAATAATATCAAATACTTCTGTTTTTGCTCCGATATCAATACCACGGCTCGGCTCATCCATCAGAAGGATCTTAGGCTCTGTAAGAATGCCTTTTCCGATAACAACCTTCTGCTGATTACCGCCTGACAGTGACAGGATCGGCAGATGTTTATCCGCTACTTTGATATGGATATCCTTGATCTGTTCGTCTACTTTCTGTCCTTCTTTTGTCTTATCAAGGAAAATTCCAGCCTTCTTATAACGCTTCATCGCAGAAAGGGAACAGTTTTTCTCGATGTCCATCGTCTGCACAAGTCCCTGTGCCTGTCTGTCCTCCGGAATCAGTGCAAATCCCTTGTCAATCTGTCCGGAAATAGACTTGATATCCAGCTTCTCTCCCTCCAGGAACACTTCTCCGGTATGTTCCGGATGCATTCCCATCAGGCACTCAAAAATTTCACTTCGGCCCGCACCCATCAGACCATAGATTCCAAGGATTTCACCTTTGTGAAGATCAAAATTCACATGATCCACCAGATATCCGCCGCCGGCTTTTGGAAGGCAGAGATCCTTTACTTCCAGAACCTTTTCTGTCTTTGACCAGTCTATCTTGGATTCTCTCTTCGGATAAGATTTCGCGCCACCCGTCATTTCATGAACGATCCAGGGCACATCAATATCTTTTACTTCTGCATCAGAAACATATTTTCCATCTCGAAGAATTGTAATATGGTCTCCGATCTGCATAATCTCCTCCAGACGATGAGAGATATATACAATAGAAATACCCTGAGCTGTCAGCTCTCTCATAATCTTAAAAAGGACCTGTACCTCCTGCTGGCTCAGAGAAGACGTCGGCTCATCCATAATAAGAACCTTAAGATCATCTGCAACCAGGTTTCTGGCAATCTCGATCATCTGCTGCTGGCCTACACGAAGTTCTCCTACCTGTGTATTCGGATCTATTTCATGCTCCAGTCTTTTGAGAATTTTTTGGGTTGCCTCAACATGTGATTTATTATCGAGTTTAATCTTTCCAACTGTTTTTTCTCTCGCCATGAAGATGTTCTGATAAACATTCAGGTTCGGAAAAAGACTCAGTTCCTGATGAATAATACCAATTCCATGTTTTCTTGCTTCCGTCGTATCCTTAAAAGAAACTTCCTGATCACCAATATACATTTTTCCCTCACTGGGATGCTCGATCCCGGCGATCATTTTCATCAATGTGGATTTACCTGCACCATTCTCACCGATCAGAACGTTTACCTTTCCCCTGAGCAGGTCAAAAGAAACGTCATCCAGGGCTTTTGTTCCAGGATAAATTTTGCTGATATGGTCCGCATGCAGAAACACATGCTCCGGACATGTATAACCCATAACCGTCCCTCCTATTTTGCTTCCAGTTCAACCGGAGTGATCAATATTTTTTCATTGTCATTTGCCGTGAAACAGCCTGTGAATGAAATGGTTTTGCCATCCAATGATGCCGGATCTGCTTTCTGTACCACTTCTTCATCAATCAATTTATTGATACTCTGAGAAACAGCTGCCCAATCCTGCTGGTTGGTGTAATCGCCAAACTTGATCACATCCAGCGAATCACGGATAGAAGATCCCTTATAAACAGAACCGATCTGGATAGAAATTTCTTCCGGTCCATCATAGCCATCCAGTTTAACATTCATATATCCTGCTTTCTTTTCCTGATTTACTTCTGTAACTGTGCCGGTTCCCTTTACAACATAATTAATCTCACCGCTGGTTCCCATAGAATATTTTCCATATTTATCAACCAGAGATTTTACATCTCCATTTGCTTCTGTAAGAAATTCTGCAAGATCCACTGCTTTTCCTTCAAGATCCGGGAGAGCTTTTGATTCCCAGATTCCTGCCACATCGTCACCTGCATTAAACTCTGTCTTTCCTGTATATTCCGCTTCCTGACCAATCTTTATTACTTTCACGCATCCAGTCATGGCTGTAGACATCATAACTGCTGCCAGTCCCACTGCTAACACTCGTTTTCTCATAACCGCGCTCCTTTAAACATTCCTTTACTGAAAGACAGGAAAGCAAGCCTCGCTTTCCTGTCCCCTTTTTACTAAATCAGACTTTTCATTCCAGCGGATTATTCTGCTGCTTCTTCTGTTGTTTCCTCTGTTGTCTCTTCTGGTGTCTCTGCATCAGCTGTGTCTGCTCCGTCCTCTGTATATACGAAGGTTTTCAGATTTGCGACATTGTCTTTTGTGATCGCAACACAGTCAACAAGCTGTTTCTCATCAAGTCCAGTGCTTCCATCTTTCAGGTAAGTATCTGCCTGCTCAACTGCCATCTGTGCCATCAGAGCAAACTGCTGAAGCGCTGTACCGGTTGCCTTGCCATCTCTGATCAGAGCAGCTGCTTCATCAGAGCCATCCACACCGATGATCGGAATGCTCAAGCCAGCTGCCTCACATGCTGCCGCTGCACCTTCCAGCATGGTGTCGTTGCCGCAGATGATTCCATCAAGATCCGGGTTTGCCTGAAGGATTGCTTCTGTCTTATCGAAGGCTTCTGTCTTCTCCCAGTTTGCTGTCTGCTGTGCTACCATTTCGAGATCCGGGTACTGATCGATCACTTCATGGAATGCTGAGGAACGAACACCTGCGTTTGTATCAGATTCTTTTCCAAGAAGCTCTGCATATTTTCCTTCTTCTCCCATAGCCTCAACCCATACTTCTGCGATTGCTTTTGCACCCTGATAGTTGTTAGCTACGATCTGAGAGATTGCTGCACCATCTTCATTGATCTCACGGTCGATCAGGAATGTCGGGATTCCTGCATCTTTTGCTTTCTTTACCGCTTCGATGGTTGCATCTGCACCAGCATTGTCACAGATGATTGCTGCTGCTTTATCAGCAATTGCACTGTCAAATAATTCTGTCTGCTTTGTCGGGTCGTCATCGTGTGATGCAGCTTTTACTTCATAGCCGAGATCTTCTGCTGTCTTTGTTGCGATGTCTGCTTCTGTTTTGAATGCCGGGTTGGAAACGGATGGTGTGATAACATAAATAATATTGGAGCCGCCGCCTGGAAGCGCCTCTTCACTCTCTGCAGCCATAACGCTTACACTTCCCATTGCAGAAACTGCCATTGCTGCTCCTAATAATGCCACCAGTAATCTTTTTTTCATTTTAAAACCCTCCTGTTTTTTAATTGTTCTGACAGACACATTCGCTTCTGTCGTTGGGATTCTGTGTCCCTGTTGATGTTTTATATTTTAAACGATAATGTAAATATTTCAATAGTATTTTTATATTTTCTTTAGTAAAGTTCTCTTTTTCGTCAAAATTAACGAGTTATTTTCTAGTTTTTTGTATATTATGCATATAGTTTTTGACGTTCAAATTGAATTTCAGCATCTTTTTTGTTGTTTTGTATATAAACGTTTATGTAAACATTCATAATATTTTTACAGGACATTTTTCTTTTTACCCTGCCTTCAAATCTTCTATATTATTTTTTTGGAAAAGCACGCAGAACCTGTCTCAGACATAAACTATAAGGAACACCCCTTTCGAGGTGGATATTTGAAGACTTTTTCGAAACCTTTGACTTCCGCTCAGGAAAAAATATATCTTCACCGCTGTCAGGAGGGGGATCTGGATGCAAAAAACATTCTTATCGAACGAAATCTCCGCCTGGTCGCCCACATTGCAAAAAAATATCAGAACTCCGGGGAAGACCTCGAAGACCTGATCTCTATAGGAACGATCGGACTTATCAAAGCGATCTCTACTTTTGACCACACACGCTGCGCAAGGCTTTCTACCTATGCCGCACGCTGTATTGATAACGAACTTCTGATGATGTTTCGCTCTAAGAAAAAACATTCCAGGGAGATTTCCCTGTACGAACCGATCGGGACGGATAAAGAAGGGAATGAGATCAGCCTGCTGGATATTATCGAAAGCCCGCCGGTAGATATCGTGGAGGAATATTCTACGCAGGAGGATATCCGGTTTCTGATCTCTATTCTGAAAGATGCGCTTTCTGAGAAGGAATATCAGGTTATTTGTTTAAGATATGGGTTGTTTGGGATTAAGGAGCAGACGCAGAGGGAGATTGCCACACAGCTCGGGATCAGCCGGTCGTATGTGTCTAGAATTGAGAAGAATGCGTTGGAGAAGCTAAAGAAATTGTTCAACTACAGATAATAACACAAAGCTCATTCACAGCCGCTCAGATAAACGAAGCACAAAACAACATTCATAACAGATTTCCACATCGGAAAATATGCTAACTTCCAGTTCCGATGCATCGACGCATAATTCAGAACATAGAATAAGCCCACAGCATTTGCCATGGGCTTACTCTACAGTTTGAAAGCTTCAAAATCTCCTATGCTTCAGATCTTCTCAAGAGATCATATTTCTCAATTTCAACTCCAAGATCCACCGCGAGTTTCTGTTGCGGATGCGGTGCGCTCTCGACGGAATTTCCATCTTCATCATAGATCGCCTTCACCGTAGCTTCGATATTTCTGCCATCTGGTTTCATGATCTCGATGGTCTCACCTACAGTAAATTTATTTCTCTGGGTGATATGTGCGAAGCCGTTTTCATCAACTTCCTCTGCATATCCAAGATAAGTATATTCCTTAACATAGGTATTATTATCATAGATCTGCGTATTCTCATCTGGCTTGCCGTAGAAGAATCCTGTCGTAAACTGACGGTAGGTGCAGTTTGAGATCTGCTCCTGATACCAGGACATGTTTGCCTTGTATTTCTCCGGTGATTCCAGATAATCGTCAATCGCCTTGCGGTAGGTTCTTGCAACAGTCGCTACGTAGAGGGCTGTTTTCATACGTCCCTCGATCTTGAGGCTGTCGATACCGCTGTTCAGGACATCATCCATGTGTTCTACCATGCACAGATCCTTGGAGTTAAAGATGTAGGTTCCTCTCTCGTTCTCAAAGACTGGCATGTACTCGCCTGGGCGTTTCTCCTCAACGATGGAATATTTCCATCGGCATGGATGTGTACAGGCTCCCTGGTTGGCATCTCTTCCTACCAGATAGTTGCTGAGCAGGCAGCGTCCGGAATAGGAAATGCACATGGCACCGTGAACAAAAGTTTCAATCTCCATGTCATCCGGGATATTTGCACGGATCTCCTGGATCTCCTTGAGGGAAAGCTCACGCGCTGTTACAACACGCTTCGCTCCAAGGCGGTACCAGAATCTGTAGGTTTCATAGTTTGTATTGTTTGCCTGTGTACTGATATGGCACTCGATCTCCGGGCAGATCTCACGCGCATAGGTAAAGATTCCCGGGTCTGCGATGATAAGTGCATCCGGTTTTAATTCCTTGAGTTCCTGAAGATATTCTCTGACTCCCGGAAGGTCTCCATTGTGTGCAAGAATATTCACTGTGACATAAACTTTCACTCCATGCTCATGGGCAAAAGCGATCCCCTCTGCCATATCTTCATGGGAAAAGTTCTTGGCTTTGGCGCGGAGACCGAAGGCTTCACCGCCGATATATACTGCATCTGCGCCGAAGATGACTGCGATCTTGAGGACCTCAAGGCTGCTCGCCGGCACCAGTAATTCAATTTTTCTCATAATTTCCTCTTTCCTGTTTTACACTAAGTGAAATCCCGTCCCCCAGCGGCACGATGCTGGTAAGAAGCTGTGGATGGTGTTTCAGTTCATAGAGATATTCCCGCATCCTTTTGTAGATCGTGCGGTTTCTACGCTCTACCAGATAATGGGATTCGATCAGTTCGCCCTCCTGAAGCACGTTATCCGACAGAAGGATCCCTCCCGGTGCAAGCAGACGTACCACATCTGGAAGCCAGCGAATATACTGTCCCTTGGCTGCGTCCATAAAAATCAGGTCATATCGTCCCAAAAGCGTCGGAAGGATCTCACCTGCATCTCCTGTCAGAAAAGTGATCCTGTGTTCCTTTCCGGCTTTGCGGAAATTTTCTCTTGCGATGGGAATTCTCTTTTCATAGTTTTCTATCGTTGTGATATGCATATCCGGCTGTCCGTACTCACACATAAGAAGTGTGGAGAAGCCAACGGCTGTCCCCACCTCCAAAACCTGCATCGGCCGTTTGACCGCAAGCAGTACCTTCATGAAACTCTGCATTTCTTTACGTATGATCGGAACTTCATTCTCCAGGGCAAAACGTTCCAGTTCTTCAAGAAATGGTGTATTGCCCATATCGAGAGAATTGATATATGCACGCATTCTCTCCTCTACGATCACGAAGTAACTCCCTCCTGCTCTGCATCCCCTGCCAGGATTCCCATGATCCTGTTCGGTGTATAGGCAGTGCTGAGAAGGTAGGTTCCCGGTCTCATCTTGCCACTGTAGTTAGACAGTTTCTCCTGGACCACAAACACCAGCGCATTATCGATCAGGCCCTTGCTCTTGAGAGTCTTCGCAATGTCATAACTGGTCGCATCTTCCTTGATGACAACCGTTACTTCCTGCCCTTCTCCTGGGCTCATCGCATGCTGGTTAAAAATGTCATAGCCGAACTGATATGTGACCTTACCGATCCAGATGATCAGAACTGCCACGCAGACATACAGTGCGATCTTAAAAAATCCTCCTGCCACTGCTACGCCGGCCGCCCCCATCCGGTCTCTCGTGTCTCCCATATTGGTTCTCCTTTCTTAGATCCGGGGAATATTCATCTCTATGCCGTCTGTCAGTGTCCTGCAGATTTTCTGCATCATCCTGCACAGAGTAAGCTCTGCATCCAGATAGGCATTTACTTCCGGAAAGCTGCGGAGTTCCTCGGATTCTCTGGCAAGCTGTTCTGCTTTTGCCAGGATATTCTCCGGATCTCCCTCATTCTGAAGTTTGAAGTTCTCAGCACGAAAATGCTGTACTCTCTGCGCCAGTTCCGGATTTTTGTTCAGAATTGCTTCCTGTTTCTTGAAATCTTTGTATACCTGGCACTTCTGGATCGAATTCAGAAGCGCATGAATATTCCTGTTTACTGTTTCCATCTGTATTGTTTATGCCTCCATGATGATCGGAAGAATCATCGGGCTTCTCTTGGTACGTTTCCAGAGGAACTCGCTGAGTGCATCCTTTACTACATTCTTGATCTTGCCCCAGTCGGTGATATTTCGTTCCAGGCAGGAATCCAGTGCGGATTCCACAACTTCCTTGGCATGTTCCATAAGATCCTCGGATTCCCTTACATAGACAAATCCTCTGGACACGATATCCGGTCCTGCAAGAACCACATTGCTGTGACGTTCCAGTGTCATGACTACGATCATGATTCCATCCTCAGCCAGATGCTGACGGTCACGAAGTACGATGTTTCCGACATCACCAACACCAAGTCCGTCGACAAGGATCGCTCCTGTGTGTACGGAACCTGTCACCTCTGCGCTGTATTCATCCATCTCCAGAACATTCCCGGATGCCAGGATAAAGATATTTTCTTTCGGGATCCCAAGATCCTCTACAACATGCTTCTGCGCTGTCAGATGACGATATTCTCCATGGACCGGGATCGCATATCTCGGTTTGACAAGGGAATAGATCAGTTTGATCTCTTCCTGGCAGGCATGTCCGGAAACGTGGACATCCTGGAAGATAACCTTCGCACCCTTCATGGAGAGCTCGTTGATAACCTTGGATACTGCCTTCTCATTTCCAGGGATCGGGTTGGAACTGAAAATGATCGTATCATTTGGCTTGATCGTGATCTTCTTGTGGATATTTGCAGCCATACGGGAAAGAGCCGCCATGGACTCACCCTGGCTTCCTGTCGTGATCAGGACTACCTTATCATCCGGGTAATTCTTGACCTGGTCGATCTCGATCAGTGTATTCTCCGGGATACGTAAATAGCCAAGTTCAGACGCTACTGAAATGATATTGACCATACTGCGTCCCTCTACGGCTACCTTACGTCCGAAGCGGTATGCTGTATTGATGATCTGCTGTACACGGTCTACATTAGATGCAAATGTCGCGATGATGATCCTTGCGCTTCTGTGTTCGTTAAAAAGGCTGTCAAACACTTTACCAACTGTACGCTCAGACATTGTGAAGCCCGGACGTTCTGCATTGGTACTGTCGCACATCAGGGCAAGGACACCCTTCTTGCCGATCTCAGCAAAACGCTGCAGGTCGATCGCATCTCCGAATACCGGTGTATAGTCAACCTTAAAGTCTCCTGTATGGACTACAATTCCTGCCGGAGAATAGATTGCCAGGGCAGATGCATCCTGGATACTGTGGTTTGTCTTGATAAATTCGATCGCAAAATCACCGAGGTTGATGACCTGTCCGTGTTTTACTTCCTTGAGCTTGGTGGAACGCACCAGATTGTGTTCTTTGAGTTTGTTTGTGATCAGCCCCAGTGTCAGTTTGGTGGAATAGATCGGGACATTAACTTCCTTGAGTACATAAGGAAGGGCTCCGATATGGTCCTCATGTCCATGTGTGATCACAAATCCCTTGACCTTGGAAATATTTTCTTTAAGGTAGGTCACATCCGGGATAACAAGGTCGATTCCGAGCATGTCATCCTCCGGGAAGGAAAGACCGCAGTCTACGACCACAATGCTGTCACCGTACTCAAAAGCGGTGATGTTCATTCCGATCTGCTCCAATCCGCCTAACGGAATGATCTTGAGTTTGGAAGCACTCTTGCGTCCTCGCTTGCCTGTATTTCTGTTCTGGACTTTGGCAGGTGCCTTGAGAGCAGCTTTTACCGGTGCTTTGGACTGACCGCTTCTGAAATTAGATCTGCTGTTCCGCTCGCTTCTGTCTGTCTTGTCATTTCTGTTGTCGTTTCTGTCGCTGTTTTTGTCGTTGTGTCTGTTATTTCTCTGTTGCTTATTGTAACGATAATTGTTTTTTCTGTTTGTCGGTCTTTTGTTATCGTTTGGTCTTCTATCGTAACTACTGTATTTTCGTTGAGTTTCTTTTGCTTCGGCTGTATTTTCAGTTACATTATTTTCACTCTTCAATCAAGCACCTCCATATTATTCCGTGCATTTTGTGCACACTAATGCAGGAATACCGTGGGCATTCCTTCCAAATTTGCTTCGCAGATTATATTTTTGATTTTGCTTACATTTCAAGATCTACGTCATCAAGCATCTGCTCAAAAACTTTATAAACTGCCTGCAGTTCTTCGTCGTCTTCTACCATCTCATAGCAGGCTTCCGGCTCTGTGCCTGTAGAAACATCCTTAAGGATATATGCAGTTGCTTCCTCATCCATAGAGTCTGATACCAGAAGATAGGATACTCCTCCTATCATCGTCTGCTCTTCGATATAAAATTCTTCTACTGTTCCGTCCGGAGACTGAAATTTGATTTTTTCCATTTTGTCACCCTTATTTCATCACCAGAGAATCAAGATATCCCTGTAAAATAAAAACTGCTGCAAGTCCATCCAGATACTGCTTACGGTTTTCTCTCCGCACGCCCGCCTCCATGAGAGTTCGATCTGCTTCTACAGTTGTCAGTCTTTCGTCCCACATGACAACCTCAAGCCCGGTACGTCTCTTCAGCATCTCGCCAAACTCCAGCGCTTTCTCTGCACGTTCCCCCACGGTGTTATTCATGTTCTTCGGATAACCGACCACGATCCGCTCTACACCGTATTCTTCTACCAGAGCTTCAATGCTCGCAAGGGTCTTACGCAGCTTGTTTTCCTGTTTTCTCCAGATCGTATCCAGTCTTTGGGCAGTCAGTCCCAAAGGGTCACTGACTGCCACGCCGACTGTCTTAGATCCATAATCCAGTCCAAGAATCCGCATACTAACG
Organism: Blautia sp. AF19-10LB; assembly: GCF_003461245.1. Taxonomy (GTDB): domain Bacteria; phylum Bacillota; class Clostridia; order Lachnospirales; family Lachnospiraceae; genus Blautia_A; species Blautia_A intestinihominis. Next base: position 77,401 of record NZ_QTWS01000002.1, read on the forward strand.
TTCCCAGGATTTGTTCTTGATATACTCGTTTAACAGTTCCTCTACCAGTTCATCTCTCTCAACTTTCATGATCATGCTTCTGGCGCCTTTGTGGCTGGTGATGTAAGTCGGATCACCGGACATAATATAACCTACGATCTGATTGACCGGATTATATCCCTTCTCATCCATTGCGTTGTAAACCAGGTCCAGGACTTCCTTTACTTCCAGTTCCTGATCCGGTTTGGTTCTGAAATATTGTGTATTTCCTAAATTGTTTTCTGCCATTTTCTCTCACGTCCTTAATAAGATTTCTTTTTTATTTTAATATAAATCTTCACAAATTGCAAGAAGCACATGCTCATCTGCAAAATCAACTGCTTTTGCCTTTACGAGATCGTTGACTTTATGTACATCCGTCTTCTCGATGACTGCACGTACATATTCTTTGCTGTGCGCCATAAAATAGGTTTTACCGCCGATCTCCACTTCTTCTTCAAGGAGTAGCTCCAGAGTCCTGCCGATCATGGCGGTTTCGTATTCTTTTGCACGAATCTCATGCAGTTTCAGCATTTTTTCACTTCGCTGTGCCTTGACTGCTTCTGTAAGCTGTCCATCCATAGCTGCGGCTTTGGTTCCCTGTCTTCTGGAATATTTAAAAATATGTGTCTCGTAGAAATGAATATTTTTTACAAATTCATAAGAATCTTCGAAATCTTCCTCTGTCTCCATCGGGAAGCCTACGATCACATCTGTTGTCAGTGCCGGTGCCGGATAAAATCTGCGGATCAGTTCGCATTTCTCTGCATATTCCGGTGCGCTGTATCTGCGGTTCATATTCTTGAGGGTCCTGTCACAACCACTCTGCAGGGAAAGATGGAAATGCGGGCATACCTTCGGAAGAGCGGAGATCCCCTCCATGAATTCTTCCGTGATGATACGTGGTTCCAGTGATCCCAGACGGATCCGGGCAATCCCATCCACTTCATGTACTGCCTGGATCAGTGACAGGAGGCTTTCTCTTTCTTCCTTCGGGAAATCCAGTCCATAGGAGCTCAGATGAATCCCGGTAAGAACAACTTCTTTGTAACCTCTTGCTGCAAGAGTACGTACTTCCTCAAGGACCTCTGCGATCTTTCTGCTGCGTACACGGCCTCTTGCATAAGGGATGATGCAGTAAGTACAGAACTGGTTGCATCCGTCCTGAACTTTGATATAGGCACGCACATGTTCTGCAGTGTAACCGATGGAAAGGTCCTCGTATTCCTTTGTCTTGTTGATCTCGATGACTTTTACCTTCTTGGCATGTTCTTTTTCGTATTCCTCGAGAGCTTCTACGATCTGTTTTTTCTGGTTGTTTCCAAGGATCAGGTCCACAGCACTGTCCGCCTCCAGTTTCTGTGTATCTGTCTGGACATAACATCCTGTTGCCACGACAATGGCATCCGGATTCATTTTTTTTGCTTTGTGGAGCATCTGTCTGGATTTACGGTCTGCGATATTGGTGACTGTGCAGGTATTGATCAGATAAATATCCGCCCCTTCTTCAAAAGGAACGATCTCATATCCTGCTTTTTCCAGAAGCTGCTGCATGGCCTCTACTTCGTATGCATTTACTTTGCAGCCCAGGTTGTGAAGGGCAACTTTTTTACTCATATTTTACCTCGATCATTCTTTTAGTTGTTTTATTTTTTCAGACTTTGTTATGTTTTTCATTGAAATTTCATTATATTTTCCCTTGACTTTTTCAGGGGGTACAGGTAAGATTACTCTTGAAAGAGTTACTGTTCACTTTGTTCGCAGTAACTTGGCCAAAATGCATTCCACATCACCTTCGGTGATAGCATTTTGCCCTGTATGTCTCGGGATTTTGCCATATCCATGGCAAAACACCTCGCGGGATACTACCGGTGAGCAGTTACTTTACTAATAATAAAGGAGGATTTATCATAATGAAAACATTAAAGATTTCTCTGAACTCAATCGATAAAGTGAAGGCATTTGTGAACGAGATCAGCAAATTCGACTGCGATTTTGATCTGGTTTCCGGAAGATATGTGATCGATGCCAAATCTATCATGGGTATCTTCAGTCTGGATCTTTCCAAACCGATCAACCTGAACATCCACGCAGAGGGAAGTGCTCTCGATACAATCCTGGCTGTTGTTGAGCCATATGTTATTGAGTGATCCTGCATCGTGCCGGTTTCTGACCGGACATACCAGATTTTAAAACAGCTTCATTGTGTGACCACATATGAAGCTGTTTTTATTTTGCTTTTTTACTGGATTTCGATGATTTCTGTTGTGGCCAGTGCTTCTTCCATCAGCTGGTCGATCTTCTCGTTCAGTTTCTCCTCGGATCTGCGGATCACTTTGAGGTTTGGTTTTGTTACAGGATGTTTTGCAACAAAAATCGTACAGCAGTCTTCAAACGGCTGGATAGAAGTCTCGAATGTGTTGATCTTTCTGGAAATCTGAACGATCTCCTCCTTGTCAAATCCGATAACCGGACGGTATACAGGAAGCTCGCATGCCTCATCTGTTGCAGCAAGACTCTGTAAAGTCTGGCTCGCTACCTGTCCGATGCTCTCTCCTGTGATCAGACCAAGGCATTTATCCTTGCGTGCAAAATGCTCTGCGATACGCATCATGTAACGGCGCATGATGATCGTCAGTTCTTCATGCGGGCACTGATCGTAAATATAAAGCTGGATATCTGTAAAATTGACCACGTGCAGACGGATCGGTCCGCTGTAGCGTGCTACCAGTTTTGCAAGATCTACAACTTTCTGTTTTGCACGCTCGCTGGTGTACGGCGGAGCGTGAAAATAAACGGCTTCGATCTTGACACCACGTTTTGCGATCATGTAGCCGGCAACAGGGCTGTCGATACCGCCGGAAAGAAGGAGCATTGCCTTGCCGTTTGTTCCGATCGGCATTCCTCCCGGTCCTGGAAGAGTCTCGGAATATACATAGATCTTGTCACGGATCTCTACGGACAGTGTCATTTCCGGATGATGTACATCTACAGATGCCTCCGGGAATGCATCCAGGATCTTTTCTCCGATTCCTGCGCTGACTTCCATGGAAGTGATCGGGTAGGATTTCTTGGCTCTTCTTGTGTAGACTTTGAAGCTTCCGGCATATCCCGGGTATCTTGCTTCCATATAAGATACGACATCTTTTGCCATCTGGTCAAATCCCTGATCTTCGTAGATCACGACCGGGCTGATACCTACGATACCAAATACTCGCTGCAGAGCCTCCACAGCCTCGTCAAAATCATATTTCTCCGGACAGAACACGTATACACGGCCCTGGCCCTGTTCCTTGGTTACTGTAAATTCGCCTTCTACCGGCTCCAGAGCCAGTTTCATCTGCTTTACAAGGGCATCTTCAAAAAGATATCTGTTTTTTCCCTTGATGGCGATCTCTGCATATTTGATCAAAAATGCATGAAATATCATACTGTTCCTCCTGATTATTTTCTTGAATATCGTCTGAGCATCGGAACCAGAGTTTTCATGGTTTCCAGGAAATAGTCTGCTTCTTCGATGGTATTTTCTTCACAGAAACTTAAGCGGACGGTGCTTTCGATCTGGTCCTTGGACATTCCCATGGCACTTAAAGTTGCGCTTGGTTTTCTCTTGTGGCTGGAGCATGCGCTTCCTGCGGAAATGTAGATTCCCTTATCTTCCAGGGAATGAAGCAGGACTTCGCTTCGAACGCCCATCACGCTGATACTTAAGATCTGCGGTGCGCCCTCACGGAGCGGCATTCCGTTGATGCGGATGTCTTCGATCTGGGAAAGTCCCTCGGCAATGTGCTCTTTGAGCTGATACATATGCTCTACATTCTCATCCAGATTCTTGTAAATCTGTCCGGCTGCCACACCAAGTCCGGCGATCCCAGGTACGTTGTCGGTTCCTGAACGCATGCCACTCTGCTGACCGCCGCCAAGGATCTGCGGGATGATCTTGACTTTCTCATTGATGTACAGGAAACCGATTCCTTTCGGCCCGTGGATCTTGTGTCCGCTGACTGCGAGAAGGTCGATCCCCATTTTTTTCGGATAGATGCGGTATTTGCCGAATCCCTGGATCGCATCCACGTGATAGAGCGCCTTCGGGCTCTTTTCGTGGACCATCCTGGCGATCTCCTCGACCGGCATCACTGCACCGACTTCGTTATTTACAAGCATGGTAGATACCATGATCGTGTCTAGTCTCAGAACGGCTTCCAGTGCTTCCATCTTCACTCTGCCCTGTGCGTCTACCGGGAGGTAGGTGATCTCAAATCCCTGCTCCTGAAGGTACAGTGCCGGCTGGCTGACCGCCGCATGCTCTACAGATGTGATGATGATGTGGTTTCCGTTTCGTTTGTTTGCCATTGCACCACCAATGAGTGCAAGGTTGTCAGACTCTGTACCACCGGAAGTAAACAGAATCTCTTTTTCCTGTACTTTCAGGATTCCGGCGATCGTCTTTGTTGCTTCTTTTACATATTTCTCCGCATCTACACCCTTGAGATGCATGGCAGATGGATTTCCGAAGTCCTCTGTCATGGTCTTTACTACGATGTCTTTGACGGAATCGTAGCATCTGGTGGTGGCGGAATTATCAAAATAAACTTCCATAATTTCCTCTTTATTATTGTATCCGTATTAATTTTCAAGCTGGAACATGAGGACAGACAGAATCGCAAGTCCTGCTGTCTCTGTGCGGAGGATCCGTCGTCCGAGGGTGATCGGCTTCGCTCCTCCTTCGATCGCAGCTTCTACTTCTTTTTCCTCGAAACCGCCCTCCGGTCCGATGAAGATCCCGATGGACTGTCCCGGTTCTATCGCCGCAAGGATTTCCTTTGTCTCTGGCATTCCCTTTGCAAGTTCGTAAGGGATCAGACGGATATCCATGGATTCTGCATATTTCAGGGCTTCTTTAAAGGTGATAACCTCATGTACATGCGGGATCAGCATTCGCTTGGACTGCTTCGCCGCGCTCTCTGCAATCTGCTGCCAGCGGTCGACTTTTTTGGCGGCCTTTTTGCCATCCAGTTTGACGACACAGCGTCTGGTCTCCACCGGAATGACTTCGTATGCGCCAAGCTCGACTGCTTTCTGTATGATCAGTTCCATCTTATCCGCTTTCGGCAGGCCCTGGAACAGATAAATCCTGCTTGGGAGCTCATAATCCGGCTCCTGAGAATAAATGATGTGAAGGAGCACCTCGTCCGGCTCAAAAGCCTCGATCGTACAGCGGTATTCACATTTGCCGCCGTCGCTGATCCACAGTTCCTCTCCCTGTTTCATACGAAGGACATTGGCGATATGGTTCACATCGGTCCCTGTGATATGGATCTGGTGCGCTTCCTCATCAATCTGATGCGGTTCTACAAAAAACCTCTGCATGAGATCAGTCCTTTCTTGCAGTTACGCAGACCCATTCGCCCTGCTTTGTAACTTCTACCAGAGTAAGACCGGCCTTCTCTACTGCTTCTCTGACAACTTCTTCCTTGACATCAAGGATTCCGGAAGTGATGTAGTATGCACCTTTTTTCATCTGATGAACGATGACCGGGGTCAGCGGAACGAGAACATCTGCAAGGATGTTTGCAGCTACGATATCGTATCTCTCATATCCGACTTCATTCTGTACTTCAACGTCATCGATGATGTTTCCGATCATCATATCAAAAGAATCATCTTCGATCTGGTTTGCTTCTTTGTTATCCTGTACAGCAGAAACTGCACATGGATCAAGGTCTGTTCCGACAACATGTCCTGCACCGAGTTTGAGGGCTGTGATTCCAAGGATTCCGCTTCCTGTTCCTACATCGAGGATTTCTGCACCGCGGGTCACATATTTCTTGAGCTGACGGATCACGAGCTGTGTTGTCTCGTGCATACCGGTTCCAAATGCTGTACCCGGGTCAATGTGAAGGATCATTTTGTCCTTATCTTCTTCTTTGACTTCTTCCCAGGATGGAACGATCAGGATATCATCTACATAGAACTGATGGAAAAATTCTTTCCAGTTGTTGATCCAGTCCTTATCTTCTGTCTCGGATTCTTCGATCGTGCCTTCTCCGATGTCCATGAAAGTACGCAGTTCTTCCAGTGCGTTTCTTACATCACGAAGAATGCTCTCCTTGTCGGCATCTTCTTCCAGATAAAAATTCAGATATGCGATCCCGTCATCTGCCGGTCCTTCCGGCATGATATCAACGAACATCTGAGCTTTATCTTCTTCTGTGAGCGGCTGATGGTCCTGGATCTCAGCACCCTCTACGCCGATCTCTGCCAGTGTGCAGATGATCATGTCCTCTGCTTCTGTTTTTGTTTTAATGGTAAAACGATTCCACTTCATATATTTTAATCTCCTGTCTATTATATGCGACAATTTTACGATACTTACGGATTGTTCCGCAGCAAGCTTTTGTTCTTTTAACCCTGGTATCTAATATACATGAAACCACAAAAAAAGAAAAGAGGGAAACCCTCTTTTCCTTAAACTTTTTAGTCCTCAAAAGTTTCTTTGAGTTTATCCATAAAACTCTTTTTCTTCTTTTCGGATTTCTCGGAACCGCCTTTTTTCTCATCGAGGTTGACGTTTCCGCAGGCTTCGTCGAACTTGCGGAGTGCTTCTTTGGCTTCCTCATTGAGTTTGGTCGGAACCTGAACGATCAGGGTAACGTAGTGGTCACCACGGACATTCTTGTTTCTCAGGGATGGAACACCCTTACCCTTGAGACGGATACGTGTGTCGGTCTGTGTTCCTGGTTTTACTTCGTATACAACGTCACCATCAACAGTATTTATATGGATCTCACCACCCAGTGCTGCCTGTGCATAAGTCAGCGGTGCGGTAGAGAAGATATTCATATCCTGTCTCTGGAAGATCGGGTGACGTGCTACATTTACTTCTACGAGAAGGTCGCCTCTCGGTCCGCCATTGGTTCCTGGTTCACCCTTATCACGGATACGGATGCTCTGTCCGTTGTCGATACCGGCCGGGATGGAAACCTGGATCTTCTTACGTGCGGAAGTATATCCTGTTCCATGGCAGGCACTGCATTTATCCTTGATGATCTTACCAGATCCGTTACAGTCCGGACAGGTCTGTACATTACGGACCATACCAAACATGGACTGCTGTGTATAGACGATCTGACCTTCTCCTTTACATTTCGGACAGGTAGTTGGCTGTGTTCCTGGTTTTGCTCCTGTTCCATGACAGGTGGTACATTCGTCCTTAAGCACGATCTCCAGTTCTTTGTCACAGCCGAATACAGCTTCTTCAAAAGTAATATTTACACGGGCACGTAAATTGGCACCTTTCATCGGTCCGTTGTTGGCACGGCGTCTTCCGCCGCCTCCAAACAGATCTCCGAAAATGTCTCCAAAAATATCTCCCATATCTGCGCCATCGAAACCGCCAAATCCACCGTAGCCGCCGGCTCCACCGCCGCCCTGCTCAAATGCAGCGTGACCAAACTGGTCGTACTGTCTACGTTTGTCTGCATCACTTAAGACACTGTATGCTTCTGTTGCTTCTTTGAATTTGGCCTCTGCTTCTTTATCTCCCGGGTTTACGTCCGGGTGATATTTCTTGGCTAATTTTCGGTATGCGCTCTTCAGTTCTGATTCACTGGCAGTCTTGCTGACACCCAGGACCTCATAGTAATCTCTTTTATCAGCCATCTTTTCTCTTTCCTATATGTGTTATTAGTTTTATTTTTCTTATATCCAAGATGCCTCCCGCGCAGACGGAATGTGTGCGCCGGAGGCTTATTGTTTTTACTTTACTGTCTGGTTCTCAGTAACTTTTATTTAGACTTCTTTGTAGTCAGCGTCTACAACATCATCGCCATAGCCTGCTTCATTTCCGCCCTGAGCTGCGCCTGCTCCCGGGTTCGGACCAGCCTGGCCGCCTGCCTGCTGTGTCTGCTCATACATTTTAGCGAAAAGCTTCTGAGCACTTTCCATCATCTTTTCCTGAGCTGCTTTGATGTCTGCGATCTGAGCATCTGTCAGTTCTGCGTTTGCTGTCTGAGCAAGCAGATCTTTGAGTGCGTTCAGGTCTGCCTCAACTGCTGCTTTGTCGTTAGCGTCGATCTTGTCGCCAGCTTCTTTGAGTGCATTCTCAACCTGGAATACCATGGAGTCTGCGTTGTTTCTTGTGTCGATTCCCTCTTTACGTTTCTTATCCTGAGCTTCGAACTCAGCAGCTTCTTTGACTGCTTTGTCGATCTCGGAATCAGACATGTTGGAACCTGCTGTGATTGTGATGTGCTGCTCTTTACCTGTTCCAAGGTCCTTAGCAGATACATTTACGATACCGTTGGCATCGATATCAAATGTAACCTCGATCTGCGGAACACCACGACGTGCTGGCGGGATTCCATCCAGACGGAACTGTCCGAGGGATTTGTTGTCTTTTGCGAACTGACGCTCACCCTGTACAACGTTGATATCTACAGCTGTCTGGTTGTCTGCTGCTGTGGAGAAGATCTGGCTCTTCTTGGTCGGGATAGTTGTATTTCTCTCGATCAGACGAGTTGCGATACCACCCATTGTCTCGATGGACAGTGACAGCGGAGTAACATCCAGAAGAAGGATATCGCCGGCACCTGCATCACCTGCAAGTTTACCACCCTGTACGGAAGCACCAAGTGCAACACATTCATCCGGGTTCAGGGATTTGCTTGGCTCTTTGCCTGTGAGCTGTTTTACTTTGTCCTGTACAGCCGGGATACGTGTAGATCCACCTACCAGAAGTACCTGACCAAGTTCGGAAGCTGTGATTCCTGCATCAGACAGTGCACGGCGAACCGGCTCTGCTGTCTTCTCTACCAGGTCATGTGTCAGCTCATCGAATTTAGCTCTTGTAAGGTTCATATCGAAATGCTTCGGTCCTTCTGCTGTTGCAGTGATGAACGGAAGGTTGATGTTTGTTGTTGTTGCGGAAGAAAGTTCTTTTTTAGCTTTCTCTGCTGCTTCTTTCAGTCTCTGAAGAGCCATCTTATCTGCACTCAAGTCTACGCCTTCTGCTTTCTTGAATTCCTCGATCATCCAGTCTGTAATTTTCTGGTCGAAGTCATCACCACCAAGACGGTTGTTACCAGCTGTGGAAAGAACTTCGATGACACCATCACCGATCTCGATAACGGATACGTCGAATGTACCACCACCTAAGTCGTAAACCATGATCTTCTGCTCTTTCTCGTTGTCAAGACCATATGCAAGAGCTGCTGCTGTAGGCTCGTTGATGATACGTTTTACATCAAGACCTGCGATCTTACCAGCATCTTTGGTTGCCTGACGCTGAGCATCGTTGAAGTAAGCCGGAACTGTGATAACTGCTTCTGAAACAGTTTCTCCAAGGTATCCTTCTGCGTCTTTTTTCAGTTTCTGAAGGATCATAGCGGAGATTTCCTGTGGAGAATATTTCTTCTCGTCGATAGTTACACGGTAATCTGTACCCATCTCTCTCTTGATGGAGGAGATTGTTCTGTCAGCGTTTGTTACTGCCTGACGTTTTGCAGGCTCACCTACAAGACGTTCTCCTGTTTTTGTGAAAGCAACTACGGATGGTGTTGTTCTTGCACCTTCTGTATTAGCGATAACGGTCGGCTGTCCACCTTCCATTACGGCTACACAACTGTTTGTTGTACCTAAGTCAATACCAATGATTTTTCCCATGATAAATTCCTCCTGATAAATATCTAAATATATGAAATATTAATTAGCCACTTTAACCATGCTGTGACGAACTACGAATCCTTTATAGGTGTAACCTTTCTGAAGTTCCTCTACAACAATGTTCTCTCCGACAGATTCATCCTCCACATGCATGACTGCGTTGTGGAAATCTGGATTGAATTCCTTGCCGACTGCTTCGATCGGTTCTACTCCCATGCCTTCCATTGTGGTGGTAAGCTGTTTGTAGATCTTCTCCATTCCATCAGCAAACGGATCATCCTGTGGTGCCTGTGCAAGTCCTCTCTCAAAATTATCCACAACCGGAAGGATCTTCTCGATGATGTCCTTTGCTCCGATCACATACATGCTGGATTTCTCTTTCTCTGTACGTTTACGGAAGTTATCGAACTCAGCCATGTTACGTTTCAGTCTGTCTGTCAGTTCTTCGATCTGCTGTTCTAATTTATTGTCTTTTTTCTTCTTGCCGAAGAAAGATGTTTTGGATTTGGTTTCTTTATCGTCGTCTGCCTCAGGGGCTTTCTCCGCTTCTGCGTCCTGTCCTGCCGTTGCTTCCGGCGATTCTTCTGTCGGCTCGTTCACAGTTTCTGTTTCCGGAATGTCTTTCTCTGTTTCTTCCTGCTCATTTGCCGTGTTTTTATTTTCTTCTGACACCTTTGTTTTACCGCCTTTCTGCCTGGCTGCTAGCCGTCTTCATTGCTTTTATTTTTTATGAAAACCTGATCAAGTTCGACCTTGAGGGTCTTCAAGCTATTTACTACATTCTCGTAATCCATTCGCTTCGGTCCTACAATACCGATCGTTCCATGCATTCCCTCTCCCAGTTCATAGGTTGCGGTTACAACGCTGCAATCCTTCATGGTCGAGATCGGAAGTTCGTCTCCGATGTACACCTGAACTCCGGTATTGTCATCTGCCATCCGCTCCTTGACCAGATCTACCAGCTGCTGCTTCTCCTCGAAAGTGGAGATCAGTCCGGTTGCTCTCGTCGTATCCGATAACTCCGGATACTTGAAGAAGTTCGTGGCTCCTGACGTATAGATTTCCATGTCGTCCTCATCCACATGAATCGTAGCTGCCACTGCATCCAGCACCTTGGCCACCAGCTTACTGTGAATACCTGCCTGTTCCTTAAGTCTGGCGATCATTCCAAGATTGATATCCTGGATCGGCAGTCCGTTCAGATTGGTATTCAGAAGCAGGTTCAGCTTCAGGATCGTCTCATCGTCCATCTCTTCATCCAGATCGATGATCTGATTTCGGATGACGTTGCCTTCGCATACAACAACTGCTACCAGCTGCAATTCATTGACACGGGATAACTGAATAAATTTCAGTTTGCTTCCGCTGTACTGAGGAACCGAAACCATCGTTGCGTAATTGGTGTTCGAGGCGAGGACACGTGCTACATTCTTAAGCACTTTCTCCATCTTATCTGTCTTCTCGATCATCAGATTACGGATCTCTGCAATCTCGTCTTCCTTCTCCCGCATCAGTTCATCCACATAAAGCCTGTAGCCCTTATCAGAAGGTATTCTTCCTGCCGATGTATGTGGCTGAACGATATATCCCATGTCTGTCAGATCAGACATCTCGTTCCGGATTGTTGCTGAGCTGACATTCAGATCCTTGTCCTTGGAAATCGTCCTGGATCCTACTGGTTCGCCTGTCTCCATGTATGTCCTGATGATCGCCTTGAGAATCCGTTTCTTACGATCTGTCAGTTGTTCATCCATGTTCCCAGCTCCTTTCCGTTTAGTCTGTTAGCACTCATCATTAAGGAGTGCTAACATCTATAGTGTTAAGATAGCACTGTCGTTATTATTTGTCAACAGATAATTACGAATTTTTTGAAAAAAACATAAAAATCACAGTTCCGACACAGATAGGGAAACTCCGACAATTCTGGCAGGACCTTCTCTGTGTTCGACACTGTGATTCTCTTAATCTTCCTGTATTATGATATATCTGTTTTACTTTACAGACCGCTTCTGCGGATTGCTTCTACTACTTCTTTGATTTTCTCCGGAGGGAGTACCAGCGCAAAACGTACATATCCTTCTCCGTGCGGGCCAAAGCTTGCTCCTGGTGTCACGATGACGCCGGCTTTTTCCATCAGTTCCATACAGAATGCCATGCTGTCTGTACGTCCTCCCGGGATCCTTGCCCAGACGAACATCGTTCCCTTGCCATTTGGAAGGTCCCAGCCGATCTCGCGGAGGCCATTGCAGAGTGCATCCCTTCTCTCCTGATACATCTGACACTGCTCCTGAACGCTTTCAAGAGGTCCTTTGAGTGCCGCGATCGCTGCTTTCTGGATCGGAAGGAACATTCCGAAATCAATCTGGCTTCTGAGTTTGCGGAGTGCCGCGATCACATCCGGGCGGCCTACGAGAAAACTGATCCTTGCGCCTGTTACATTAAAGGACTTGGAAAGGCTGAAGAATTCTACACCGATCTCCTTTGCTCCTTCTGTTGCGAGGAAACTTCCACCATGTGCTCCGTCAAAGATGATATCGCTGTATGCATTATCATGGATAATCAGGATATCATATTTCTTCGCAAATGCTACGATCTCTTCGTAAAGTCCTGGTGTGGCAATGCTTCCTACCGGGTTGGATGGCAGAGAAACTACCATGTATTTGGCTTTGCGTGCTACTTCCTCCGGGATATCCTTTACATATGGAAGAAAATCGTGCTCTGCGACAAGCGGGTAGTAGTATGGCTCTGCCCCTGCCATCAGGCTTCCTGCTGCAAATACCGGATAGCATGGATCCGGAAGAAGGACAACATCTCCCTCATCGCAGAGTGCCATTCCAAGATGTCCCATTCCTTCCTGGCTGCCGTAAACGGTCATGACCATGTCCGGTGTCAGCTCTACGTCAAAACGTTTCTTATAATAGTCACAGACTGCTTCCAGAAGTTCCGGGAGATCCCTGAGACTGTATTTCCAGTTATTGTCATCCATGGCCGCCTCTGCCAGAGCTTTCTTGATGTGTTCCGGTGTTTTGAAGTCCGGCGTTCCCACACTCATATTATAAATTTTCATACCCTGTGCTTCCAGTTCCATACGTCTGTTATTCAGGGCTGCAAAGATTTCTTCTCCAAATCTGTCTAATCTCTTGGAAAACTGCATATCGATTTACCTCTTTCGTTTCTGTTCAAGCATCATACCTGCCGTTCGTTCTATTGTAGCACTCTCTCCATTACTGTACAAGAGTAAAGTACACTAGTCATCCAATTCTTCCAGATTTTTCTTAAGTTCGATCATCTTGTCACGGAGTTCTGCTGCCTGTTCGAAGTTCAGGCTTGCTGCTGCTTCGCGCATCTGCTTCTCGACTTTGGTAATCAGCTTGGTAAGTTCTTTGCGGTTCATGGACTCCGGATCTTTCTTGAGTTTCGCTTCGGTCTCAGCAACTGCCTTGGAAACTGTGATCAGGTCGCGGACTGCTTTCTTAATTGTGGTCGGCGTGATTCCATTTTCTTTGTTGTAGGCTTCCTGGATGCTTCTTCTTCGCTCGGTCTCCTGGATGGCTTTTCGCATGGAATCGGTCATGACATCTGCGTACATGATAACGTGACCTTCGCTGTTTCGGGCGGCTCGGCCGATCGTCTGGATCAGGGAAACTTCTGAACGGAGGAAACCTTCTTTGTCTGCATCGAGGATTGCAACCAGTGTGATCTCCGGGATGTCAAGGCCCTCTCGGAGAAGGTTGATTCCGACAAGTACGTCAAAGACATCCAGTCGCATATCGCGGATGATCTCCGCACGTTCCAGCGTGTCAATGTCGGAATGAAGGTAACGCACACGGATACCTACATCCTTCATATATTCTGTCAGGTCTTCTGCCATTCGTTTGGTCAGGGTCGTGATCAGGATCTTGTGGCCCTTGTCCACTTCTTTGTTTACTTCGCTGATCAGATCGTCGATCTGTCCTTCGACCGGGCGGACTTCTACCTTCGGATCGAGAAGTCCTGTCGGACGGATGATCTGTTCTGCACGGAGAAGTTCGTGCTCTGCCTCATACTGTCCCGGTGTTGCAGAGACAAACAGGACCTGGTCGAGTTTGTTTTCGAACTCATCGAAGCTTAACGGGCGGTTGTCCTTGGCAGATGGCAGGCGGAAACCGTAGTCGACAAGCGTCTGCTTACGGCTTTGGTCTCCGGCGTACATTCCACCGACCTGAGAGACTGTTTTGTGGGACTCATCTATAATAAGAAGAAAATCATCCTTAAAGTAGTCCATCAGGGTATATGGCGGCTGGCCCGGTGCAAGCCCGGTAAGGTGTCTCGAGTAGTTCTCGATTCCGGAACAGAAGCCGGTTTCTTTCATCATTTCTACATCGAAGTTGGTACGCTCGGCGATACGCTGCGCTTCAATCAGCTTATCCTCGCTCTTGAAATAGGAAACCTGTTCTTTCATTTCTTCCAGGATCGCATCGGCTGCTTTCTGGATTTTTTCCTGTGGAACAACGTAATGGGATGCAGGGAAAATCGCAGCATGCTTCAGTTCATTGTGGATCTCACCTGTCAGAACATCTACTTCTGTGATGCGGTCAATCTCATCTCCGAAGAATTCTACGCGGATCGCGCGGTCTGAGTAGTTGGCAGGAAAAATCTCCAGCACATCGCCCCGCACGCGAAAAGTACCTCGATGGAAATCCATCTCGTTGCGGTTATACTGGATATCGATCAGTTCTTTGATCACATCATCCCTGTCCTTCTCCATCCCCGGGCGCAGAGAGATCATCATATCAAAAAATTCTTCCGGTGCACCCAGACCGTAGATGCAGGATACAGAGGAAACCACTATGACGTCTTTGCGCTCGCAGAGTGCCGCCGTTGCAGAGAGGCGGAGCTTATCGATCTCGTCGTTAGTGGAAGCGTCCTTTGCTATATAGGTGTCGGTAGATGGGACGTATGCTTCTGGCTGGTAGTAATCATAATAGGAGACAAAGTATTCTACTGCGTTCTCAGGGAAGAATTCCTTCATCTCGCCGTAAAGCTGCGCTGCCAGTGTTTTATTGTGCGCAAGTACCAGGGTTGGTTTGTTGAGCTGGGCGATGACATTCGCCATCGTGAAGGTCTTACCGGAGCCGGTGACACCAAGCAAAGTCTCGAACTGGTTACCTTCCTTGAAGCCCTTGACTAGCTGCTCGATTGCCTGCGGCTGATCGCCGGTGGGGTGATATTCGGAGTGTAGTTTGAAGATTTGTTGTGAATTTTGCACAAAAGCACCTCCTGGTTGTATGTTGAAAAAGTTCAATGCTATTCTTTTTGCAATTCTATTGCATTTGTGTTTCCAAATATTTCTCACATAAATGATTATTTAGAGGAGATGGCAAAGACCATCTACGACTATTGGTTTGTACAATTTGAGTTTCCTGATGGAAACGGAAATCCATATAAAACTTCAGGTGGAGCCTTATTATACAATGAAGTTCTCAAAAAAGAGATTCCATTTGGATGGACTATTGATACTTTACTCCTTCTTTGTGAATATTGGAAT
Source organism: Blautia sp. AF19-10LB (assembly GCF_003461245.1). GTDB lineage: Bacteria > Bacillota > Clostridia > Lachnospirales > Lachnospiraceae > Blautia_A > Blautia_A intestinihominis. Next base: position 92,609 of record NZ_QTWS01000002.1, read on the forward strand.
AAAATGGATAATTCACAATCCATTTGTCGAAATGTGCTTCACTTTTTGCAATAGGTTTGATATCCAGATCATTGTCCATATTGAAATCATACGTCATATAGGATAGCTGCTGCGCATATGCCTTTAATTCCAGGTCAGACATATCCACCAGAATCATAATATCCACATCAGAATCCGGACGGAAGTCACCCCTTGCATAAGAACCATAAAGGATTATCTGGCGTACATGAGAGCCATAAATCTTTTTGATAGCCTCCACATATTCTTCAATTAAATCCTGCATAAGCTTTGACATACATCTCACCTCACTTCTCATCTACCTCAATTGTGTCCATCATTGCTATTTTTAGTATATCATTTCACATAAAAGAAGTACAGAACAAGCGAATATTTGTTCTGTACTTTTTATAAGTTCTATTCTATCAGACCTCCACCTCAAACGGCAGCCGATCGAGGATGTCTTTCTGCATATCCACTCCCGGGTAGACTTCGATCAATTTCAGGCCTTTGGGGGTGAGGCGGAAGACGCAGCGTTCTGTTACGTAGAGGACTTTCTGGCCGTTTTCGATCGCGCGTTTTGCGGAGAAGCTGATGCTTGAGACGTTCTCTACAAATTTAGGGATCTCGCCTTCTTTGTGGATGGTTACGACACCCTTTTCCTGGGTGGCTTCCAGACCTTTGGCGTTGAAAGTCATGCAGAAAACTACGGTTGGGGTCTTGGCTGTGATATTGGCAAAGCCACCGATGCCTGCAAAGGCCCCTGTTCCTCTGTGGGCATTGATATTTCCGTAACGGTCTGCCTCCAAACCGCCCATAAAGCAGATATCCAGCCCACCGTTGTCGTACAGGTCAAACTGGTTTGCCATATCATAAACGGAAGCGGCACCAATCATTGCCCCAAATGCTTCGCCCGAAACAGGAAATCCCCCGATTCCTCCGGACTCCACCGTGAGCGTGATCATATCGAGCATCCCGCTCTTTCGCGCATATCTGGATACCATTTCCGGAATTCCGATTCCTATGTTTACAATATCATCCACTCGCAGCTCTTTAGCGGCTCTTTTTCCTATGATATTTGCCGGAACGTTGTTTTTACGCTGCTTCTGGGAGAGGTCATTGATCTTCTCATTCCAGGTATGCCATTCTTTGTACGGGATCTCAAAACTTCCGGTAAGTGCCGTGTATGCTTCATTTCGCTCCTCCGGCTCTGCCACAACGATCGCATCGACCAGACAGCCCGGAATGATGGCGTTACGCGGACGGGACGGCGTGTCTACGAGACGATCCACCTGTACGATGACCTTTCCACGGTTTGCTTTGACCGCCTGACAGATGGACAGTGCGTCGCCGGACATGAACATATCATCAAAGGTGATATTTCCTTTTCTGTCTGCAGCAGTTCCCTTGATCATGGCAATCGTGATCTTTGGAAGTTTATAATAAAGAAATTCATCCCCATCCACTTCCACATGCTTCACCAGTGAATCATCGATGGAAATTCTGTTGATCCCCGGTCCTTCTCTCCTCGGATCAACAAAAATATCCAGTCCGACTTTGGACAAAGCTCCCGGAAGACCGCCTGCCTGTGCACGGATTGCATGAGAAATACACCCAAGCGGCAGATTATACGCCTCAAATCTGTCCTCCAGCACCAGTTTTTTGGTGCTCATCATCGCGCCAAAATGACCGCAGATCAGCTTGTCCACCGCACCTTCCCGAATATATCCTTCCGCATTATGTTCGTCATCCCAGACACCAAATCCGGCACTGGATACGATCGTCAGATGCGTCGGCGACTGCATTTTCTGATATCTTCGGTATAATGCCTCGTGGAGTTCAGTCGGGTTTTCGATCCCTACAAATGAATTCACGCAGATACAGTCCCCGTCCCGGATCAGACGGATGGCTTCATCTGCATTCATAATCTCATACATACTTATTTCCTCTCAAATACGGTCTCGCCGCCAAGGATCGTCATATCCACCTTCGTGGTCTTGATCTCATCCGGGTCGATCTCATAGAGGTCTTTCTCAAGCACAACAAAATCCGCGTTCTTTCCAGTCTCGATCGTACCGTTCTCATCCTCTGTGTACGACGCATAAGCAGCATATTTTGTAAAAAGTTTCACTGCCTCATCTACTGTCAGGCGTTCCGACGGGATCCAGCCCTCTTTCGGCTCGCCGTTTATATTCTTGCGGGTCACGGCAAAATAGATGTTTTCCATTGCATCGAAACTTACCACCGGTGCATCAGAGCCGCCGGATGCATGGATGCCGAGATCCAGCATGGTCTTCCATGCATAAATACCTTCCATACGATGTGTTCCGATCGCCGGTTCTACGGTATTCATATCAAGATCGACAAATACAGGCTGAATGTATGCCAGAATGTCGTTTTCTTTCATTGCTCGCAGGATCCGCGGGTTTGTGATCTGACAGTGGACGATTCCATGTCTGCCCTTGGCGTTATCCTTACGGTATGGAGATTTCGCGATCGCCTCGATCACCATATCCATCGCACGGTCGCCAATGCAGTGTACTGCCGCCTGCATCTGATGCTGGTCAAAAAATGCGAACAACTCATCCAGTTCTTCCTGCGTGAAGATAATGTTCCCGCAGTTTCCAGGGCTGTCCTCATATGGCTCGTTCATCGCTGCAGTTCTCGCACCAAGAGAACCATCCTGAATGAGCTTCATCGGCCCGATCGTAAAATGATTGCCCCTCTGACCAGTACGATATCCCTCTTCCACAAATGCCTTGGCGTCATCAAAACGCTCAAACAGGCACTGCTCATAATGGCGGACATTCAGCTCGCCTCTCGCATCCAGTGCTTTGTAGGCATTCATGATACGCTTCCAGTTTTTGCCCGGAAGTGCTGCGAGGTCGTCAGACTGTACACCGGTAAAGCCGCATTCGTTCAGTTTTTTTGCGCTGTAGGTAATGTAGTTTTCTACTTCTTCCTGTGACGGGGTGTCAAGCAGAGAATAGTAAAACTGTACAGCATTTTCCTTGATCAGACCTGTTTCCAGATCAACATCCTTCTCGATCTCAGAGAACTGCGGAATCGTCTTAAGCAGTTCCAGACCGCGGCTGTTGCAGACACCTACATGTCCACAGACTCTGACCATGATGATCGGAATTTCTGTGGACAGGGCATCCAGCTCATCCTTGTGCGGATATCTCGGCTCCGCAAAATGTTCTTCGTTCCATCCTCGGCAGTAAAGCCAGGTCAGCGGTTTGCCCGCATGCTCCTCGATACGCTTCTTCGCTGCGTCCAGCATTTCTTCCACGCTGGTGCAGTCAAACAGTTTGACGGAACGCTCTACAAATGCATAATGCAGCATGTGCAGATGCGTGTCCACAAATCCCGGAAGAAGCAGTCTGTCGCCAAGGTCAACTTTCTCTTCACAGGCGATCTTCTCTGCCTCTTCGTTGGTTCCTACAAAAACAATTTTGCCATTTTCCACGCCAACCGCTTCTGCTACGTGGTCGGCATCATCTAATGTACGGATTCGTCCGTTAAAAAAAATCTTATCCACTGCTTCTTCATCCTTTATGAATTATTTCTGGTAAATCATTTGTTTTCTTTTGCCTTTTTATCCTCGTAAAAAAGCGCAAGATCTTTGTCTACCTCTCCAATTCCCATGTAACGTGCCTTATAATCCTTAAGCAATTTGATAAAGGTTCCGCTTAAGAGAAACAGAGTCGCTACGTTTACGAATGTCGGGAATACGGTCGTGAAATCTGCGATCACCCAGAGCTGTGCCGGTGTTCCGTTTCCATAGAGAGTCAGTACAGTTACAAGCAGCCCCCATAACGGAGTTCCGAAAATAAATACTTTTTCTGCAACCTTGAGGACTTTCTGATTTCCCTTGAGCCAGTGTTTCAGGATGACACTATAGTATGTAAACCATCCTGTAGAAGTGGTCAGGCCAAACAGGAAGATGCTGAGTGCAATCAGTGCACGTGCCACAGAGCCCATGCCGGATTCAAATGCAGTCAGAGTAAGTTCGGAACCCTGAAGTCCTGAATTCCAGTAACCTGTCACGATAACAACAAGTCCTGTCATAGAGCAGACAACGATGGTATCTGCAAATACTTCAAATGCTCCCATCAGACCCTGTTTTACCGGGTGGTCTGTCTTCGCGGAAGCGTGGATCATCGGAGAAGTTCCCCATCCAGCCTCATTGCTGTATACAGAACGGGCAAAACCAAGACGCATACAGGTTGCAACACCAGCTCCCAAAAAGCCACCGACAGCAGCCTGTGTGGTAAATGCACCTTTGAAGATCATGCTGAATGCTGCCGGCAGCTGTTCAAAGTTTGTGAGCAGGATAAAAAGTGATCCCAGGATATAAAGCAGACACATGATTGGTGTCATATAAGAGGAGATCACGCCGACCTTCTTTACACCGCCAATGATGATCACATAGATTGCAAGTACGTACAACAGAGACGGTACGATGTATGGAAGTTTGAAGGTACTTCCAACTGCCTCAGATACCGTATAGTTCTGAAGAGTGATAAACCATGTCATAAAGATACATCCACCGAATAATACCGCAAAGATCTTCCAGAACGGAAGCTTCTTCTCATCGCCCAGACCTTTCTGCATATAGTAGGTCGGTCCACCGAGATATTCGCCGTTTGGCTGTTTTTCTCTGTAGTAGACAGCCAGAGTTACCTCTGTCATTTTGATGACCATGGCAAGGAGTGCAGCAACCCACAGCCAGAACAGTGCACCAGGACCTCCTGTTGCGATCGCGGTTGCAACACCGGACATATTGGATACACCAACGGTTCCTCCGATCGCGATGGAAATCGCCTGAAATGGCGTCAGACTCTTGCCGTCGTCTCCACCTTCCTCACGACGTTCTTTGCTGAACATATTTTTGATGATATGTCCAAAGTGACGGAACTGGAAAAATCCGGAGCGGATCGTCAGATAGATTCCTGTTACCAGAATTGTGATCAATAATGGCAGCCCCCATAACCAGTTTGTTAAGTTTTCGAATAATGCAAACATTCCCTCTCTCCTTTTCTTTTGTTTTGCATAAAAATGCATTGCCCCTCATTTTTATTCGTTTCAGTATAGCATATACTTTTCTTTATTTCTACGCTAAAGCGGCATTTTCCTAAAATATTTTTAGATATATGCAAAAAAACACAGAGCAGTCTGCGAAACTGCTCTGTACTTGATTATTATTGTAAAGCCACCGGGGACACTCAAAAAGCCGGCAAACACCGTCCCCGTGGTCACTCCACTTCTTCCGGCTCCATGCTCACTACATGATCCCCGCCATTGACAGCATCAATGTCATATTTCTGTCTGTATTCATTGAAATAAGAATAATACTCCATTGTGTCAGTCGGATAGACCTTGGAATCGTGGATGTGAAGATCCGGGTCTTCTTCTCCGCTCTTCATCAGCGCCATCATTGCACTTGCGCTGTGGGCTGCAATACGTCCGAAACTGTTAAGGATGTCATTAAATACGGTTCCCTCTTCCAGGCCGCACTCGCCCTTGCTGAGTCGTGCTACATGATGTAATTTGAGTTCATCACAGAGATTGGTGATAACTGCTCCAAGCGGTGCTACTCTCTGCGCTGCCTCTCTGTCATCCTTCATAAATGCATTGCAGGTCACATTGATCTCCTCACGGACAGCTTCCATGACGATGTTCAGCTCATCCCAGGCTGACTGAGAAAAGTTTGTATGGTTGTCATGCATCTCATTTGCCATATGTGCGATATAAGATGCGTGATCCCCGATTCGTTCAAAGTCATTGATCGTATGCAGATACAGGGAAACCTGTCTTGTCTGTGCTGTATTCATCTCACGCTTGGTGAGCTGGATCAGGTAATCACCCAGACGGCTCTCGTATTTGTCGATCAGGTCTTCCTTACGCTGAACCTTGTCGTATTTATCCTGCTGATAATCATTCAGAAGGTTCATCGCACGGTTGACATTCTTGCGGAGTTTCTTGGACATTCCGTTCATTGCACGATGGCACTGACCGATTGCAAGTGCCGGATAGTTGATCAGACGTTCCTCAAGGAGGTCAAAGTCTGCTTCGTCTTCCAGTTCTTCTGCGCTGTCTTTTACGAGCATGCACACCAGTTTCTCTAGTTTCGGAATGAATGGGAACAGAACTACAACTGTTGCCACACGGAATACTGTATTCAGAGCTGCAATCGTTACCGGTGTCATGATCGTATCCATAAATCCAAAATGCACGATCGCATTCGCTGTATAAAAGATCACAGACCACAGGATAAGACCGAACAGGTCATTCATAAGATAGATGAGTGCTGTTCTCTTACCATTCTTGTTTGCACCGATCGCAGAGATCAGTACCGGACAGGCTGCGCCGACACCGATACCAAGTACGATCGGGAATGCACTTGCAAAGGTCAGGATACCTGTTACGGAAAGAGCCTGCAGCACACCGACTGTCGCAGATGCACTCTGAAGCACAGCGGTGAACAGGATACCTACTAGGATACCTGCCAGCGGGTTGGAAAACATTGTCAGCATGTCAATAAATACTTTGCTCTCTCGAAGAGGTGCAACTGCACCACTCATTGTCTGCATACCGGTCATAAGGATCGAGAAACCAAGCATGATGTTTCCGATGTTCTTATGTACAGAACGTTTGCAGAACATACGAAGGATAATACCGATGATCGCCACAACTGCTGAGATCGTTGCTGTAGAAAGGATGCTTGCGATACCGCCGGATCCCTGAATATAGGAAAGACAGAGAATCCATCCTGTGATACTGGTACCGATGTTGGCACCCATGATGATACCGATTGCCTGTTTCAGTTTCATCATACCGGAGTTTACAAAACCGATGACCATGACTGTCGTTGCCGATGAAGACTGGATGACGCTGGTAACAGCAGTTCCCAGGGCAACACCCTTGAGCGGGGTATTGGTCATGCGGTACAGAAATGCCTCCAGCTTATTGCCAGCCACCAGTTTCAGGCCATCGCCCATCAGAGACATTCCAAACAAAAATAGTGCTACTCCTGAGAGTAAAGATAAGACCATTGAAAATATTGCCATAATTTTCTCCTCTGTTGTCTTTTCGTCCTGCGTCCGTGCAGAACGGACACCTTCTGTTTTTTTACCTTTTCTTAACTTTCTTTTTATTCATTTTTTACATTGCCTTTTTTATTATGCCATACTCATGGCTCGATTACAACATTGGATTAAATTTTATACCAAAAAAAATCCTCCCGGATCTGATCCCGGAAGGACTCTTTTTGTCAAAAATCAATAAAAATCACAGCCATTTCGACCATTTTCTTTTACACGGTACAGGACCTTGTCTGCATCCTTAAAAATGCTCTCTCCTGGATTTTCTCTGTCTGCAAAGGCAACACCGACACTCAGGGAAACTGCCGGGGGTACCATCCTCTGTATTCTGATTTTTTTCGTATCTTTCATACGAGCATTTCGATTCCTTTTATTGGATTTTCCTCATTCATTATACGACAGCAGATACCTCGCATCAAATAAATAGTTGTTAAGTTTTCCTCTTAACATTTTGTTATTCAAAACAATTGACAAAAATTTATCCAGATTCTATACTGTAAAAAAATTTAAAGCAGTATGTTCCATATAATAAGGAGGAAACTCTATGAACCTGCAGTTATTTGCAACCCTGAAAAATTATAATTTCAAAAATCTTCCCAGGGATATTTTTTCCGGCATTATCATTGCCGCCGTGTCGATTCCTATTTCCATGGGATATGCACAGATTTCCGGAATTCCTGCCATATACGGGCTCTATGGTTCGGTCTTTCCTATTCTGTTCTTTGCGCTTTTTTCTACCTCGAAGCAGTTTATCTTTGGCGTGGATGCCGCACCTGCTGCGATCGTAGGAAGTGCACTCTCCACCCTTGGGATCGCTGTGGAATCCCCGGATGCCATGAAATATGTTCCGATGATCGCGCTTTTTGCCGGTCTGTGGCTTCTTTTGTTTTATTTTCTGCATGCTGACCGTATTGTGGATTTTATTTCCACACCAGTCATGGGCGGGTTCATCAGTGGTATCTCGCTTACGATCATTTTTATGCAGATTCCCAAACTTATGGGAAGTTCTGCCGGTTCCGGCGAGATCCTGGAACTGCTTATACATATTTTTCACGCTGTCAAAACTATAAGCTGGTTCTCTCTTGGCATGGGGATCGGCGCGCTGCTTCTGATCCGTATTTTTAAGAAGATTTTCCCGAAGTTTCCTATGGCGATCGTGATCATGATCCTTGGAGTCCTCGCTACACGCCTTTTTCACGTTGACGAACATGGTGTCGTTCTTCTCCAGGCAGTTGAACCAGGCCTTCCATCCCTGGTCCTTCCGCAGTTTGGAGGAATCCAGCTCACACACGTTGTCGGAAGAGGTCTGATGGTCGCTGTCGTTATCATGGCAGAAACTCTCCTTGCCGAAAATAACTTTGCTTTCAAAAATGGTTACAAATTAAACGACCGCCAGGAAATCCTTGCCTGTGCTGCCGGAAACATCGCGGCCTCCGCTGTTGGCTGCTGCCCGGTAAACGGAAGTATTTCCCGTACTTCCATGAACGAACAGTACGGAGGAACCTCGCAGGCCGTTTCCCTGACCGCCGGTCTTGTCATGGCAGTCCTCCTTGCCGGTTTTACAGGTTTCATCGGCTATCTGCCGGTCCCTGTCCTGACCGCGATCGTGATCTCTGCCCTGATGGATGTCGTGGAAACACATCTGGCGGTCCGTCTGTTCAAAGTCAGCCGCAATGAATTTTATATCTTCATGGCAGCCTGCCTAGGCGTTTTATTCCTCGGCACGATCTACGGCGTGATAATTGGAATCCTTCTTTCCTTTGTTTCCGTGATCCTCAAAGCAACCAACCCGCCGCGCTCTTTCCGAGGCATGATCCCCGGCAAAGAAGCCTACTATGACCTTCAGAGGAACCGCCACGCCTACCCGATCCGGCATGTCGTGATCTACCGTTTCAGCGAAAATCTTTTCTTTGCCAACGTAAAGATCTTTCAGGAAGACCTTGAAAACAGCATAAAAGGAGACACGAAAGTTATGATCGTGGATGCATCTTCCATCAACTCCATCGATATCACAGCCGCTGACCGTCTGGAAGCCATTGCCTCAAGCATGAAGAAAAAAGGGATCCAGTTCTACATCACGGAACATTCTTCCAATCTGAATGAGCAGATGCGCTCTCTCGGAATCGGTCATCTTATCAAGGAAGGCTGTGTCCGCAGGACTATCCTGGCCGCACTTAACGATGCCGATGTCCAGAAACCCTATGATCTGGAAATTCCGGAGGCGGAGAAAAAACTGGCTCAGATCCGCAGCCAGTCCCATCTTCCTGCCGAAGAAGAGAATACACTGGAAGAATTTGCCTGGGCATTTGGCAGCAATACTGTACGGGAACTGGAAGAAGCTACTCACCAGATCATCCAGCATCTCCATCAGATGCCTGACGTTGAGAAGTTATCCGACGAAGGTCTCCGGGAGCATTTCGAAAACTGGCATGCCTTTGGTGCTCTGGACGAAGATGAGATCCTGCACCGAATTGAGCTGCATATCGATGAACTTCCAGAAGAACTGCACAAAGAACATGGACATATCCTGGAACTGATTGAGAAACGCCGAAGCCGTATCCGTGAGAAGATTCTGGAAGAACATCCGGAACTTGCTTCCAAGCTGGAACAGAACCGTAAACGTCTGGAAGAACGCCTGGAACAGCAGAATCCGGAGGCCATGAAAAAATGGCGAGACTGGAAAAAGAAAGATTAACTGTAACACAAAGAGGACTCTGCACAAAGCAAAGTCCTCTTTTCTTTTGGGAAATATTTTTATCTGATATAAATTCCGTCTGCTCCAAGGTATGCTCCCTCCGGGCATTCTGTCAGGTTCTGTTCTCCCGCAAGCTCTGCAACACGGGAATAGTCTTCTTCCATCAGTGCCTGCAGAAGTTTACGTGAGATCCCGACACGCACCTTAAGTTCCTCCGGTTCTTCATACTTCTCTGAGAAATATGGGATCGTCACCGCAATCTCCGCATTGGAATCATGAAATCTCAGTCCACTCTCTTTATCAAGGAACAACTCACAGATTGGTTTATAGTAAGATCTGTAGAATTCTTCCGGTGTAAATACAATCTTTTCGCCCTCGGTATCACCTTCCGGTTCTCTTAAGATCCCACATAAATATCCATGATCATAATATGTCATGCAGACAACTCCCGGATCTGGTCCGGCTCCATTTACCGTGCCGATCGCTTCCAGCTGCTGTGCACCCTTCTTGAGTGCCTGTTCCCTGCGGTTACTGCCGCCCTTGGCTTCCCACACGCTCCAGGTCTGTGCGCCAGGACGATAACCGATCATCTCCGGTCTCCACTCGCTTGCAAAGAAATCAATAAACTCTTTCTCATCCGGCTTACGGATCAGGTTCAGCTGTGTAAGATAATCTGTTCCATACAGCCGGCTGCTGATCATCTTTGTAAAAAACATGCCCATATAATAGGAAATAACACTCTTCTCCGAAGAATCCAGGTAAGCGATCTTCCTGGCCTTCTTGAGCCTGTCTCCCTCTGTATCCAGTGCAGTCTCCACAAGAAACAGCTTATAAAGGACTTCCAGTCTGCGTTTCTCAGGATATGCCGCAGTCAGTCTCTGGATCGGCATTCCACAGGTGATGATCGCATGAAGGAGTTCTTTGTTTGAAAACTCCAGTTCAACGGTTTTGTTTGTCAGTACACTGTCACTGCTGTTATCCTCGGTCTCCAGTGACATGGTATATGTTTTGTCCTCTGTCAAGATCATTTGTATTTTCCTCGCTCTTTCCGAACCTATGATTTCCTGCCATTTCGACAGTTAGTCTGCATATATTATAGCATCGGTTTTCTCATTCATGCAACGATATTTGTCGAAAAAAATGACCGGCTCCCTGCAGAGCCGATCACTTCGGATGTTTATTTACTTCATGTATGTCTTAAGCCAGGTATATACTTTCTGCTGACGGGTCTTATATGTTCCTACCTGACCTCCTGTATCTGTACTCATAGCCTTGTAGATATTGTCAAGGGTATACTCACCCCGGGTTTTACCAAGAATTCTGGTTACTGCTCCATAACCGCCCTGATGCCGGATATTAATGCATTCACCCACTGCCTTTGCATCTTTAACCCCAAGATTTCGTACCTCTGCTTCATACTCCTCAATCTGCTTATACATCAGATAATCCTGACATTTAATTCCTGCCGGTGAACTGATCAGATTTATTATTATCTGTATTTTGTTTTTATCTTTTTTGTCTTTTTTCTCAAGTCTATACTTTGACCAGTCTGCATTTACAACATCATTCCATACTTCATTCTTGGAATCGTATTTCTTGTATGTCTTCGGGCTCGTTGTATGAATCAGTTTCAGAAGTCTCTGTGCCTCAGTTGCATACCACTGACCAGCTCCTATCGTAATCGCATATTCTGTCTTACTGTTTGTAAATGCCTCTGTAAAATCACTGTAATCCTGATTTCCATACACCTGTCCGCCAGTCTCTACAGCATAGAGGATTTTCTTCATGACTTCCTTCTGGCTGCTGCTGAACTTTGAATTAGAAGAAGAGCTTTTTGGAGTTGTCACTGTATTGCTCTGCTTTAAAGTACCAAGATATTTTACATTTCCGGCTTTTTTGTAAGGTCTTACCGTATATACGTACTTTGTACCTGCGGATACTTTCTTATCTGTGTAAAATGTTTTTGAAGAACCGACATCTGCTGCCAGACTCCAGTTTCCGTTGTTTGCCTTCCGGTAAATACGATATCCGTCTGCTCTGCTTACAGCCTTCCACGCAATATTGATCTGGCTGCTGGATGCCGCTTTAATTGTTGATGATGTTCCATCTGGTCTGGTTGCTCCGAGAACGGCAGTATATTTACTGAAAACGTATTTTCCATTTTCTCTGCGGTATGCTCTTACTGCATACTGATAGGTTTTTGCCACCGGAAGACTTCTGTCCAGGTAAGATGTTGTACTTCCTGATGTTACCTTACGGTAAATCTTAAAAGGTTTTCTCAGAGACTCTCTTCGATATATAGTGTAGCCACTGGCACCTGAAATCCTGTTCCACTGAATTTTCAGTGCACGTGTCCCTGAAGCAGTTATAGATGTCTTAACTGTCTGATTCGTAATGCTGGATGCCGCATTTACAGATACTCCGCTTCCCAATAGCAGTGTCAGCATAAAAAGCACTGAAAGTCCATACATCTTGCATCGTTTATGTAACCTTGCTCTTTTCATATTCTGTTCCTTTCCAATACCCCACTGGTTTTTGTTCTGTCTGTCAACTTCTCCACGGAATATTGTAATAAATTTCTATAAAAAAAGCAAGTATATTTTACATTTCTTTTAAATTTGTTACATTTATCTTACATCGCCTACAAAAAACAATGCCATTGTTCCAGGACCGGAATGCGCCCCGATTACTGCTCCGACATCATTAATCAGTTCTGTTGTGATCTGATATTTTTGTTTGATTTTACGGGCAAGAAATTCTGCTTCTTCACGGCAGTCCCCATGACTGATAAAAATCATATTACATGATTTTGCATAACTTCCAATCTTACGATCCATCAGATCTGCGAGTTCGAGAAGAGATTTTTTCCTTCCCCGTACTTTTCCTATCGGAATCAGCTTTCCTGCATCATCCACATGGAGAATTGGCTTGATATTCAACATTCCTCCCAGAAACGCAGTAGTTCTGGATACCCGGCCGCCACGATAAAGATGATCCAGATCATCTACCGTAAAAAGATGCACAATATTTCTTTTGTGTGTCTCAACCCAATTCGCAACATCCTCTATACTGCCGCCCTTCTCTTTGCGCTCCTGTGCAAGATAAACCAAAAGTCCCTGTCCAAGAGATGCCGATAATGAATCCAGCACCAGAACACGCCGTCCGGGATATTCCTGCATCAGTTCTTCTGCCGCGATCCGGCAGCTGTTGAACGTACCGCTAAGACCCGAAGAAAACGCAATGTGCAGAATATCTCTCCCGTCTTTAAGATACGGCTCAAAAAGTGCTCTGGCACTCTCTGGATTGACCTGTGATGTTGTCGGCATACTTCCTGCACGCATTTTATTATAAAATTCTTCCACCGGAAGGAAATTTCCCTCTGTGTATTCCTTTCCCTCCAGGGTATAGCTTAAGTATGTGCAGCCCACCTCATGATTCTTATAAAAATCCTCTGGAAGGTCGGCATTATTGTCTGTTGTGATTATATAATCGTTCATAGCTGGTCCTTTCCGGCTTCTCACCATGTTTCAGACTCTGGTTGCATTGTTATTTTATCATACCCGGCGTCATTGCACCACTACATTTTTGTCATTCAGGATCTTCAGTGCCTCCTGAAGCTGGTTGTCCTCATCATGGCTGATCTCTGTTTCGTTTACGAGAGATGCATCCAGTTCCACTTCCACATCCGGCTCAATTCCTGTCTTGTTGATTGAATTTCCATTCGGCGTATAATAATTTGCCACGGTCAGCTTTACTGCACTTCCGTCACTTAACTGACGGATCGACTGCACCACGCCCTTTCCGTAAGTCGTCGTTCCTACGATCGTTCCGATTCCATAATCCTTGACTGCTCCTGCAAAGATTTCAGACGCACTGGCACTGTTTCCGTTGACAAGGACCGCAAGTGGCATGTCCAGAGGATTTTTGCCATCGCAGGTTTCCTCGCTCCGGTTTCCGTTTTTGTCTTCTGTATAGACAATCAGACCTTCCGGAAGGATATCTCTCAGAATGTCGCAGACAATATTCAGAAGGCCTCCCGGGTTGTCTCGAAGATCAACGATCAGTCTGGTCATTCCCTGATCTTTAAGGTCTGCAAACGTTTCCTCATACTGCTGCGCCGTCACGCCCTTAAATTCTGTGATCTGAATATATCCGGTATTTTCGTCCAGCATCTCTCCGAAAACAGATGGAAGTTCCACGTCGCTTACTTTGACAGTGATCTCCTGTGTATCCTCTCCCTGCCTCTGTACAGTGAGGACAACGTCTTCGTCCTGCTTTTTCTTTATCATAGAAACAACATCACTTAATTCTGCATCTGTGATATTCTCTCCGTCAATTGCGGTGATCACATCACCGGCTTTGATTCCCGCTTCTTCTGCAGTACTTCCCTTATAACACTCCACGATCTGCACTCCACCGGCCGCATTTTGCTGCATGGATACTCCGATTCCAACGTAGGATCCTTCTGTTGTTGCATTTTCCTGATCGTATTGTTCTTTCGTATAATACCTGGAATACACATCATCCAGCCCGTAGATCAGTCCGGCATACACCCCTTCCTTCAGATCATCTGTACTGATATCTCCCAGATATTCCTCGTCGATCATATTTTCCAGATATTTTACTTTCTGTGTAAAAGATACATCTGAAAGGATCTCTCCCGAACGGTAAAACTGTACTGCCCTGATACCGCCTCCTGCAAGTATTGTCAGAACAACTCCCGTTGCCACGCCCTTCATGTATGTCCCGTGTTTCATCTTATTATTCACCTTTCCCCGGAATCAGAGAACGCACCGCTGGCGCTCCTCAACATGCAATGTAACAAGATATGCGGCCTATGAGTTCTGTCCTCAGCTTAAGAGGCTCAGCTTCATACGCCGCATATCAGATATTCAAATATTTATATTTATACTCTTAAATGCTTTCTTGAAGTCAGGAAACTTCCGATCAGGCCGATTCCGATTCCAAGTGCCAGTCCCATAGGAAGCAGTGTCTGGTAAATTTTCCATACCGGAATAAAGTCTACCACTCCTGTGAGGACATTGAAACGTGTCAGAATGTATTCTACTGTTGTGTTGTAAATGAAATATAAGGCGGTAAGCGGAATTGCCGCGCCGATCACTCCAAGTACCATACCTTCCAGCAGGAACGGTGCCCGTACAAAACCGTCTGTCGCACCGATGTACTTCATGATCCCGATCTCTTCCTTACGGACTGCAATACCAACAGAAACCGTGTTGCTGATCAGGAAAATAGAAATGACCAGAAGGATCGCAATGATGATCATAGATGCGTAAGATGCCAGCTTGTTAAAGTTTCCAAGTGTGTTGGCTGCTTTTTCTGACTGCTCTACATCACGCACATGATCCAGTCCCTGTATGTAGGCAACCAGTTCTGTCTGCTTCTCGATCTGATTGAGGTAGACCTGATAGTTGGACGAGTTTACCAGCGGGTTGTCATCCTTAAATCCATTTGCCGCATCAGAACCCTGGAAATACTGATCTTTAAATTTCTGCCATGCCTCGTCTGCGGATTCAAATTCAATTCTCTCCACTTCCGGACGCGCCTGGATCAGATTGCCTACTTCCTGCATCTGCTCCTCTGTGGTTCCTTCATCAAAGAATACGGTGACCGGAACTTCCTGTTCCACCTTATGTGCAATATTATTGACGTTTGTCACCATTGAATAAAAAACTCCTACCAGGAAGATGCAGGCTGCCATGGTCAGGATGGATGCCAGTGAAAACATCCAGTTTCTCTTTATGTTTATAATACCCTGTTTCAGAGTATACCAGATTGTACTAGGCCTCATGATATCCTCCTTCTTTTTCGTCACTGACGATCACACCATCATGCATCGTAAGTACTCGTTTCTTCATCGCATTTACGATTTCTTTGTTATGTGTTACCACCAGTACCGTCGTGCCTTTCTCGTTGATCTGCTCCAGAAGTTTCATGATCTCCTCAGAAGTCTTAGGGTCGAGGTTTCCTGTCGGCTCGTCTGCGAGAAGGATGTCCGGGCGGTTTACGAGTGCTCTCGCGAGGGCAACTCTCTGCTGCTCACCACCGGACAGCTCATCCGGAAAAGATTTGTATTTCTCGGCAAGTCCGACTTCCTGCAGTACTTCCGGCACACGCTTGCGGATCACCTTGGTCGATCTTCCAATAACGCGCTGTGCAAAAGCTACGTTCTCATATACGTTGCGGTCCTTGAGAAGTCTGAAATCCTGGAACACAACGCCCAGTTTACGACGATATTTCGCTACACGGCGGTGTTTCATCTTCTCGAGACGCTCACCACTTACGATCAGCTGACCGCTGGTGCAGTCCAGTTCTTTCATAAGAAGCTTGATCAGGGTAGACTTACCGGATCCACTGCTTCCTACAACAAACACGAACTCACCTTTATCAACATGCAGATTCACATGGTTAACGGCCGGAAGCCCTTTGCCATATGATTTGCTCACATCTATCAGATCAATCATCCGTTCCTCCTTCTTGCGCAAAAAATGCTGCCAGAATCTCCGGCAGCATTTCACGCATTCTGCTGCATAAATAGTTTAATGTTTTTGTAACATTGTTGTAACATATCTTTTGGCAGAATGCAAGCATTTTTGTTGAATTCATAAAATTTTCACGATTTTAGTACTCAAGTGTCTCCATATACTTCATGTATCTTACAACCATCAGTGCGATCTTAAATGTGATTGCATCCTCAAACACACGAAGATCAAGGCCTGTGCTCTTCTGGAGTTTGTCCAGGCGGTATACCAGAGTGTTTCTGTGGATGTAAAGCTGTCTGGATGTCTCGGAAACATTGAGGCTGTTCTCGAAGAACTTGTCAATGGTGACCAGAGTTTCCTCATCGAAGTCATCCGGTGATTTGTTCTCAAAGATTTCCTTGATGAACATCTTACACAGCGGAATTGGAAGCTGGTAGATCAGACGGCCGATTCCAAGAGAGCTGTATGCGATGACATCCTTCTCTCCAAAGAAGATCTTACCTACATCAAGTGCCATTCTTGCTTCCTTATAGGAACGGGAAACTTCCTTCAGTTCATTTACGATCGTTCCATATGCGATATGTGTTTCTTCGTTCTGGTTCAGTCCGAGAGTATCAAGGATCGCATGAGACAGTTTGTCCAGGTCTGCATATCCCTCTCCCTCCTCAAGTTCCTTGACGATAATGATGCTCTTCTCATCAACAGCAGTAATAAAGTCCTTGCTCTTGCCACCAAAGAAACTCTTCACGCTCTCCATGGAACTGTGATCCTTCTCCTGCTGAAGTTCCAGGATCATAACTGCACGGCGTACATCTGCATCGATGTGCAGTTTCTTGGCGCGGTTGTAAATATCTACGAGGAGCAGGTTATCAAGAAGAAGGTTCTTGATAAAGCTGTCCTTGTCAAATCTTTCCTTATATGCAACGATCAGATTCTGGATCTGGAACGCTGCCAGTTTACCGATCATATAGGTGTCCTCATCGTCTCCATGAGCGACCAGAATATATTCCAACTGATAGTCGTCACAGACCTTGAAATACTGGAATCCCTTGACGAGCTGACTGTCAGCCTGGGATTCTACAAACGCCTGGATGTCTCCCTGCTGTATTGAAAAATCTGAAAATGTCGTTGCGAGCACCTTTCCCTCGGTGTCAATAATGCAGAATTCTGTCCTGGAGATTTCCTTTAATCCTTCCAGTGTATTCTGAAGTACCTGATTTGATATCATCTGCCTACATCCCTTCTCGCTTATTGTGCGTTTTCTCTTGTTATCCCCATATCAACCTGAATATTTACTATATTTTAATACAAAATCACCAAAAATAAAAGAGGAAAACACAACTTTTTTACAACTTTTTGTTTATTTTTGCTATTTTTCGAGGAATCCTTCGCCATGGACCTCTCTCGCATCCCCAACGATCACGAACGCATTCGGGTCGATCTCATCGATCATTTCCTTGAGATGTACCAGTTCTTTCTTTCCGACTACGCAGAAAAGCATCAGTTTATCCTGTCCGGAATACATTCCCTTCGCAGAGATTCCGGTAATTCCGCGGTCAAGATCCTCCATTACCATGCGTGAAACTTCATCCGGCTTCTCTGTGATGATGTAGACAGATTTGGAGAATTTAAGACCTTCGATGATGCCGTCGGATACTTTTGTGACGAGATATACTGCAATGATCGCATAAAGTGCACGCTCTACCCCAAATACATACATGCCGACCAATACAACTGCTCCGTCAACAAACTGCATGATCTGCGCGATCGAATAATGTCTCATAAAGTTCTGGATGATTGCCGCAAGAAGATCGGTCCCGCCTGTCGTTCCTCCCCCAAGGAACACAAGACCGATCCCTACACCCTGCAAAAGACCTCCATATAATGCCACGAGAAGAAAATCTCCGGACAGTTTCCATGCCGGAAGGACTGCCAGCCAGACAGTCAGAGAGAGATCTCCCAGAAGTGCTTTTTTTACAAAGGCAACTCCTTTTATTTTGGCCGCGAGAAGAAACACCGGAATGTTTAATACAAGGTTTGTTACCCAGAGAGGAATTCCATTTCCGTATAAACTCTTTGTTCCTGCTTTGACCAGGATTGCAATGCCTGAAAAGCCTCCCGTTACCAATCCTGCCGCATCAAAACAGGAAGTGATCGCGGTTGCCATCAGTGCGGTTCCAACGATGATCAGCAGATATTCCATATACCATGGTTTTTTGCCCGTAATTTTCATAAGTTCTCCTTTCTACTCTCCTATCGCTGTACTGTAATAAAGTATCCCTTAACCCAAAAGAACGGGATACAGCGATTTGGCTGTTTCCCGTTCTTAGTGTGCCCTACTTGGAAGGCTTGTTTGCAAATTTTATGAAATGATAGCTCTCAACGATCTGGAAATATTTGACGATCCTCGGATAAAGCGGCTCTGCTGCCTCCCCGAACTCGTCCTTGACCAGTGCTGCGATATCAGCAACGGTACGTTCTCCATCGATCAGAGGCCAGATAAATGTCCCCTGCTGATCCAGATGTACCTTGGTGAACTGCGGTTTGTTGAATACCTTCTGGGCAATCTTGTTGAACAACCCTGTATTCTCGACTTTGAGCACGATACGGTCCCTGCGGTCTGTAAACCACTGAAGTTCCTCTGCGCGCACCGGGATCAGATCCAGATAGTTGATATCCAAAACTTCTTTTTTGCTTTTTTTATTCTGTTTTTTCATCAGGCTTTTTTCTTTTTCCATAAGGAGAATTTAAGCAGTGTAAGGATCATGATAACCATGAGGATAACACCACCGATGTTACCAAAGTTAGCAACACCAGAGATATCCAGGCTGACACCTGCAACTGCAAGGATCGCAAGTGCGATACCAACAAGACCCTCACCGGCGATCATACCAGCACAGTACAGAGTACCGTCTGTAACCTGATCGTTCTTTGTCTTCTCATCAACGTTCTTTCTGCCATCCATCAGCATACGAACAACACCACCGATCATGATGGTTGCGTTCAAGTAGATTGGAAGGTAGAGACCGATTGCGAATGGCATTACCGGGATTCTCAGGATTTCCATACCGATTGCAAGGAATACTCCGATGAATACGAGTGTCCAAGGAAGGTTTCCTCCCATGATACCCTCAACGATCATCTTCATAAGTCCTGCCTGAGGAGCCGGAACTTCTGCTCCGCCGTATCCCCATGCTGCATCCAGAAGGTAAAGAACACCACCGATTGCAAGACCGGAAGCAACAACACCGATCAGCTCACCGATCTGCTGTGTCTTAGGAGTTGCTCCAAGAAGGAATCCTGTCTTAAGGTCCTGAGAAGTATCACCAGCGATAGCTGCGATGATACAGATAACAGAACCGATAGCGATAGCTGCTTTCATACCATCGATTCCAGTCTGTCCGCTTCCTTTGATCACCATTGTGGAAATCAGAAGTGTAGCGATCGCCATACCGGAAACCGGGTTGTTGGAGCTACCGATCATACCTACCATACGGGAAGATACAGTTGCAAAGAAGAATCCGAAGATTACGATAAGGAGTGCACCAAGCGGGTTAACCGGGATAGCCGGTACAGCCCAGATGATAGCTACCATTGCAAGGATTCCGATCAGGATAAAGTTCATCGGAAGATCCTGGTCAGTTCTTGCTGTTCCCTTAACAGATCCGCCCTTCATGCTCTTCATGGAATCACGGAATGTGCTGATGATCAGCGGCAGGGATTTGATCAGGGAAATGATACCACCAGTAGCGATAGCACCAGCTCCGATGTATTTAACGTATGTGCTCCAGATTGCAGATGCTCCGCCGTTTGCATACAGGTCAGCGATTGTAGTTCCCTGTGCTGCCGGATACAGCCATGTGTCTGGTCCGAACAGACAGATCATCGGGATGATGACCATCCATCCTACAAGTGAACCTACGAACATGAAGGATGCGATACGCGGTCCTACGATATAACCAACACCAAGAAGTGCCGGATATACTTCCATACCGAGCTCACCCTTGAGGGATGTAAATGCTGCAGAAACGTCTGCCGGGATCACCTTCAGACCGTCTACTACAAATTTGAATACTGCTGCAAGTCCCATTCCTGAGAATACAGTAGATGCATTAGCTCCACCCTCTTCACCGGCAAGAAGTACGTCTGCGCAGGCAGTTCCTTCCGGATAGAGAAGTGTTGCGTGCTCTTTTACGATAAGAGCGTTACGAAGCGGTACCATGAAAAGTACACCAAGGATACCACCGCAAAGTGCGATCAGAGTGATCTCAACCAGGCTCGGTTTGTCACAGAGACCTTCTTCTGCCCACAAAAAAAGAGCAGGCATTGTGAAGATAGCACCTGCTGCAAGTGATTCACCGGCGGAACCGATGGTCTGTACCAGGTTACTCTCCAGAATGGAGTTTTTCTTCATGATGACACGGATAACACCCATAGAAATAACTGCTGCCGGAATAGATGCAGAAACAGTCATACCGACACGAAGTCCGAGGTATGCGTTAGCAGCACCAAATACGATAGCAAGGATGACACCCATGATCACTGATGTTACCGTCATCTCTGCTGTGACTTTTTCAGCAGGAATATACGGCTTGAACTCTTTGTTCTCGTTCATTGATTTCCTCTCCCTTGTTTTTATTGGTCTATGAACCTCAGACCATTATAACCGACTTTGCTTGTATTAGCAAGGGCGATTTTATGAAATTTTTATATTTCCGTTCGTTTTATTTGACTCTTTTTGGAAATTTTGCACATTTCTGTCTATTATCCATCAATTTCCAGCTGTTTTGTCAGATACCTTCCGACAATCTTCGAGAAATTTTTGATATTACGGATATAGGCAAAATCCTTGCCGAAGATCTTTTTTTCCGTGGCAAGGTCCTTCTCCTCTCCTGCAAAAACACCCAGGACGCTGACATCCAGATTCCTCAGACGGCGAATCTCCGTTGCGGTATCCGCGATCGCTTCTTTTCCCTGATATGGTTTCGGATTTCTCGCATTCGGACGGTTCACCAGCACATCGTAAGGCTTGCCGTCGCTCAAAACGATCAGGATCTTTTTTTCCTCTTCTCTTGCGAGAAGTCCGTATCCGGCGGTCTTGATCGCCAGTCCGTCCCTGTTGTTGGAAGATGTTACATAATTAAAAATATTCTCATTCGCTGACCGCGGGTCATCGTATTCCCGGAACCGGTGAAGGATCGTATAATCCCAGAATGTACAGAAACTCATCACCCTATGCGGGATCTCGACATTGCTTAGGGCTTCGCTGATGATATATGCCTGAAGTGCCACCTCTCCCTGCCGGCTCATCTGCGAACCGCTCGCATCGATCAGTACATCCACCACGAAATCTGACGCATCCGCCTTGAGCTCTCTTTCAAAAAGTTTCGCATCCTGGCTTCGTCCGACCCGCCACAGCCTCGATGGTACGATCTGTCCGCGGTCAGAAAGGACTGTCTGTGTCTCACTTCTGAGGACAAGAGATTTGCGGAGTGTATCTGTCAGCACAGAAATATTCCGCTTCACGATACGGTGCTTGTCATGGTACAGCCAGATATTCTTGTTCCGCAGGCGCTTCGCGTATTCATACTGGTAATTTCGTTTTACCGGATTCTTAAGGACTCCCTCTGTGAAATAAAGGCTGCAGTCGCTGTGAACGCCCCGGCACATCAGATAGTTGATCTTTTTTTCCTCTGCTTCGCTTAAATAGGTTCTGCCGTAGTTCAGTTCTACATAGGTGTAGGCTTTTTCCAGCATTTCGGGAGTGACTACTGTGATGTTTTTCTTTTTCTGGCGTTTCTGCTCCATCTCTTCTGTCACGGAGCGGTCCTCCATGCCTGCCATGTTGGTCGTCAGTTTCTCGACATAACTCTCAAGTGCTTCCTCATACATCTCCTCAGAGAGAAAATCTTCCCAGGAAAATTCTGTAAGTTCTTCCAGTGTGACCGCCATTACACGTTCCAGACTGCCTCGCCGCTGTTCAAATGCCGGGTCGATCATGGAATTATACAGTTCATCGATGCAGCGGATCAGTTCCATCGTATCCTCTGCCTCGCCGGAACGGATCACCAGATCCATAAACGGCTGAAGTTTCTGTTCGACTCTGTATACGCCTCCGTCCAGTCTCCTGCGGAGCACCGCGACCTTCAGTCTTCCCAGAAAGTCTGCCTGTGACGGCATCTTCTCGAACTCCTGATCCAGAATATCCTCAAAAGCCTCTCTCTGCATGTTCCGGATGCCCGGGCGTTCCTCACAGATCTTTTCTCCGATCGCCTCCTCGATGCAGAGCTGTGCAACAGCAGTCAGTTCGCCTTCGTCAGCCTGCAGAAATACTTTTTTGACGAGATAAAGCCCCAGAAGATCTTTATCATAAAATCTTGCCAGGGCTCCCTGTTTGATTCCGTCATAAAGGGCGATCGCCTTCGAGCGGAGAAAAAGTGAAACATCCGGTTTCATATCCAGTTTATAATCACCGCTGACTGTCCACAGAAGATTTCGGATCCGGTTCTCGAGTTCCAGACGGCTGTCCTCTATTTCCAGTGTTTCTTCTTTATTCATAGACATCCTCTCTGATCCATTCTGCCGGAATCCTCGTATGTACAACGTCCTCCACGATTTCCTTCTCAAAGACATCAAACGTCTTGTTCACGATTCCCATCTGCACTGCAAGGGACGGAGAAAGTCCGACTTTGATGATCTTCATTGCCGCCAGAAGTCCTCGAAGATCCAGCGCCTTCGTGGAGATCTCACTGTTCAGTGCTTTGAGCTGGAGATCCAGGAACAGTCCGGTAAACTGCTCAATGGCTTTTTCCTTTGCATCCGGGAACATTTCTTTAAAAATAAAACGAAGTGTTTCCTCTGTCTGCGCCGGCATATCGATCACGAGGAAACGGGAAACCAGAGCTTCGTTCAGCTCCTTGGTTCCTGCGTATCCATAGTTCATCGTTCCGATAAACCGTGCTGCCGGATGAAGGTCTATCTTGTCATATCCCGGCACATCGATGGAACGGCGGTAGTCCAGTGTCGCATGAAGCACAGAAACTGCGTCGTTTTTTGCCATATTGATCTCGTCCAGGATACCGAATCCGCCATATTCTGCACAGCGGTAGATACTTCCCTTGCGAAGCTTCACTTCGTTGTCCTCAAAAGTATCCGTTCCGATCAGATCACCACTGTTGGTATTTACGTGAAACGATACATTGTAAGACGGACGGTTAAAAATATATGCCAGGTTCTCGGCAAGGATATTCTTGCCGGTCGCTTTCGGTCCGGTCAGGAGCAGGTTCTGACCCTGGAGGATGGCTGCGATCGCCATCTCCAGGATCTCCTTTCCATAGAAAGGTATGGAAGGTTTCGTGATCCTTCCTGCTGCTTCTTCCTTTACCGAATAAGCCTGTCTGAATTCTTCGACTCTTTTTATCAGTTCTGGAGAAACATTCTGTTCCTCCAGAAATCTTAATTCTTCCATTTATAAGTACTCCCAGAAATCTTATACTTCAAAGATCAGATCGCCGTAGGAAGGCATCGGCCACATTTCCTTGTCAACCAGCATTTCCAGTTCATCCACCGGTGTACGCAGTTCTTCCATTGCTTTTGTGATGGTGTCCTTGCAGTATACGGCGCGTTCTCTTCCCTCCGGGATCTCCGGAACTCTGGCTACTGCCTTGGAAAGTTTGTTCATTGCGCTGTTGGTGCTCTTGAGAAGTGCAGAGCATTTCTTGAGAAGGTCAAGCTGTACGCTCACATCGATCGCACCGACTGCCTGTACGGCATTGATGGAATCTGCCAGTACAGTCGTATATCTGATCACTGCCGGGATGATCTGCTTGGTTGTAATGTCGATCATGGCCTTGGCTTCAATGTTGATCGCTTTTGCATAGATCTCGTACTGGATCTCTGCACGGGATTCCAGCTCTGTTCTGGTAAATACATGGAATTCCTCGAACAGTTTCACAGCTTTATCTGTGGTGAGTGCCGGGATCGCATCCACCATGGATGGAAGGTTCGGAAGTCCGCGGCGTTTCGCTTCCTCTGCCCATTCCGGAGCATATCCGTTGCCGTTGAATACGATCCTCTGATGATCGATCGCGTATTCCTTGATCAGATCATGGACTGCCATATCAAAGTCCTCGGCAGCTTCCAGACGGTCGCAGGCTTCTTTGAAAGCCTCGGCTGCAATCGTATTCAGTACGACGTTGCATTCAGAGATAGAGTCCCTGGAGCCCACCATACGGAATTCGAACTTGTTTCCGGTAAAAGCGAACGGTGAAGTACGGTTTCTGTCCGTTGCGTCCTTCATGAAGTCCGGAAGAGTCTTGACACCTGTCTCCAGGATGGTTCCCTTCTTGCTGTGTGTGGCTGTTCCTGTGCTGATAAGCTGATCCAGGACATCACCAAGCTGCTCGCCAAGGAATACAGAGATCACCGCCGGCGGTGCTTCGTTTCCACCAAGTCTCTGGTCGTTTCCGACATCTGCCGCGGACTCACGGAGAAGGTCTGCATGTGTATCTACAGCCTTGAGGATACAGGTCAGGACGAGAAGGAACTGAACGTTCTCATGCGGTGTCTTGCCAGGATCCAGAAGGTTGATCCCGTCATCTGTAGTCAGGGACCAGTTATTGTGCTTACCGGAACCATTGACTCCTGCGAATGGTTTCTCATGGAGCAGGCAGCGCATACCGTGACGGCTCGCTACTTTCTTGAGGATGCGCATCATGATCTGGTTATGGTCTGCTGCGATGTTTGCCGGTGCATAGATCGGAGCCAGCTCATGCTGTGCCGGTGCAACTTCGTTGTGCTGTGTCTTGGCTGTCACGCCCAGTTTCCAGCATTCTTCGTTGACTTCTTTCATATAAGCGGAAATCCTCTGACGGATGGTTCCAAGATAATGGTCGTCCATCTCCTGTCCCTTCGGAGGCATTGCTCCAAACAGAGTCCTTCCTGTATATGTAAGGTCTTTTCGCTGAAGCCATTTTTCCTTATCTACGAGGAAGTATTCCTGCTCTGCACCGACAGACGGAGTTACTTTCTTAGATGTGGTATTTCCAAAAAGTCTGATGAGACGTAATGCCTGTGTATTGATCGCTTCCATAGAGCGGAGAAGCGGTGTCTTCTGGTCCAGTGCCTCTCCTGTATAGGAGCAGAATGCAGTCGGGATGCAAAGTGTGCCGCCTGCGGCATCATGACGTACAAAAGCCGGTGAAGTGCAGTCCCACGCTGTATAACCTCTCGCCTCAAATGTAGCACGAAGTCCACCTGACGGGAAAGAAGATGCATCGGATTCTCCTTTGATCAGTTCTTTACCTGAAAAGCTCATAAGAACCTTGCCATTTTCCTTCGGTGCTGTGATAAAAGCATCGTGCTTCTCTGCTGTCACACCTGTCAGTGGCTGGAACCAGTGGCTGTAATGTGTCGCACCTTTCTCGATTGCCCATTCCTTCATCTCATGAGCAACAACATCTGCTACTTCCGGTGAAAGCTCCTTGCCTTCCTCGATGGTTTTTTTGAGTTCTTTGTAAACTTTCTTCGGGAGTCGTTCTTCCATGACAGAATCATTGAATACATCGCATCCAAAAAGTTCTGTTACATTCACGTAATCTGACATTCTGTTTCTCCTTTGATTGTATTTCTATTAATTGTTTCTTGACAGTTTAATTTTGGGTACTCTTAAGATAAAGATTCAGTGCCTTATGACGGTTCTCAATCTCTATGATCCTGTGGTCGCCGCCAAATTCTCCATCCAGAGTCCATGGGACTTCTTCTTCTGCCTCGATCGTAAGCTTCCTGGTCTTGAAGGAATATACAAGATCCGTATTGTCCTCTGCCATTACAAGAGCTGTAATGATCTCCTGCAGTTCCAGCGGATTCTTTGGATTCACGATCAGTGTCACCTCAAAAAGTCCATCATTCATATCGACATTCTTCCCGGTAAGATTCTTAAATCCACCTACAGATCTGGAATTTGTTACCATTCCGACGATAAAATCATCTTCCACCTCAAGTTCATCTGAAGTAACCTTCATATGATAAGACTTGATGTCAAAAAGACGCTTTACACCTTCCAGAATGTATGCCACATGTCCAAGAACATTCTTGAGATCCTGGTCTGTCTCATAGGACACATCTGTAAAAAGTCCAAAAGCAGCAACGTATGCAAATATCTGCTGATTAAATCTGCCGATGTCACAGTGATAAAGTTCTTCTTTCGTAATCATCTCTGCCGCTTTGACCATATTCTTAGGCATAAAAAGACTGTTGGCAAAATCATTCGTACTTCCGGCAGGAATATATCCGATCGGTACATTGCTTCCTGTTTCCATAATTCCGGTAACAACTTCGTCAAGAGTGCCGTCACCTCCACTGCATACGATCAGATCAACAGAATCTGCATATTCTTTGGCTTTTTCATAGGCATCACGCGGTGCCTGCGTAGCACGGATAATGACTTCATAATCATGTCCGCTGAAAATATCTACGATATCCAGGAGGTGCATCTTGATCCTGCCCTTTCCTGCTTTGGGATTAAAAACAAAAAGCATTTTTTTCCCCACGGTCTGATGTCCCCTTTCTTTTTTATTTCTTACGCATTCTATATCATACAACAAATCTTTTGAAATTCCTAGACGCAAATTTTTCGACAGGTGACACCAAAAAAATTTATTGTACAGCCTGTGTTTTTATGCAAAAAAAATCCCCTGAATTTCAGGGGATTCAAGTAGCGAGAGGGGGATTCGAACCCTCGACACCACGGGTATGAACCGTGTGCTCTAGCCAACTGAGCTATCTCGCCATATTCTATTTGAGGTATGGGACCTATAGGGCTCGAACCTATGACCCTCTGCTTGTAAGGCAGATGCTCTCCCAGCTGAGCTAAGATCCCATTCTAATAGCGAGAGGGGGATTCGAACCCTCGACACCACGGGTATGAACCGTGTGCTCTAGCCAACTGAGCTATCTCGCCATATTCTATTTGAGGTATGGGACCTATAGGGCTCGAACCTATGACCCTCTGCTTGTAAGGCAGATGCTCTCCCAGCTGAGCTAAGATCCCATTCTAATAGCGAGAGGGGGATTCGAACCCTCGACACCACGGGTATGAACCGTGTGCTCTAGCCAACTGAGCTATCTCGCCATATTCTCTTGAGGTATGGGACCTATAGGGCTCGAACCTATGACCCTCTGCTTGTAAGGCAGATGCTCTCCCAGCTGAGCTAAGATCCCACTTCCTGTGCCTGCCGCTTCAAGAACTCTCTTTCGAGGTGCTCTCTCGCAACCGACTTCGTTAGTATACTATGTGTTTGGCAAAGTGTCAACACTTTTTTTAATTTTTTTTATATTTTATTTTGTTCACAAATTTCCTACTATTTTATCCTTGATGATCGCAAGGATTTCACGTGGAATATAAACCAGCAGTCTCCAGGTTCTGTATCTCGCCGGAATGGGATAAATCTGCCTGCATCCACACTTTCTGCCGATCGCCACACCACGGAACACATGAAAATGATTCGTCACGATCCCGATCGAGGTATCCAGTGTCCCGATCTTCTCCAGGCTGAAATCCAGATTCTCCTTTGTATTGGTGGACCTGTCCTCAAGGATCAGCCGGGAACCGTCAATCCCATGCTCTGTGAGATACCGGTACATTGCCTCCGCCTCGCTGATTTGCTCTCCCTGCCCCTGTCCGCCGGAGAGAACCGCGCGTGTCTCAGGATTCTCCTCAAGATAACGCAAAGCCCTCCTGGTTCGTTCCAGAAGGGCTTTGGATAACCGTGTGCCTGCGACATGTGCGCCAAGCACGATAATATAATCCAGATCTGGCCGGACTTTCATTATCTTCCACAGCAATGTTTGTATTTCTTACCGCTGCCGCACGGACAAGGATCGTTACGGCCAATCTTGTGCGGCTTTACAACTGTACCGGATTTCTTCTGCTCCATGTACAGTTCTTTACGTTTCTCCTCTGTGAAGATCGCATCCCACTGAGGAAGCTGATACAGCCAGTCTGCCTTGGCATCAACCATGTTCTTGTAAAGAAGTTCTTTATCAAAAGCCAGAGTTACTCTGGTGTTCTCATCCATTGTCTCGATCGGGTTCGGGATCTTAAGGCTGTCATTGATTCCGTCAAGAAAACCAACCATAGTCAGGACTTCCTGTCCGTATTTCTCAGCCAGTTCTTTGACTGTACCGCTTACAACTTCGTCCGGATTGGAAAGAAGCTGCTCGTAGATTCCCTTCTCGATATTGAAATAGTTTGCCCAGAATCTCTGGAGCTGATTGCGGTCTGCCTGCTGATCGTAAGCAATTGAACGCCACTGCTCTAAGATTGTTTTATCACTCATTTGTTTTCATCCTCTTTTCAAAAATTTTGCCTGTGCCCCATTATATCATCTTTTCTCACAAAAGACAAATCCCTTTTTATACAAATTATAAGAAAGTTGTATAAAAAGGGATTCACATGCCCATACTATAAATGTCCACCGAAACCCATATCGGCGGCACAGCAAAAGATACAATCTAAGAAATACTTATATCCTCCCCTTACAAGGTCCTGGGACTGACGAAATGCCGCGGTCCCGGGATTTTTATTTGATCCCGTAAGTTTCTTCCATTTCTTTCGCTGCCTGTTTGAGATCTTTAAACTGAATTGTGTGGATTCCTGCCTTTTCTGCACCCTGGCAGTTCTCTGCACGGTCATCAATGAACAACGTCTCCTCTGCTTTCAGATTAAATTTACTGAGCAGTGTCTGATAAATCTCTATATCCGGTTTCATCTGGTTTACATCACAGGAGAAAATAACTCCGTCCATATATTTCAGAAATGGCATTTCGTTCTGCTTCGTGCCGTCCAGCATATATCTGCTGTAATTGGACAGGATGTAAAGGTTATATCCCTGCTCCTTAAGATATTTTGTCCAGGTCTCTGCATAGTCCATCTTCGTGACACATCTCGTAGAATTCCTGATAACATCCTCGATATCCTCTGCATACTCCGGAGCCAGTGCCTTGAATTTCTCACGATATTCTCTTTCTTCAAGAAGTCCTTTGTCACGCTCATCCCACACTTCACTCTGGAAGGTTGCCTTTGCGATCTTATCTCTTTTTTCTTTGTCAAAGTGAAAACTGTCCAGATAAGACTGCCAGTTAAATTCCACCAGCACAAGTCCTACGTCAAAAACAATATTTTTGATCATACGTTTATCCTCCTCGTTTTTCTTCTTATTTACAAGTCGAAATACCATCCAGATCACATACCCCATGACTGCCACAAAAAGCACCGTATACAAGGATGCCATAAATGCTTCCTGCGAAAAATCGCCCTTCAATGCAAAAAACATCGGCAGGCAGAAGATGATCAGCAGTGCCACAACACCCAGAAGGGCTGCGATTCTTTTTCCGTTTTTCATAAACACCTCAATATGAAATACGCCGGAGAAAAACTCCCCGGCGCTTTGTAATTTATTTATTTCTGTAGATAATATCGTTTCTTCCTGGTCCGTTGGAGATCATGGTGATCGGGAATCCGATCTGTTTCTCTACGAACTCTACGTATTTACGGCAGTTTTCCGGAAGATCTTCGTAGTTCTTGATTCCACGGATGTCTGTCTTCCATCCCGGAAGTACCTCGAGAACAGGTTTTGCTTTCTCAAGAAGTCCTGTTGTCGGGAATTCTGTAGTAACTTTGCCGTCGATCTCGTAGCCTGTGCATACCGGGATCTCATCAAGATATCCAAGTACATCAAGTACAGTAAATGCCACGTCTGTGGTTCCCTGCATACGGCATCCGTATTTGGAAGCAACACAGTCAAACCATCCCATACGTCTCGGACGTCCGGTTGTTGCGCCGTACTCTCCGCCGTCGCCGCCTCTTCTTCTGAGTTCGTCAGCTTCCTCGCCAAAGATCTCAGAAACGAAAGCACCTGCTCCTACTGCGCTGGAGTATGCTTTGCAGACTGTGATAACCTGTTTGATCTCATATGGCGGGATTCCTGCACCGATCGCACCATATGCAGCCAGTGTGGAAGATGATGTAACCATTGGGTAGATTCCGTGATCCGGGTCCTTGAGGGATCCAAGCTGTCCTTCGAGAAGGATCTGTTTGCCGTCTTTGATCGCATTCCACAGGAACAGGGAAACGTCTCCAACATACGGAGCTACCATTTCTTTGTATTTCATCAGTTCTGCATAGATCTCATCCGGATCAAGAAGCGGTTTATGATACAGGTGCTCCAGTAAAACATTCTTTGTTGCAACAACGCGCTCTACTTTTTCTTTCAGGGCATCGTCGTGGAACAGTTCATTTACCTGGAAACCGATCTTTGCATATTTATCTGAATAGAACGGAGCGATACCGGATTTGGTGGATCCGAAAGATTTGCCGCCAAGACGTTCTTCTTCATACTGATCGAACAGGATGTGATATGGCATTACGATCTGTGCTCTGTCGGAGATCATGATCTTCGGTGCCGGAACTCCTCTCTCGATCACTTCGTTATATTCTTTGAAGAACACCGGAATGTTCAGAGCAACACCATTTCCGATCACGCTTGTGGTGTGATTGTAGAATACACCTGACGGAAGTGTGTGCAGTGCAAATTTACCATAGTCATTTACGATTGTATGACCTGCGTTTGCACCTCCCTGAAATCTTACGATGATATCTGCCTCCTGAGCAAGCATATCGGTAATTTTACCTTTACCTTCATCTCCCCAGTTAGCTCCAACTACTGCTTTGACCATAACACTTTATCCTCCTCGTGTTTTTGATTGATCTGTATTTTAGACATTGATTTCTGCTTTGATTCCCAGCATTTCTTTGTGCTCGTCGAGAACCGGCTGTACCACTTTCTCAATGAAAGCTGTGGTCTGCTCTTTGGCTCTTCCTACATATCTGGAAGGCTCCATGGACTTGTTGAGTTCTTCGATCGTAAGGTTGAATGCCGGATCTGCCGCGATCAGGTCAAGAAGGTTATTGTCCTTTCCTTCTACCTTCACAGTGCGTCCTGCTTCCATGGAAAGCTCACGGATGCGCTCATGAAGTTCCTGACGGTCGCCGCCTGCCTTAACTGCATCCATCATGATGTTCTCAGTTGCCATGAATGGAAGCTCTGCCATCATGTGTTTCTCGATTACTTTCGGATATACTACCAGTCCGTCTACTACGTTCAGACAGAGGTCAAGAATACCGTCAATCGCAAGGAATCCTTCCGGAATGCTGAGACGCTTGTTTGCAGAATCATCCAGGGTTCTCTCAAACCACTGTGTTGCGGAAGTGATCGCCGGATTCAGTGCGTCGATCATCACGTATCTGGAAAGAGAAGCAATACGCTCACTTCTCATTGGATTTCTCTTGTATGCCATTGCGGAAGATCCGATCTGAGATTTCTCGAACGGTTCCTCAACTTCCTTGAGGTGCTGGAGAAGGCGGATGTCGTTGGACATCTTGTGTGCACTTGCCGCAATACCTGCAAGAATATTCAGGACTCTTGTATCGACTTTGCGGGAGTAGGTCTGTCCGGAAACCGGATAGCACTGCTTGAATCCCATCTTCTGCGCGATCATCGGATCGATCTTGTCAATTGTTTCCTGATCCCCGTCAAAAAGTTCCAGGAAGCTTGCCTGTGTTCCGGTTGTTCCCTTGGATCCAAGAAGCTTGAGACTTCCGAGAACATATTCCAAATCCTCAAGATCCATCATGAATTCCTGAGTCCACAGAGTAGCACGTTTACCAACAGTTGTCGGCTGTGCCGGCTGGAAATGGGTAAATGCCAGTGTAGGCTGATCCTTGTATTTATCTGCGAATTTGGAAAGCTCTGCGATCACATTGACCAGTTTCTTCTGAACCAGCTTCAGAGCTTCTGCCATTACGATGATATCTGTATTATCTCCTACATAACAGGAGGTTGCACCCAGATGAATGATTCCCTTTGCTTTCGGGCACTGTACTCCATATGCATACACATGGGACATAACGTCGTGACGTACCTGACGTTCTCTCTCCCTGGCCACGTCATAGTTGATATCATCCTTGTGAGCCTTGAGTTCGTCAATCTGCTCCTGGGTGATATTGAGGCCAAGTTCTTTTTCTGTTTCTGCCAGAGCGATCCACAATCTTCTCCATGTACGGAATTTCATATCCTGAGAAAAAATGTACTGCATTTCCTTGCTGGCATAACGCTCTGAAAGGGGGCTTACATATCTGTCTGTACTCATGGTATTTACTCCTATCCTCTCGCCAGATTAACCGCAGGGGTAACTGCGGTTAATCTTAGTATTTTTCCTGTCTTTACGCTGAAATTATATAACATTGCCTGATTAAAAGCAATCCCTTTATTTTTCTCCCTGATGAAATTTGCCAAGGAATTCTTTCATTCTGGCGTTGCTGGAAGAAAATACCTCGGAAGGTGTTCCTTCTACTGCGATCACGCCCTTATCCATAAAGATGACTCTGTCGGAGATATCTTTTGCAAAATTCATCTCATGTGTTACGATCACCATCGTAATATGAAGATCCGCCAGAGAACGGATAACACGAAGGACTTCTCCTGTAAGTTCCGGATCGAGTGCGGATGTCGGCTCATCAAAAAAGAGGATCTTCGGATTCAGTGCAAGTGCCCTTGCGATCGCGACACGCTGGCACTGTCCACCTGAAAGCTGATACGGATAGGCATCTTCCTTATCAGAAAGTCCCATCTTTGCCAGAAGTTCTCTTGCTTCTTTATAAACTTCGTCTTTGTTTCGTTTCTGTACATGGATCGGTGCATCTGTGATATTTTTCATGACGGTAAAATGCGGAAAAAGATTGAAGTTCTGGAACACCAGACCGAAGTAGGACTGGATATCCTTGATCTCATTCTTGGACGGCATACAGACTTTGCCATTTTCTGTCCAGATCGCCTTTTTGCCCATGTAGCTGATTTCTCCACCGTCGATGCGTGTCAGAAGTGTCGCACAGCGGAGCAGTGTAGACTTGCCGGAGCCGGAAGGTCCGATGATAGAAAGCACCTCTCCTTCCTCTACATGGATGGAAACGTCTTTCAGCACCTGAAGCCCGTCAAACTGTTTTTTGATATGATTCATTTCAAGAAGATTCGTACTCACGCCCATTCCTCCTAACGATAATAGTTCATTTTCTTTTCAAGCCATTCCATTACCCATGCAACAACAAAATTGAATACATAATAGAATACACCTGCGATCACAAACGGAAGGACCGTTGTCTGTGCTGCTGCGATCTGTTTTGCCAGTGCAAACATCTCGATGTAGGATACAGAATATACAAGTGATGTATCCTTGACAAGGGTGATAACTTCATTCGTCACTGACGGAAGTACGATTTTGACAACCTGCGGAAGTACGATCTTAAAAAATGTCTGGCTCTTGTTATAGCCGAGAAGCTGTGCTGCCTCATACTGTCCGACCGGGATAGATTCAATTCCGGAGCGGTAGATCTCAGCAAAATAAGCTGCATAGTTCAGAGAACATCCAAGGATGATCGCTGTAAATTTGTACCCCCCGATATTCATTCCCCAGAGATAAAACGGTCCGAAATACCACAAAAGCAGCTGCAGCATCAGCGGTGTTCCTCTCATAATAGAAATATAGGCTTTCACGATCCAGCTCAGTGGCTTGAAACGGCTTACTCTTCCGAAATATACTACCATCCCCAACGGCAGTGAGAAAAGTAAAGTCAGAAAAAAGATAACCAGCGTAGAACCGAATCCTGTGGTAAGCTGCTGTAACATTACCTGAAAACTCATGTCTTCTCCTCCATTAACTTACAACAGGGATGCTCCCCGGTGAGACCCCAGGGAGCATCCCATATGTCTTATATCTTATTTCGTATTTTTGAATTTCTGATCATTCTGCGTCTTCGGATGTTTCCTCAGCTGCCGCATCATCAGAAGCTTCTTCTGTATCTTCTTTCGCATCAGCATCATCAGAAGCCTTGAGAGTTACCATATCAGCGATCTCATATTTCTCAGCAAGCTCTGCTACAGTTCCGTCGTCTGCCAGTTTCTGAAGGTCTGCGTTTACGATATCGCAAAGCTCGTCATTGCCTTTCTTGAAACCGATCGCATACTGCTCTGTGTTCAGAGTCTCATCAAGGATCTTGAATCCCTCTCCTCTGGAGTTGAGCTGGTATTTGGCAACACCGATATCGATTGCAAGTGCATCCAGTGCTCCTGCCTGCAGTTCTGTGAATGCTGTGTTGTAATCAGCAAATTCATTCAGTGCTCCGAAGGTATCTGCCAGTTCTTTCTGTCCGCCTTCTTCTTCGCTCTGAAGAAGATCAAGTGCTGCAGAAGCTGCCTGAACACCAACAGTCTTGCCTGCAAGGTCTGTGAGTTTCTCGATGCCGGAATTGTCAGCAACAACGATCACCTGGCTGTTATCTACGTATGGTACGGAGAAAGTATAGTCATCTTCTCTTCCGTTCATGGTAAATCCGTTCCAGATACAGTCGATAGATCCGGAATTCAGTTCCATATCCTTGGAATCCCAGTTGATCGGTTTCTTATCCAGAGTCCAGCCCTCCAGATCACATACTGCCTGAGCAAGTTCCAGGTCAAATCCTGTGTACTCTCCATCCTCATCCATATAGCCATATGGCGGATACTCTGCATCAAATCCTACGATCAGGGTCTTGTCCTCTACGCTCGCCTGTACACTTGCTGCAGAAACCATTCCCATAGCCATTACTGTGCTCAGCATCAATGCAACTGCTTTTTTCTTCATACCTCTATCTCCTCTTAAATTATTTTTATAGTTTATCACATAGTCACTCTACCACGTGAAAGTATGGTTATCGTAACATACCAATCCTTTTCTGTCAAGAAAAAAACAAAGTCCGGAGCCGTGATATTTGAAAACAGGTCCGGACTTTGCATTTTTGCGTGATTATGAAATCTTGTCTTTGTGATAAAGAAGAGTGACGCTGCGCGGCGGCAGATAGAGATTTACCATTCCGGCACGTGCCCGAATCTCCTTCGGGCGGTCATTGTAACCATCCTGGCTGGAACGGATCAGTCTCGTCATGGAAACTTCTTCCATACGGGTGATCCCCGCCGGCCATACCTTGATCGTGACTTCTCTTCCCTCATCACGGTTATTCAGGACAACGATCATCTGCTCGATATGCGAGAAACGTCCGTAGCACAGTCCCTGATAGTCGTTCCACAGGAATTTGAGGGATCCTGTACGAAGGATACGGTATTTCTTGTGGATCGCGATCATTTTTTTGTAAAAAGAAAGCAGTTCCTTGTCCTCGTGTCCCCACGGATAGGTACGGCGGTTATCCGGATCGGTAAATCCGCAGACACCAGCCTCATCACCATAATAAACAGTCGGTGCTCCCGGCCAGGTCATCTGGATCGCGATCGCTTCTCTCATGATCGCCGTATTGATATTCTCAGAAGCCGCCTCTGCTCCGGCGTAGGAAACCCTTCCCACGCGGCGGTTCGTTCTTGTCAGGAATCTGGAATGATCGTGATTCGACAGTTCATTCATCGCCACATGAAGGGCAGACATATGAAGAGAACGCATATGTGTCTTCATTGCACCGATAAACGCCTCACTGTTTCCATACAGATCCTCTCTGTACTCATCACTGTGCTTCTCCATACCGGTCAGGAACCAGGTCACAGGCTCCATAAAAGCATCATAGTTCATGACAGAATCCCATTCATCGCCCTGAAGCCAGCCTTCCGGGTTGCCGTAGTGCTCTGCAAGGATCAGCGCATTCGGATTTGCCTCCTTGACTGCCTTGCGGAAGTCCTTCCAGAACTGATGATTGAACTCATTGCTGTGTCCAAGGTCCGCTGCAACATCCAGTCTCCATCCATCTACGCAATACGGCTCAGACACCCATTTGCGCGCGATATTCAGGACATAGTCATAAAGTTCTCTGGATCCTTCATAATTGAGCTTCGGAAGCGTATCGTGCGTCCACCAGCCATCATAAGACAGGTTGTACGGCCATCTTCCCTCGTCACGGAAATTGAAGAAATAACGATACGGGCTGTCTGCTGAGATATAAGCCCCCGGCGCATAGCCCTCCTGTCCTTCATAGATCCGCTCACGGTCCATCCATTTATTGAAAGAACCGCAGTGATTGAAAACGCCATCCAGGATAACTTTCATTCCACGTTTATGCAGTTCCTGCACCAGCTCTGCAAAAAGCTGATTACTTGCTTCCAGATTCTTCTTGTCGGTAACTCGCTTGATGTATTTCGCCGCATGTGAGTTCTCACGGTCCCATGGAGCCAGAAGTCCGTCACAGTCCTCTACGATCCTTCCATAATGTGGATCTACATAGTCATAATCCTGTGTATCATACTTGTGGTTACTCGGCGATACAAAGATCGGATTCAGGTATACGACCTCCACGCCAAGATCCTGGAGATAATCCAGTTTATCCATAATGCCCTTAAGGTCTCCGCCATAAAATTCCCGGACACCCATGACAGCCGGTGTCTTGGACCAGTCATGTACCTGCTCACAGTGTTCTCCAATATAAGAATATTCATCTGTCAGAACACTGTTGGTCGGATCTCCGTTGCAGAAACGATCCACAAAGATCTGGTACATCACCGCCCCCTTCGCCCAGTCCGGAGTCTGGAAATCTGGATAGATCTCAAAATCATCGCGTTCCTGTAATTCTGTACAGACTCCCCGCTGATTATAGTAACAGTTTACCCAACCATACAGAATTTCAAAGTGATATCGAAAAACCTCATCCGGCATCACGATCTTGGTTCCGTAATAGTCGAAGCCCTTGACCGTCTTATAGATCTTCATCTTATGTTTCTTCTCACCGGATACAAGGTATACTGCGTCTGCATTGTTTTTCTGGGTCCGGAAACTGATCATTACCGTTTCCCCCGCCTTTGGTTCGGTAGGATTTCTGTAATATCTCGTTCCGTCACTGAAAAAAGCGTCCTTATTCAGCACCGGCCGCATATTCAGAATGTACTGCATTTTTCTGGTAATGTCTTCGTTTTCCCATTCCATAATTAAAGTCCCCTTATTCTTAAGCATATGTCTATTCTAGTTGAAAATTCATAAAAGTACAATATAAAAACCACTGAAATACCGTCTCGATTATGGTTATTTTTACAAAATAAAAAAGACAGCGGGATAGGCTGTCTTTTTTGGAGAAGGTATTTCTTCTTATGGGGTGTAGCAAAAACTATATAATGTATTGGGGGGTTTTTACGATGTATATAGTACCATGCGTCTACCGAAAAGTGTGCACAAAGTTCACAAAAATCACAATTTGTTTTTGTGCATCTTGCATACTTTATTTTGAGAGATCAACTTTTTCTGATGTAAAAAGTGCCTCAAACTCTTCTCTGTGGACTTTTTCCTTCTCTAAAAGAAGAGCTGCACACTTGTGGAGCACGTCCATATGCTGAGTGATGATCTCTCTTGCATCCTGGTGGCACTTGTCGATGATATCATGTACTTCCTGGTCGATCTCCTTGGCAACTTCCTCGCTGTAGCTTCGGGTATGTGCCAGATCTCGTCCGATAAATACCTCATCACCGTCATCACCATAAGTGATCAGACCAAGCTTGTCTGACATACCATACTGCATGACCATTGCTCGGGCAGTTCCTGTCGCACGCTTGATGTCATTGGATGCACCTGTCGTGATATCGCCAAAGATCAGTTCCTCGGCAACACGGCCGCCAAGCAGCGTTGTGATATCCTGAAGCATCTTGCCCTTGGTATTGAACATCTCATCATTCTCCGGAAGAGGCATGGTATATCCTGCTGCCCCAACACCTGTCGGAATGATGGAAATCGTATAAACAGGATCCATATCCGGAAGCACATGGAACAAGATCGCATGTCCAGCCTCATGGTATGCTGTGATCTTCTTCTCTTTGTCAGAGATGACTTTGCTTCGTTTCTCTGCACCGACACCAACTTTGATAAAGGCCTGCTTGATGTCCTGCTGCGTGATATAGGATCTGGTCGCCTTGGCCGCCATGATCGCAGCTTCATTCAGGAGGTTCTCAAGATCTGCGCCTGTAAATCCTGCTGTTGTCTGCGCGATCTGTGCGAGATCAACATCCTCGCCAAGAGGTTTGTCCTTGGCATGAACGCGAAGGATCTCCTCACGTCCCTTGACATCTGGTCTGCCGACTGCAACCTTACGGTCAAAACGTCCCGGACGCAGGATCGCAGGGTCCAGAATGTCGACACGGTTGGTTGCTGCCATAACGATGATCCCCTCGTTCACTCCGAATCCATCCATCTCTACAAGAAGCTGGTTCAGAGTCTGCTCTCTCTCATCATGACCGCCGCCCATACCGGTTCCACGCTGTCTTGCAACTGCATCGATCTCATCGATAAAAATGATACACGGTGCATGCTTCTTGCCCTCTTCGAACAGGTCGCGGACACGGGAAGCACCGACACCGACAAACATCTCCACGAAGTCTGAACCGGAAATGGAGAAGAACGGAACCCCCGCTTCTCCTGCAACAGCCTTGGCAAGAAGTGTCTTACCTGTTCCTGGAGGACCTACAAGGATCACGCCCTTAGGAATTCTGGCTCCCACACTGGTATATTTCTGTGGAGATTTGAGGAAATCCACAACTTCCACCAGATCTTCCTTCTCTTCCTGAAGACCGGCTACGTTCTGAAAAGTTACTTTTTTGCCGTCCGGAAGCATCATCCTTGCACGGCTCTTGCCAAAATTCATCATCTTGGAGTTGCCGCCCCCTCCTGACATCTGTCTGTTCATCATGACAAACAGGATCAGGATAAATGCTCCTGTAAGGATCACAGGTAAAAACGTTGTGAGAAAAGCACTCTCCTGCGGAACATCCTTCACATCCGGATGAATATCGTATTTCTCAAGAATCTCCTGTGCAGTGTTTACATCTGTTACATTGACCTTTTTCTGTCCTTCGCCCTCGATCTCTGCCACAACAGATCCCGTCGGTACCTCCCTGTTCTGATACAAGGATGCAGAAGTCACCTTGCCGTCCTCGGCTGCCTGCTGCAGTTCTTCCATCGTGTAATTACTCTGGGAAGTTACCTGATTATTCAGATAAAAATATCCTGCAACCAGCATCACGATCAGCACCAGATAAAGACCAATTTTGCCTGGCTGTCTGTTCACTTAACTGAATCTCCTTTCACTCGCCGTCAAATTCCACAACTCCGATGAACGGGAGGTTTCTGTACTTCTGAGCATAGTCAAGCCCATATCCTACAACAAACTCATCTGGAATATTGAAGCAGCAGTAATCTACTTTTACATCTTTCTTAACTCTGCGCTCTGGCTTATCAAGCAGAGTACACAGACGGATGCTGTTTGGATGTCTGTTCTCAAGAATCTTGAGCAAATAGCTTAAAGTTCTTCCTGAGTCAATGATATCCTCTACGATCAGCACATCCTTACCGATCAGCGGCTGGTCCAGATCCTTCACGATCTTGACAACACCGCTTGACTTGGTATCATCTCCGTAACTGGATACGGACATGAAGTCCAGAGTTACCGGTACAGTAATTCTCTTTGCAAGTTCACAGGTAAAGAACACGCCGCCCTTCAGTACGCAGATCAGATGGACTTCCTTTCCTGCATAATCCTTGCTGATCTTGGCTGCAACCTGCTGGATTCTTGCATCCACTTCTTCTTCGCTCAGTAAAACCTTGATTCTCTCACTCATAACCTGGTTCCTCCTTGGTATGTAATTTCTAATACATTTCTTGTGCATGAAGTAATTTTATACCGTTCGCTGATCCTTCCGCCTATGATCCACAAAATCTCCCCGCCATCTGCGATCAGTGGTACCTGATCTCTGGTCTCCTTTGGAAATTTATCATCGATCATGCATCTGGTCAGCTTTTTGCGGCCTCCGTCCCTGCCGACAATGAGATAATCTCCTGTTTTGCGGGTACGGACTGACAAACCGCACTTTATTTTATCACAATCAAACCATTTCGTATACTTTTTTTCTAAAATCTTCTCGCCGGAATAGGAAAATACTTTGATCGTAAACCGGCCAAACGGTGTTTCCACCTCTTCCGATGTGGCTGGAAGGGGAATTTCCTGTTCCTTTCGCCCTTCTGTTCCCGGTTTCTGCTGTATTTTCTTCCTGAGGATCACTCCATCGTAAGTCCGCACAGCCTCCAGTCCATATGGAAGCGAAATCCGCTTGCTCACCCGGCAGGAATAAAGTTCCAGTACCTGCCGGATATGCGTCTGTGTGAGATCCCGGCTGCGGCCGCTCAGTTTTTCAAGGATCGTCCGGACTCCATAGCTTTTGAGGATCTGTTTTTTCTGAAAAAATCCTTCTCCAAGGCAGTAACTTCCATCCGGTTCTCTGTAATAATCTGCGGCCAGCTGCGCCGCCTCGTCTGTCAGAAACTCCTCCGCCTCTGAGAGCAGCCTCGAAGTCTCTGCCATGTGCTCAACCGTTTTGGCATTGATCTCTCGCTCCATCACAGGAAGAAGATGCCTGCGGATGCGGTTTCTCGTATATTCATCCTCCAGATTCGTGCTGTCCAGGACACTCGGGATCCCGCACTCTCTAATATAATCGTCAATTTCTCTTCTTTCTAAACACAAAAGAGGACGGATCACCTCTCCATTCACCGGTTTCAGAGAACATAAGCCCCTGAGACCTGTCCCTCTCGCCAGATGATGGAGCATTGTCTCGGCAAGATCGT
The DNA here is from genome assembly GCF_003461245.1 of Blautia sp. AF19-10LB. GTDB lineage: Bacteria > Bacillota > Clostridia > Lachnospirales > Lachnospiraceae > Blautia_A > Blautia_A intestinihominis. The sequence goes on from NZ_QTWS01000002.1 coordinate 133,597, forward strand.
TCTTATTATGTGCCAGTGCCGTACGGACAACCGCATATTGTTTCCGGCACTTGTGCGTCTCTGCGTCAAAAGCCTGCCTGCGCACGATCCTTCCCGTTTCTTCTGTTCCCAGTTTCCATTTCACCGAAAGCTCCGGGACATCATAGCGATACACGCTGCATGGGATATTCCATTCGGTGCATACAGTCTCCACCATCCGCTGATCCCTGTCTGCCTCCGCTCCCCGGATCCCATGGTTCACATGCACCACCCGGAGATGAAAATGCCAGATCTCTCTCAGTCTCCTCAGAAGATGCAGCATCGTCATAGAATCGTTTCCACCGGATACGCCCGCAATGACCGCGCAGTTCCTGGCGAGCATTTCATTTTCTTTCACAAAATCCTTTACTTTATCGAATGTCTTTTCCCGCATTTTCTTATGTCCTTTACTTTCTTACTACATTGGCAACCAGCACGGTCATGTCATCTCTCGCCCGATAGTCACTGTAGCCAAGCACTCTCTCCAGAATTCCCCGGCTGATCTCACGCGGAGCACTCTCCTGCACATCCAGAATGATTTCTTTCATTGTTTCTTCTTCACAGTCTGTTGGAAGGGCATCCAGAACTCCGTCCGTCATCATAACAAGACAGTCCCCATGATACAGTTTCCGTGAGGCTGTGTCAAAATCAATTCTCTGTACCAGACCTGCCGCAAGGCTCTCCGATGAGATTGCCTCTACCCAATGATCTCTCCTGATAAAAGTAGCTGCTGCTCCTGCCTTGAGGAATTCACAGATTCCCGTATAAAGGTCCACTGCACAGATATCAACTGTGGAGAACATACCTTCCCGTCCATTCAGAATCAGGGCAGAATTGACCATTCTCGCCGCTGCCTCCTGTGAAAAACCTGATTCCATGAACTGCTCCAGTAATTCTACCACAATCTCACTTTCCCTGCACGCATCCATTCCAGAACCCATTCCGTCCGAAAGACACATCACAAATTTTCCTCCATCCTCCTGTCGGCAGATGTAATTATCTCCTGAAACTTTTTCCTTTTCTCTGGTAAGCTTTGCGACACCATACAGCATCTGATAGCTGACATCCTCCACAAAGTGAACCGTATGGAAATCCCGGTTCACAATACAGCGGCTCCCCTGTGCCGAGGTCATTGTGCATTCGCATATCCCGGACAAAATCTGCGAGATTTCTGATACAGCAACACACTGTCCGCTTCTGGCGCGCATGGTCAGAAAAATCTGTCTGCGCCCTTCGACCTTGTCCATGACCCATGCCCGTTTCAGGATCACATGACGCTTTCGAAGACTCCTGGCAAGTTCTTCCTGAAAAACGGGTTCCGCCGCACTGATATCATAGAGATCTTCTGCAACCTGCTGCATAATATGTGAAATCTCATTCAACTGCTGTGCAACTGCAAGCCGACTCTCGATCATCCGGTTCCCCCAGATCATCTCCTGCTTTTCCTTCTGAAAACAGTCCTTCAGGGATTCCAGGTACTGCGCTGATCTGCCGCAGTTCTCTCCACATCGTTTCCGTGCTTCTTCGATCTTCTCCTCATCCGCCTGCTCTATCGCACGTACCATTGCCTCCCCGCACAGATACATCTCCTCTGCGTGGTCTCCCCAGCACAGTTCTCTCCGGTAACAGTTTCTGCAGAAACGTTCTCCCGTCTCCCGGATAACATTCTCAACCTGGGCACTGCTTAAATATTCTTTCTTATATGGCATTCCATAAAAAGTATCTGCAAGTTTCTGAAATGAGGCTGCGTACCGTTCTACTTTTTCTTTCTGGGGATGTTCTCCGCCTAAAGGAAAAGGCTCTTCTTTTCTGGATTTTCTTCCCTTCAAAACAGTTTTTGCCATGTCCCGCAAAATCAGCAGAATGCTGAGCACGAGCATGGCAATTATCCATTCCTGCATGTTTTCCCCTCCCCTGATGTCTTCATTAAGGGAAATTATAAAAGGGATTTTATAAAATATCTGTCAAATACTGTCAGCTATTTCAGAAAAGTTTTCTTCAAAATATGTGTTATTTCTCCTCTTCAAAAACAATCTCATTGCTTTTGACAAGCCCGAGACGGTCTCTGGCGATCTCTGCCACATATTCATCTGTCTGCATATATTCTTTCTCTTCGTCGATCTGTTTGGTTCGATCCTGTTCTTCTTCTATCGAAGTTCTTATCTCTGCTGCTCTTGTATCGTAGGATGAGATTTTGGCTTTCAGTTCATTACTTTGCACTGTAAGAACTCCCAGAAGAAGCACAACAACTACCGATATCAGAGCCATCCCGAGGTAATTATTTAATATTCTTGTGTTTTTTTTCTTTTTTTTGGACTTTTTCAATCTGCTTTCCCCTCTTCCAATTACAAAAGCGGTTTTCCATAATTATTGAAATTTTACCTCTTTTAACAAGAAATAGCAACCTCTTTAACAAAGAATTCATCAAAAAAGCCCCCAAAAAGACGGCAGGCAGCAAAAAGAGCCTCAAAACGCCTTCATTATACTGGTAAAGCTCTGCAAAAACCACACTACCTGACAGAATCCAGTACAAAAGGTCAAAAAACGCCACAGATCTCCGCCCCGGAAACATCCAGCGAAAAATTCCCAGGACCCTGTAAAACAAAAACAGCCCTGCACCGGTTCCTGCCGCTATCAGAAACAGGAACGTCTCTCTTTCCATATAACTGCTCATTTTCAGCGAAACATCCGTTTCAGAAGTTTCTCGTCCTTCTTCGGGGTGTTTCTGGAAAGATAGATCAGGCTGTTTATTTTGCCCTCGATATCTGCCTCACCTTTTTCCAGGTTCAGTCGTTTAACATGAAGTCCTTCGCCTTTGATCTGGAGCTTCCCTTCCTCGGTCAGAAGAAGGATTTCCTGTTCATGAAAGGACTGGACATCCTGGACTCCCGAAATCATGCTTTTTTTCCTGTTTTCGAGGACCAGTCTGTGAGGCTGCCGTGCGGTGCTCTGTTCCATCTCTCTGCCTCCTGTCGTTCCATTTGATCCATTACATTTCAGTTTATGTAAAGATCAGGGCAGATAGACCGGGCATTATCTGCGATCAGAGATATTTATAAAGATTCTCCGCGTCTTCCTTGCGGACAGTATCCTTTACTTCCAGAACTTCTACTTTGACATTCTTGCCGCCGCCAAACTGGATCTCAATGGTATCGCCTGCCTTGACCTGTGCGGATGCTTTGGCAGGACGGTCATTGACAAGGACCCTTCCTGCGTCACATGCTTCGTTCGCCACGGTTCTTCTCTTGATCAGACGTGAGATCTTCAGATATTTGTCAAGTCTCATAAGTTTCTCCTTTAAATTCCGTTAAAAAATGGGGGAACTCATCGTTCCCCCAGCTTACGCTATAATTATTCGTTTACCAGATCTTTCAGAGCTTTTCCTGCTTTGAATTTCGGTGCTTTGGAAGCTGCGATCGTCATTGTCTCGCCAGTCTGAGGATTTCTTCCTTCTCTTGCTGCTCTTTCGCTTACTTCAAATGTACCAAAACCTACTAACTGGATTTTTCCACCTTTTTTTAATTCGGATGCCACAACGTCGGTGAAAGATTTTAAAACTGCCTCTACGTCTTTCTTGGAAAGGTTTGTTTCTTTCGCCATTGCTGCTACTAATTCTGTTTTATTCATGGTGTTTCCTCCTCTAAATAATCTCTTTCTTAATTTATTGCGTAATGCTTCCTGGCATATGCACGCTATTTACTATATATATACCTTTTGTGTCAAATTGTCAAGGCTTTTCCTGCCATTGGAGGCTGCCTCCTGTCGTTTTTTTAAAGAAAAAATCACTCTGATTTCTTCTGTCTTTCACGGGCTTTCAATTCATCCCAAGACAAAGACACTGCCTCTGCATCATCCGGTGAAAAAATCTTCGGATGACGGAATTTCATCTTGGATTCCACGCCCGAGATCACATCCTTGATCGTAAAAAGCCCTTCTTCCTCCGCGATCACACTGTGAAGTGCAACCTGGAACAGAACGTCTCCCAGTTCCTCGCAGAGATTCTGGCTGTCGCCCTCTGCATTCAGGTGATCGATCCCCTCAAGGACTTCCCCTGCTTCCTCCATAAGATATGGCTTCAGGCTTTCATGTGTCTGCACACTGTCCCACGGACATTTCTTCCGGAGTTCCCGGACAACTTCCATAAATCTGTCAAATTCCTGCATACGCCAGTTACCTGATTATTTCATGGAGTCAACCATATCCAGAACTGCCTTGCCCATGATGTCAGATTTCTCATCTGCATCTGCAAGGGAAGTTCCCTTAACGCCGTAGTAGAATTTAACCTTCGGCTCTGTTCCGGACGGACGAACGCATACCCATGCATCATCTGTCAGTTCATAGTACAGAACGTTGGAGTTCGGAAGTCCTGTAGGTTTCACTGCGCCTGTTGCCACATCTGTGATCGTGTCTGCCTTGTAGTCTCTTACAGCAACGACCTTGTGTCCTGCAAACTCTGCCGGCGGATTCTGACGCAGGGAGTTCATGATCTCCTGGATCTTCTGAAGTCCTTCGATTCCCTTCATGGTTACAGACTGGATTGCATCCTTGTAGTAACCAAACTGTTCGTACATCTCAATCATTGCATCCCAGAGAGTCTTGCCCTGAGTCTTGTAGTATGCAGCAGCTTCGCAGAGTGCCATTGTAGCTACGATCGCATCTTTGTCTCTTGCATATGTACCGATCAGGCAGCCGTAGCTCTCTTCAAATCCGAAGAGATAGCTTCCCTTGCCGCTCTGCTCGAATCCGAGGATCTGCTGTCCGATGAATTTGAATCCTGTCAGAACTTCGATCAGTTTTACGCCGTATCCTTTGGCGATCGCATCTGCCAGGTTTGTGGTAACGATGGTTTTGATCAGAGCGCCATCCTCCGGAAGACTTCCGTTGATCGCTTTCTTCTGGCTGATCTCATAGTTTGCAAGCAGGCAGCCTGACATGTTTCCTGTCAGATCATGATATTCGCCGTTCTTGTCCTTGACACGTACACCAAGACGGTCTGCATCCGGGTCTGTTGCCAGAACGAGGTCTGCATCTACTTCTTTGGCAAGTTTCAGTCCAAGTTCGAATGCCTCTGCTGCTTCCGGGTTCGGATAGCTTACTGTCGGGAAATCTCCATCCGGCAGTTCCTGTTCTTTGACAACGTAAACGTTCTCAAATCCAAGTTCTTTGAGGATTCTTCTTGCCGGGATGTTTCCTGTACCGTGAAGAGGTGTGTAAACAACCTTGAGGTTCTTGCCCTCAGCCTTGATCGCATCCATGTGAAGAACCTGTTTCTTAAGTTCTGCCATGTAAGCATCGTCTACTTCTTTGCCGATCACCTGGAACAGACCTGCTTTTTCTGCTTCTGCCTTGTCTATAGTCTTAACAGTATTCCAGTCAGAAATGGATTTAACTTCTCCCATGATTCCGCTGTCGTGAGGCGGTGTGATCTGTGCGCCATCTTCCCAGTATACCTTATATCCGTTGTATTCCGGCGGGTTATGGCTGGCTGTTACGTTGATACCTGCAACACATCCGAGGTGACGTACTGCAAAAGAAAGTTCCGGTGTCGGTCTCAGTGATTCAAAGATATATGCCTTGATTCCGTTTGCTGCAAGACAGAGAGCTGCTTCCTCGGCAAATTCCGGTGACATATGACGGGAATCGTATGCGATCGCAACACCCTGTGATTTCTTGTCAACCTTTGCGATGTAGTTTGCAAGACCCTGAGTTGCTCTTCTTACTACATAGATGTTCATGCGGTTGGTTCCGGCTCCGATGATTCCACGGAGACCTGCGGTACCGAACTCCAGATCCATATAAAAACGTTCTTTGATCTCATTATCATCTTCTGCAATATTTTTTAATTCTTCCTTTGTCGCTTCATCAAAGTATGGGTTGGACAGCCACTGCTCATATACCTCTTTGTAATCCATACTGATATACCTCCCTGTTGATAGTATTTTCCAGTCTTTTTGTAAGACCATTGGTGCTTTATATTATACACCTCTTTGCGTAAAAAAGGAAGAGAAAACCGTACAGTTACAGTCAAATTTACCAATTTTTAACCTTGTTCCTGATAAAAAACAATCAAAAAGGATAATTTTCGAGACATTTTGCTCCGAAGTTTTGCCAGGCTTCTTTCTGCCCTGTCAGCTTCTTTAACTTCTGCGTGTTTTTTTCTGAGATCCAGGCTTTGTTGTGGGAATAGTAATAGTTTGCCAGTTTCCAGTATTTTTCCGGATAAAGAAAGCGGATATGGATATTCTGCCATTCATCCTCCGAGATACTTTTTTCTTTGTGATAGGCACTGAGCATTTTCATTCCAAGCCGCACATCCCAGTTATATTTCTCAAGGATCTTTCGCATAAAACGGTACAGATCAGCCATCTGCACATCAAAGCCCCAGTGCGCAAAGCTGGTGACTGCAGTCTCTTTTCTGATCATAAGGACATTATGCTGGTTATACTCCCCGTGGCAGATCCAGCCGTTTTCTGTCACATCCTGTCGAAGTTTCGAATAGGCAGAATCTCGCAGAAGCCCCAATGCCATGTCACCTTTTTCCAGATAATCCTCCACCGTCGCCAGATACAGTTTTTCGAACTGACAGGATGCCCCTTTTTTGCGGATAAATTTACGGATCTTTCGCAGTTCCTGATTATGTCTCTGATAGATATCTTCCAGTGAAGGTTCCATATAATCCTGAACCAGTGGAAGTTTCATATATTTATGCATCTGTGCCAGAGTCCGCACGCTCCGCAGGATATCCTCCTCCGACCTGGTATCGCACTCCCTTCCCTCATACCAGAACTGCAGTGTGTATGGAATATTATCACGGTCCCGGCTGACCAGATTTCCTTCTTTATTCGGAAGATAGCGGTCAACCCGGCAGCCGGCAGCCGAAAGTCCCTCGAGAAGCTCCTGCTGCTTCTTAAGCTTCTTCTCCGTCCCCTTGAATTCTTTCAGGATAAAAAGCCCCTCCTCGCAGCGGCAGAGAAGCGCCCCCCGCGTGCGGGCTGTGGAGAGCACGGTCAGGCTGTACTGTTCCAGCGTACTGAATCCATAATCATACAAATTAAAATCCCCCTCTTGTTTTTGTACCTTCTATCTTATGTACCCCGTCACGCAGAAATGCAAAAAAGACTGCCGCGGTACTGCTTCATGTGCAGCCGCAACAGCCTTAAGGATGTCAGATGAGTGACATTAATTTTTCTTTTGTATTATCCTCCGGAACATCCAGAACGTGCTCCAGAAGCCGGTTCAGGATCTCGCCAAGTTCCGGTCCCGGCTTGTATCCTGCCTGGATCAGATCTCTTCCGGTCACTGCCAGTGTCTTGAGGGAAACGCACTGATTCTGCTTCAACATTTCCTCATAGCAAGCTTTTACGCTCTCCTGCCGGGCAATCTTTTCATCACGGCGGTATTCGCTCTGTGCCAGCATATCTGCTTTCTGGACTTTAAGATATAATGGAAAAAGTTCCTCCCCGATCCTGTTCACAGCCCTTCTCACAGATTTCATCTGTCCCTCCGGTCTGTCGTCATGATAACGGATCAGATGGGAAACCTGCATGATCGTATCATTATCAAATTTCAGCCGGCGAAGGATCTGCTTCGACATCTCCTCACTTTTTACCGAATGCATTTTGAAATGATCCCGTCCGTTTTCGTCCGTGGTCTTCATAACCGGTTTCGCAATATCATGAAGCAGCATTGTCAGGCGTAGCACCTTGTCCGCCTCCACATAAAGAAGACTGTGCAGGATATGCTCTCCAACGGTAAAGCAGTGGTACGGGGTGTTCTGTTCCGTTTCCATGCAGCGGTCAAACTCCGGCAGAAACTCTTTCGTGATTCCTGTTTCATATGCCACACGGAGATAATCCGGATGCGGCGAGACAAGAAGCTTCACAAGCTCTGCCTGAATCCTCTCGGCACTGACATTCCGGAGATTCTGAGTCAGTCTGCTGATCCCCGCCTTCGTCTCTTCCTCGATCTCAAAACCAAGCTGTGCCGAAAAACGCACTGCCCTCATGATACGCAGTGCATCCTCATGAAAGCGCTCCAGCGGATCACCTACACAACGGATGACCTTGTTCTGCATATCATCCATCCCGTGAAAAAGATCGACAATCCCCTCCTTCGGATGGTATGCCATGGCATTGATCGTGAAATCTCTGCGTTTCAGATCCTCTTCCAGACTGGAAGTAAACGTCACCTGCTTCGGATGACGGCCATCTTCATATTCACCGTCCACACGGTAAGTTGTCACCTCATAACCTTCCTTATCCATCATTACCGTGACAGTACCGTGCTGGAGCCCGGTATCTATCGTGCGTGGAAATAATTCCTTGACCTGATATGGAGAGGCAGAAGTGGTGATATCCCAGTCGTTGGGGCAGCGTCCCAGAATAGAATCCCGGACACAGCCTCCGACTACATAAGCCTCATGACCATTTTCATTTAAAACCCGCAGAATTTCTTCTGCATCGGATGGAATCGTTAATTTCATATTAGTATGCTCTTCCCCAGTAAACCATCTTCTTCGCCGGTTTTCCACAGCATACGCAGACATCGCTCAGATGCTCCTGTTCAAACGGCATACATCTGGATGTTGCCTGAACATCTTCTTTGATCTTGTCCTCGCACTCGCGGTTTCCACACCACATAGCTTTGACAAAGCCCGGTTTGTTGTTGATGGTGTCTTTGAATTCTTCGTAGTTTGTTGCAACATAAGTGTGAGCATCGCGGTGTGCACGTGCGCGCTCCAGCATTTCCTTCTGCATAAGATCAAGAACTTCCTGAACTTTGGACGCAAGTTCTTCAAAGGAAACGACATATTTCTCTCTTGTATCACGACGGCAGATAACAGCCTGTCCGTTCTCGATATCCTTCGGTCCACATTCGATACGAACCGGAATTCCTCTCATTTCCTGCTCTGCGAATTTGAATCCCGGGCTTCTGTCGGTGTCGTCTACTTTGACACGGATGCCAGCTGCCTTGAGTGCTGCAAACAGTTCATCTGCTTTCTCAAGAACGCCTTCTTTGCGCTGCTGGATCGGAATGATGACTGCCTGAGTCGGAGCGATTCTCGGAGGCAGGACAAGTCCGCTGTTGTCACCGTGAACCATGATGATCGCACCGATCATACGTGTTGTCATACCCCAGGATGTCTGGTGTACGTATTTCAGTGTATTGTCCTTGTCTGTGTACTGAATGCCGAATGCTCTGGCGAATCCGTCACCGAAGTTGTGGCTTGTACCGGACTGAAGTGCTTTACCGTCATGCATCAGGGACTCAATTGTGTAGGTAGCTACTGCACCTGCGAATTTTTCTTTGTCTGTCTTCTGACCTTTGATGACCGGGATAGCCAGAACTTCTTCGCAGAAATCAGCGTACAGGTTCAGCATCTGGATCGTTCTCTCCTCTGCTTCCTCTGCTGTTGCGTGTGCAGTATGACCTTCCTGCCATAAGAACTCTCTGGAGCGAAGGAACGGACGTGTTGTCTTCTCCCAGCGGACTACAGAGCACCACTGGTTGTATACCTTCGGCAGATCTCTGTGAGACTGGATATCTTTCTGATAGAAATCACAGAACAGAGTCTCAGAAGTCGGACGTACACAGAGACGCTCCTGAAGTTCGTTCAGTCCACCGTGTGTTACCCATGCTACTTCCGGTGCAAAACCCTCTACGTGGTCTTTCTCTTTCTGAAGAAGAGATTCCGGAATGAACATCGGCATGTATACGTTCTGTACACCTGTCTCTTTGAATCTACGGTCAAGTTCGTGCTGGATGTTTTCCCAGATCGCATAACCTGCCGGTTTGATCGCCATGCATCCTTTTACGCTTGTGTAACCGCACAGCTCTGCTTTTTTTACAACGTCAGTATACCACTGTGCGAAATCTTCTTCCATGGAAGTGATAGCTTCTACTAATTTCTTTGCCATGATTTTCTCCTTTTCTGTAAATGATTTTATATCAGATCAGAGGCTTCTGTGTATAAAAAAAGTCCTCTGATCCCGGTAAAGGGACCGAAGGACTTCGGCGGTACCACCCTAATTAGCAACTCCTGTATGCCAGAAAAAAATTGCTCTCTCAAGCTCCCTTAACGCTGGATCTACGCTGCACTTCACTTGTACAGAGCTCCGAGGCCGGTTCCACGATTCGCGCACAGAATCCTCACACCATATGGATTCCTCTCTGAGATTGCTCCTCATGTACTATTCTCTTCATCGCCGTTATCTTATTTATGCCAGAAAACTTCTGCATATTTGATATTTATTCTATTCGAAATATCTGGTGATGTCAAGAGTGATTTTACCTCACTCAACTGTAAAAGCACTCTCTCTGATCTGTTTTTTCTCAAACTGGTTATTATACTGCAGAATCTGATATTCGTTCAGAAGGGTCTGGTATTTCTCCGGAAGATCGTCCATAGTATACCAGTTTCCGTCTTTATCACACACTGCACCCACTCCGATGATCGGAAGTTCCTCTTTCAGATTGGCAAGGAACTGTTCATATTCCGTAAGCTGAACACCCGCTTTTTCGAGCATGCTGGATCCGAGGTAATTGCAGCTGATATCCTCTTCTTTTGTCTCAGACGGGTAATTTGTCCATATGATATATGGTGTAGTGTAAGTTATCTGAGATTCTATAGTTTCCAGACTGCTTTTCTTTTTGCCAAGGAGCTGTTCAAAAAAGCCATCCTCAAGCTGCGGCCAGTGATCTCCGAACATGACGATCATTGTTGGTTCGTCAACTTTTTCAAAATATGTGAGAAGATCCTTAAACGCGAGATCCGACTGTCTTGCAAGTGACAGATATGTTTCTGCATACGGATATTCTTCATCATAATTTAATTTGACATCCGGTTCATAGTCTTCTCCATTTGTAGTTTCATCATAACCGCCATGGTTCTGCATCGTCACACAGAATGTAAAAAGCTTCTGATCCTCTTCTTTATCCTCATACATCTTAATTATTTTGTCATAGACAGTCGCATCACTGTAATAATGTTTACGGACTCTGTCACAAAATTCATCGCCCCAGTTCTCTATACTCAGGAATTCATCAAATCCCATTCTCACATACACCTTAGAGCGATTCCAGTTGGATGCATTGTTCGGATGCATTGCTACAGGTTCATAGTCCTGTGACCCCAGGATATCTGCCAGACCATACTCCGGATCCCTGACATAAAGTTCATATGGCTGGCAGGCTGCCGGGAAAAACTGAATACTGTTTCCTGTCAGAGCCTCATATTCGGATCTCGCTGTTCCACCTCCAAATGTCGGTACATGCAGCTTACCATACGTCACATTCTTATTCAGGCTGTGAATAAATGGCAGAATTTCTGTATCCGTCTGAAGGTCACCTGTACTTTCAAAATCCGCAAGACTTTCATTCATGATCATGATAATATTCTGCGGAACAGTCTGGTTTCCTGCAGCTGTTTTCTTCTCTTCGGAAGTTTCTTTCTCATTTTCTGCCAGGATTTCATCTACTTTCTGCGGTGAATAACCATCTGGCTTTTCAACACTGATGTACCGTGCCTCAAGTAAAAGTGTGTATAAATACCCTTTCTGAGTATAGTCTTTGTTAACATTCCAGAGATCAACTCCCTGTGCATTCTTGAGAAGTGGAAGCGCCTGCACTGCTACAATAAAAAGTATTACCAGACTTCCCATACGGCAGATCAGATTTTTCCTGCTCTTTTTTCCAAGTTCCAGTTTCTGGAATACAAACTGGAAGATAAGGAATGCCGCCTCAAAAAACAGTATTATTTTGAGATGCCGCGGTACCGTGAAACTGTAATTTCCCATTACATCCGCTGCTGTTCCCATTCCCAGAACGTCCAGCAGCATAAATGCCTGCCCACGGAACATAACGACATAATAATTTACCAGTGTAATTACGGTCAGCAGTACTCCATATACCAGTACTGCCCATCGAATCTTCCGAAAGATGAGGATCAGTACAAAAAGCACTGCTATATAGATCCACATATTTTTTATGACATAATCTGCCGGAATTTCTGTCAGTGATTTTATAACATTTCTGAACATTATATGTCCCAGTTGTTTCTGACCGCTCAGCCAGGTGATCATCTGCACAGCACAAAACATAACTACCGGTGATGCCACCAGCAGTAAAACACTTATAATATATCCGGGCAGGGAAGTTCTGCTTCCGGACTTAGCCTGTATGCTCTCTTTTTCTTCCTTCAAAATTTTCTCCTGTTCAGACAGTCAGATTGATCTCTCTGCCTGTCCGTTTGTATTTATAGTAACGTACTCCTGCCGCATCCAGCATTCGCTTGGACGCGATCACAGATGGCGTATTCTCGTATTTGTCACAGTCATAAACGATCGTCTTGATACCGGACTGAATGATTGCCTTGGCACATTCATTACACGGGAACAGGGAAACGTAAAGTTTCGCCCCTTCCAGGCTTCCGCCTCTGTAATTCAGAATCGCATTCAATTCGCTGTGCGTAACATACAGATACTTCGTATCCAGTGGTTCACCTTCCCTTGCCCACGGAAACTCATCATCAGAACAGCCCTTCGGAAATCCATTATAACCCATCGAAAGAATCTTGTTATCCTCACTTACGATGCAGGCGCCCACCTGAGAATTCGGATCCTTCGACCGCATGCCTGAAAGCATTGCCACACCCATAAAATATTCATCCCAGGAAATATAGTCTTTTCTTTTTTGATTATACATCTTCTGTAAAAACCTCCCCCGCAAATTTTGTTATTGCTGACAATAGCCAAATTTTACCGGCTTCCTGATATTCCAGAAAGCCGGCAGTAATTTTTTGTATATTTTATGATCGCGATTTATACTTCCGGATTCACATCCACGATATCTGTATCTTCTTCCATCTGTTTGATCCTGCGGATATGACGTTCCTCCTCAGAAAACGGAGTGTTCAGGAAAGTATCTACGATCTTGACCGCAAGTCCCGGGCCTACAACTCTTCCACCCATTGCAAGGATGTTTGCATTATTGTGAAGTCTTGTTGCCTCTGCACTGAAGCAGTCAGAACACAGTGCTGCACGGATTCCCTTGAATTTATTTGCTGTGATGGAAATACCGATTCCGGTTCCACAGATAAGGATTCCCTTATCACAGTCACCACTCTGGACAGCGATTGCCACTCGCTTTGCATAGATTGGATAATCTGTAGATTCCAGGCTGTCACATCCGAAATCTGTATATTCCAGATTATGCTCCTCCAGATATTTGATGATCTCCTGTTTCAGTTCGTAACCGCCATGGTCACATCCTAATGCTATCATTTCTCTTCCTCCTGTGTCTTGATAATTTTGTGTCCGGCCGCCTTGAGAAGCCGGTTCATGATTGCCTGACCCATCCTTGGTGTATAGAAAGCTTCTGAATAGATCACATTGACCTGCGCCTCATCAAAATCTCTCAGTACCCCATAAAGATGGTGTGCAATCGTCTCTTCTTCTTCTCTGCTGCCTATGCTTAAAACCAGTCCGTCTGCGTACTGATCTTTCGTCTCGTCTGTCGCGATAATTCCTGTCTTCAGCCCGGTTGATGCCGCTTCACGGGTCAGACGGTTGATGCAGGCGATCACCTCATCCTGCGGTCCTTCTACAATGGACAGATCTGCCTTCGGCGCATAATGCCGATACTTCATTCCGGGTGCTTTCGGATGTACACTGCTGTCAGTGATCAGAAGACCTCTGTCCATACGGACATCCCCCAGTGTATCCTTAAGCATCTCAAGCGAAATATATCCAGGTCTTAAGACTACCGGTGCATCCTCGGTAAAATCAACGATCGTAGATTCCAGACCGATACCGACCTGTCCCCCGTCAATAATCATCTCAATCGCATCACCCAGGTCCTCCTCGACATGCTCTGCCATCGTAGGACTCGGTCTGCCTGAAGTATTCGCGCTCGGTGCTGCCACAAAACCACCGGCAGCTTTAATCAGTTCCTGTGCAATACGGTCGCTCGGGAAACGTACTGCCACACTATCAAGCCCTCCCGTAGTCTCCTTCGGCACAATATCTGCTTTTGGCAGGATCATGGTCAGCGGTCCCGGCCAGTATTTCTCTGCAAGGATACGTGCGCCCTTAGGAATCTCTGTCGTGATTTTTGCCAGATCGTCGATGTCTGCGATATGCACGATCAGCGGATTATCGGAAGGTCTGCCCTTCGCCGCATAAATCTTCATGGATGCTTTCGGATCCAGGGCGTTGCCGCCAAGTCCGTAAACTGTTTCCGTAGGAAAAGCGACAAGACCGCCCTCCTTTAATATCTTTCCTGCTTTTTGTATGGCTTCCATATCCAGATGCTCTGCATCCATTGCCACAACTTCCGCTTTCATTTCTGTATGTCCTCTCATTCTGTTTCGTTACTGTCCACTCCGTTCAGTTTTACTGAAGGATGTAGATTTTTCCATGATTTTCTCATGTGCTCTATTATAGTAGATTTCTGTGAAATGTACAACAGGCGATTTTGACGCATAATCATCTGATTTATAGGGTTATTTCTCAATCTTCACAATATAGGTCTCATAATCCGGATCCTGATATACGATCTCACCAAGGCTTTCCAGCCCTGCATTATTAAGGTTCTCGCCATATTTTTCTCTCTCACAGGAGCCTACAAAGATATAGGAAATATCATATTTCTCAATCAGCTCCTGAACTCTCGCAGTGTCTGTCGAAGTGTAGATAGTCTCGATTTCGCTGGATTTCTCATTCAGGTCAGCTACGTCATTTCGCCACAGCCATTCATGTACATACCATCCCATGACTGTCGGAAGACCGGTCATAGCGGAAACTCGTTCGTATTCAGAATAGCTGTCGCCGTTTGCCTCCAGCACTACCGGGGAACCTTCGATGTTTTCTTTGAGCCATTTGATCGCACCGACATCCTCAACATAATCTGTCTCCAGGAAAGCCGTCGCATTCAGTCCTTTATACTGGGATGGATCCAAAACCTGTCCAAACCAGGAATTTACGCTTCTTCCAAAATATCCGCAGGTCCACAGAAGAAGAACCAGCCCGATCGCTGCGATCGCTTTGAGAATCTTTTTGCGGTTCACGATCAGCAGGCGGAAGATCACATATGCCATCGTCATTCCAAACATGATATACGCCTGATAAGTCAGCTTGAACATGGTGTTCGCACGGGCATTTCTGTTCTCATAAATATCACGGACATAAACCAGTTCCGGGATCGCCACAAGTCCGATCGCACACAGTCCCATAATTACCGCAAACAGGTCCGGCGTGCGGACTGCTTTCATCAGCCGATACAGAGATTTATGCTCCAGTCCTTTGAGTTTCTCCACGATCAGCGAAATTACAAATACAAGCGTCAGAACTGTCGGAAGTCCCCACAGGATCAGAAGCTGGTGTGGAAGGGAGTGATTCTGTGCCAGTCTCACGCCCTGCACCATTGTTGTAAACTGTAAAGTAAACGGCAGGATGATCACTGTCGCAATGGCAAAGATCTCGACTGCCTGTGCTGCTGTCACTGCAGCGATCCGCCTGATATCACCCTTAAGGCAGATAATATTCATAAACAGAACCGTTCCGCCGGTCACAACATAATAGATAACGAAATCCCAGTAGTTTGTCCAGTGGAACATTCCAAGGAGCATTGCCGCTGCAAGGATCTGCGGCATCAGAAGCTGCTTCATCCAGAATTTCTTCCGGCCCTGTTTTTCCATAGACGGTGTCGTATTCCGTACTTTCTTCATCCATGCATACAGAAGTCCCAGAAGAAGCAGGACAAACATAATATTTACCACATGTGCATGGAGATCTCCTAATACAAATGAATAGCACGGAAATTCATGGATCGTCTTATCCGGCACATCCGGATTAAATCCAATATAGCGTGTCGCATCCGGAAACCAGTAGCTGCTCACTTCCTCGCCCTTTAATTTCTGGATCAGCGGAATAATCTGTGCATAGACAACATAATGCATATTTCCTGCAATGGAAACTGCCAGACCTGCAAGGAAGCCTGTGATGGACGGAAGATTCTTCTTCCATCCTGAAACTCTGCCCTGCATGTCCAGAGTCATCTGGTGTACCAGCGAAAACGGAAGTACAAAAGCAAACGCTGCCACAAAAGTACGCATCAGATTGTATGTGAGTTCTACTTTCGTTCCGGAAAGCTTCGTCAGAAATACGGCGAAATACTGACCGCCATAATAATAGTTGATCTTGCCCTGGGAATACCAGAGATCGGTTGCCGGAAGTGTCTTGCTTCGCATCATGGCTTCCATGAAACCATAGTCCATAAATTTCTCTGTCCCGTGTGCTGCCGGATGAAATCCTGCCAGATAGGTCCACAGAAGAAATACGGCAAAAAACAGAATCTCCTCTGCATAAACAAGATCCAGATTTTCGATCGGCAGGCAGTCATATCCCTGTCTCCGCTGTCTTTCATACAGAAAAATGCAGGCAACGCCAAATGCCGCCGTAATTCCCACACAGGTAACAGTCGTGAATTTCAGTATTCTGACGGATACCAGAAACCATGTCAGGAATCCTGTGATCGTGATGGAAACAACCTTTGAAAACATCCATCCCTTATCCGCAAATCCCCGGAACAGCCGTCCTGTAACCGCCATTCCCACAATCCCCAGTACTCCTGCAAGCAGATACCAGGTCCAGAATGTCCACACATCTCCTTTGAGAAGGAACGCAGACAGCGCCACAAGAAAGGCTGCCGGTATGACTCTTATTATTGTTTTTTTAATCATTTCAGGTTTCATAAATTCTTATTCTCCCATCCTCTGACTGGTATACAAGACGAAATGCCTCTGCAATCGTATCTTCTCTGCATTCCGTTTCTTCAAACGTCATTCCATCTTCGAATAAAATATAGGTGATTTTCTCCTGCTTTACAAGTTTTTTCACAGTATTTTCATCAGTTGAACTGTAAATTGTTTTTGCGATGTCCGCGCGTCTGTATGTGTCATAACCCGCTGACCATGCATAATACGGCCATCCCATATACATCATGACACCCGCCATTGTCACCTCATTGATGCTGTATTCCGGTGTCAGGATCAGATCTTCACTCGTCAGATTCTCTGCCAGCCAGTCTGTCAGTGCACTGTTCAGATTTACCGACACCCTTCTTCCCGGGCCATTGTCCCTGACAATGATCACAAAATCATAGATACCGGTGATCGTCAGGCAGATGGCGAGTACAACTGCTGCCAGTTTCCGCCAGATCCCCTTCTGGAACAGTTTCACAAATGCCCATCCCCAGAACATTGCCACAAATGCGTAGGAGATCATAATATATTTCTGGTTTACCGCAATATCCGGTGTCAGCGAAATACAAAATGCGAAAATCAACGGAAAGAGAAAACTTGTCAGAAGCACTCTCTGTCTGCGGTCTTTCAGGAAATACAGAAGTACCAGTGCGCCAAGAAAAAAAACTCCGCTCATCTGCAAAAGGAACCACAGTACCCCGTGCAGTGATTTGTCCTCTGCCAGAAATCCCCAGTAAAACGAAGTACTTACCGCATCGCCCCAGATAAAAACTTTCGCCTGAAGCTCTGCAAAAACAACTGCTGCTATGGCAGTCACAAGATAATCAAGCTTTCCGTCGGAGAACGCCGCAAATCCAAACAGGATCAGAAGTCCTCCGATCACAGCCGCTCCATTCCAGAAAGAAGTCAGCCCCAGCATCATACCTGCCATTAATGCATTTTCGAGGTTACGGCTTTTCCATGCCTCCCTGCTGAATATTCTTCCGGTCAGCCAGTTCCAGCCTTTCTCCTCATGTGCACAGCCTGCGTCCACCCATTCCAGAAACATCCACAGAGCCAGTGTAACGATCAGAAGTCCAAATGCCAGGTGTCTCTGATTCAGATAAACATTAAAATTCCAGAGTCCCCAGTTTTCATTTGGCGTATAACCGATAAAGTTCATATTATTCCTGAACGTTTCCATAAGATCCCCTGCCTGAAGATGCTCCAGCACAAAATGAAAGAACGTCAGTGCACTTCGAAAGAAGAAAAAAACGATCGTCATTACAGAAGCTGCAAAACTTCCGGTAATCCGCAGTGCCAGATTATAAAGCATCATCAGAAATGCCAGTAATGCCAGAATACTGACGATATTATAGGCAAAATCCAGCCGCAGTCCAAGGAATTCCAGATTTCCTACAAGAAACTGAAACATAAAATGATATTTTACATCCTGACCGCCAAAATGTGGATACTGCGTTGGAAAATTGTTTCCAAGAGAGAAGGACCTCATCATCGCTGTATGCGGTGCATAGTCTCCATAAACCGTATAGCCGGAATAAAGGACACCGTCTTTTATGTAAAAAACATAGAACATGATCCATGTAAGAAATACAGCAAGGATCACAAGCAAAATCAGTTCCTTCCGGAATTGTTTCTTATCGTGGATCAGAGCCTGTTCATATTCTGACAGAATCGAATTCTCTTTTCGATAACGTCTGCCGTACAGAAGGGCCAGAAAAACAGCCGCTCCTGCCATCACTGCCAAATTTCCATAAATAAGTGGTTTCTCCGCTCCAAGTGCGCTTGCCGCCCAGGAAATCATATAAGTGATCCATCCAAAGATCAAAAGTCCGGTTCCCAGGGCTCCGGAAGCCAGAATCCAGAACTGATTTGTACGGGTACTCTTATTCCTGTTTTCAGAGACGAAAAACATGCCTGCCACTTCTTTTCCGATCAATATTGCCAGCAGACAGTAAATAATTCCTAACATATCCTATTCCTCCGGGATCGTACTTTCTGTATCATAATTCCTGTATTTTATCCTGCACTTACTTTTCTTACGATCCTCTAGTCAGTATAACAGAATACGAAATCAATAGCAAAAAAGTTTTATACTTTTCGCAAATATGTCACAATTCCATCTGTCAGTGCGTCCGCTACCTTCTCCTGATATTCTTCTGTCTGGAGAAGATCTGCTTCATCTGGATTGGTCAGGAATCCGCACTCTGCGATCACCAGTACTCCTTTGCTTCTTTTGAGGAGATAGTAGCTCGTATTTCCTTTGATCTCCCGTGGCCGTTCAACTTCAAGTGTCGTATTCAGACTTTCCTGCAGATCTGCTGCCAGTTCTTTCCCTTCACCGGACGTTTCATAATAAAAGACCTGCGGTCCCTTTACGCTGGGATCATGGTAGCTGTTCTGGTGGATACTCACAGTCAGCACAGGTGCAGTTTCATCAATCAGTGCGATCCTTCTCTGCATATCTTGGGCTTTTTTGTTCTGGGCTGAATCATCGTAGAGTCCCTGATCCGATTCTCTTGTCAGAACAACTGTATAACCTTTTTCTTCCAGTTTTTCCCTGAGAAGAAGGCTCACTGACAGGTTGATTCCTTTTTCTTCCAGTCCGTCTATACCGATCATGCCAGGGTCACTTCCGCCATGTCCAGGATCCAGTACGATTACATTCCCTTTCTGTTCTGCCTCTTCGGAATTCATCCAGACAGACACCGTCGCAGCCTGTCTGGACAGAAAATAAAAACATATCAGCAAAAAGCACGCCATTATCAGTTCCATTACACATTTTTTCAAAAAGAACACACCCTTTTGCATATTCTCTTTATGTATATGCCCGGGTGCGCTCTCTTATAAACAGAATCTGTTACTGTCCGCTTCGTTCACAGTAACTGTGTGTATTGCATCTTTATTCATATTTTACGATCTCTTTCTTCAGCCTCTTCATGATCCGTTTCTCAAGTCTGGAAATGTAGGACTGGGAGATTCCAAGAAGATCTGCAACTTCTTTCTGGGTCTTTTCCTTGCCTTCTGCATTGTTGAGGCCAAAACGCAGTTTGATGATCATCTGCTCCCGCGGAGAAAGCTTGTTGATCGCCTTTCCGAGAAGTTTGATCTCCACTTCATCCTCCATCCTGCGTGAGATCACATCATCGTCTGTTCCCAGAATATCCGAAAGAAGAAGTTCATTTCCATCCCAGTCCACATTCAGCGGCTCATCGATGGAAACTTCCATCCTGGTCTTGCTGTTCCTGCGAAGGTACATCAGAATCTCATTCTCAATACATCTGGAAGCATAGGTTGCAAGTTTGATATTTTTGACCGGATTAAACGTATTGATCGCTTTGATAAGACCTATGGTACCGATCGAGATCAGATCCTCCACACCTACTCCTGTGTTATCAAATTTCTTGGCGATATAGACAACCAGCCTTAAATTATGTTCAATCAGGATTGCCTTGGCTTCCTGGTGCTGATCTGTATCCAGCTTGCTGATCACATATGCTTCTCTCCTCGGTTCCAATGGTGCCGGGAGGACATCGCTGCCTCCAATATAATAAACTTCTCTCGGTCTCGTAAGTACCAGTCTCTGAAAAAACTGAAACGGATTATAATCCACGCCTGCTGCTGATCTTGTCATAATCTGCCCCTCCTAACGCAATAATCTGGAATTCAACAATAGCTTATATTCCTTGCCCAAAGCGGAGGATTCAAATGTCAGAGCAAAAACCGGTTCTGCTATATGAATCACATCTCCGGGAGTATGGATGCACAGATCGTCTAATCTCACAGCAAGAAACGTCTGTGGGTCTTTTCCCACTGTCTTAAGTAACAGATAGTGTGGTTTCAGACCTGCGATCTCTGTGCTTTTCAGGTTCTCCGGATCTCCATTGAGGTTCTTCAGTGCCTCTGCATGTTCCTTCGGCAAAATCTTCGCAAGAAGTTCTGCCTCCATGATCGATACCGGCTTGCCGCTTATTGGATCTTCCAGCAGGTTTCCACTGTCATAAAGTCCGTAAGCCGACTGTACTCTGCCCTGATAGCCAAACGTCACCGGATAAATATTCCGTCTGCCCGCCCGGATCGAGTCCGCTGCAAAAAGAAATGCACTGCTGCCTGTGTACACCACAAACACGCATAACAGAAAAACTTTGATCGTAAGTGTTCTCTCTCTTGAAACAGCTTCCCAGAATCCACCACATAAGAACGCAGTCAGGTACAACATCAGAAATGCTTTGAGGAGCAATGCTCCCTTCTGGATCTTAAGCCCGATCCGAAGCATCACCAGTGCACAGAATCCATGGAGTGCCACTGTCAGTACAGGAGTGTTTTCCGAAGGAATACAGAGGATCAGGCAGGAACCAAATGCGCCCAGAGCAGCCGCCGCAAAGCATCGTCTGCGCCCCGCACGACACCGCAGGAACCATCCCACCAGACGGAGGAGAAGATAATCCATCAAAAGATTTGCCGCAAACACAACGTCTATGTAGATCTCCTGATACATAAATCCAAACCTCCCCAAAGAAAAAAGCCCTCTGAACCTGTATAAATCCTTCACTTTGGTAAGTGAGCTAATTATAGTGGACAAAGGGCGCAGATTTTGTCAAAACAGGGAGACAGATTCACAGAACTTCTCGTGCCTTATCGACAGAATAGAAACGTTTTTGCATCATAATGAAATTTTCGTAGAAAAAACAAAAAGAAAGAGAGGACTTCGCATCCTCTCTTTCGATAAAACATTTGTTATTTATTATTTTTTCTCTTCCTGAACTTCGATCTTGCGGATCGTTTTGTTCTTGATCTCTTCTTTGATCGCGCTCATGAAATCTCCGAGGTCTTTCATTCCTTCATCGCCAAGGTAACGGCTTCTTACGGAAACTTTGCCCTCTTCCTCTTCTTTTGCACCAACAACGAGCATGTATGGAACTCTCTCAAGACGAGCTTCACGGATCTTGTATCCCATCTTCTCAGAACGTCTGTCAACGGAGCAGCGGATTCCTTCTTCTTTCATCTGTGCTTCTACTTTGTCAGCATAAGCATTGAATTTCTCAGAGATCGGGATTACACGAACCTGTTCCGGGCACAGCCATGTCGGGAACATACCAGCGTATTTCTCGATCAGCCATGCAAGTGTTCTCTCATAGCATCCCATGGATGTACGATGAATGATACACGGACGTTTTTTGTCACCGTTTTCGTCGATGTAGTACATATCAAACTGTTCAGCAAGAAGTGCATCCCACTGGATTGTGATCATGGTATCTTCTTTGCCATATACGTTCTTTGCATTGATGTCGACTTTTGGTCCGTAGAAAGCTGCTTCTCCGACATCCTCTGTGAATGGGATGTTCAGTTCTTCGAGCATCTGACGAATATCTTCTTCTGTCTCATTCCATACTTCCGGATCACCGATGTATTTTTCTCTGTTGTTCGGATCCCATTTGGACAGATGGTAGGTTACATCCTCCTCAACTCCAAGTACCTGCAGACAGTACTGTGCAAGTGCGATACAGTCTTTGAATTCTTTTACCATCTGGTCTGGTCTTACGATCAGATGTCCCTCAGAGATTGTAAACTGACGAACTCGTGTCAGGCCGTGCATCTCACCGGAATCCTCGTTACGGAACAGTGTGGATGTCTCGCCGTAACGCAGCGGCAGATCACGGTAGCTGTGCTGTTCTGCTTTGTATACATAGTACTGGAACGGGCATGTCATCGGACGAAGTGCAAATACTTCTTTGTCTGTCTCTTCATCACCGAGAACGAACATTCCGTCTTTGTAATGATCCCAGTGTCCGGAGATCTTGTAGAGATCGCTCTTTGCCATCAGAGGAGTCTTGGTTCTTACATAGCCACGTTTTGTCTCCTCATCTTCAATCCATCTCTGCAGTTCCTGCATCATGATAACACCGTTTGGCATGATAAGCGGAAGTCCCTGACCGATCACATCTACAGTTGTGAAGATCTTCATCTCACGACCAAGTTTGTTGTGGTCACGTTTCTTTGCTTCTTCCATCTGCTCCAGATGTTCTTTGAGCTCATCCTTTGTAGCGTATGCTGTTCCGTAGATACGTGTCAGCATAGCGTTTTTCTCGCTGCCTCTCCAGTATGCGCTGGAAGAAGAAAGAAGTTTGAATGCTTTGACAGGTTTTACGCTCATCAGGTGCGGTCCTGCACAGAGGTCTGTCCAGTCTCCCTGTGAATAGAAGGAGATTTCTGCATCTTCCGGAAGGTCTTCGATCAGTTCTACTTTGTAAGGTTCGTTTTTCTCTTTGAAGTATGCGATCGCATCTTCTCTGGATTTGGTGAAACGTTCGATCTTTGCGCCTTTTTTGATGATCTTCTTCATTTCTTTTTCGATCGTATCAAGGTCCTCACGGGAGAACGGCTCGTGATCGAAATCATAATAAAATCCTGTATCAATAGAAGGTCCGATGGCAACTTTGGCTTCCGGATATAAGTTCTGTACTGCCTGTGCAAGTACATGGGAAGCTGTATGACGAAGAACAGCAAGTCCCTTCCCGTCCTTAGCTGTCAGAATGTTCAGTTCGCAGTCGCTGTCAAGAACTGTACGGAGGTCTACAACCTCTCCGTTTACTTCTCCTGCACATGCTGCGCGTGCCAGTCCTTCGCTGATGTCATAAGCGATGTCAATTATGGATTTTGCTTCGGAATATTCTTTTTTGGATCCGTCTTTCAGTGTGATAATCATAGTTTTGAACTCCTTTTGTGTTTGAATAAATCTGTAAGTTTTTTCCACAGGGACGAGCTGACTTCTGATTCATTTGATAAATAAAAAAGTCCCTTACAATACATCTCTGCACTGTAAGGGACGAATATGATCATAGCATACGATACTCGCGGTTCCACCCTGCTTGCTGTAACTGTCATACGGCAGTCTCAGCCACTCTTATAAGATGATAACGGAATCACCGGACCGGATTAGGGCCACTCGGAGATGGTCTTCGACTGCTTCCAGCTGAAATACTCTCAGCAAATGTATTCCTCTCTGGAGCCTTCCACAGCTTACTCTTCTCGTCAACGTGTTTCTTATTTATTCTGTAGTTCATTATATCCGCACGTTTTCCGTTTGTCAATGGGTGATTTTGTTTTTTGGTAAGACCGATTTAAATAACGCGGAGTCCGCCATCTGCCAGCATGCAGCGTCTTCTTCTGGTGAAGCTTCTTGCACAGGTCAGGCCTTCACCGGTTGGTCCTGCAATTGTCATAGTCGTATGACCTTCACCGCCGATTCCGACACCGACAAGCGTTGCTGCATTTTTGGTAAAGATGGTTGTTTCGATTTCTTTTGCAAATCTTGTCATATGGTCTACGTTCTTGGAGAACATGGATGCTGTGTGGCGGTTTCCGTTTTCTGCAACTACAGCATATTTTACACAGTCCTCAAAAGTCTTGCAGCGGACGATCGGCATGATCGGCATCAGCTGTTCTACAAGTACAAATGGATGATCATGCGGTACTTCACAGAGAACCAGCCTGGTGTCTGCATCTTTGATTCCGATGCTTTCAAGAATCAGAGAAGCGTCCTTGCCGACCCATTTCTTGTTTACGGAATATTTGCCGTCTTTTTCCAGGAAAACAACTTTGAGAAGCTGCTCTGTCTCCTGCGGAGTGATAAGATGTGCACCGCAGGCACACATCTTGCGGATCAGCTCATCTGCCACATTGTCCATAACGAAGGTTTCTTTTTCTGCCAGACACAGAAGGTTATTATCAAAGGATGCCCCTCTGTAAATCTCAGATGCTGCTTTGTCAAGATCAGCAGTGTCATCTACTACAACCGGAGGATTTCCGGCTCCTGCACCGATGGTCTTTTTGCCGGATTTAAGAAGTGCATTTACCATTCCCATGCCTCCGGTACCAACCATCAGACGGATCTTCGGGCTGGCAGTCAGTTTGTTGACTGCTTCCATATCCGGCTTTCTCTGCATGGTGATGAGGTTTGCAGGACCTCCGTTCTCTACGATTGTTTTGTGCAGGATCTGCAGGCAGACAGCGCAGACTTTCTTTGCGCCCGGATGTACGTTGAATACAACAGCATTTCCGCCGCCGATCATGCTGATGGTGTTATTGATGATGGTTTCTGTCGGATTTGTAGACGGTGTAATTGCACCGATAACGCCAAACGGAGCCTGTTCTTCGATCATAAGACCGGAATCACCGGAAATCGCATCTGTTACAAGACATTCCACACCCGGTGTCTTGTCGATAACGGCAAGGTTCTTGGTGATCTTATCCTCATAACGTCCCATACCGGTCTCTTCGTGGATCATTTTTGCGAACATCGGGGCATTTTCTCTTGCCACAACACGGATTGCCTCGATAATGCGGCGTCTGTCTTCTACTTTGTAATTCATGTACCAGTCTCTCTGTGCGATGTATGCGGCATCGATTGCATCGTTTACGTCCTCAAATACACCCTGGTCACTCTTACAGGAAATATCCAGATTTGTTTTCATCAGAACTTCTCTGACTATGTTTTTGATCATGATCTCATCCATGGATCGTTTTCTCCTTTCTTTATTCTTCTTTATTCTGTTAAAAACGCCTCTGTCCGGAATATCCAGGCAGAGGCATTTAAAACTGCTTGACGTAGCGGCCGCTCATGTATCGCGGTCTTTCTTTATTTGATTATTTTACAGTAGGAAGAATTTTTTCTACGTCAGTGTGCGGCCTTGGGATTACGTGAGTTGCTACTAACTCACCAAGTCTGGATGCAGCTGCGCTTCCGCTCTCTACGGCTGATTTAACAGCTCCTACATCTCCACGAACCATAACTGTTACCAGTCCGGATCCGATTTTTTCTGTTCCGACAAGTGCAACGTTAGCTGCTTTACACATCTGGTCTGCTGCTTCGATCGCTGCTGTAAGTCCTCTGGTTTCTACCATTCCTAATGCTTCCTGTGTCATGATGATCTCCTCCTAATCTCTCTTACATTTCCGGTTTGAATAATACTTTTGTGAACACTTCTGTTCTGTTGAACATCATTTCAAATACTTCTTTGCAGTCCTCCAGACGAACACGATGTGTGATCAGTGGATTTACATTCATCTGACCTGTGCTCATGAATTCAAGTCCGCTCTTCCACTCGTTGATCGGCAGTGGATTGATAGAAGAGTTCCAGCTTCCGTGGATGGTAAGCTCACCACGAAGGATAGCCTGGATTACTTTGTTTGGATAAGTTACGTCGTCGTATGTAATACCGCCGTATACAACTTCACCGTTCTTCTTGCAGGATGCTACCGCCTGAACGTGTGTGATCTTGTTTCCGGCAAATTCAATTGCGATATCTACGCCTTCACCGCCTGTCAGTTCTTTGATCGCTGCCACAGCGTCTGTCTTCATTCCGTTTACGCCAGCTGTTGCGCCAAGACGTTTTGCAAGTGCAAGTTTATCGTCTGCAACATCTACTGCGATAACCTTTGTGCAGCCAAGTGCACGGAGCCACTGAACACAGATAAATCCGATTGCGCCAAGTCCGAAAACTGCTGCTGTCTTGCCAGCTTCCATACGGCATTTACGAACTGCGTGGAGACCAACAGATACAGGGTCTGTGAAGGAACCTTCTTCATAATCTACGTTGTCCGGTAATTTCAGGCAGTTTGCAGATTCTACAACTACATATTCTGCCATGGCACCATCTCTTCTTGATCCATAGTAATCATAGTGATCGCAGAGGTGAGACTGTCCAACTTTACAGTACTGGCATTCGCCGCACGGGATCAGAGGCATAACGGAAACTCTGTCACCTACTGTCAGGTTATTCTTTACTTTATCGCCGCAGTCTACGATCTGGCCTGCAAATTCATGTCCGATCGTTGTCGGGAAATGGTAAGTTCCTTTTACCATTACCCGCGGAATATCAGATCCGCAAACACCGCAGCTTTTTACTTTGATCAGTACCTGTGTATCTTTCTCAATATGAGGAACGTCTACCTCCACACATCTGATATCTTTTGGAGCAAATAAACGAACCGCTCTCATTTTCTGTGCCATTTATATGCCATCTCCTTTTCTTACTTATACTTATTAGTATGTACTTTTGCTTGTCTCACCTTTTGCAATTGCAACTCCGGCACTTGTTCCCAGTCTGTTTGCACCTGCTGCGATCATTGCCTTTGCATCTTCCGGTCCTCTGACACCGCCGGATGCTTTCACTCCCATATCCGGTCCTACAGTCTTTCTCATCAGTGCAACGTCCTCAACAGTTGCTCCACCTGTGGAGAATCCTGTAGATGTCTTAACAAAGTCTGCACCGGCTTCTTTGGCGATCTGGCAAACCTGAACTTTTTCTTCGTCTGTCAGAAGGCAGGTTTCGATGATAACTTTGACGATGGCTCTTCCATGAACGGCAGTTACAAGATCAGCGATATCTTTCTTTACGAACTGCCAGTTTCCAGATTTGATCTTGCCGACATTTACTACCATATCTACTTCATTGGCACCGTTTTCTATTGCTTCGTTTGCTTCAAAAATTTTGGATTTTGTGGTAGTTGCTCCCAGAGGAAAACCGATTACTGTACACACTTTTACCCCGCTTCCACGAAGCTCCTCATAGCATAATGGAACATAACATGGGTTTACGCACACAGAACAAAAATGATATTCCTTTGCCTCCTGGCATAATTTTTTGATCTGTTCTTCACTTGCATTCTGTTTCAGCAGTGTGTGGTCGATCATTCCGGCTACGCTTCCGGCTGTATTAAAGGATGCACTGACTCCGCCCTGATTCTGCATAGTTTTCAGAATCTCCGTCGTAATCTTACTGACTAACTGTTCCATCTCCATAGCTTATTCCTCACTTTCCATTTGTAATTGCTTGTATATGGTAAACTCCCTTCTGCAAGGGTCTTACTCTCGTTTACTTACTTCGATGATCTTTCGGAATTTCTCCGGTTTCAGGCTGGCTCCTCCGATCAGGAATCCATCTACTCCCGGGCAGCTTCCAATGTCTGCGGCATTCTTCTCATTGACACTTCCACCATACAGAAGCGGGATATCGCTTCCGGTGAGTTCCGAAAGAACTGCCTTAAGATATCTGTGTGTTTCTGTGATTTCTTCCGTAGAAGCACTTACACCGGTTCCGATCGCCCAGATCGGTTCATATGCGATCTGTATGTATGGAATCCTGTCTGTCGAAAGTCCCTCCAGGTCTTTCTCAAGCTGTTTTCTTAATACATTCTTCCACTGTCCGCTCTTTCTCTCTTCCAGATTTTCACCGATGCAGAGCATTACGGAAAATCCTTCTTTGAGTGCCGCCTGTATTTTCTTCTGAATCTCTTCATCCGTTTCGTTGTAGTAGCTGCGGCGTTCGGAATGTCCCACCAGCAGACAGTCACAGCCGAGTTCTTTAATCATAGGAAGAGAAATCTCTCCTGTATATGCCCCGCTTTCCTTATAGTGGAAATTCTGCGGTCCATAGATAATCCCTCTCTTACGGAACTCTCCTGCAAGAACTGCCAGGGTTGTATACGGCGGAAAGATCATTACCTTACCGTCGACCGGTCCCAGTTTCTCCAGAAATTCCATGCCTTCTCTGACCGTCATATTCATCTTCCAGTTTCCTGCAACGATCAGGGATCGGTTCATATATCTGGCTACTGTCTCCCGGATGATCTGGTCCAGATTCTTCTGTTCCATAGATCCTCCTTCCTGCCTTACAAAAGCAGGCAATTTTGTATTCACCTTTTGCATTAGTTTACAAATGTTCCTGTGTTTATATCATTTGTAACTTCTGTGCTTATCTTAGCACAAAGGTTCTTACATGTCAACTGCCCATTTGTCCAACTTCTTCAAAAAATCCTCATCTTCAGTAACTACTTTGACTGGCTGATCGTAGTCCAGTGCCATCAGGCCAAGAATTGACTTCGCATCTGCGATCTGGTTATGATCCGTATGCACACCTACATCACTCCTGCATTTGCATGCAAGGTTCATAAAGTCTCTTAAGTCATTTGCCTCTGTCAGTTTGATTAATCGGTACATGTTCTTCCTCCTACTGTGTATAACATTTATTAATAAAAGAAAATCTGGTCAAAAAAGGCCGGTCAAATCCATGACCAGCCTTTTCCTGCAAAATTTTCTATTATTTCATTGCTGCGAAAGCAAGGCTGTCGTCTACATAATCGGCTACATTGCTGCTGTCAATAACGCCAGTACCTGCATCTACAAATTCGTCATAATCTTCCCCATTCAGAACTTTGAGAGTTGTGTTCATAGCAACTTTCAGCAGAGAACCTGGGTCATTCATGGTTGTGATGGAATATTTACCATCCTGGATAGCCATAACAGCTTCCATAAGTCCGTCTACACCTGTTACCTTAACGCCTTCGATTCCTTTTTCTTCGAGAACCTGAGCTGCTCCAAGGGACATATCATCATTGTGTCCGTAAACAGCAACGATGCCGTCATTACTCTGAAGTAAGTCCTGTGCAGCTGTAACAGCTTTGCTTCTTGTGTAATCGCAGTATGCGGACTGGATTACTTCAAGGCCAGGAGCTTCTGCGATCGCAGCTTCGAAGCCGTCACGTCTTGCCATCATAACGGTATCACCGGCTGTTCCCTGAATCTCAAGGATCTTGCCTTCTGCCTTGTCCTTACCGCCGAGTTCTTCTACAAGAGCTTCTCCTACGAGTCTTCCCATCTCTTCGTTGTCACGGCCTACATAAGCGGTGTTTCCATCATTTACATTACGGTCAACGGTGATAACCGGAATGTCTGCTTTCTGGCAGGCTTCGATTGCCGGAGCAACACCTTCTGCATTGATCGGATTCAGGATCAGCGCATCGATTCCACTGGAGATCATGTCGTTGATATCGTTGTTCTGTTTGGTAACATCATCATCCGCACTTACACAGACAAAATCAACACCAAGCTGTTTTGCATAATCTTCTGCAACTTCTTTCATGGTTACATAGAACGGAGAAGCCAGTGTGCACTGTGAGAAGCCGATCTTGTAATCTGCTTTTCCTGTGTAATCAGCCAGAACATCTTCTGTGGATGCAGCGTCGTCTGCCGCGTAAACGCAAACTCCCATAGACCCGATCATTGCCATTGCTGTCAGAATTGCAAGGAAACCTTTTCTTTTCATGTTGAAATCCTCCTTTAAAATGATATAGTTTTTTTATTATGATAAGCACCCCTTGTACTTCATCATTCTGTTATTTTTTTGCATCGATAGCTCTGTTAAGAAGAAGAGCTGCGATGATAATGATACCTTTGGCGATCTGCTGATAGAAAGAAGCAAGACCTACAAGGTTAAAGATATTGGTGATGATCTGCAGAAGGAATACACCGCCGAATGTTCCAAGCATGGAACCAATACCACCGGAAAGGCTGGCGCCGCCGATTACGGATGCTGCGATCGCATTCAGTTCCATTCCATCACCTGCTGTCGGCTGTCCTGTTGCCAGCCAGGATGCGGTAAGAACACCTGCAAACGCTGCCAGGGCTGCACAGAGAACATAAGTGATCGCATAGTTTCTTGTTGTTTTGATACCGGAAAGTGTTGCTGCCTCACGGTTTCCGCCGATTGCAAACAGGCTTCGGCCAAAGGATGTATATTTCAGAAGCAATGCAAAGAAGATCGTCAGAATGATCCAGATGATACCGCTGACAGATACTTTGCCGATAAAACCGCCGCCGATGAATTTGAAATCATTTGAAAGTCCGAAAACAGGGACACCTTGTGTAGTCAGAAGGGCAGCACCTCGGGCAATCTCCATCATTGCAAGGGAAGCAATGAAATCCGGAAGTCCGAATTTGGCGATAAGGATACCTGTAACAAGACCAAGTGCCGCTCCGAGAACCACACCTGCAAGTACAGCTATAATAATAGGAACATTTTTACTTACAAGGATCGCACTGATCATTCCTGCAAACGCTGCAACAGATCCAACAGACAGATCAATACCGGAGATGATGATTACAAGGGTCATACCAATGGCTACGATTCCCGGTATTGATGCCTGCTGCAAGAGGTTCAGTACATTCCCGACTGTCAGGAAATTTGGTGATAATATAGAAGCAATAACGATAAATACGATCAGCAGTACCAGTAAGTTATATTTTTTAAGCAGATCGCCGATCTTCATAGGTTCTTTTCTCATGATTCGTTCCTCCCCGTAACAGATACTGATAAAATTTTGTCTGGATTAAAGTTTTCTTTTGATGAAGTCATAACTTCTTTGCCATCGAACATTACAATGATATTGTCACAGATTCGAAGCAGTTCATCCAGTTCTGAAGAAACCACGATCATACTCTTACCTTCGTCTGCGAGGTTACGGATGATCTTGTAGATCTCCTCTTTTACCATAACGTCGATTCCCTGTGTCGGCTCATCGATCAGAAGAATATCACAGTCACGGAACAGCCATTTCGCAATGATGACCTTCTGCTGATTTCCACCGGAAAGGTTCTGAATCACCGTATTGATCGACGGTGTTTTTACATTGAGACTCTTCTTATAAAGTTCACAGGTTTCGCGGATCACGCCATAGTTGATGACTCCATTTTTCTTGCACTTGTCAAGTGCAACCATTGTCATGTTCTCCCAGACAGGAAGGATCTGGACAAGTCCCTGTGTCTTGCGGTTCTCCGGGATCAGACCGATCTTGTTTGCGATCGCCTCACCGGTATGTCTGAAATGTACCGGTCTGCCATGAAGCTTGATTTCTCCTTTTTCGTATGGGTCTGCTCCAAAAATCGAACGGATAACTTCTGTTCTGCCCGCACCAACCAGACCATACAGTCCGAGAACTTCTCCTTTATGAAGATCGAAGGAAATATTCCGTACTTTATGATTGGTAAGCCCTTTTACTTCGAGGACTTTTTCATCATTCAGAGGTTTTGCTTCTGTATATTCGTTTTTCTGGCTGACTTTGGCTCCTGTCATGTATTCCACCAGATGATCTTCGTTGATCTCTGATGCGTTACGACAGGCCACAAACTTGCCGTCGCGGAGAATCGTGATACGGTCTCCGACCATAAACAGTTCTTCCAGATGATGTGAGATGTAGATCAGGGTGATACCCTTGGCTTTCAGGTCTTTGATCAGCTGAAGCAGTGTTTCAAACTCTCGTTTGGAAAGCGTTGAAGACGGCTCATCCATAACGATCAGCTTCGCATTGCTGGCAAGTGCCTTCATGATCTCTGTCATCTGCCTCTGGCCAATGTTCAGGCTGCTGACTTTGGCTTTGACATCGATCTGCATGTTCATCTCATCTGCAATTTCCTGTGTTTTCTTATAGACCTCTTTCCAGTCTACAGTTCCTAATTTTGTCTTCGGGTAATTGTTGATATATACGTTTTCACCTACCGTAAGTTCATTTACCAGAGAAAGTTCCTGATAAATAACGGAGATGCCTTTTTTCTTACGTTCCAGTGTTCCATGCGGTTTGAGTTTCTCACCGTCAAAAATGATCTCGCCGCCATCCTCTACATAAGCTCCTGAAAGAATCTTCATCAATGTAGATTTACCGGCTCCATTGGCGCCGATCAGACAGTGTACTTCGCCTCTTCTTACCGAAAAGTCCACTCCATCCAATGCCTTAACTCCTGGAAACAACTTATCGATCTTTCGCATTTCCAGAATGTTGTCACGTTCCTGCACTATGTACTCCTCCTTTGCCTCTGCTTATTGATGCATCAGATTTTTCAGGCTTTCATATAATTCCAGGTATTTATGGAAATATGGCTGATATTCTTCGTGGTTCTGCATATCCGGCTCCACAATAAATTTCGGTTTTATCATGTGGGCTGCTGCTGACTGAAAATCATCGTAGAATCTTCCTTTGGATGCCGCTACAACACAGCAGCCAAGGACACCTGCCTGTATATTTTCATTTACAATGATCGGTTTTCCGGTAACATCTGAGATCATCTGCAGCCAGCGGCGGTCTTTGGTTACGCCTCCGCATGCTGTAATGGATTCTACCGGATATCCCTGTTCTTCAAAGTTTCGGATAATATTCTGTGTTCCGTAGGAAACAGATTCCAGAACTGCCCGGTAAATGTGTTTCCATGTATGCTTGATGTTCAGACCGAAGATCACGCCCTTTGCCATTGCATCCTTATATGGTGTACGGTTTCCCTGGAAAAAATCGAGTACGGTAACTCCGTCTGCACCGATCGGAATCTCATCTGGAATTCCCAGAAGGTTTCCATATGGATTGCCGTCCTTTTCCGGAATGTGGAAATTATGCCGGAACCAGTTTACCAGTCCGGAGGCAGAAATCTGTCCGCCTTCAAGGAGCCACATATTATCAAGGACTGCTCCATCGTAAGGTCCCCAGATACCTTTCATATCTGGTTTCTCATCAGAAAGACACAGATGTACGAAACTTGTTCCCATGATAACGCCAAGCTTGCCTGGCTTCAGGACATCCAGACCAAACATTGCCATATGGGCGTCAATGCCGCCCTGCACGATCTGCATTTCTCTGGAAAAGCCATATTTCTCACTGAGTTCCGGGCGAATGGTTCCTACCGGATCCCCAATCTTGTCGACCCGCATGGTCAGTTTTTCTTCATAATCTTCAAAACCGATCTGCTCAAAAAAATCTCTCTGATAACCGCCCATGGAAGAAACATAATTCCATTTGCAGGTTGTATTGCAGATTGAACTTGACCACTCCCCGCATAACTGATAATTCATCCAGTCAAGCTGATCTACGATCCTGTAACAGACATCATAAATATCTTTCCTGTGTCTCTTGATCCAGAGTGCTTTGGGAATCATCCATTCGAAGGATGTCTCCTTGCCACAGTAATCAAGTACCGGATGACCGGTATCGTTGATCTCCTGCATTTCTTTTCTTGACCGGGCATCCATCCACATCATGGCATTCATGAGCGGGCGGCCTTCCTGATCTACCGGAATAGCAGTGGTAGAGGTAGCACATACGCAACAGGCTCTGATATTCTGTCGGATCTCAGAATCCAATGTGTGTGCAATCTGTTCAAAAATTCCGTTGACAGCTTCCCACCAGTTCAACGGATTCTGTTCAGCCCATCCAACCTTTGGAAATTCTGTCTCCCATTTCTGTTCCTTCTCAAAGATCAGTTTTCCTCTGGTATCGCTGATTCCAATCCGCACGCCCTGAGTTCCGGTGTCTATCCCCATAAAATAAGCTTCCATCTTTAACCTCCGCGCTAATAAAATCGGAATTTTCTATTTTCTTTTGTTCTTACATTTGTTACTATGAACATTTGTTACTGCACTTGTATCGTTTGTTTATAATTGAATATTACTATACGATTTTGATATTGTCAATCACTTTTTGGGAGTTTATCCATTTTTTGCTCGTTAATAATTTGTTTTATTTCTATTTTGCATTATAAACATTTTTTTCTTGCATTTTCGTTCGTCATTTCAGCCAATAGTTTTCTTTTTAGCGAATATTTTGACAATAAATTGACAAAAGCCTTATTGCGATACAGAACAATTTGTGTTATACTCGCAGTAAGTAGAACTATCGAAAATATTATGAAAAAGAAAGAGAACACAGCTTATGCCAGATTACAAACGAATTGAGCTGCTTGTTAAAGTGGCTAAACTTTATTACGAGAATGATTACAGTCAGGAAATGATCGCGAAGAAACTTGGACTTTCCCGTCCATATATTTCCAAACTCCTGAACGAGTCCAAATCGAATGGTATTGTCAAGGTTCAGGTAATAGACCCCTTAAGCATCGAAACTCCTCTGGAGAAAAATCTTCGTGAGCATTTCGGTCTGGAGAAAGTCCGGATCGTTCCGATGTCCGAGGGAATTGCATCCCTTTCCCGGCTTGGACTGGAAGCAGCCAGGTATCTTGATACCATTCTTCAGGATGGTGATATCATTGGCCTTTCCTGGGGTGCCACTGTTTACGAATGTTCCAAGGCACTGATCCGCAGAGATGATCTTCGTGATATCATCAATGTCCAGCTCTGCGGTGGTGTCAGCAATCTGAACAAGAACGTTTTTGCAACAGAGATCGCCCAGAATTTTTCTACCGCTCTCGGAAGTTCTTCTTTTATCCTTCCGATGCCGGCAGTTCTCGATTCCAGGAAAATGCGTGATCTTCTGGAGGAGGATCACAACATGGGCAAAGTTTTCCAGTATGGGCGTGATGCCAACATCGCACTCGTGACTATGGGTTCTTTCGGACCTAAGAGTGCACTTGTACATACCGGCTACATCAGCCAGGACAAGATGGATGAACTTTCTGCCAGAGGTGCAGTCGGCGATATCTGTACACATCTCATTGATATTAACGGAAATATCTGCGATCAGGAACTGGATCAGCGCACAGCCGCTGTCCCGCTTGAGGATATCCGAAATAAGAAATACCGGATCGGTGTTGCCCAGGGTCTCAGCAAAGTAGACTGTATCCTCGGTGCACTTAAGGGTAAGATCGTCAATGTCCTGATCACAAATGAAGAGACTGCACAGTGGGTTCTCAGCAAGGATGAGCAGCTCTGTGCCGATGCTGTATAGACTGCCAGTTCCCTTTAGTTGTCTTTTCGATATGTATCAAACAGCAAAATGCCCTCTGCATTTCAAACTGAATGCAGGGGGCATTTCCTGTTTGTCTTTTTTATTTATTTTGCGTAGTATGCGTCCATGAACACTTTCTGTACATCTACAAGGGTTGCTTCTCTTGGATTCTCCGGCATTCCGGTATCTTCGAGTGCATGAAGAGAAAGTGTCAGCACATCCGACGGTTTGAATGCAGTCTCTGATAATTTCGGGATATGTATTCTTTCTGCAAGCTGTTCAATATAGGTGATTGCTGCATTTGCTGCCTGATCTGGTGTCATATGTGCTGTATTGATCTTGAGTGCACGTGCAATATCTGCATAGCGTTCCTTACAGGAAGGGAGATTGAATTTCATTACGTGTGTAAGGAGGATCGCGTTTGCAACTCCATGCGGTGTATTATAAAATCCACCAAGCTGATGAGCCATCGCATGTACCATGCCAAGTCCTGCATTGGAAAAAGCAAGCCCTGCCATATATTCTGCCCAGCACATATCTGTTCTTGCATCCATGTCGCGTCCATTTTCGCAGGCTTTCTGCAGGGATTTGGCTACCAGTCCGATTGCTTCAAGTGCCAGACCGTCAGTAAACGGAAAATGCGACTTCGCAACATAGGCTTCGATCGCATGGGTCAGAGCATCCATTCCGGTAGCTGCGGTAAGGGGTGCCGGCATATCCACCATCAGTGCCGGGTCGTTCAGTGCCAGATAGGAAAGGCAGTGTGCATCGACCATCAGCATCTTTACTTTACGAACTTCATCTGTTACTACATATGCTCTGGTAACTTCTGATCCTGTTCCGGCTGTTGTATTGATCGCGATCAGCGGAACACCGGATTTCTTTGATTTGTCAAGTCCATTGTAATCTTCGATATTACCGCCGTTTTTTGCCAGGATACTGATTGCTTTAGATACATCCAGCGGGGAACCGCCTCCGATTCCGATCAAGTAGTCGCATCCCTCTCTGTCGTAAACTGCCTTCGCCTCATTGACCAGGGATACGGTCGGGTTTGGCTTAACTCCGGTATACAGCGCATACGGTTTACCGGCACGATCCAAAACATCTGTTACCTTCTTCACTGTACCAATCTTATACAATCCCTCATCCGTAACGACCAGCGCCTTATTTCCGGCTATGGTATCGATATATCTTGGTATCTCCTGAATGCAGCCCTTACCAATGATGGTATGTGCAGGCTGGTACAATTCTTTGTAGTTCATATTGACTTCCTCCATTCATCCTAAGCCTTTCTATGAACAAATGATACGCATTAAGTAACTTTCGTTCTTGATTCAGAGTATCATATTGCTTTAAAAAAGTCAATATTTATCGGAAGATTATGGGTGAACCAGTACTTTCATTGCGTTTCTGTCTCTGATTGCCAGGAAGCCTTCTGAAATATCCTTCAGATCATAGACATCTGTTACATATTTTTCCAGGTTCAGTTTCCCCTCTTCCACATATCTGATGATTTCTTTCATCATTCCTGCGGTAGTTGCATGAACACCATGAATGGAAAGTTCTTTGTAATGAATCAGATTACTGTCCAGATATCCTTTTCCGTCGCCTGCAATTCCACCGAACAGGCTGATTCGTCCTCTCTTGGCTGCGATGATCTGTGCTTCTGTGTGGGCACTCGGAACAGAAAGTGCTGTGATTACAACATTTGCGCCTCTTCCGTTCGTGATTCGTTTCACTTCCTCTACAGTGTCCTGCTCCTTCGGATTGATTACGATAATGTCCGGAATCATTTTCTTTGCAATCTCAATTCTTGGTTTTGCAATTTCTACCATGATAATCTTGGATGCACCTGCAAGACGGGCAAGTTCTGCATGAATACAGCCAATGTATCCACTTCCATAGATGACTACATAATCATCTGGCTGAATATTCAGATAGGTCTGTGCGTTAAATGCACATGCTGCCGGTTCAGAAAGTGCTGCTGACATATCAGAAACACTGTCCGGAATTTTGATCACATTTCCCATATCAATAACGTGCTTCGGAATTTCCATTTTTTCTGCAAAAGCACCTTCATACTGGAAACCAAATGTCTTAAGAGAATCGCACATATTGGTGTGACCGGTCTGGCAGGACCAGCATTTGCCGCATCCTACTGCCGGTGCTACCGTTACACGGTCTCCTTTTTTGAATCCTTTTCCTTCTGCATACGCACCGACATGTATTACAACTCCTGCCGATTCATGTCCCATGATCCTCGGTGGGGTAATTTTGGCATTGCCTTTCATAAAAGTTCTGAAATCGGTTCCGCAGATAGATGCATAATTAATTTTTACAATCATGTTATCTGCTTTCGGAACTGGTTCCGGCATCTCTTTGATCACCATTTTTCTTTCTTCATTCATCACATATGCTTTCATTTTGCCGGAAACAGTTGTTTCTGATACATATTCTGTAATTGTATTCCGTACAATAGATTCTACCTGTGATTTTGTCAAACTCATTTCTCCGTTCCTCCTGTCAGCCTTTATTCATTCGCAAGATCCTGGATCCTCTTATAGAAATCATGCAGCTCTGTCACATATTTCTTATACAGACTCATGTATTTATAATACCGTTTTCCATTCTCCGGATCTGGTGTGTAGATTGTCTTGCTGCTTACAAATTTCTTTGCGGTTTCTTTAAGATCTCCAAATACACCAATTGCATTTCCGGCGAGAATGGATACGCCCCACATTGCCACGTCATCTCTGTTGATGGTCGTATACTTTTTGTTCTGGATATCTGCACTGAGCTGCGTCCAGACCGGTGATTTTGCACCGCCTCCTATAATTTTGACCAGATCAATCGTATATTCCGGATACAGTCTCTCAATGCTGTTCATACATAACGTAAAATCATAAGTAAAGCTTTCAATCAGAGCTTTGTAAAAATGCGCTTTGCTGTGGCTCCAGTCATATCCCATCCACATTCCACGAAGTGCACCATCAGATGGCATGGAATTTCCTCCAAGGAGTCCGATCGCCATCAGTCCGTCACATCCAGGCGGGATGTTTTTCATTTCTTCTTCCATCTGTGCAAACATCTCTTTGGAAGTGATTCCTTCGTGTTTCACAAAAGTGTTCATAAACCAGTCCAGTGTAATTCCTGAACCTGCAACAAAGTGTGTCGCATAGAAGTCACCTGGAATCGCCGATGGCAGAACATCCAGTCTGCGTTCTTCCATATCCGGTCGATATTCCGGTACACAGGTGCTGACTTCGCCGTAAGATGAAGCTTCAAAAATCGTATCACCATAGTCCACAATTCCTGCCCCCAGGCATCCTGCTACTTTGTCACCTGCACCGGAAACCAGCGGAATTCCCTCTGTAAACCCTAACTCTGCTGCCATTTTTTTGTTCAGATGTGCACAGATATGATTTGAATTTACGATTCTCGGAAGATATTTCTGGTCCAGATGGATCGCATCACAGATTTCATCTGACCAACGGTCGTTCTGCACATCTGCAAGTCCTGTCCACTCTGTAAACGATCTGTCCATTACTGCATCTTCTGTAGAGATATCGCCCAGTTTTCCGATTACATAGCCACTGATCATCAGATACTTCGCAATCTTTTCGCTTTCTTTCGGATATTCGCTGCGGAACCATTCTACCTTTGGTGCCATCTGTGGAAAGTTGGTTCCTCCGACTCTCAGGAACTCATCTTTTAATTCTTTCATCTGCCGCTCTGCATATGGCATATAACGGCTGTCCAGGGAACAGGACCAGGTTGTGATATCATTCCAGTCTTTATCAACTCCCATGAATCCTGACATCTGTCCGGTAAAAGAAATCGCTGCGATATTCTTCTTTCTGTCACCGATTTTTTCTCCGACTTTTTTCATGCACGCAATTACCGATGCAAGAAGTTCTTCTCCTTTCTGAATAAAAACTCCCGGCTTTGGACGGTAGTCTTTCACAGGTTCCATCTCAATTGCAATGCACTGACTTTCTGTATTGTAAACCCCTGCTTTGATAAAGCTTGTACCAAGGTCAACCGCCATTAATAATATTTCTTTCATACTCAATCTGCCCTTTCTGAATTTGTGCGTCAGTCTGATGCATAAAGGATTCCCCATTCTTTTCGGGTCTTTTCTATCAGTTCTCCAATTGCGATCGACTCTTTCCAGGTGAAATGCGGACACTCCTTCTTTCCCTGTTCCAGACATTTCATAACTTCCTGTATTTCATACTGAAATCCTGTTTCACAGTACTCCTCACTGAAACATTCTTTTTTTCCATTGTTTAAAATCAGCTTTGCCGTGGTCGGATGCCAGAATTCCGGTCCTATCAGGATCCTGCCTTCCTCTCCTACGATCTCCACTTCTGCATTTCCTATCTGATTAAATGCTCCGCTCAGTATTGCTGCTCTGCCTTCTGAATACGTGAGAAGCATTTGGAAACATTCATCTACCTCTCCGTTTGATTTCATATTGGAATAAATCTTCTGTGGGCCTTCCGGGAATACCAGATACGCCATTCCAAGAGAATAAATTCCAACATCCCGAAGTGCACCTGCTGCATATTTGATTCCGGCTTTCCAGGGCTGCCAGTCATCAATATCCGGTTTGATATCAAAGCCGGCACGGACTGTCAGTGGCTTTCCGATCCGTCCTTCTTTGATCCAGTTTCTTGTCTGTATGACTGCCGGAAAACATCTCGTCCACATGCCTTCCATCAGGAATGTATTCTTTTCTTTTGCTTTGTTCAAAACCTGCGTAAGCTGCTTTCCATTATCAACCATTGGTTTTTCGCTCAGTACAGGGATTCCTCTTTCCAGAATCTCCATAATATATTCAAAATGACAGGAATTCGGAATTGCCAGATATACGATATCGATTTTTTCTGTATCCAGCATTGTTTTCAGATCTGTGTAGACTTTTTCACAACCATATTTCTGTGCAAATTTTTTGCCTGAATTTTCACTTCTGGAAACAACAGCTTCCAGAATCGCATCCTCCACTGCACGCATCCCGGATACAAACTGATTCGCGATATATCCTGTCCCGATAATCGCCCATTTTGTTTTTACTGCCATATCTTTCAGCACCCCTTATTCAGAAAAGCACCACATAATAACATTCTCTCGTTATCCTGCAGTGCTTTTCTCTTTTACCTGAAACTATATTTAATTAATGCAGGATTTCCTTTAGTATGTATTTCCGTCATACTGGTCGAGATTTTCTTCTGTGATGTTGTCGCCGCTTACATAGTAATGTTTTGCAACCTCATCTTCTTTTCCTGCCCAGATAAGTTCTGCACATTCCATTGCTTTGTTTGCGATCGTCTTCGGGAACTGTACCGGTGAGCAGAGGATCTGTCCTTCTTTGATCATATCGATATCATTCTGTGCACCATCGATATCTACTACAGAAATCTTGCCTTCCAGA
Organism: Blautia sp. AF19-10LB; assembly: GCF_003461245.1. GTDB lineage: Bacteria > Bacillota > Clostridia > Lachnospirales > Lachnospiraceae > Blautia_A > Blautia_A intestinihominis. Next base: position 174,306 of record NZ_QTWS01000002.1, read on the forward strand.
CCTGCTGCCTTGATTGCTGCCGCTGCACCCTGTGCTGTCGGAGAGTTGATTGCAAAAACTCCCTTTACATCCGGATAAGTCTGAAGGAAGGATTCCATAATACTCTGTGCATCTTCTACTACACCAAAAGCATCCTGGTCTGCTACGATCTCTACATTCGGATAAGACTCCTCGATCACTGACTTAAGACCTTCTACACGCTCACGTACTGCCTGAAGTGTTGACCAGTTGATAACTACGATCTCACCTTCGCCGTCAATGGAATCACAAAGTGTCTGCGCTGCCATTTTTCCCATTGCCACATTATCAGATTCTACAATAGATGCGATCAGATCTTTATCTTCTACGTTGGAATCAATCGCAATTACAGGAATGGAAGCTCTCTCTGCTTCCTGCAGTGCAGGTTTGATTCCATCTTTGTCAAGAGCATCTACAAAAATAACATCTACGCCTCTGGCAACCATCTGTGTGATATCCTCTACCTGTGTGTTGATATCATTTGCCGGGTCAGGTGCAATCACTTCTGCATCAATACCGCCTTTTTCCAGTGTAGCTTTAACACCGTCGATCTCTGCGAGGAAAAATGCATTTGCATGTGTCTGTACAGAAACACCGATTGTTTTGCCTTTGCTCAGTTCGGTAGCAGCAAACGGCAGTCCATCTTCCGCTTCAAGAGGGTCTACATAAACCACATCTTCATCCCCTGCGGCTTCTGCGGTCTCTTCTTCTGCAAATACTGATACTGCGGACACACTTCCCATACTGCATACCATTGCTGCTGTCATTAAAACTGCTACTAACCTTTTTTTCATCCTTGAATCCTCCCTTGTTTGTTTTTTATATTAATTTTTTATTTTTTCTTTATCTGAAGATCAACGAATACTGCCCCGAGAACTACAACGCCCTGACACACATACTGCCAGTAGAACGGCACGTTCATGAAATTCAGTCCACTGCTTAAAAGATCCATGATCAGTGCGCCGATAAAAGTGGCTCCGATTCTTCCAACACCACCACTCATACTGGTTCCACCTACAACTGCAGCTGCAATTGCAGTAAGCTCTGAGCCCTGTCCAAGTGTCGGCTGTCCACTGTACAGTCTGGAACAGGAGATAACACCATAGATACCATACAAAAATCCAGCAAATGTATATACGATCCAGATAACTTTTTTGCTGTTGATTCCTGAGAATCTGGCAGCTTCTGCATTTCCGCCGATTGCATATACTTCACGGCCAAACTTTGTCTTATTGAGCAGAACATAAGTGATTGCCAGAATAACAGCTGTATAGATAATCGGATATGGAATCGTATTCATTAAATATCCGTTTCCGATTTCTCCGAAATCACCGGAAATACGAATCGGTGTACCTGCAGAACAGGTGTAGGCAATTCCTCGTCCAATGTTCATGGTTCCAAGAGTTACAATAAATGGTGGAATTTTTGTATTTGCAACGATTCCACCGTTTATTGCACCAAACACAGTTGCGATCAGAACACCTACCAGAAGTGCACCTGCTGGATGCAAACCATTGGAGATCAGGAGTGCACAATAGGTACTTGCACATGCCATCAGAGCACCAACAGAAAGGTCGATACCACCTGTGATAATGATGAGCGTTACACCAAATGCTGCAATACTGTCAAGACTGGTGATTCTTAAAATATTGATAACATTTGCTCTTCCCCAGAATTTAAATTCTGTCAGAAATCCAAATACGAGAAAGATTCCCAGTGCTCCTGCCAGAATGCCTTTATTCAGGTATAAATACTTCATAACCGGATTTTTTGGAACGCCTCCGGAGATTTTTTCCTTCTTTGTTGTCATTTGTTGGCACCTCCTGTTGCATATTTTAATACCAGTTCTTCTGACAGTTCTTCTCTTGCCAGTTCACCTGTCTTCTGTCCTTCATGCATTGTAATCACTCTTGTTGAAAGATTCAGGATCTCCGGAAGTTCTGATGATATGAAAATAATTCCTACCCCTTCTTCTGCCAGCTCTGTGATCATTTTATAGATCTCAAATTTTGCCCCTACATCAATTCCCCTTGTCGGTTCATCCAGAATCAGAATCTTCGGGTTGGTAGCCAGGCATTTTGCAAGAACAACCTTCTGCTGATTTCCACCGGATAACTGCCCTGTAATGTGCGCTGCAGAAGTTGCTTTTGTCCGCATTTTTTTCATATATTTTTCTACGATCTCTGTTTCCTGCTTTTTGTCTGTTTTTACTCCGTGGATCAGTTTGTCCAGAATCGCCAGAACTGTATTAAACCGAATATCCTGTATGAGAACCAGACCCTGTTCTTTTCTGCTCTCAGGTGCCAGAATAATACCTGCTTCAATTGCTTCCTTTGGATTTGATACTTTAAACTCTCTGCCCTCCAGCCATGCGTTGTAAGCAGCTCCTTTATCCACACCGAACAAATACCTCATAATCTCTGTTCTGCCGCTTCCCACCAAACCGTAGAAGCCAAGGATTTCACCCTGATGCAGTTCAAATGAAATATCTTTGAGAAATTTCCCATCATCCAGATGTTCCACTCTCAGAAGTTCTTTGCCTTTTGTCAGGTTTACTTCCGGATAAACATCTTTCATTTCACGTCCAACCATGAGACGGATCACATCATCGTAAGTTACCTCCCCAATATTCCTGGTTGCTATGTACTGTCCATCACGGAACACCGTAATCCTGTCTGAGATCTGGAATACTTCATCCATACGATGTGAAATATAAATGATTGCAACTCCCTGATTCTTAAGCATCTGAACAAATTCAAGAAGCTGTACTGTCTCACGCTCGGTAAGAGATGCTGTCGGCTCATCCATGATCAGGATCTTGCTGTCAACCGAGAGTGCTCTTGCGATCTCTACCATCTGCTGCTGTGCTACTGTCAGATTTGCCGGATAATCATTTACGTGGATCACATCCTGAACGCCCAGTCTTTCCAGAACTTTATAAGCATCTGCTTCCAGTTTCCTGTCATCTACAAATCCACTCTTTTTGGATGGCATCCTGCCGAGATAAATATTCTCTGCAACTGTCATATATGGAACAAGACTCAGTTCCTGATGAATAACTGAAATTCCAAGTTCTTTTGCATCACTTACTTTTTCAATTTTTACTTCTTTTCCATTGATAAAAATCTGTCCTTCTGTCGGTGTATGAATTCCCGCAAGAATTTTTATCATGGTTGACTTTCCGGCTCCATTTTCTCCGAGAAGTGAATGGATTTCTCCTTTTCTCAGATCAAACTGGATCTTATCCAGAGCTTTTACACCGGAAAAGTGTTTAGAAATATTTTTCATTTCCAAAATAGTTTCCATACTCACACCCCATACATTTCACTTTTCTTCTGTTGCTCATGTTGTTTTCCGTTTCGTTTTTGTTAATCAAATTATAGCAGGCTGACCACTTTAATCTATCTTCCACTTTTGGTTTTTGTTTGTCATTTTTGTTTTTATAAAGCAAAAAAACAGTAATGTTTTTGGTGATTTTCACCGTATCGCATTACTGTTCATTGTTAAATTTGTTTTATTTTATTGTCTTTTTTATCTGTTTTCTGGTTATTTTTTGCCCTGTTCCAGAATCTGTCTCATCGTTTCGATATAGTCTCTTGCTTCTCCCGGACGGCTTCTCGACAGAAGAATTCCCGGAATTACAATTTCAGATTCATAATCCTTTCCCATCAGATATCTGCACAGATTTTCCATGGAACGTTCCCCAAGCTGTACCGGATCCTGACCACCAAGTGCCTGCAGGATATTATCATCATCCAGCATCATGTTCACCAGCTGCTCCGTAATATCAATTCCAAACACCGGAATCTTCAGTCCCGCATTCTGCACCGCCATAACGGCTCCGACTGTACCGCCTTCGTTCGCGCAGAAGATCATATCCAGATCCGGATTGGCATCCAGCACTTCTTTGACAATTGGTGTCGATGTACTTGCATCCCAGGCATCCACATCCTGAATAACATCAATCAGACTCTGTGTCATGGACAAAAATCCTCTCGTCCGGCTTTTACTGGTATCCGGAAGCAGTGCACTGAACTGGATGATTGCAGTTTTTGGCTTCCTGTCCGGAAAATTTTCCCGGATATACTCTGCACATTCTTTTCCAACCATCTGTCCGATATTGTACTGGTTCGCTTCGCAATATCCTGTCAGCCATTTACTTTCCATGCTCAGATCCACAGAATAAATGTCAATTCCCTGTTTTGCCGCATTTTCCAGACCTGCAAGCGATCCCGTCGGACTGACCGGATAAATGCAGATTGCATCCACTTCCTGCTCCATATAGTCACTGAGCAGTCGTGTTTCCCTTTCCAGTTCTCCACCGCTCTGCCCTTCAATGACGGTTGCCCCATATTTTTCTGCTGTAACGCGCATGGCAGTCTGCATTACTTTTTCGGTCTGATCTTCCAGAAGAATTACAGATGCAATTGTCGTCCCTTTTAAATCATCATTTTTCTCTTCATCTGCCAAATTTTCTGTATTTTCGTTTTTCATCTCCTGTATCCGGACTCCCCAGATCAAAGCGACAGTAATACCAATGACAGCCAAAAGCAGAAGCCCTATTTTCTTTCTTTTTTCCATTCTTATCACTTTCCTGTGTATTCATCTTTTACCGCAGAACGCATCTGCCGGAATGCAGATGGTGTCAGTCCTTCTTTTTCCTTAAATATGGTCGAAAAATACTGTACATTCGTGTACCCTACCGCCTCAGCAATATCGTACAGCTTCATATTTGTCTGAGTCAGCATCATTTTTGCTTTTTCTACCCTTACATTGATCAGATAATTTGAAAAAGTGCATCCCATCTGTTCGTGAAAAAGTTTGCTGAAATACGAAGTATTCATAAAAAAGCGGCCGGCAATATCCCTGGTGGACAATGCTGTATTGTAATTTTCTTCTACATACTGCAGAACCTGATCAATCATCCAGTGCTTTCTTTTCCCGTTGTTTTCCTGATAGACTTCTACAAGTTTTTCGACAAATTTTCTGAGGCAGTCCCACATTTCCGTTACAATCGTATCGCTTCCAATATAAATCAGCTCCCGCATGACAGTCATGCACTGCATCGCCAGTTCATCTGCATACGCCTCGCACTCCGGAAGACATGCTCCTGCAATCCTGTTAATAAAATTCATATAAAACAACTGCAGTTTCATCATATCTGCACTCTGCAGACGTCTGGAGGAACTTTGCAGAATCGCCTGAAGTTCTGTCTGTGCTTTTTCTGAATCTCCATTACGGATTTCTTTAATCAGCAATTTAAAATCATATTCTCCATAAACATCATCAAATCTGGTATTCAGTTCCTGCTCTGTCTCCTGATTACGAAGTGCCAGGATTCTTTTTTCTTCGGCACGTTTCTCTTTAATCTTCTTCTGTGCCATTTCATAAGATCTGTGGATTCCGGAAAAATCATCAGTCACATCTCCTGCTGCCATAAACAGTGATATATTCAGTTCCTTCTGCAATGCCTCAAGAATCAGCTGAACCCAGTTTTCTACCCGCTCCATGAACTTCGCTTCCGGATCATCCCCGAATAAAAGCAGTACGATCTGGCTTCCTCTCATATAAAGATACTGACATTCATAGCAGTCTTCCTGAAGATTTCGTCTGAGCCACTGGTACACAGACCACATATCTGATTTCACTTTATCATTCACAAAAAAGGTATGCTCTCTGACCTGCATATTCACAACTGCTGCCGACTGAAATGGAAAACCTATTTCTTTCCTGCTTAATTTTTGCAGAAGTTCTTCTGTTCGTTTTTCTGAAGTTTCAAAAATCAGATCTTCATAAATATGTTCCATCAGCATTTCAGATGCCGCTGACTGTTTATCAAACACTGTTTCTTTATTTTTTTCTTTTTTCAGTTCTTCCACACAGCGTTTGACGCTATCCAGCAGTTCTTCTTCATCCACCGGTTTCAGAAGATAGTTTATTGCACCCATGCGGAGTGCTCCCTGTGCATATTCAAAATCATCATACCCACTTACTACGATCATTTTGGAAAATATGGAGTTTTCATTTAATTTTTTCATAAGATCAATTCCAGACAGTTCCGGCATTCTGATATCTGTAATCACAATATCCGGTTTTTCTTTCAGTGCGATTTCCAGTGCTTCGCCTCCATCTTCTGCCTCATAAACTTCTGAAATCCCATATGATGACCAGTCGATTGTCGATACCAGCCTTTTTCGTAACCATAGTTCATCTTCTGCAATTAACAGCCGCAATATCACACAACTCCTTTCTCCACTTCAGAAATATTTTCCAGTCTGATTACTGCTGTGGTTCCCTCTCCATAAGTACTTCGGATCGTAAGCCCGGAACGTTCCCCATATTGAAGCTGGATCTGATAATTCAGATTTCTGAGTGCATATCCTTTGTTTCCCATAGAATTCTCAAAAGTATTATCACATATCTTTTCGTTCAGTTTTTCCAGCTCCATTTCACTCATCCCAATTCCATCATCTTTTACGGTAATCTGTACACAGTCTTTTTCTTTTAAAGCAGTTATTTCTATCTTCCATTTGTCACTCTTATTTCGAAATCCATGAATTACCGCATTCTCCACCAATGGCTGCAGAAGGAACTTCGGAACCGCCAGTTCTTCCACTTCCGGATCGATATCATACACAAATGTGATCTTATTATTGACCCGCACATTCTGTACTATGATATACTGCTTTGACAGTTCAAACGCTTCTCTGAAGGTTACGATCCGCTTTCCTCCTGATACTGCGATCCGGAAAAATTTTGATAATGCCATAACAAGCTGTGCAATTTCTTCCTGCTTGTTGATTTTTGCAATGCTGTACGCAGATTCCAGTGAATTGTACAGCATATGCGGATCCAGTTCTGTCTGAAGCATCTGGATCGTTGTCATTGTAACTTTGTCCTTCTGTTTAAGAGCTGCCCTCGCTACATTACATACACGTTCTGTCATCCTGTAAAATTCGTCACTGACTTCCATATATTCATCTGCCTGTCGTCCTTGTTCCGGTTTTTGCAGTACATCCGGAACTTTATTCTCCGAAACCTGTTTTTCGATATCATGAAGAACCGACAGCATTCTCTCATTTCTCTTTTCTATCATTGCATTTACAGTCCAGGCTGCACCAAAGGCCACTGCTGTCAGAAATACAAATGCAAAAACTTTGATTTCATCTGGAAAACCATTTTCTGACAGAATCTTTCCTGCATCTGTCACACTCACATAATACCAGTTATTTGCTGCAGAATAGTTCCAGTTTAATATGTAATTTCTTCCATCAATTCTCAGTTCTCCGATCTGTTCATCTTCTTTTAATGTGATATAGTTTATGATATCTGTATAGGGATCTTTGACTTTTTTGAAATCCTGCTGTTCTTTGGTACTTACTATATTTCCATAAGGATCCAGAATTGCAAGCCAGGTCGGCTGAATCTGAAAATTTGCAGACAAAAGCCTGTTGATATAACGCTCATCCACGCAGGCAGTCAGATATAGTTCGTTGCCTTCTTCGTCACGAATTTCATAATTTCGCACCAGATCATAATCATTAAAATATTTTCCCAATGTCGGATTGCAGATAATGTTCTGATAGGGTGTCGCAATTCCCCATTTACCCACTTCTGCCAGATAACAGTCCATCGTATTTGACAGAACATTTGGAAAAAAAGTAGCATCAGATACCAACAGCAGCTGCCGATATGGGTAATAAAGATAAAATCCAGAAAATCCGCCGACATTATATGTCTCATCCAGCAGAGAAGTATAGGTAGAAAAAGTTTTCTGCACCAGAGAGTAAATATCAATATCCCTGCATTTCAGGTCAGGAATCATCACCACATTGTTCTGTTCCATTGCAAATTTTAACGATACACCCGCATCAGAAACTGCATCCAGTTTTCCTTCTACAGATGCCATGTTTTCTGTCAGCGTATGCTGAATATCTTCTGCCATGGACTGTTTTGATTTTTCCTGTGAATTCTGATATAGAATATAGGAAATCAACATACAGGGAATAACCAGGGCAATCCAAAAAATTATAAACAGTCGAATTCTGAATTTATTTGGTCTTTTCTTTTTATTTTTCATTCTCTTCCTTTAACATTTGTGCACTATTAGTTTACATATGTATAATATCATTATCCCAATAACATTTCAACCGTTATACTTTTTCCAATTAATGGATAAAACACCAACAGTTACTGTTCACTCCGTTCACAGTAACTTGGTCAAAATGCATTCCAAATCACCTTCGGTGATGGCATTTTGCCCTGTATGTCTCGGGATTTTGCCATATTCATGGCAAAACGCCTCGCGGGATACTACCTGTGAATAGTAACCACCAACATCCCCTAATACGTCAGGCAAAAAAGGCAGATCACATCAATTCCAGAGGAATCGACATAATCTGCCTTTTCTGTATATCTATCATATAATTTTATCTGCAGCGTACCATGACTGCCTGGTAAGGATTCAGGGATTTCTGGCTGGTTTCGCTGTAGTTATTGCAGAGGATCTCGCCCTCTGCGATGTCTGCCTGCTGGGTTTCATCAGACATATTGATCCAGATCTGGATCTTTTCACCGTTTTCTGCGATACGCTCAAAGGCGATCACAGACTCCAAAGCATTCTGGATCTCACGGACCTCGCCGTAGATCAGGGATTCACGGTTTGCCTCGTCTTTGCGGATCCGAATCAGATTTCTGTAGTAATGCAGGAGGGAATCTTTGTCCTGTTCCTGCTTCTTTGCACAAATGGCTGCGTAGTCGTCATTGCATTTCAGCCATGGCATACCGGAAGTAAAACCGCCGTTTGCTTCTGCAGTCCACGGGAACGGCATTCTGCTGTTGTCACGACTTCTGTCGTTGACGAATTTCAGGGACTGCGCTTCGTCATACCCTGCACAAAGAGCTCTTCTGTACTGATCCTTGGTGTTCAGGTCATCGTATTCTTCGATGCTGTTGAACTTACCGTTCTCTGAACCAAGTTCTTCTCCCTGGTATACAAATACGGTTCCACGAAGTCCCATCAGAAGGGTTGCAAGGGCACTTCCCTGAAGGAATCTTAAATGCAGATCGTCCCTGGTTGCTGCTTTTTCGCGGAAATATTTGTTGAAGGAACGGGACTGGTCATGGTTTTCCAGATAGATGGCACCCCATCCCTGTGTCTGCACACTGCACTGGCTTCTGAATAGAAGTTTCTTGAGATCTCCAAAAGTCCACGGAGCCTGGTTGTACCAGTTGGAACCCGGAAGGAGGTCAATGTCTGCATAACTGAAATCAAATACCATAGAAAAATATCCGTCTTCTCCGATAAACTCGGACAGGTTTTCATATGGGACTCCCGGTGCCTCCGCAACGGTCATGATCTCCGGATCTCTGAGACATTTATGATTCATTTCCTGAAGGAATTCTCGGATTCCTTCCTGATTCTGCCCAGTTGTCTCCACGCTGATCAGACCGTCTGTGTTGTCCGGTTCATGGGACATCAGAGAATTTACTTTTTTGATATAAGTGATCGCATCAAAACGGAATCCACTGACGCCTTTTTCCATCCAGTAATTCAGGACGTTGTAGAGTTCTTCTCGAAGTTTTTGGCTTTCCCAGTTGAGATCCGGCTGGCTCTTGTCAAAGGTGTGATAGTACCAACAGTCTTCTCCCGCCTTCTCCCACACGGAACCGCCGAAGCAGCTTCGTGTGTTGGAAGGACGTTCTTTGGACTGGACAAACATATAATAATCTCTGTATTCTGAGTTCGGATCTTTCAGTGCTTCCTGGAACCATGCATGTTGGTCGGAAGTATGGTTCAGCACCATGTCAATGATGACACGGATGCCAAGTTCTCCTGCTTTTTTGAGAAGAAGATCCATATCTTCCATCGTTCCGAAGCACGGGTCGATCCCATAATAGTCAGCGACATCGTATCCATTGTCTTTCATTGGTGACGGATAGAAAGGGCAGATCCAGATAAAATCAATTCCCAGTTCTTTCAGGTAAGGGAGTTTTTCCAGAATTCCTTTTAAGTCTCCGATTCCATCACCATTTGTATCCTTGAAGCTTTTTGGATAGATCTGATATCCTACTGCTTCTTTCCACCATATTCTTTTCATAAGTTACCCCTTTACTGCACCTGCCGCGATTCCTTCGATAATGTTTTTCTGAAGGAAGATGAACACGATCAGGATTGGAATGACGCAGATCAATACTGCAGGGAAGATGAGTTCCCATGGATTTCCGTACTGTCCGGAAAGGCTTTTTGCATAATAAAGACTTAAGGTCAGTGTCTTGCTGTCGTTGTTTCCGATGATCAGGAACGGAAGAAGGTAGTCATTCCAGATCCACATGGCATTGGTGATCACAACAGTCGCTGTGATCGGTTTTACCAGCGGGAATACGACATTGAAAAACAGCTGGAAGATATTTGCACCATCGATCACGGCTGCCTCTTCCAGAGAAAGCGGAACGCTCTTAAAAAATCCGTGATACAGGAAAACCGTCATACTGAGTCCAAATCCGCCATACATCAGGATCAGACCGAAGGTATTCTTAAGTCCAAGTGCTTCCATCAGGTTTACCAGCGGATACATAACGGACTGGAACGGGATCAGCATTGCTGCTGTAAAGCAGAGGAACAGGAAGTTGCTTGCTTTTGTCTTGTTTCTTACCATCATCCATGCAGTGAGGGAAGAGATCACAACGATCAGTGCTACTGCAGCCACAGTGATGATGAGTGTATTTACTACAGATTCTCCGAGTTTGATCTGTGCTGCCGCATTCTTGAGATAAGAGAAGTCAAAAGAAGACGGAAGGGAGATCGGAGATCCGACGATTTCTTTCTGGCTCTTGAAAGAGTTTACGATCAGAAAGTAGATCGGGAATAAAGTATAAATGCTCAGAAGGATCAGAACTACATACATTACGCCCTGTTTTATTCTTTTGTTTGCAGTCATTAGGCTTCGATCTCCTTTCTCTTAGTAACAATAACCTGAATGATGGACACGGTAGCGATCAGGATGAAGAAGATAACCGCCTGTGCCTGTGCCATACCGTAGTTCGGAGGTGTGTTTTCTCTGGTTGTCAGAAGAATCTGCAGAGAAAGCATTCTGGTTCCGAAATCTCCGCCTGTGAGGGCAAGGTTCTCGTCCAGCATCTTGAAGCTGCTGGAAAGTGTCAGGAAAAATACGATCGTAAATGCCGGCATCAGCATCGGAACTGTGATGTGGCGGAATTTCTGCCATGCGGTCGCACCGTCGATAGAAGCTGCTTCATAGAGATCTTCCGGAATGTTGTTAAGACCATTCAGATAGATCAGCATCAGATATCCGGCTGTCTGCCAGGTTGCCATGATCGCCATGGCAAAAACTGCTTTGTTCGGGTCCTGGAGCATGTCACACAGGAACGGGATATGGATCGGGGACTCCTCACCAAACAGCATCAGGGAATATACATTCTGGAAGATAAAGCTCCAGATAAAGCCCATTGCAAGTCCTCCAAGGAGGTTTGGGAAGAAAAATACAGTACGGAAAAATCCTTTGCCTTTGCCGACTTTTCTTACCATCAGTGCCATGCCAAGGCTTACGATATTTTTGATCACAACAGCTACGACTGTAAATTTAATGGTGTAGATAAAAGAAGTGATAAACTTCTGTGAATGGAACACTTTGATGTAGTTTTTGAAACCAACCAGTGCACCGTACCAGTGTTCGGAACCTTTGAAGTAGGAACCTCTCCAGGCTGTAAAGGAATATGCCACACCCATGATAAATGGAACCAGGATAACTACGACGAACAGGATGATCGCCGGAATATTCAGTATCTTGAACCATTTCTTATAATATTTCTCCATGTTTCTCTCCCTTCCTTACCATTCGTCCATGCCGGATTTCCAGTATGAGATACATTCATCCGCAATGTCGTTTAATTCGTCTTCTGACCATGGATCCGGATCTGTAAACAGGTCTTCCATGATGTACTTGCCGTAGCTTTCCAGACCCCAGGAGGATGGTGCCGCATCAAACGGGTTGGCAAGAAGATCATTGTCACGTTTGTAAGTGATCAGGTCATTGGACAGCGGGTTTTCCAGTGTTGTATCTTCGTCTGCATTGAATGGTACAAATGCAAATTTGTTCACAATATAATCCTGACCTGTCTCTGAGGTATTCAGCCAGAGGAGGAAGTCTTCTGCATCTTTCTTTTCCTGCTCGGTGGCTTTCTTGTTGATGATGTAATACTGAGATACGAACTCCGGAACAGAGCGGTTCATCTGATCTACAGTCAGTCCGTCTACATGGATGTCATCATCAGAGAAGTTCAGTTTCATCGGAAGCATGATCAGACGGTCTGCAACTTCCGGTGCAATGTCAGCAACGTTGCTGTAGATCCAGTTTCCGTTTTTGATAAAAACTGCCTTGCCTTCTGCGAAGGTCTGTACTGCCTGGTCATAACCGGTCACTGTAGAATTGATGAACTGTGAGCCTCTCTTCGTCGCTCCATCCGGTCCTGCTGCATAGTTGGAAAGGAAATCCAGTTCCTGCAGTGATTTCACGATGGATGATTTCATAAAGTCTGCTTTGTCCGGATCGGATTCACGTACATCGTAGATATTCTGGTATACGGTACTGATCGGATAATTTCCGAAGTGATTTCCGTATGTCCATTTCTCTGCACCTGCGATGGAGAAAACTCCGTTCAGGTTCTCGGTAAGGTCCGTCTTATCGGACTGTGTCTCGTAGCTGTTACCGTTGAGGGTAAAACTCTCAGACTTGCCGTCGTTGATGTAATCGTTCAGTGCAACGATCATCTGCTGGAATTCTTCGTAATCTGCTTCTTTGTAGTCTGCAGTAAAGGCATTCAGATCTGTCACACCAAGGATGTCTTCCAGCATCTGTCGGTCTGCGATCAAACCATATCCTTCGATGTTGTATGGGATTCCGTAGTTTCCTTCACTCTCAAACTGAAGTTTCAGTGCATCCGGCACGCTCTCATACAGAGTCTTAAGTTCCGGATTGGAAATCTCCTCCACTCCTGCCGCATATCCTGCGGATTTCCATTCTTCGAAGGAAATCGCGTTGGAAGAAAACAGTGTCGGATATTCCTTGGATTTCAGCTCGGAACGCATGGTCTCAGAACCTTCTGTTGTTCCTACTGTAAATACCTTCACTTTCTTGCCTGTCTGTGCTTCGTATTCATCAGCCAGATCATTCAGGCTGTCTGCGATCTCTGATTTCTGGTTAAAAAAGTACACATCATAATCCTTGTTTACCTTGCCGCATCCGGTCACTGTGACCGCTGCTGCTCCGGCAAGCAGACACACGCCGAGTGCCTTTATGGATCTTTTCATCTCCCGTCCTCCTTTTGTGCTTTGTTTTCTGTTTCTTGAAACATGTTTCATATCAGTCATTTTTTTAGGCACAGTTTCTGTCACTAGAACTATGCCTTGTTTTTTGAAACATGTTTCATTTGTTGTTTCTAAACTATCATATTTTTGATATAAAGTCAATCCCTTTTGTTATTTTTATCGTAGAACTTTTCAGGCATCTATTCCGTATCACGTTGTGCTTCCTTTTTTGAGTTCCACAGGGATCGTGATGTATCTTTCCTGTGGTGTCTCTCCATCGACCAGCTTGAGGATCGTGTCAACAGCCCTGTTCCCGATCTCGTGTAACTGCTGGTGGATCGTGGTGATCTCCATAATATTGGTCCTGGATACATAAGTTCCGTCATATGCGATCACGGAGAAATCTTCCGGGATCTTCTTGCCGAGTTTCACTGCCGCTTTGAGAAAAGCACTTGCCGGCATATCTGCTGCCATGATGCCATCGATCTCCGGATTTTCTTCCAGGATCAGACATGCCATCTCAAAGTAATTCTGGAAATCAAAAGAATTCCACTTGATATCCACTTCCCGTGTCTGGATCTCGTTTGTTTCCAGTGTCTCACGGAGTGCCCGGTGGCTCTTGTAAGAAAGAACTCTGTCTGTGTCCGTCTCACTTCCGATATGGAGGACATATCTGCATCCGCTTCGGATAAGTTCTTCTGCTGCAAGCCTGCCGCCCATCTCGTGGTCGGATACAACAACCGGTACTTCATCATTCACATAATAATCCAACATGACCAGCGGCTTGCCGAATTCTGCGTATGCCTCCGGTTTCTGATTATTAACACCCATGATCACACCGTCCACGATATTGGAGCGGAGGATCTTCATATATTCTTTTTCTCTCTCCGGGTCATCACCGGTACTGCACAGCATCAGTTTGCAGTCGTTTTTGTATAGTTCATCTTCGATATGTCTCGCAAGCGAGGAAAAATACGGATGACGGATATCCGGAACCAACATCGCCACGATCCCCGCCTTCTGCTTGAACATGCTCCTTGCCAGTTCGTTCGGAATATAGTTCAGTTCTTTCATCGCCTGTTCGATCTTCATCCGTGTTTCAGGAGCCACATTTGCTGTCCCGTTTAATACTCTGGAAACAGTGCACGCCGCTACATTTGCCCTCTTTGCCACATCACGAATACTTGCCATTTGCTCACTTCCTGTCCTGTCTCGATTTTCTATGAAACATTTTTCATTCTGATAATACGATACCGAAAATTTCCAGTTTCGTCAAGACAAAATAAGCCCCCGCCGTATAAGCGAGGGCTCAAAACTGTCATATATTATTTATTTGAAGTACTCTACACCGGACTCAAAGATCTTGATATCCTGCTCGCCGTAGATATTGACAGCCACACCGTCACCGCGACGTTCACTGTGTGCCATCTTACCGAGGATACGTCCGTCAGGGCTTGTGATACCTTCGATGTTCATGTAGGAACCGTTTACGTTCCATTCTTCATCTGCGCTCAATTCTCCGGCCGGAGTTACATACTGAGTTGCAACCTGTCCGTTTGCGAAGAGTTTTGCGAGCCATTCATCATTGGCAACAAAACGTCCTTCCCCGTGGGATGCCGGGTTGCAGTATACACCGCCAAGCTGCGCTTTCTGAAGCCATGGAGACTTGTTGCTGACAACTTTGGTGTAGACCATCTTGGAGATATGGCGTCCAATGGTGTTGAAGGTCAGTGTCGGAGAATCTTCTTTCTGTCCGCAGATCTCACCGTATGGTACAAGACCAAGTTTGATGAGCGCCTGGAAACCATTGCAGATACCAAGTGCAAGACCGTCTCTCTCATTTACAAGTTTCATAACAGCCTCTTTGATCTTTGCATTCTGGAATGCAGTTGCAAAGAATTTCGCAGAACCATCCGGTTCATCACCTGCGGAGAATCCACCAGGGAACATGATGATCTGTGCTTCGTTGATCGCTTTCTCAAAGAGTTCTACAGAATCATGGATATCTTCTGCTGTCAGGTTCTTGAAGACTTTGACATCAACTTCTGCGCCTGCTCTCTCAAATGCACGGGTGCTGTCATATTCACAGTTGGTTCCCGGGAACACCGGAATGAATACACGCGGTTTTGCAACTTTGTGTCTGCATACATAGATGTTTTCTGCATGGTACAGATCATCTTTGGCAGGTTTTTCATTTGCTTCACCGGAAACGGTCTTGAAGACTCTTTCCAGAGTTCCTTTCCATGCTTCTACAGCTTCTGCCTCTGTGATCACGGTATTTCCATAAGAGAATTTACCGTCGTCAGTAACTTCACCGATCAGTGTGTAAGTGATGGAAAGCTCGCCGACTTTGTCTGCCGGAACTTCCATGATGATATCGCCAAATCCCGGAGCGAAGAAATCTCTTGGATCCAGATTGTGCTCGATCTTTACGCCAAGTGCGTTACCGAATGCCATCTTGGAAACGGCTGCTGCAATACCATGACGATCCAGTGCATAAGCAGAAACGACTTTGCCGCTCTGGATATCATTGTGAAGTTTTTCATACTGATCCATGATTCCTGCGTAATCCGGCAGATCGTACTGATCGTGTGGTGCACGGAGCCATACCAGTTTGTTTCCTGCTTTTTTAAGTTCAGGAGTGATGACATCCTGGATCTTCGCTACATCTACTGCAAAGGAAACGAGTGTCGGAGGTACGTCGATCTCGTTGAAAGTACCGGACATACTGTCCTTACCTCCGATGGACGGAAGTCCGAATCCCATCTGTGCCGCATATGCACCAAGAAGTGCGGAGAACGGCTGGCTCCATCTCTTAGGATCTTCGGTCATGCGGCGGAAGTATTCCTGGAAGGTGAAGCGGATCTTCTTGTAATCACCACCTGTTGCAACGATTCTTGCAACAGATTCTGTCACTGCGTAGGCAGCTCCATGATATGGGCTCCAAGAGGACAGATACGGGTCAAATCCATAGCTCATCATCGTTACAGTATCGGTCTTGCCATTCTGTACCGGAACTTTTGCTACCATGCTCTGTGTCTCGGTAAGCTGATACTGACCGCCGTATGGCATAAATACGCTTCCGGCTCCGATAGAACCGTCGAACATCTCAACGAGGCCTTTCTGTGAGCATACATTGAGGTCAGCAAGTGTCTCGAGCCATTTTGCCTTGACATCTGCTACATCCGGGCGGTCTTCAAAAAGGTTGCCCTCTTTGTTCGGGATCTCAACTTCTACGGTTGTTTCCTGATGTGCACCGTTGGTATCAAGGAAAGCACGGGAAATATTTACGATCTCCTTGCCTCTCCAGGTAAGGACAAGACGAGGATCCTCGGTAACGACTGCAACCGGGATCGCTTCCAGGTTTTCTTCGTTTGCATAGCCAAGGAAGGTATCTACGTCTTTCGAATCTACAACAACTGCCATACGCTCCTGGGATTCAGAGATTGCGATCTCTGTTCCGTCAAGGCCGGCATATTTCTTCGGAACTTTGTCGAGGTCTACGCGAAGTCCGTCTGCAAGTTCACCGATGGCAACAGATACACCGCCGGCACCGAAGTCATTACATTTCTTGATGATGTGGCTGACTTCCTCGCGTCTGAACATACGCTGGATCTTACGCTCTGTCGGCGCATTACCTTTCTGGACTTCTGCACCGCAGACTTCGATGGATGCCTCTGTATGTACTTTGGAGGAACCGGTAGCACCGCCGATACCGTCACGTCCGGTACGTCCTCCGAGAAGGATGATGATATCGCCCGGATCAGAGTTCTCACGGATGACCGCGCGTCTCGGAGCTGCACCCATAACAGCACCGATCTCCATACGTTTTGCAACGTAGTCCGGATGATAGACTTCTTTGACATAACCGGTAGCCAGACCAATCTGGTTGCCATAGGAGCTGTAGCCGTGAGCTGCACTTCTGACAAGTTTCTTCTGAGGAAGTTTGCCCTTGAGGGTTTCCTTCACAGATACAGTCGGGTCAGCAGCACCTGTCACACGCATTGCCTGATATACATAAGTACGTCCGGAAAGCGGGTCACGGATCGCACCGCCGAGGCAGGTAGCAGCACCACCAAACGGCTCGATCTCTGTCGGATGGTTGTGTGTCTCATTCTTGAAGTTGATGAGCCACTCTTCTTCCTTGCCGTCTACATCTACCGGTACAACGATGCTGCAGGCATTGATCTCATCGGATTCTTCCTGGTCAGCAAGTTTGCCCTCGGATTTCAGTTTCTTCATTGCCATCAGGGCAAGATCCATCAGGCAGACAAATTTGTCGTCACGGCCTTTGTAGAGAACTTCTCTGTCAGCAAGATATTTCTCATAAGTCTTTACGATCGGTTCTTTGTAATCGCCCTCATCAAACTTCACATCGGTAAGTTCTGTGGAGAATGTGGTATGACGGCAGTGATCAGACCAATAGGTATCCAGTACACGGATCTCGGTCATGGACGGATCACGTTTTTCTTCGTTCTTAAAATAATTCTGAATGTGCTGGAAATCCTTGAAGGTCATTGCAAGATTCAGAGAATCATACAGTGCTTTGAGGTCTGCTTCCGGCATATCCTTGAAACCGTCAAAGATCTTGACATCCTCTGGTTCCGGGAATACGGTAACCAGTGTTTCCGGTTTCTCAAGTCCTGTCTCACGGGAGTCTACCGGGTTGATGCAGTGATGTTTGATGGCATCAAATTCTTCGTCTGTTACATTTCCTTCTATTACATAAGTCGTTGCAGAGCGGATGATCGGCTGTGCATCTCCATCGAGGAACTGCACACACTGTACAGCGGAATCTGCTCTCTGGTCGAACTGTCCCGGAAGATATTCTACAGAAAAGATCTTCGCGCCTTCTGCGGCTTCAAATTTCTCAAGATACAAGTCGTCAACCGGCGGCTCTGCAAATACGGTTCTGCATGCTTTTTCAAAAACTTCATCTGAAATATTTTCTACATCATAACGGATCAGCACTCTTACATTCGTTGCGGATTTGATTCCGAGATAGCTACTGATCTCATGCTTTAATTCTTTTGCCTGTACAGCATAGGCTGGTTTCTTTTCTACATAAACGCGTCTTACGTTACTCATTAGAAACTCCTTTCAGATAGTAATCATTGGTTTTGGTAGTTACTGTTCACAGGCATTCCCGTGAGCAGTAACTCTGGTTGTTTTTTGGGATAGAATAGTTGTTATTTTACAAAATATATAGTATCATAACAAATATCATTAGTAAAATTAATATATCTTATATTTTTTATTAGATATACTAATCAGTAAATGGAGGTTTCTTATGGACATCAATCTCGAATTATACAAAGTTTTCTATTATGTAGCTACGACTTTAAGTTTCTCAGAGGCATCCCGCCAGCTTTTTATCTCTCAGTCTGCCGTCAGCCAGTCGATCAAGACCCTGGAAAAAAAACTCGGCCACACGCTCTTTATCCGCAGTACAAAAAAGGTCCTCCTCACGCCGGAAGGAGAACTTCTTCTGGAGCACGTCAAGCCCGCCCTTCTGATGCTTGATGAAGGGGAAGCCCTGCTCTCGGGCGACAACATGCTCAAAGGACAGCTCCGTATCGGTGCCAGTGACACGATCTGCCGTTATTTCCTGATCGAATATTTCCGCAGGTTCCACCAGTCTTACCCGGATGTCCGGATCAAAGTCACCAACAGCACTTCGATCGGCTGTGTCGAACTTCTGGAAAAAGGACAGGTCAACCTGATCGTGTGCAACTCACCAAACTCCCGCCTCGGAAACCATATGAAAGTCAAAGTATTAAAAGATTTCCACGATGTGTTCGTAGGTGACCCGGACTGTTTTGCCTTCAAGCATCTGCCCTGCTCGCTGAAAGAGCTTCTGGAATATCCGATCCTGATGCTTTCTTCCAAGAGCACGACCAGTGAATATCTCTATCATACCTTTGCCGCGCATGATCTGAAACTGCTGCCGGAAGTCGAGCTCAACAGTAATGACCTCCTGATGGATCTCGCAAGGATCGGTCTTGGCATCGCGTGTGTTCCTGATTATATGCTGGATCCAGAAGATTCTCTCAAACCAATCCCTCTTACAGAACAGCTTCCGTCCCGCCAGCTGATCCTTGTCCAGCACGATAACCTGCCCGTGTCCCAGGCGGCAGAACGATTCCTGGAAATGTTCTGAAAAAAAGAGCCCCCTGACGGGAGCTCCCTGAATTTACTGTGGCATAACCTCTACTGCTTTTGTGATATATTCGTTGTTGATCTGATCGAAAGCACCGCTGTCTGCCTTGGATGCATATGCCATGTCGATCGGCATCTTGCCTAATACCGGTACATTCAGTTCTGCTGCGATCTCGTCGATATGGCTCTCACCAAAGATCTTGATCGGAGTTCCGCAGTCCGGACATTTGACATAGCTGTAGTTCTCTACGATTCCAAGTACCGGAATCTTCATCATCTCTGCCATGTTGTAAGCTTTCTTGACGATCATCTTGACAAGATCCTGCGGAGAACTTACGATCACGATTCCATCGATCGGAAGAGACTGGAATGCAGTAAGCGGTACATCGCCGGTTCCTGGCGGCATATCTACGAAGAGATAGTCGATCTGATCCCATACTACATCTGTCCAGAACTGTTTTACCATATTTGCAAGGACCGGACCTCTCCAGATAACCGGAGTGTCCTCTGTCGGAAGAAGAAGGTTGATGGACATAACCTTGATCCCATTTGCTGTCTCCATCGGATAGATTCCGTTGTCGTCTGCCTGCGCTGCTCCTGTCAGTCCGTACATCTTCGGGATAGATGGTCCTGTGATGTCCGCATCCAGGATACCTACCTTGTAGCCCTTGGCTGCCATTGCGTTTGCGAGGGATCCTGTCACGAAGGATTTACCTACGCCGCCCTTGCCGCTGACAACACCGATGACGTGTTTTACATCTGAAAAGATGTTCTGTTCCGCCATAAAATTCTGCGGATTGCTCTGTCCTTTGCTTGCGCATCCTTCGCAGCTTGATTTGCCGCATGATCCGCTGTTACTGCATTCTGCCATTTCTTGTTTCTCCTTTATTTTCCGGTCCTTACAGTCCTGTCTCCCGGGCCGCATGACCTGTATTTTATTTCATAAACCGGTCGATCGCACGTTCCAGCTCCTTGATGGCATCCTTGTCTCCGTGCTCTACCGCATCCACGATACAGTGCTCAATATGATCCTGAAGGATGATCTTACCTGTATTGTTGATGGCTGATTTGACCGCCGAAAGCTGGATCAGCACCTCAGAACAGTCTCTGCCGTCCTCCACCATACGCTTGATCGATTCCAGATGTCCGATCGCCCTGGAAAGCCGGTTCAGAACCGCCTTGGTCTGGGCATGGCTGTGATGATGACCGTGTTCTCCATGAGAATGTTCTATTGTAGTTCCATCTTCCAGTACATGTACATGGGTTTCCTTTGCTTCACTCATGTCAGTGCTCCTCTCAGGTATCAAATTATCAGTACTGTCTTACGGGCTGCTTCTATAGTAATACCCGCAGCCTTGAAATTATATTATACCACACTGCCTAAATCTCTGTAAAGGAACATCTCTGTTTTATCTGCGATGTTACGATATCAAAGACGATCGTTCCATCTGCAAGGATAGTCTTGTCATAGGAGACATCTTTGCCCTGGAATTTCTTTTTGACATATTCTTCCGGGTCTGCAATCTCCACTTCCTCCACAAAGACATCCCGCATCTGGTTTCTCGGGCATTTATTAAAGATCTCCCAGATTACTTCATATTCTTTCATGGTCTCTGTCCTCTCTGAAAGTCATATATCCAGACTCCACTTTCCCTCGATCTCATCTGCAAACTCTGCCTCGATCACACCAAGCTCATCCTTCTGTTCAAGTGGCACTGCCCAGGAAAGCCCACAGCTTGCCGAGATCTCCCTCGGGACCGGGATCAGTCTTCCGGCGATCCCGTTCTCCTTGCAGTATCTCTCCACCGCCATGGCACCGCTGGTGCTGTAAAAAGTCAGCAGATATCTTGGAATCTTCTGGATCATGGTTTTACGACTTTGGCTGCTTTTGCAAGAATCTCTACGATGTCATACATGTTTGTGACTTCTCCGACCTGAAGTTTATCTGTCAGGCTATAGTAATTCAGGCAGGTACCGCAGGTTTTGATCTCTACGCCCTGTGCTTCCAGGCTCTTGAGATCTTCGAGAGAATCAGAGCCTTCTGTGGTCAGTGTTGCACCGCCATTATAAAAAAGCATGGTCTTTGGAAGTTTCTCAAGCTGTGTCACTGCGAAAATAAAGCCTTTCATCAGGACTTTGCCGAGTTCATCGTTTCCGCGTCCCATGATTGCTGTATCAACTGCGATCACGAAATCTCCCCTGACATCTGGGATGCACTCTACGGTTTCCTCCTGGGTTTCTGACGGCTTCTGGTCTTTCACACGGATGATGACCTGGAATTCCTGGTCGGATTTTTTCTCAGAAAGTACTTCTGCACCTGCATGTTTTCCCATTCTGGTAAGGTTCTGTACTGCTGTTTCATTATCTACGAGCACAGTGATCTCTGCATCTCCCTGGATGCCGTCCAGGACTTTCTTTGTCTTTACGACCGGGATCGGGCACTGTTCTCCTCTTGCATCTACTGTATATTTCTGTTCCATGATCTTAACCTCCTGTATCTGCATGATTTGTCTTAATTTTCACACTGGTTTCATTGTACCAGACCTTACCTTTTTTTGCAAACCATGCAGGAAAGTAAGATCTGCCCGAAACGTTTTTTCGTCGCACACAAGATTTTTTGTATCTTTATAAAAAATAGTAGAATTTTTCTCTCTGCCGCAAGATGATTTTAGGTCGGTTGAGGGATTAGAAAACGCCGGAAACCCGCATAAACTCTATGTTTTTGCGGGTTCTCGGCGTTTCTTTTATCGCCTGTATTAGTGGTGCTTTTTCGGTAAATGGTGCCCAAATGGTGCCCAAATCCCACGCGGGGCTATAAAACGATATAAGAAGCGGTAAAGAGATACAGCGGTTAAAGCTCTAAATCGCTGCTCTTTTTCTTTGCCGCGCTCTTTGCTTTCTTCGGCTCGGCTTTCTCTGCCTTTGCCGGGTCAGACTGTTTGACCGCCCCATGATAAGCGTCTAAGACTTCTTTCTTGCGTTCAAGCCGCACGTCCACATAACGGGCGGTAACAGCTTCAAAGTTCATAGACAGTCCAAGCGATACGCCGATACCCGCAAGCGTATGTCCTAACACTTCGCCTACGGTGTAGAAGTCGCCTGTCAGTTGGTGCATATTCGTAGCCGCCGTATGGCGTAAATCGTGAAAGCGGATATGCGGCATATCCAAATCTTCAAGCAGTTTTCCAAACTGGGAAGATACCCACGACGCGGAGATAGGGGAACCGTCCGGCTTCGCTACAACAAGGTCATTGTCATAGTATGGTTTTCCGTCTTTTTCTGCCTGTTCGCGCTGCGCTTCCTGCATAGCAAACTGTTTGAGGAAGAACGGGCGGGCAAGCTCTGTGATAGGCAGCTTTCGCCCGTTGGATTTCGGCGGTGCCATTTCCTCAATGACTTTTGTTTTCGACGGCACCTTAAAGGGTAGCTGCTCGGAAACGTCAAAGGTGTTGTTTTCCAAATCCACATTACGCCAGCGCAAGCCCAGGATTTCAGAACGGCGCATACCGTAAAGCCCGCCTAAGATAACGGGCATTTCCCAAACGGTACCCTCGACGCGCTGCATAAGGGCTTTTACCTGTTCCGGCGTATAAGGGTCGGGGGTCTTGTCGCTCTTTCCAAACTTCGTAAGCGTGTCCTTTGCTGCGTTTGTTTCGATATAGCGGTATTTCCGGGCATGGCTCAACGCCACGCTCAAAACACGCTTTGCCCCGGCTGCGGTGGACGGTTTCAAGCCTTTGTCAATAATCTGCTGAAACATTTTGTCTACCATAGCGGGGGTAAGCTGATTAAGGGCAACGCCGCCGATATAGGGATTGATATAGTTTGCAATCGTCTTTTTGTACCCGTCGTAAGTAGAGGGGCGCAAGTTCACTCTTGCATAGCTTTCCACCCATTCATTCAGATAGCTTGCAACGGTCTGTTTCCGCTGTGAAGCGATAGACGCAATCTGCCCCGGATTATGGAGCTTTGCTTTCATCTCTGCTTCATGCTGCGTTGCTTCCTTTTTTGTCGGAAAGCCCTTTTTGGAATAGGTTTTCTTTTCCCCATTCGGGGCGGTGTACTTGATATTCACGTCGTAAACTGTTCCCGGTCGCCCGGTCAGTACGCCGTTGCTGTCGCGTTTATTCTTAACCTGCCTTGTTGATATAGCCATAGCTTAACCTCCCTGTCGTGCCGGGGGCTTCGCTGTCGTCTTTGCCCTGTGATACCAGTCCCAGATTGCAGCGTCAGCTATCAAACGGCGGTTTCCATTCTGTATATATTCAAGCTCGCCGCTATCCATAAGCTCGCGCAGCTTATTTTCCCCGATACCGCTAAGCTTGCTCATTTGCTCAACGGTCTTTAACATAGGGAATACAGGGATAGCGGGGCTTGTTGTTTCCTTTTTTGCCATAGGAAAATACCCCCTTTCATAAATGGCTAAAAAGTCAAGTTACAAAAAGTGGGCTTTAACCGGGCGGCTGTTAGCACAACCTCGCGGGAATTGCACCCCTGCTCATTTAAGGCAGCTTTACCCATTGCCTGCGACGCTCTGAACGCTCGGACTGTGGCTGTAAAGGCTTATCTCCCCTCAATGCGTGTCGTCGCCCGCAAGCTGCTAACTTGCTTTCCATCGTGGTGTTTCTCGCTCGGCTTTTCCCGATAGGGGAATAGCGTCATGGCGCACCCTCTGTATGGCTCGGCGCAAAAAGGACGTACCCGGTTTGCCCTATACTGCGTCGCCGTTATCTTGCGTCGCTTTCTTTGTCAAGGAACATACGGGGCTGCTGCGGATTGATACGAAACGAAAAAGGGGTTAAGACGTTTCGGTATCGGTGCAGCTATTCAGCCCTAAATGTGAGGATTGCCCTCATTAGCCTTGCTTGCAGCCGTTGGCGAATATCCTCGTCAACGCCAAAATAGACGTTTCCGCGCTCGTCGCAGAGCTTTCTCATAGAAAGGCTCGCTATGTAACCGCTAAAGTGCTGCAAGACAATTTTCATAGCGTCCGGGTCGCCCTTTGTCGCTGCCACAATGACAGGATAGGGAACAAGGGCAACGTCCGGGAAGCCAGATTGTTTACCATTCGTCCCATTCATCAGCGTGTTCCTCCAAATATTTCTTCAAGATTTCAAAAGAGCTTGTCCGTCTGTACTGTATCGTGCTGCGCGACGTATTGAATAACTTTCCAATCTCCACGTCGGTCATGCCCTCGAAATAGTACAGCATGATAGCTTTCCTTTTTTCTTCCGGCAAAGTGCGGATTGCTTCAAGCAACAGCTTCGGCGTGATTTTCTTTCCCGCCTGCTGATAGCTCGGCTCGGCTTCTTCGTCTTGAAAATACTTGTCAAGCGTGTAAAGCTGCCGCTCCTCATGCAAGGCAAGGTCGGAAAACGACACTTCCTTTGCTCTGCGACGCCGGATTTCCTCATGGGCGTTGCAGGCTTCGTTGTGCAGCACCCGTTTACAGAAACTTTGAAAGATACATTGCTTCTGAAATTCCACGCGATTAGGTTCCATGTTCTCACCTCCTTTCGTGCCGAAAGGTAGGTAGTACCTCCCCTTTTCGCGGGATAATACAGGCGATTTTTTCAAACGCCGAATGAAAGCGAAACTTTTTTGAAAAAACCTCCCGAAAATGCAAAATGCGCCTGTCTGCAAGACGCAGACAAGCGCAAGGGAATTGAAAGCGGTATTCAGATGATTTGACAGTTCATATCTAAGGGTAGAAGTGTCCCCGGCTGATTATTCCGGGACTCTCAGAGCCACCTGTCCGGACTTTGAGAGCCACCATTCCGGAGAATGGGAGCCATATATTCCGGTAATTCAGAGCCACCTTATTGGACTCTATTACATATATTTCCTTTATACTGTAAATACACACCTTTGGTGTGAATACAGATAAAGGAGGTCGTAAATTATGACCAAGTATCGTGAAATCCTACGCTTGAAAAGCTTAGGATTCAGTGAGAGGAACATCGCACAAAGTTGCGGTGTATCCAGAAACACAGTCGCCAAGGTTTTGAAAAAAGCAGCGGAAATCAATCTTTCATGGCCGCTGGATTTTGACATGACCGACAGTGCGCTAGAGGAGCTGATGTTTCCTAAAGATAAGTCGGCAACGAATAAACGTATGCCAAACTTTGACTACATCCGCAAAGAACTTCTGCGGAACGGCGTAAACAAAAAACTTCTCTGGGTAGAATACTGTGAGGAGTGCCGCATGAGCAGCGAAGAGCCTCTAATGTATTCTCAGTTCTGCTACTACATCCAGAAGGATGAAGAAAAACGCAGGGCTACCATGCATATCCCTAGAAAACCAGGTGAACAGATTGAAGTTGACTGGGCCGGTGACCCTGCTCACATCATTGATCCGGACACCGGAGAAATCACAAATGCATGGATATTTGTAGGTGTATTAACTTACAGTCAGTATGCTTTTGTAAAAGCATATATGAATGAGAAAACCGACAACTGGATCAAAGCTCATGTCCAGATGTTTGATTTCTTTGGCGGTGTCACACCTATGCTCGTTTCTGATAACTGCACAACCGCAGTGAATCATAAAAAGAGTGACTGGTACAACACTGCCTTAAACACAACTTATCATGAGATGGCAGAACATTACAATCTCGCCATCCTTCCGGCCAGAGTCCGGAAACCCAAAGATAAACCGAATGTAGAGGGATCGGTAGGAAAGATATCCACATGGATAACAGCAGCCCTTCGCAATGAACAGTTTTTCTCTCTTGCAGAATTGAATGCTTCAATCCGTGAAAAACTGGATGCCTACAACGCCCGTAAATTCCAGAAAAAGGAATGTAGCAGACTCAGTTTATTTCTTGGGGAAGAAATGCCATTACTGGCTCCGTTGCCTGCTACACCTTTTGAACTGGCTGAGTGGAAACAAGCCACCGTCCAGTTTAACTATCACATCGCAGTAGACAGAATGTTCTACTCCGTGCCTTATCAGTATATCAAAAATAAGGTTGATGTGCGTATAACAGATACAACGGTTGAAATATTTTATAATCACAATCGTATTGCCTCTCACAGACGACTCTATGGAAGAAGCGGTCAGTATTCTACAGTGACAGAACATATGCCGCAGGAACACCAGAAATATCTGGAATGGAACGGTGACCTGTTCCGTAAGTGGGCTGATTCGATTGGAATTAACACAAGTAAGGTTGTCGATGCAATACTTACCTCCGGTAGGATTGAACAACAATCCTACAGAAGCTGCATGGGATTACTGAAACTGGCAGAAAAATATTCGCCAGAAAAGCTGGAACAGGTCTGCGCTAAGGCGCTCTCTTATTCCGGTAAACCCAGCTATAAAAGTATCAAAAATCTATTGGCTGCAACAAAGAATGCACCTGATACCGGATCAGAATCATCTCAAGTAGAAAAACCACACGGCATAACCAGAGGAGCCAGATACTATGGAGGTAAACAATCATGACAAATCAAAGTACAATCGATAAACTTATTGAAATGCGTCTGACTGCTATGGCAGATGCATTCCGCATCCAGATGGATGATCCTGCAATGAAGGAAGTTCCATTCGAAGATCGGTTCGGCATGCTTGTTGATGTCGAATACAGCAACCGCAAAAACAATCGTCTGAAAAGGCTGATCCGCCAGGCTGAGTTTGAACAGCCAGATGCCAGCATCGCAGCGATTGATTACCATTCTGGACGAAAGCTGAACAAAGCACTGATCAACCGTCTGGCAACCTGTGAATACATTACAGAATACCGGAACATCTTTATTACTGGAGCAACCGGAAGTGGTAAAACTTATATGGCCTGTGCCTTTGGCATGGAAGCATGCAAGCACTATTACTCAGTACGGTATGTACGGCTTCCTGATCTATTATTGGACTTACAGGCTGCTAGGGACAATGGAGCTTTCTCGACTGTCCTGAAGAAATACACCAAGCCAATAGTACTGATCATTGATGAGTGGCTGCTTCTTAAACTGACAGAAGCTGAAGCCAGGAATCTTTTTGAACTGATACATAAAAGACGTAAAAAATCTTCAACGATCTTTTGTTCTCAGTTCCGTGAAAGTGAATGGTACCAGCAAATCTGTGATGGTGAAAGTACTCTTGCCGATGCCATCATGGATCGTATATCGTATGATTCCTATAAGATCGATATTGAAAGTGTTGACCCATCTAAAGACCTCTCTATGAGAGAAGTATATGGACTGGATCCAGCAATGGCAAAGTAACTTAATAAACAAAATGAGGTGGCTCCGTTAGTCCGGACAGGTGGCTCTCGCCACACCGGACTGGCGGCTCTGCCGCACCGTAATATTCACCGGCGATGGTCGGGCTTTTTTTGATAAGTCAAAGAAAGTAGAATATTGTCGATATGGTTTATCGCTCATGGCGGCTACCTCCTAAAGCCGCCGTTTTATATGGCTATGGGTCGTCGCGCAAAAAGAAACGGCGGCTCTGAAAATCAAAGCCGCCGTAATTTAGAAATGGCGCGTGAAAATACCTCTGCTTTGCGACGGCTTTTTTTCTTTTGCCGTCGTCCGGCAGATTATTTCTTTATGAGTAAGGGCGAAAAATCAATCGTAATCATAAAATTATGGTCATGTATTTCAATTATTGGATTTGTACAATTCATCATAAGTAATAGCTTTTTCACAATGTAAAGTCCTTGTCCAGACGTACCATTACTTCTTGAAACATCTGCTACATAAAAGCGTTCCAACAGTTTTGAATATTCTTCTGTAGGAATAGATGCAACAGGATTTTTAATACAGAGTTGTACAGAATCTGCGATATTAATTAGTTGAATTACAACATTATTTGTAGTGGATGTTACCGCATTGAATATAAGATTTTGTATAATGCGAATACACGCCTTTCTGTCAGCATTAAGATAGATGTCCATATTAGGTATTTCTATTTGGGGTTCAATTCCATTAACGCTGAAAATCGAATAATTGTCTAGCAGGATTTCAGTAAGCAATGAGCATAGCTCAACCTTTTCATAGTAAAATGGATATTGTCCTGCTTCTAAAAGAGAGATTTGATAAAAGTCATCTATGAGACGTTCTAATCTCAATGCTTTTCCGGATAATGCTGAAATATATTCCGCTCTTTTTTCATCAGGCGCACTTGATAGAAGTTGCAAATATCCGCGAATGGAAGTTAGTGGTGTCCGTAAATCATGAGAAAGGCAAGAAATATTCTCTTTTAATTCATTCTCCTTTTTTTGAATTTCGCCCAGATAAATATTATCTTTTGATACAATCTGATTTATGATTTCAACCAAATGCTCTAACCGCCTATCAGATAAAGACACTGTAACTAACTTTTTCGTTTTTCTATTCAGAATAGCATTTAGTTGGACGATTACTTTATATATCTGTATTTTCCAGTTAATTAAAGAAATTGAAAGGATAATGACCAATGCTATCAGAACAAGAAACATAATCGCCCAACCCATATTCTACCTCCCTTTTACTTGATTTCTTTTCTAATCATAATAAGACCGCCAACAATCAAAAGAGAAATGCACCCTATGAAATAGAATGGTAAATGCTCAATAATACCCATTGTGCGACAAGAGCTGAAATTCATCCAATAGTACATAGGATTTCCATATACAAAAAATTTTAAGGGTATTGAAACCGTCTCCATATCACTCCATAGCATTAAGTAAACAGACGCTCCACTGAATACATATAAGCAGCAAATCCCTGTTACAATCCCTGTATTTTGAATAACGACACATAAAAAAATAGAAATGCTTTCTAATGCTAATAAAACCGTTCCGCAAGCAAGAGCCCATCCCAAAAGGTTTATTACTTCACTCGCAGTTGGAATGTAACCGGATTGTATGATTTCAATAACGAAAAATGTAGCTACAAAAATCAGATACGTTATCAGAGACACCACCAATATTGTAATCGCTTTGGTGTAGTAGAGAATAGTTCGTTTAGTGCCGTATGCAACAGATAATTTGATTGTACCCGTATTATATTCTTTTGTAAAAAATATGGTTGCAAATAAAATGCCAATAATCCAGAAAAAGGCTGTATATGCAAGAGATGAGCGGGCAACAGTTTGAAACGTTGGTATTTCACTAGATAGATAACACTTAGCTTGAAATCCGATTACACTTTCTGTTCCATCTCCGGCTCCAAAAAAAGTCATGTCACCAAGTGCAAAAGAGACCATTATAACCGCCGCACATACGCCTAATATAGTTATCAATATCTTTGAGTGACGCAATTTATAAAATTCAGCTTTAAAATGGTTAATCATTTTGGCACCCTCCTATCAAATTAGTGTAATAAGTTTCAAGACTATCTCCAGATTGTGCTAACTGATAAATCGTAATGTTATTTGCACTTAGCAACGCTGATACTTTTCCGGCATTTTCAACATAATCATATAGATGAATACTTTTGTCTGGCATAACAGAAAAATTTGAAGTATTCAGTTTGCTTTCCAATAAAACACTAGCAGCAGCTACATCATTCACTTGCAACAACAAATGCTTTTTGCAGCGTTTGTCTAACTCTGTAGCGGTAATTTCCTGTAAAAGTTTCCCCTCATGTAAGATACCATATCTATTTGCTAATTGATGAAGTTCCGTGAGAATGTGACTTGAAATCAAAATAGTGATTCCACGTTCTTTATTTAGTCTTTTGAGTAAGTTTCTTAATTCGATAATTCCAGTAGGGTCTAGTCCGTTAATTGGTTCATCTAGTACGAGAAATTCAGGATTCCCAAGCAAAGCGATTGCGAGAGCTAGTCTCTGCCGCATACCCAAAGAGAAATCTTTTGCTTTTTTCTTTCCGGTATCTTTCAAACCAACTAATGCTAAAGCATTATCAATGCAACCTTTTCCTGGAATACCGCGTTGCAAACGTTGTACCTCCAAATTTTCATAGGCTGTCATATCAAGATAAAGAGAAGGGCTCTCAATAATACAGCCAATGCGCTCACGCTGCTTTGCAAGTTTCTTATTGCTTTCACCGAATAAAGCAATTTTGCCAGTAGTAGGTTCTGCCAGTCCGGTTAGTAAACGAATCATTGTTGTTTTACCGGCACCGTTTTTTCCGATAAACCCATAAATATCTCCTTGCATTACAGACATAGATACTTGATTTAGGGCTAGTGTATTGCGATACTTTTTTGTGATGTTGATAGCTTCAAAAACTGTTACGTTCATTTTTTCACAGCTCCTTTCTTGTTATTTAGTATCGCAGACAATTCCTTGAATAATCTAAAGGTAAAGCTAAAGATTATCTAAAGCTCACTTTGCAAATCGGTAACCCAAGCCCCATATGGTCTTAATTCGGCAGCCTTCGCCCTTTAATTTTTTTCGTAAGTTACTTATATGTGTGTTAATGACATCATTATCCCTTGCAAATGGTTCTTGCCAAATACTTTCATAAAGATTTTGCTTAGAAAAAACTTTATCAGGATATTTCGCCAGTAGTTCTACAAGTTGATACTCTTTTGCTGTAAGCACAATAATTTCGTCTGCAACAGTAACTATTTTTGAAGATGTATTAATGGAAAGTTCTCCAAAGGTCAAACAAAGATGGGGAGTATCTTTTTGACTTCTTAGCAAATTGCGTTCAATTCGCGCTAGTAATTCGTCCAAATCAAACGGCTTTGTTAAATAGTCATCAGCACCCAAGCGTAGCAGTTCGACTTTGTTGAATGTTAAACTTTTTGCAGAAACAACAATTACAGGTACATCTGAAAATTTTCTGATATTTCTAATTAATTCATCTCCACTGATAAAAGGAAGCATTAAATCTAAAATAATTAAATCTGGGGATAATTCTTTTATGCGTTCAATCGCATTTGCACCAGTAAGTGTGAAGAAGACTTGATAATTGTACTTTTCCAGATGGTCTTTTATCATAACGCAAATTTCTTTATCATCTTCGATAATTAAAACATTATTCATGTTGAAACTCCTTTCTGCGTCTATCAGTTGGCTTTTCCACGTCTTTTGGTATCAGCCACATACTACCAAATTTTGAAACGCCCGGTATGCGCTCCCCCTCACAAAGTTTCTGCACCCGTCTTTCTGAAATGCCCCATTTGCCCGCTGCTTCTGCACAAGACATATATTCCATAAGCCACCCGTCCTTTCTTCAAAGTTTATCAGTATAATTATATACGGTATGGCGAATAATAGCAAGTGCGGAAATAGGCATTATTTAGGTTCGTTATAGGAAGTATATAGACATATCCAAGAAGAAAGGGGAACAGTAAAATGTAACTGGGTGAATGAATATGGCAAAAAGACCAGTAGAAAAGTACGACTTCAAGGCTTTTGGGCAAGCAATAAAGAACGCGCGGAAAGAGCGCAAAGAGAGCCGCAAGAAAGTAAGCGACGAAATGTATATTTCCCCGCGTTACCTTGCAAACATTGAGAACAACGGGCAGCACCCAAGTTTACAGATTTTCTTTGAGCTTATGCTGCGCTATCATATATCCGTAGACCAGTTTCTTTTAGATACGCAGCCGGAGAAAGACACAAAGCGGCGGCAGCTTGACGCGCTTCTTGATGATATGAGCGATACAGGAATACGGATTGTTACCGCGACGGCGAAAGAAATTGCAGAAGTCGAAAACGAAAACTAAATAGGCTTTAGGAAGCGTTGTAATCTTTTTGAGATTGCAGCGTTTTTCTTTTGTGTAAGTTTGGCAAAACGGGGCTTTCCGTTGTAGTAAGGATTAAGAAAAAACTTTCGTAGCAAGCATAGGAAGCGGGTACCCACTTCCGTATTTTCGCCCTCCTGCGCTGCGGCACGTCGGTTGAAAATGGCTTGTTGGGAAGTGTCCCAAACCCTCGGAATGGAAAGGAGCGAAAGCATGGACGGACGCAAAAGAACGGTACAAATCAAATTCAGAGTAACAGAAGCAGAACGGGATTTAATTCTTGAAAAAATGAAGCTCGTCCCCACCCGGAACATGGCGGCATATCTTAGGAAGATTGCCATTGACGGATACATTATCCAAGTAGACCACACCGACATAAAAGCCATGACAGCGGAGATACAGAAAATCGGTGTCAACGTCAACCAGATTGCAAAGCGCGTAAACAGTACGGGCAGCGTCTACCAAGAGGACATAGAGGAAATAAAGGGGGTGCTTGCGGAGATATGGCGGTTACAAAGATTAAGCCTATTAAAAGCACGTTGAGCAAAGCCCTTGACTATATCCAAAATCCCGATAAGACGGACGGGAAAATGCTTGTGTCCTCTTTTGGCTGCTCCTATGAAACGGCAGACATTGAATTTGAATATACCTTGTCGCAAGCTCTCCAAAAGGGCAACAATTTAGCCTTTCATCTGATACAGTCCTTTGAGCCGGGGGAAGTGGATTATGAAACCGCCCACAAAATCGGAAAGCAGCTTGCCGACGCGGTAACAAAAGGGCAGCATGAGTATGTATTGACGACGCACATTGACAAAGGACACGTCCATAATCACATTATTTTCTGCGCGGTCAATTTTGTAGACCACCACAAGTATAATTCCAATAAGCGTAGTTATTACGGCATACGGAACATGAGCGACAGGCTGTGCCGGGAAAACGGCTTATCCGTCATTGTCCCGAAAAAGGGAAACAAGGGAAAGAGCTATGCAGAGTATCAAGAGGAAAAAACGGGAACCAGTCGGAAAGGCAAGCTGAAAATCGCCGTTGACGCACTCATTCCCCAAGTGTCCAGTTTTGAGGAATTGTTACAACGGCTGCAAGCTGCGGGCTATGAGATAAAGCCGGGAAAATATGTGTCCTGCCGCGCTCCCGGACAGGAACGCTTTACCCGTCTTAAAACCCTCGGCGCAGACTATACAGAGGAAGCCATAAGGGAACGCATAGAGGGCAAACGCGCCCGCGCTGCGAAAGCTCCCCGCGCAGATCGCGGCGGCGTTAGCCTGCTGATTGACATTGAAAACAGTATCAAGGCGGCGCAGAGCAAAGGCTATGAACACTGGGCGAAAATCCACAATCTGAAACAGGCAGCTAAGACCATGAATTTCTTGACGGAGAATAAGATTGAACAGTACGCGGATTTAGTCAGCCGGATTGAGGAAGTGGCGGCAGAAAGCGAACAGGCGGCAGACGTATTAAAGGGCGTTGAAAAGCGGCTTGCAGATATGGCGGTGCTGATGAAGCACGTCGCCACTTATCAAAAGACAAAGCCTGTCTATGACGCATACCGCAAGGCAAAGAACAAAGAGCGATACCGCGCCGGACATGAGCGCGATATTATCCTCCATGAAGCTGCGGCAAAGGCACTCAAAACGGCGGGCATTACAAAGCTCCCCAATCCCGCCACGCTGCAAAAGGAATATGAAGCACTCCAAGCGCAGAAAGAAGCCCTTTACGCCGATTATGGCAAGCTGAAAAAGAAAGTCCGGGAATATGACGTTATCAAGCAGAACATAGACAGCATTTTGCAGACAGGAAAGCAGCCGGAACGGGGCAAGGAAACAGAGCGCGGATAAACAGGCGCAAAAAAAGACAGGACGCGGAAAGCCAGTAATGACCTCCCGCGCCCTGTCTTTTTGTGGGTGCTGATTTTGGTATGTTACGCAGTAGAAAGCTGTTTTTAAGGGAAAAGGTATTCTGTATCGCCTAAGTGATTTTCACGCGCTGCAAGCCCTGTAAATCAAGGCTATTTTCGCCCTTATCGCGTAACAAGGGCGCGTCGTTTTCTCATGCGCTCCGCTGCCTGTCTGTTCGTGATACGCTTGCGGCAGTCCGGGCAGTATTTGACGCTGTTTGACTTTGATACAAAGAACGTGCCGCATACAGTACAACGCTTTTTATCCTCGGTCTTAAAAAGCTCGGCATACAGGAGCTTATCAAGGGGAAGTACGGCAATCCGAAACCATTTGCAAAGCAGCGAATAAGAGATAAGCTGCGGGCATACGCACTCGTCCCCGTCGTCAAGCAAAATACAGTGTCCGTTATCGCAGTTGCAGCACTCCCGGCGCACAAGGGAATTGACTTTCCGGCTCTGGGGCGGCGAAAGCCGCTTAATGCTGCTCATACTTCCTCTGCGGCGTAAATGGTAAGCTCCGCAAATTCTTCCTCGGTCAGCGCGTCCACTTTGGAAAGGGCGCGCTTCGCCAGTTCCCGCATATCCGCGTCCATGTAAGGCAGCGCGGCGTTGATGTTCTCCGTAAGCTGCGCCTTGCTTCCCTCATGGTAAATGCTCAAAAGGTTTGTTTCCTCAACGGTAAATCTGTTCATGCTCATACCTCCAAATCGTGATTTTTTGTTTTCGCTGCGGCTTTCTTCTGTGCCTTTTCCTTATCCGCTTTAAGCTGCGCCCGGATAGAGGGCTTCTTTTCCGGCTTGCCCTTGCCGCGCTCCTTATCGGCTTTGACCGCGTTAGCCAGGTCAACAAGGGAAATCGTTTCTCCCGCCTTAACCTTTGCTTCCAGTTCGTCAACGGTCGGCGTATTGTTGATAATCCCGTCAATCATGTTTTCGTTTTGCTCGGTGGTCTGCTCGGCAGCTTTCAAGGGATTTTCCCGCTGCTCGGCTGCTATGGCAAACGCCCGCGTACCATTTCCCATGACTAAATATTTTCCGTCGTCGGATTGATGGTGAAAGCCATATCCGGCGGCTTCCATTTGTTCGCGGCTCATATCGGTTACATAGAAAGTACCGCGCGGCGTTTTGATTGTTTCGCCTGTTTCCAACTCGTCGGGCGTAAGCTGCTTCTGCTCCTGTAAAAACTCCGGCACATTCTTATAGCCGAAGCTGTCTACATAGTGGGCGGCGTCCTGCCCGTTCTGATGAAGCACCACCACGTCGGAAACGGAAAGGCTGTGTCCCTTAAAGTCTTTGGGGTGGTCGATATTGAAACGGGTATAAATATCTTCAAGGGAAGTCCCCGGCGTAAGCTCTGCGGAATAGACAAGCTCATAGTTCGCCTTATCAACCACATTTCCCGTCGCCTGCAGGCGGTCGTATGGCTCAAAGCGCAAGTCCCGCGTTTCGTCGCCATGCTTTAGCTGATAAATGGAAAAGGTGCCTTTGTCCTGTTCGGCGGTCTTAGCGGTTTCCTGTGCCTTTGCGTAAAGCTCCTTGACCTGTCCCTCGGTCAGTTCGCCGCTTTTGAGTTGCCCCATAAGCTCGCGGCATTTCTGGGGCGTTCCTGTGAAAAGTACCGCGCCCATTTTTGCCCGCCCGTTTTCCTGCGTTACATAGGCTTGCAGCAGATAGGCGTTCTCTTTCCTGTCGCTGTAAGGATTGCGGCGCACCCGGTAAACTGTTTCCGGGATAAAGGCTGCTTTTTCCTGTGCGGAGGCTTCCTGTTTCGGCTGCTCCGGCGCGGCGTTTTCCTCTTTGTCCGGCTGCTCCTGTCCGGCAGTCTGCTCCTTATCCTGCGCCTTTGAAAGCTCCGCTAATGTTTCGTCAATGGAATTGATAATCTCGGCGGCTGCGCTGCGGATTGTTTCAAGGGAGCTTTTCAGTTCGGAAAGCTCGCGGCCGCTGCTCCACCCGGCGACGTACCCAAAGGAATAGTCTGACGTATCAAGCCCGTAGTGTTGGCAGACGGTATAAGCGACGCTTTCTGCTTCAAATGTTAATGTTTCCATTTGAAGCATTATACCCATGTTTTTATAATGTTGATCTTTTAAATTATTTTCCATAAATCCT
>NZ_QTWS01000020.1:0-39563 GCF_003461245.1 Blautia sp. AF19-10LB
TATATCAGATTCATTAAGAAATGTCTCTTGAAGTGTCTTAAATTACGATACCATTATATACAACCAGAGCAGTTGCACCTAAAACTGCTGTCATTTTCTTTAATTTCATAACCTTTTACCCTCCTAGCTGTCATTTTATATTAGACAGTTTCACGATTTATCTCCGTCATACCGTGTACCCTGCTGTCTTCCTTTTTGACTTTGATAGTTGCTTTTAACTGGCCAGTTAAATGTTTTTAAAATCTCATCTGCCTAAGATGCTATTATTTTAACATGGTAAAAGCTTTGATTAAATGTTCATTCTTACTTGATGCTTAACGGATTTTTCGTTTTTTCACATTTTCTTCACTGTTTTTGACCTATTTTATTATTCATCATTGTGCATCATAAAATAAGTCAATTATTTTCATATTGTTGTAATGTTGAATATATTTTCTTTTTGAACATTAGATTTTTTCTACATTTTTGTGCTTTTAGGAAAACTAACCTCAACAATAAATCCAAGTTTCCTGTTCGATTCAACTCTCATACTGCCCTGGTCACCATATAACAAATTAAGCCGTTTATAAACATTGGCCATTCCAATATGGTCAGATGCCTTAGAAAAAGTTTTCATTTTCATATATATTTCTTTTAACTGAATCTCATCAAAAAATACTCCGCTATTAATCACCTTCACCTCTATGCGTTCATTACATTCTATGATTACATTTATAGTACGTATCTCTTCTGAACTGCTTCCATGCACAAAGCAATTCTCAATAAGCGGCTGCAAAATAAGTCGCGGAAATACCAGATCATACCACTCTTTTGAGCAGTTCATACTGTATTCCATGTCATGGCCAAATCTGAGCTGCATCATTGCTACATAATTATCAAGAAATTCTATCTCATTTTCAATTTTCCAGGTGAGACTGGGATTTCGAAGCATGGGAGTAATAATCTTTCCTAGTGTGACCAGTGTGTCTGCAACAATCTTGTTATTTGTCATCATGGCCATCCAACGAATGGAATTAAGCGAATTTAATAAAAAATGTGGATTCATCTGATATTGAAGTGCAAGAAGTTCTTCTTTTGTTTTTTCCCTTTCCACCAGTTTCAATCTTTCAATATAATCCTTAATGCTTTGCGCTGTATAATACAATTCTTCATTTAGCCGATCAAGCTCCTCCCAGCCAAGCTTTTGAGGCTTATCTATCTCAAACTCCTGGTATCTGACATGGTGCATGTTTTTCATCAACAGTTCAATTGGTCTGGTATATTTTCTACTCCATACAATTGACACAAATGCAGTGGATAGTATTGCAGCCAAACAAATAAGCACCCCGAAATTTCTGATATCTTTTGCGTCCTTCATATATTCCTGTTTTGGTATCATGTCGCATAATTTCCAATTATAAATATCAAGGTCATATTCAATATTTTGCGTATCGCTACCTGTTTTGAGCTGTTCTCCAAGTAACTTTTCCCCGACATTTGATATTATCTGATTATTTCCGTCTACTAAAACTGCTGTACTATCATCAAAGGCTACTGACCTATATGTACTTTGAAGATCACTTTCACTGACAGCAACAATAAGATATCCATCCTTTTCCAGTTCACTGCTCTCCCCCAGTGCTTTTATACCTATGAGCGAAGCATTTTGGCTCATCAATCGCAACGGGCTTTCATAATTTAGATTCAGTTCCCAGCTGGGGAGCCACGTTGTATAGGGGTATGCATCTTTGCTTTGTCTGAGTACCTTCAGCAAATTTCCAGATATTTGAGTGTTACCAGTCCTGTTTTTACGTAATACAGACGATACAATCCCCCATCCATCTCCGCGCAAAAATCCAAGTGCAGAAACTTCCCTGTTTACAGACATTTCATTAATAAAGCTATCCGTTATTTTCACCTTTAATTCATTACTTTCAATGTCCGTTTCAGGATAATTATTCTCAAAATCCCATATCAGATCATTTGTCACATATTTATCCAAGCATAACTCTGCATTTTTCAAAACATTTTTCAGATTTTTTTCAGCCTGTTCAAATGTCATTAATACTACCTTTTCATTCCCTGTCTCTATTTTTGCAACAAAGTAATGATATGTAATATAGAATAAAATACTTAATATCACAATAAAACTTCCTAATATTGAGATAAGTACCTTCTGTCTCCAGTCCATTCGTTTCACTGATTTGTTTTTCTCCATCTAGCCGGTGATTCTCCTGTCTTCTTTTTAAAGTACCTTGAGAAATATTCTAAATTCTGAAACCCATGTTTTTGAGCGATTACAACAATCTTCTCATCACTGTTCTTTAAATCCTTCATTGCCTCTTCCAACCGGATTTCATTTAGATATTCTATATAATTCTTACCTGTCTGCTGTTTGAACAAATACGAAAAATAACTTCCTGATAGGCCTATTATTCTTGAAATATCCTTCAGGCTAAGATTTTCCTGATAATGTTCCTCCATATAAGATATTGATTTCTGAATCAATGCTTTTCCGCTGTTATCATCATAGTCTATATTAAATTGCTGTACATATGCACGATCAAACCAGTCCTTCAGACTTTCTGATTCCTTCCTATTACAGTATGTGATCACAAAGCGAACCCCCAGAAAGTCCTCAATGGAACTGTTAATCCTTTTTATTCGCTCATCTATATTTCGTTCTTCATGTTCATAGAATATAATAAATTCTTTTTCTTTTAACGGAATCAGCAGTTTATTTGGCAACTGACGTCTCACAAGTTCATATATAAACTCCATTGCCAATGCATTGATCTTTGTCTGATCTTCATCTTTTAGGCTGAACAACAGCATATACTCCATGAAATCAGTCTTTTCCCATGTACAGTTTGCTATTTTACCTAACAAAAACTTTGAAATATGCGTCTCTAACGTATCATTGCTACTTTCCGCTTTATCCGTTTTTCTTCCTATTCTGATCAGATATTCCTGTACATTCTGCAATGCATCGCACACCTCATCAATACTGATACTTGCCTTTAAAACATAAGCATTAATATTATAAGGAATTAATTTCCTTAAAGTTTCGAAATCATTCATACATGATACTACAACAATGGCACAATCTTTATCAATCTGTCTTACCCTTTTGACAAGTTCTACTCCATCCATTCCTTCCATACGAAGATCCGTTATCAAGACATCAGGACGAATTGACTCAAATAACCGAAAAGCTTCTATTCCGTTTTCAGCCAGTGCAGATAATTCCATCTGATATTTACTCCAGGGAATAGAGTTCTGTAATCCTAAACGCACTAATAATTCATCTTCTGCAAATAATACTTTATACATTTCCTTCCCCCATAAAACATTAAAATATTGCGGTTCTTGGCTTGAATATTAAAGGACCAGAAACAAAACTGTATCTGGTCCTTTTGTTCTTCGTTAGTATACGCCAACAAATGATATTGCCGGAGCAACTCTTGCATCATCAATATTAATAATAAGATTTGCTGTTTCAATTTCCTGTAAATCTATTATTTTTTTATAACCAATGGTTGTTCCTTTATAACATTCATGCATAATTCCATCATTCTCATAGCTTACAGAAAAAGACTCTACTCTTTGACTAAGCGGAATAGCTTCCTTAATGACCAGATATGACACTTTTCTCGGTTTCTCCCATTTTATATTGATAGAGAGTTCTTTATCCCCCTCATCATTTACAAAATAAGAATCATAATCATCCATTCTTAATGCTTCTCCATTACTTTTCTCAGCATTTGAAGCAGAGAGTATAGATATTTCCGCATCCTGTAAAAGATTATGTTTAAAAGTATTCTCAATAAACTCGCCCAACTGTTTCAGATTTGCAGCATCTGTTTCATGGATACGGCCATTTTTCATCGGAGGAAGATTTAATAATAATGTGGTATTTCCCCCTACGGATTTTAAGTAAATGTCTTTCAGATTCTCAAAGGAGCGGACCTGGTCATCTTCTTCCTCATGATAGAACCAGCCTGGACGGATAGAAACATCCGTCTCTGCAGGGTACCATGCAAGCTCTTTTTCATTTGCAAGGCGTTCCCTGCTTCCAAGGTCTGTCTGGGTCTCGTCCAGCGGTCTGTTTCGGAATTCTTCATTATCTTCCTGCTGGCTTAACGCTGCTGTGATCGCCGGATCAGTCATATCCTTTGCAACAACGCTCCATTCACTCGGTCTTACTTCCCCGGCCTCGTTTCCGCACCATCTGATGTCCGGGCCTGAAATAGAAATTATTGCATTCGGCTGTAATTCACGCATCACTTTATAATATCTCTGCCAGTCGTATTTCTGGACCTTTCCATTTGGTCCTTCACCACATGCACCGTCCAGCCAGATCACAAAGATATCACCATATTCTGTCAGCAGCTCTGTCAGCTGGTTCAGATAGTAATCATCATACTCTTTTCCCTTTCCATAGCTGCTGTTGTTTCTATCCCAGGGTGAAAGATAAACACCAAATTTAAGTCCAAACTCCCGGCATGCTTCAGCTGTTTCTCTGACAATATCCCCTTTTCCGTTTTTGTACGGGGAGTTCTTGATACTATGCTCGGTGTATTTGGATGGCCACAGGCAAAATCCGTCATGATGTTTGCATGTGAGGATCAGACCCTTCATCCCGCCCTCTGCTGCTGTTTTTGCCCACTGGCGTGCATCCAGCTCTGTCGGATTAAAAATAGATTCCGGTTCTGTTCCATCTCCCCATTCGCTTCCGGTAAAAGTATTTACAGTGAAATGAATGAAACAGAAAAATTCCATGTTTTCATATGCGATCTGTCTTGCTGATGGTACAACCTGAACCAAACGTTTATCTTCTTCAAAACCCTTATAATGCATAATTCTTCTCCTTTTTCAAAAAATATCATCAATATGTTATCTATTTCCGAACATATATTATTTGATTATCATTTTAATCTCAAAATCAAATTCTTCTGCATCCAGACGATACTGCTCTGATAATTCCGGCCCACAGCTGTTAGATCCGATTCCGTTCTGCGCATAATCCAGACATAAAACAGTACTTCCACACGGCTGAAGCTCGTAGCTGTGTTTTTTTGTTGTCAGTTCTTCCTGTGTATATGGTGATGCATTAAAGGAGAATGTCTTTTCTCCTGCTGCTGCAAAAGTAAGATCTGTTCCTTTAAGGATCAGATAATCACAGTCTGTATGGCTTCCGTTTTCCTGCGGACGCAGATAATCTTCATGCATCTCATGAATTTCCGCACAATGTCTTCCATGATGACCAGATCTCTTTTTATCTACATAACTTTCATCTGGTCCGATTCCATAGTATTCCGCATTGTCAAATTCTTTATCAAGAAACAGTCGGATTCCGAACCTTGGGAGCATCGGGAATTCCATATCCCTCTTCACATTCATTTTTACACGGATTGCACCGTCCGGAGTTATGATCCATTCTGCTCTCACGTTCAGGATCCTCTGTACAGTAGGTGCTGAAACGCTCATGGTTCCTGTGATATGTACCTGTCCGTTTTCAATGTTGCAGAAGGTCTCATATGCTCTTGCATAGCTCTGGTCATAATGCGCATTCATCCATTCCAGTTTGATCTTACGGTCATTGTCTGTCGGAGCTCTCCAGATGTTCAGTTCCATTGGTCGATCAAGGATTTCTTTGCCATTTACGTTCAGTCCTTCAAACAGTCCTGTCAGGCGGTTAAATACATAGGTGGTTTTCTGTCCTGCATGGATTGTAAAGAATTTATCATTTTCTTCCCCTGTAAGGATATCATCTGTTTCAGTTTCTGTAAGAAGCTCTGCTGCTTTCTGGTTTCTTCCATCTGCATTCGTTAAGAGAATCTCATCAAATCCCAGTAACGTATCCGGCTGCATAAGCGGTGTACCATTTTTCAGATAATATAATACTCTAAGATAACATTTTCCTTTGTCCGGAACAGAAACAGGAAGTTTGATTTTTCCTTCGCCATGAGCCGGGATACCCTCATCCAGATTTATATGAGCCACATATTTGGCATCTCCATCAACGCTCATTTCATATATTAAATAAATGTAATCTTTTAAATCCACATAGTTCAGATAATTATGAAGTACAGCCTCACCTGTCTGCTGGTCATAATGAAGTACTCTTGCAGGTCTGTATATGTTTTTGTATTCCTTCAGACCAACATGTGGCTTTCTGTCCGGATATACCAGTCCGTCCATACAGAAGTTTCCATCGTGGATCTCTTCCCCGTGATCACCACCATAATAGTAAATTCCTTTTCCATTTTCAGCTTTGCCCTTATAAATCGCATGGTCGCACCACTCCCAGACAAATCCGCCGCAAAGTGCATCATATTTCTGGATAAACTGGAAATAGTCCTCCAGATCTCCAGGGCCATTTCCCATAGCATGACAGTACTCTACCAAAAGGAGCGGTTTTTCCGGATTTTTTTCCATATATTCTTCTATTTCTGAAAATGCCGGGTACATTCTTCCGACTACATCAATATTGGAATAATCATATTCCCTGTCAGAGCTCTGATAAAAAGCGCTTTCATATGTAGTGAGTCTGGTAGGGTCAAATTCTTTTGTCCACTTTAAGGCTTCTTCAAAAGTACATCCGTATCCGCATTCATTTCCCATGGACCACATCACAATACATGGACGGTTCTTCTCACGGTATACACAGAGCTTTGTACGATCCATGGTAGCCGGGATAAAATCTGGATTGTTGGAGATGCGTTTATTCCAATGTTCTACTACATTATCCCATTCCTGGTTCTTCAGATACTGGCTCTGGGTACCATGGCTTTCGTTATCCGCCTCTGCGATCACAAAGAGTCCATATTCATCACACAGCTGATAGAAATACGGTGCATTCGGATAATGGCTGCTTCGTACTGCGTTAAAATTATTAGCTTTCATCATCTTCAGGTCAAGGTCTGCCTGTTCAATACTGATCACAGCTCCTGTCACCGGATCGGAATCATGGCGGTTGACACCATTGAACTTCACTTTTACCCCGTTAATATAGATTACGCTTCCATCGCGTTTTACTTCACGAAGGCCAATCCTGTCAGTGATCACTTCTCCTTCAGTCTCAAATACTACCTGATAAAGATATGGGGTCTCCGGATTCCAGAGCTTCGGTTCCATGATTGTAAACACTGCTTTATGGGAATATTCCCCTTCCGCCGTTTCCTTAAATCCACCCTCTGCCACTGTGTTGCCATCCATATCCTGGATCCGGATGTTTACAGCTTCTGCTGCATTGCCGAGAAATCTTGCACAAATTTTCACCTCTGCCGTACTTCCCAGTAGTTTCGTGGTAGTGAAGTAATCATACAGAACTGCTTCCGGTCTCTTTAACAGATATACATCACGGAAAATACCGGTCATTCGGAATTTGTCCTGATCTTCCAGATAAGTGCCATCACACCATTTCAGGACCAGCACTGCCAGTGTATTCTTTCCATTACGGATGAAATCTGTCACATCAAATTCACTGGTGCAGTGTGAAACCTGGCTATATCCCACATAACATCCATTTAACCATACATAAAAGCAGGAATCTACACCTTCAAAGTTCAGATATGTTTTTGGTGCATATTCATCTTTTTCATACTCAAACTCATGAACATATGCCCCGCATGGGTTGTCCTGTGGAACGTATGGCGGATCAAGGGGGATCGGATAACGTACATTGGTATACTGATGCTCGTCATAGCCGAAATTTTGCCAGATCCCCGGTACAGGTATCTCCCCGAACCCATTTGTATCATAGCTTTCTTCATAAAAATTTTCCTGCAGGTCATAAATGCTCTCATAGAAACGGAATTTCCAGTTCCCATTCAGAAATTCTATTCTGTCCGATTTTTCCCTGTCGTGTACGAGAGTTCCCATGCGGGCGGAAGCCGGTACATAGTAGGAACGGTATGGCATGGTATTCTCATGCAGTATGTTAAGATTTTCATAATGCTTAGGTATGATCATGTGATATCCTCCCAATACGTTTATTGTTTTGCTTTTGTCGTACTATCATTATACTTTTTAATTTTAAAAAAATACATAAACAACATTCGACAAAACATGCACAAAATGTTATACTTTTACATAATAACCAACTATTTTTTTAACAATATTTTGCAGAAACGTAAAATTGCACAATTCATATCTCTGTGATTTGTGCAATATGACAAGGAGGGCATTGCTTGTATACATTATCAGCATACTATCACAAATCCAGGGTTGATTTTATGGATAAAAAACATCCCCTGTTTATTGGAAGCTGCGGCACTTATCATCTATAT
Organism: Blautia sp. AF19-10LB; assembly: GCF_003461245.1. Classification (GTDB taxonomy): domain Bacteria; phylum Bacillota; class Clostridia; order Lachnospirales; family Lachnospiraceae; genus Blautia_A; species Blautia_A intestinihominis. The sequence continues at coordinate 8,274 of NZ_QTWS01000020.1, forward strand.
ACCGTAGAAAAGCTTCCTACTCACCGACCGAAAGGCCGGCTTGATTATCAGCTTCTTTACATCGCATCCGGACGGGCACATTTTTATTTTGATGGAAAACCTACTGTTGTAGAAGCCGGCAATATGGTACTCTACCGTCCACGCGAGGAACAACGCTATTATTATTATGGAGTGGATCAGACCGAAGTTTACTGGGTTCACTTTACTGGAAATAATGTAAAGAACGTCCTGAAAAGATATGGGATTGCCGACGATACCCGCATTATTTATACCGGTATCTCCATTGAGTACAAAAATCTATTTATGTCCATGATCGAGGAACTGAATCTGCAACGAATTGATTACGAGGAGATGCTGATAAATTATTTCACGATTCTCCTGATCAGCCTCCATAGAATAGCACTGCAAAAGCCACGAAAAAAGAACCTTCAGAATATGAACGATATGGAACAGGCTGCACAGTACTTTCGCATGCATTATAATAAACCTATAAGTATTGAAGACTATGCTGTTTCCCACAATATAAGTATCAGCTGGTTCATCCAGAACTTCCGTCAGTATGCCAATACTACACCTGCTCAATACGTGCAGTCTCTGAGGCTTACCAATGCAAAAATGCTTCTGGAAACGACCAATTATAATATCACAGAAATAGCCAACCTGGTCGGGTACGAAAATCCATTATATTTCAGCCGATTTTTCCGAAAACAGTGTGGTATGTCCCCTTCACAGTTCCGCAAGCAGCTGGTGCTGAATGCAGAAAACTATCCAAAATAAAACCAACCAAAAACGCTGGGAGCAAATCTCAGCGTTTTTGATTGGTTTTATTTAACATAATATTACGATACTTTTTTTACCTTAGAATTAATGGACATAAAGCCTGTTTCAGGATGTCGCGGATAAATATTCTTATACCTGTAAGTACTCAGCACGATTCCCATAAGTCCATAAGAAATTATGATACAGCTTCCTCCGGCTGAAAAAAACGGAAGAAATGTTATTGATTGCGGAAATATGCCAAGATTCTCAAGGACATTTATCAAAAAACTGATGAGAAATACAATTCCGCACCCGCATCCCATCATCATACCCAGCTGATTTTTCTGTCGCAACGCAGTGTTAAAGACTGCAAAAATCAGAACCGCAAGAACACAGCACAAAAGTATAGCTGCAATTATTCCATATACAGATGACAGATAGGTCAGAATGTAATCCGCATTAAATGCTGGCAGGATTCCCGTTACATCTGATTTGCTTTTCCCGATCAGCTTATTCTGTCTCCAAAGTGAATGCAACATTTTTGTGAGATAATCTGTTTCGCTACCGCTGGAAAACATCGCCTGTATGCGCGCAATTTGATATTCCGCCAGCCTGTTTCTCAGGTACATACCCAGGAAAGCTGCTATGGGCGCGGTCAAAAACACAGCCCAGATTCCACAGATAGTTCTTTTCTTTCTGACAGTAAACCAGTCCTTTTTGATTGCGATCGTCAACATAGTCAGCATAGTTACCAGCATCACACAAGCTGTCCTGAGTGCCGGCAGGCTGTAAACTAATATTACTGGAGCAATCAGCCATAAGATTGCTCTTACCAGTCCCTTATATCCCCACCCATGATATTTATATAAAATTGCTCCATATATGGGGACATAAAACAGCATCAGTTTTTGTACATCCATGCCTCTTCTGCCTCCTGGCAGTGATATAAAAATCCTTGCTCCGTTTACCTGGCCTCCTTCCAATATAACCAGCAAACAGACGGACAATAAAACAGCTGCAATTATTTTTGAAAATTTTGCCAGTACGGTATAGTCCAGCAGATACAAAATCATCATGACAGCCAGCCCGATCATAACATGAAACACATATCTGTCAGAACCGGCTACCGCATTCTCACTGGCTTTTCCGGAAATCCCTGCATGTATCAGAACACCTGCAATGCTGATAAGTATAATCATTCCCAAAAGTTTCCATGCAGCTTGAGGTCTGTGGATACTGTCAAGGGAGATTCCTGTTTCCACAGGATCCCCCATGTCTCTGACGGCTTCCTTCTCTGCCTGTTCATGATCCATGCCTGCCTTCATGTTTTCCGCAATCTGATCCTCCATATGATCCTGCAGTTCCTGTTTTATGTATGGTCTGGCTTTTGTGCAGCGAATCTGTTCCAGCAATAATTTCAGATATTCATCCATAATTCACACCTCCAGTATAAGCACATTGGTCACTGCTGCAGAATACTCTTTCCATTCCTCTATTTTCTTTTCCAGGAATCCTCTTCCCTGTCTGGTAAGGCTATAATACTTTCTGGTCTTTCCAGCTACATCCTGTTCATATACTGTCAGGAGTCCTTTCTCTTCCAGGCTGTGCAGCAATGGATAAAGAGTTCCTGCCTTCAGCTCAAATACATTCTGAGATTTTTGCCTCAGTGTGTCGATCATCTCATATCCATACATATCCTTTTCAGACAAAAGTTTCATTACAAGCATTGCCATACTTCCTGAAACCAATGCTCTTTCAATAGCCATCTGGTCCACCCCCCTTCTTAGAATAAGTTATATATCGGCGTTCTATATATCGGTTGTCTATATAATAGATTATTTTACATTATTTGTCAATATATCAATAAGATTTATCAAAACTAATGGCTATTACCATTCATTGATTGTTTCGGTAATTGCCATATTACGTATGCGCTTTGCAGGGGCATAGACAGATACAATAGCAGATATAAAGATAAAGGCAACAACGATTCCAAACCATAGGATAGGAAAACTCCACTCAATTCCAAAATAATGTGCAATTAGACGATTATATAAAAATCGGCTAAGAGGAAGTCCAATACCACATCCAACTATCAAACCAGAAATTGCATAGGTGTACGCTTCCGCAGAAATCATTCGTTTAAGCTGTCTATTATCCATACCAACAGCTCGCATTGCTCCATACTGCTTCATCCGTGCAGATACACTCATGGAGATGCTATTGACGATATTAAACAGCGAGATAATTCCGACAATAGCCAGAAAACCATAACAAACAATTCGTACCGCCAAATAGGTAGCATTATTTTGTTTATTGCTTTCACGCTGATCTGTGATAATAATGTCATCATTTTCAAGGCTTCTAATTTCTGCTATCGTTTCTTCAGTTGCATTTGAATCTAATTGAATTCCAATAAGACCATACTTTGTATTACCCATGATACGGTCAAATGTTTCCTGCGAACAAATAATAATCAAATCATCTCCAAAGAGCCCTTGTGACAGAGTGCAAGTAATCTCTACTTCCTCGCCTGCAAACTGGATAGTATCACCTATACGCAGTGAATTATTTCCATTATATACGGTTGCCACTTTGTTACTGTCCCCATAAACTGTATCCAATGCTCCCTGAGCAATACTTTCTTTTGAGTAATCTAGCAGTGTATCATCATAAGAAACAATGTTGATATGGTCTATCCCTGCTCTTGAAGATGTTGCGGGGATATTTTCCATATAGCTGCTTCCATAAGCATTTGCAACCCCATCTATTTTTTTTATTTCATCGACCAGGCTACGCTCAATATCCAGTTTATTTGCATAACTTGATAATGCTATGTCGGCTGATGTGACATTTTGCGATGGAACAAGCTGCTTTGCAAAGTCTAAAATCACAGAAAAGGAAAAAAACAACATAATAGTTAATGCAAAAGAAGCTGTCATTAAAAACCAGTTTTTCTTTTTTTCAATTGCATGATGGAAACCAAGCGAATTGTCAATTTTCCCTAAGTTAAACTTAATAGCGTGGTTAGCAGAAACTTTATTATCTATATTGCCAGAAACCGCTGATATAGGTGAAACTTTAGCAGCCCGTTTTGCTGGGGATTGCGCCGCTAAAAATACAGTTACCACGCCGACAACCACACCACTGATTAGTCCAACAGGACTGATCTGAAAGACTGGTGTTGTAGAAAATTCTCCACCAATTCCATAATGAAGTGTGGCACAAATAATCCAACTAATTATTGTTCCGAAGAACACCCCTATAGGTACCGCTATTTTACACCAGTTCAATACTTCCAAACGAACAAAGCGGATAATTTGCACATGACTTGCACCAATGCAACGCAACATTCCAAAAAACTGAGTTCGTTGTGCAATCATGCTATTCATGCTGCCAGAAATCATCAATATCCCTGCCAGCAACACTAAAACAAATAGAATTGCTGCTAATCCGTATATACTCTGCATCGCAGTACTGTTACTTTGTCCAGACATACCCATAACACCAGTATTTTCAGAAATACTCTCATCAGGTAATTGGTACTGTGTCTGTAATTCTCTTTTTGCATTTGCTGCTTTTGTTGCACTTTCAAACTGCACATAATAGGTTAACTCATTATTTGTCACTTCGTTTTGTGCCATAACAGAAGTAAATGCATTTTGTGTCAGATAAGAACCTACCAAATAGGTCTGATTGTTATAATAATTTTCATCATCTGTTCCAAAACCTGATATTGTAAATATCCGATCTCCAGCAGGGGTATGTAAGGTTACTTTATCCCCAATTTGTACTCCCAAAGCAGTTACAGCATTAGGTGTAAGCATAACTTCCGTATCATTTTCCGGAAATGTTCCTTCTACAATTCCATTTGAAATCTGAACGATATAAGCTTCATCAGTGCCATACAAAACGGTTCGTTTTTTGTTGATTCGGTATGGTTGTTCTCCTTCAAAATTAAATTGAGAGGCTGCACCAACTGCTGTAACATCTGAACGATTACTGATTTCATCCGCATCATCCTGTGAAATATTTTTTATCGCAATGTGCCAGTTTCCATGATTATTTATCATAAAATCACTTTCTGTTCGTATCATCATGTCAGCGACACTGAAAATGGCTGTAACAAGAAACACCGCAATAATAATACACAAAACTGTCATACGATTTTGTTGCTTGCGCACCTTTGCAGAAATGGGGATGAGACTAAGATAGCTTTTCATTCACGGCACCTCCCAAAATCAGTTAAAGCTCCATCCGACACTTGCAATACCCGGTCTGCCGTTTGTGCTATGCCGCGGTTATGGGTAATCATAATGATGGTCTGCTCATATTTTTTCGATGTTTCTTTGAGCAATGCAATAACCTCGCTGCTATTTTGTGAATCCAGATTTCCCGTCGGCTCATCCGCCAGAATCAGAGAAGGGCGGGTAATCAATGCACGTCCAATCGCCACTCTTTGTTGTTGACCACCGGAAAGCTGACTCGGCAGGTGATTTCGGCGCTCTTTCAGATTCAGCACCGCCAATAGTTCTTCCAGATACTTTTTGTCCGGTTTCTGGTAGTCCAGCAACACAGGGAAGATGATATTCTGCTCCACGGTCAGCTCCGGCACAAGGTTGAACGCCTGAAAAATAAAGCCGATATTCCTACGCCGAAACACAGTTAATTTCTTGTCGTTCATGGAAAAAATGTCCTTGCCATCAATCAGCACCTTGCCTGACGTAGGCGTATCCAAGGCGCCGATCATGTTCAGCAGTGTACTTTTGCCAGAACCGGATTCTCCAACGATTGCCACATACTCCCCTTTGGGAACAGAAAAGCTAACATCTTTCAAAGCCTTGACTGCGGTTTCCCCGTTGCCATAGGTTTTACAAATATTTTTGACTTCTAACAAGTTCATAGTGCAAACACCTCTTTCTCAATAATTTTGCTGTCGTAAACGGGTGGACTTTCGTTCTCTGTCTACAATGGAAAGAGTAGCACCTCAATATTACTGTAACCCTACAACCAGCCTACAATTTTGTAGGAATTGGGAAATTCATTATAAAACTCGTTCCAAGTCCTAATTCGCTTTCTACTTCTATCAGACCCCCATGAGCTTCGATAATTGCTTTTGCCAACGACAGGCCAAGCCCAATCCCCTGTATATCCTTTGAAAAGCGGCTGCGATAAAACCTCTTAAAGATATGGTATAGGTCTTCTGGATGAATCCCGCACCCGTTATCTTTTACTGTGATTTGAACAGCAGAGGGCAGTGCCTTCCATTTGATGTGAATGGTATCGCCCTTTTCTGTATGATCCATCGCATTTTTCACAATATTGCCAATCGCTTCACTCAACCAATCACGGTCACAGAAAAGGGAAATATCATCTGCACCAGATAAGACGATCTCTTTCTGTTCCTTTTTGGCACGATACGCAAAGTGCAGCTCCAAATCCTGCATCATATCCGCCACATTTTCTATTTCCTTTTCAAATGCAATAGAACCAGCATCCAACTTTGTGATTTTGAGAAGGCTTTGCACCAAAACTTCAATACGATCAAGCTCCTGCTCGGACAGATCAGCAAATTCTTTCACAGAGGACACCTCTATATCCTCATCCTGAAGTAGTCCGTTATAAATATTCAAAGCTGCCAGTGGCGTTTTCAGTTGGTGCGAAATGTCGGAGATTGTATTTTTCAAAAACTCCTTCTCTCGCAACTCGTTATCTGCATGAGCGTTTAATACTGCTGCTAAAGAATTGATGGAATGAAAAAGGCGGTACAATTCGCCCTCATCATCACATTCAATACGAGCACTGCGATCACCATCAAGATACGCATTGATCTGCGATATTGCCTGCTCCATAATCTGATTTTGCCGATTAAAATATACAAAGCAGACTGCACATACAGCACTATTAGCCAATAGTAGAAGGATTAGCAGTGACAGGGAAAGTCGGTGACAAGACAGCCATAAAAAAAACTCAGCTAAGAGAAATGTGCACCCTAAAATCAGCGAGAGCGAAAGAAATAGATTTTTGATTTCTTTATTTGCAAGTATTTTCATTCTGCACCTCATACGGTAATGTTCCATTTATAACCCATGCCTCGAACAGTCCGGAGCATTTGCGGTTCGCTCGGATTATCCTCAATTTTCATACGAAGCCGACGCATATAGACTGTAAGGGTACTACTGTCGATATAATTTCCATCGCAGTCCCATAGCTTATCCAAAATTTGCTCCTTCGTCAGTACCATATTCGGATTTCGCATAAACAAACAAAGCAGCTTATATTCCACAGCAGTTAAATCCAAAAGTACTCCATTCTTAAAAACCTGTCCTTGCAGCAAAAGAACTTTGATACCATTCGACTGCAATTCCGTATCCATTGCCTGAAAAGAATTTGCGCGACGAAGTAAGGCATTAATCCTTGAAACAAAAACTCCCAGTTTGAACGGTTTTGTAATATAGTCATCACCGCCAATATCCAACCCCATAATGATGCTTGTTTCTTCGTCCGAAGCCGTCAGAAAAATAATCGGCACCTTTGATGTAAGCCGAACTTTTTTGCAAAATTCAAAGCCACAACCGTCCGGCAGAGATACATCCAAGATCAGCAAATCATATTTTCCATCTTTCCACATCCCCTCTGCCTCTTTGAGCGTTCTGGCAATACTCAGTTCAAATCCCTGCTTTTTGAAAACAAAGGATAATCCATTGTTAAGGCTTAAATCATCTTCTAAAAGTAATATTTTACTCATCTTTAACTCTCTTTCTGTATATCATTTCATATAATGTGCAGATTGAGTTACCATCATCCAGATGAAGTTGATAGGATTCTGTATATGATCATCTCTACATCTGTCAAGCTAACATTAGTGCCTTTTTATGGCAGTTTCCAGGCTCATAGTAACTCTGGCATCCAATCCAACCATTCACCAACATTCAAACTTTTAATATACACTGGGTTTTGTGCTCTGAGGCAAAGAAATCTGTATGGATAATCAAAGTTTTTGAGCCGCAAACTTGAGTTTTTCTTATATAAAAAAAGTCAAAATAGGATTAATCAGTTTTCTACAACTAGATTAATCCTATTTCATTTTATCCTTCTTTTCGTATGATTATTTTTACAGAAAATTCCAACAGTAGAAAGGATACATGAACAGTATCACAAATTTACTCGAAAATCATTGATGTTCCGGTTCAAGAGTGAACTTTATTATCTGCTATTTTATAATCAAATGTCATATAGCACATTTTTTATTATTTTTCCTGATAATCCCGTCCCAAAAATTTCTTTTTCTTCGTAAAAACGGCCACTTGATGCTCGTCAATATTCATTTGGATTAGTTTTCTCTGCTCTTCACTTTCAATCTTATCGCGGTTTAGTGTAAGAATATATTGAAAATCCTGATATTGTTCTTCTTGTTTATAAAGATAATTCAAACATTGAACAAGTGTATCCTGATCCACATCAAAAATATTATCATGCACTAAAAACAGCGGATGCCTATCTCTCGTATATTGATTAAATAATAATGCCATATCATAAATGAACACCTTTGTTCTATCTACACTATGACTTCCATCATCATAAATGCGAAGAGTCAATTCGACTGGTGTTTTTCTGCGAGCTTTATCAATTGTCTGGATGCTAAACGAACATTCCTTATTTCCCATAATAAATTCATGGATTTGCAAAATAGTATCAGTAAAGTCATCAATGATTTTTTTATTTTGTTCAATCTCATCATCAATTTCCATGAGTTGCTGCGTTTTCTGTAGGTTTAGCATTCTTTTCTTTTTCTCGTTCTTTTGGTATTGTTCGAATAAAAACTTTGTATTTGAAGTGGATTCTTTCTTTGCTTCGTAAATTTTTAAACTTACTTTTAAATTCTTAAGAATTCCTTTTTTATCAATCACCTTCAGCTTTTCTGAATATTCATCATCCAAAATCCGAATTTGTTCCGCAATATTTTTTAACTGGGACTCCAATTCTTTTGCTTTTTGATTCACCAACATTCTTTGAAATTCTTCTATTTTATTCTTAAATCCTACCACTTCATTCAAAGATTTTACTATAGCATTTCCTAAATCATTCTTAAACTGGTTGTAGACCAATTCGATTTCTCTGTCATCAATTTGTTCCGGTTTTGGCATTTTTCTAATTTTTTCATAATCATAACGCAAAGCCTTTTGCCGTTTTCTCAATTGGTCCAGTAAATCCTCCAATTCAATTAGATCCGCTTCCATAGCATTAAAGCTCTCATTCGTTTTAAAGCTTTCAATCGCATCCTCCAATTTTTGCAATTCATCTTCCAATGCATTGAGCTCCGCTCTGACATCTGAAATTTTCTTTTTCCCGTCCTGCGTCAGTTCTTTTTTTTCTTTCGTAAGGACAGTACTAACTGCCTCAATTTCCCTGATGGTTTCAATTATATTCTTATAAGCTTCCAGAGAAAATCCCAGCAAATATAAATGAGCACTTAGATCGTCCGGGATCTTTTTTGTCAGGTCATGACATTTTATTATATCTGTAAACTCTGAACGTTCATCCCTCATCAAGATTGAAAAAAGATTTCTAAAACTAGGCACTTTTTTACCATTTAATTTTGAAAAAATAATTCCAGTCAGATAATCTCTTGCGTCCTGAATTTTATCAAAGGAAACTGTTTTCCCCTCCCTGATAAGTATAGGTTTATCTGCTTGTTTGCGGTTTCTTTTTATGGTGACTGTTTCCTGCCCTATATCTAAATCCAGGATTACATTTTCTTCTACTGGGAAAACTTCTTTTGGTATTTTTACAATTCTGGATTTTTCATAATCATTCAGAAAACAAAAATCCAAAAATTCAATACTCATGGATTTTCCAACACCATTTGTCTTTCGGCCTTTTACAGATCTGTCATCGTACTTCTCGCCTAATATAATATTAACTCCATCATGAAAAGTAATTTCTTCAAAAATATTATTTTCAGAATAAAGTCGATTGAGACGAATACGATTTATTTCTTTACCCATATGTTCGCCTCCTCAAACTCAACAATATCAACAGAGTATAAAAAAGAAAGCCCTAAGATCAATTGCCTGCTACTTGTGATTCCGGCTTTTTTTAATGCTTTGGACACATCATATATTGAAATCTTTTCTGCATCTCGTTTTTGTATCTCTTTGAGTATGAGATAACCAATATACATTGCAGAAGATTTTAGTGCATTGCTACTTGTCAGCATCATACTCACTCCCTTCGTTTGGAAATACCCTACATTTAATCATTTCATTGACAAGATAGAATTTTATCGCAGAACGGTCATATTTTTTTCCATTAGTGCTTAATTTTTCTTCAAAATATGTAACCAATTTATTTAAAGCAGCAATGGGGTTATCATGCTCCTCTTCCAAAAATTGTACGCTAATATCTTGCAGATAGAACATAATAATAATGTCCTGAGCTTCATCTATTCCAAGCGTTTCATTCACAATATTCAACGCCTCTCCATAAATTGTCGTATACTCCGTAATTAATTTATCCGTAAAATTCTTAAATCTTTTATATATTTTATACTCTGGATCCACCGTTGTTTTACGATCCTTGTTTACTTTTCTATTTTGTGAAATATACTCTATCAAATCTATGATTGTGTCCACTTCTCCCGCCTGTGTTTCTCTCACAGAATAATATTTGTTACACAATTCTTCTGACAGATAATCGCTAATTTTTTTTATTTGCACTGTCTCTAATTCACGAATATCTTTTATTAACTTTTCAACGTCCCAAATATCTCTTGTCTTTTCGAAAGAAAACAGCCCCTGTGTATCAAAATCAGAAGAATATTTTTTCTTCTGCGTCAAAATTAGTACAACCAATCTGTCATATAAATGATACTCTTGATTTTTATTAAATTCCGCTATCGTATGCCTGATTTTTGTACTACTATTGTCTGATGTAACCTGAACTGCTATCCTATTCTTCCGATCAATCAAATCAATTGCTGGAGCATTTTTTTCCAAATGATTTGCATTTTTCAATTCATAACCATAGATAAGATTCAACAACCCAGGAAAGAAGTCTTCCGCAATGATGTTAATATCATAGAGATTTACTGCATTTAAAATAGACACTTCCCGACTTAATAGTGCTAAATTTTCAGCTATAGTTTTTAAATAAACCTCTTTATTTATCATGCTTTTCCACTCTCCTTATTTGTTGCTTGCTTCATTCTAACATATTTTTTACTATATGACTATTGATTTTTCTCGTAAATCGTGATCGCATGAATTGTGCTACCTTTGATTTTCTCCGGATACAAGCCATAGGTATGTGAGTGTACGATGAAAGCAATGTTACTCACCTCGTGATCAACTCACTTACTTCGAATATGTAACAAAGAATTTATCGTACCAGATAAGGAATGACAAAACCATCCAGATTTTACGGCTGTTATCTTCCTTTTTCTCTTTATGGTCTTTCAGAAGCCGAAGCATTTCCTCTATATAAAAAATTCTTCTGCCTCTTTTGGATCCAAAAAAATAAGAGGGCTGCATCTTACAGCTCTCTTATTTTAAATATACATTCTATTCTTCATATCCCTGCGGATTATTAGACTGCCATCTCCAGGAATCTTCACACATCTCACGGATACCGTTTTCTGCTTTCCAGCCAAGCTCTTTTTCTGCCTTAGATGCATCACAATAACAAGTTGCAATATCTCCTGCTCGGCGAGGTTTGATCACATATGGAATTTTCACACCAGTTGCAGCTTCAAAATTCTTCACAATATCAAGAACACTATAGCCCTTTCCGGTTCCCAGATTGTAAATCGCAAGCCCTGGATTTTCTTCGATTTTCTTAAGTGCTTTTACATGACCCTTTGCCAGGTCCACAACATGAATATAATCTCTTACACCAGTTCCATCCGGAGTATCATAATCATTTCCAAATACACCAAGTTCCTTCAGCTTACCAACTGCTACCTGTGTAATATATGGCATAAGGTTATTGGGAATGCCATTTGGGTTCGCTCCAATTGGATTAAAGTAACGAAGAAGCATAACATTCCATTCTGGATCTGCTTTCTGGATATCGGTAAGTACCTGCTCCAACATGGATTTGGTCCAGCCGTATGGGTTCGTACACTGTCCCTTTGGGCATTCTTCTGTAATCGGAATCTGTGCCGGATCTCCATATACAGTTGCTGAGGAAGAGAAAATAATATTTTTCACATTATGTTTTCTCATTACATCAATCAGAGTTAAAGTGCCTGCTATGTTATTTTCATAATACTCCCAGAGCTTAACCACAGATTCTCCAACTGCCTTCAAACCTGCAAAATGGATGCAGGACTCAATAGTTTCCTTGTCAAAAATATCATTTAGAGCATCTCTATCCAGAATATCTGCCTTATAAAACTTCACTGGTTTTCCCGTGATTTTTGATATGATCAGTGCTTTTTTTATGTTTTTTCTATTAAATTTTCCTCAAACACCTATATAAGTGAAACTTAGCGAAACTTAAATTATGCCCAATATGGAATATACTTTTTATACCTTGGTGCAATATCCGGATCCATTACTTTAATATTCATAATCTCTTAATCGTTCTACGATAGATCGATTTCCTGCAAGTTTTTTATAGGATAGAAGAGGGTTATCATACATATCAGCAAAACAAGGATAACGCAGACATGGCGTCAATCCTCCTAAATGCCGCTGTTCTGTGTCCGGGTCGTCGTTGCTAAAAATAAGCACAAAAAGAAGCATCTGCTCTAAAAATCAAAGCCACCGCTTCAAAAGCACGCGAAAATGTATCTGCGTTACGATGGCTTTTTTTCTTTGCCGTCGTGCGGCAGAATGAAGTTATATTCTTTACTTATATACTATATGGAAAATTTGTAGATTTTATAAAGATTTGAAAAAATAATGAACGATACCGTAGTATCGCCCTCTCATTTCTTAATATGGAATTTTAATTATTACCTGCGCACCACCAGTCTTTTTAGAATTGCTTAAAATAAGTTGCCCGTCATGTTGTTTGATAATGCTGTTTGTGATATAAAGTCCCATACCAAAGTGCATATTAGAAGTTCTGCTTTTATCGCCCATAAAAAATTGTTCTTGTGCATGGTGTATAGCTTCTGATGTGAAGCCGGTTCCCTCGTCTGTTATGGATATGTGTAAAAAATGGTCTACCTTTTGTGTTGTTACATAAATTGTTCCCAGTGGTGGAGAATAGTCTACGGCGTTGCTTATCACATTCATAATTGCCCGTTCTAACAGAAGTTTATCCGTTTTGAATATACCCAAGTCAACTTCCTTTTCCATGTGCAGACAAATTCCTTTTGCAAGACATAAAGAGTTTGCCTGTGCTTCAATCTGTCCCATGTAACCAGAAATATCAATTTCTTCCAAATGAAGCTGATACCCGGCAACAGTCCGGGAAATATCAATCAGCGTCTTAATATAAATGCTTATTTGACTGGAGCTTTCAGTGATATAATCTGCATATAGACGTTGTTCGTCATCAAGTTCCGTTTCATTTATCAAATCAATATTTCCTTGAATAACTGTCAAAGGTGTTTTCAAATCGTGGGCTAATGCTGCAATCTGCTCTCTCTGTAATTGTTCCGCATGCCATTGCTTCTCTAAAGACATTTTCAGATCATCCCGCATTTTAGAGAAAGAAAGCAGAACATCTTCAAATTCTTTAATATTAGAATGGTCTATTTCAAAATCAAGATTTTGTGATGAAATTTCTTCGGTCGCGTTCATAATAGGCACTAATTGTTTTTGTAGACGCCTTGAAAAATGAATGGTTAATAGTATACATACAAACACGCAATTCAGAGCAATTAGAGAGTAAAGTATCATTTCCGGTGAAGGAAAATATTTGTTCAACCATGGGTTTATAAAGCGTGAACCAATATAGTATTGTAAAACAATCAATTCCTTATCCCTTGTAATCAGCAGAAACTGCTTTCCGTTATTTGCAGTATTAACACCATCGGCCGCATATCTTAATGCTGATTTCACATCATCATTTTTTAAGGAGGTTTCCAGTATTGTGTATGATTTATCCAGTAAAAGGTAATCACACCCGGGGGGCATATTTTCTGTTACATCTGCCAAATCAGGTGTTGAAGCAAGAACAGGAGCTATTGTTTTCACAAATTCTTCACTTTGATTAGCATAATTAACAATCCCAAAACTAGCAAATATCGTAAATATAAGAAAAGGAGTGATTACGGATAATGCCAGACCGCCTATCAGCATAACAAGGTATTTTATAAAAGCTGTCCTTAATGTCGCTATCTTTGTTCCCATCTGTAACCTATCCCCCAAACTGTAATGATTGGCTGTACCCCCATCTTATTGAACTTTGCCCGTACATTTTTAATGTGAGTAGAAATTGTTGAGTTATCGCTGTCTCTGTCAATACTGAATACAGCCTCATAAATCTGTTCTTTAGAAAAAACCTGTCCTTTGTTATTAGCAAGATATTCACAAATTAAATATTCGCTCCTTGTAAAGGGAACCGGGCAGTCATCAACCCGGATTTCTTTTGCGGATAAATCGACCTTAATATGTTCAAAAACGATTGTGCTGTGTTTTTCTCTTGTTTCCCGCCGCAGATGGGCGTTTACACGTGCCCGCAATTCAGCTATACGGAAGGGCTTTGTCAAATAGTCATCAGCTCCAATTCCCAAGCCAAAAGTGATATCGTTCTCCAATGTTTTAGCAGTAAGAAATAGTATGGGGCAATCCACAAGGGAGCGGATTTTTTTACAGAATGTAAAGCCGTCTGTGTCAGGCATCATAATGTCAAGCATTATCAAATCATATCGGTTTAAGTACTCTAAGGGAATCTGTGAAACAGATGGATATGTGGAAACGGTGTGTCCGTCTTTCTGCAATCCATTTTTTATCAATTCCAAAATAGGGATTTCATCATCTATAGCAAGGATATTTGCCATAAAATGCATCTCCTTTCACTCCGGTACTATTGTAGCACCATCATATTATTTTGCAAATTTTACTGACATTTTGCCACCCGGTATTCAGAATTTACTTCTACTGCCACGGAATCAGTTCTATCTTTGTCCAAGATTTCATATATACCGCCTATTGTCCACTGCTCTCGTTTTTGTGAGCTCTTCTCTTTTCCACTCCAATCAATATGATATAGTTCCTCTTTGGGAATTTGTAATTTTGTATCATTATCAAATGTATAGGATTCAGCAATTATATCAATATATTCTCCAATATTTTCATAGGGAACGGTTTCATCTGTTATCTGATAAACTTTATCCCCGCATAGCAACTGTGTACGATTTTGCGTATTTATTGTAAATTCTCCTTCTGCTGTTGCCTCTGTTTTCTGATTGTATCGAAAAATAGTATCTTTGTCTGTAACAAAGCTATTAAGTATAGCTTTGTGGTAGCCTCCGTTTGCGTCAACAATAAGCTCCTGCGTATTTCCATCTTTGACCGTATAGACATTTAAAAATGGAATGATATAGGCGGCGTCTGGTTCTGAATCAGCAATATCAGCTAAAGTTTTAAAAGTGGCCTTTTCTGTATCCTGTTGAAGCAGGATTTTCCCGTTTGAATCTATGACCGCAAGTTTTCTGATATAGCCAACCCATTCTCCAAGTTCTGAATTTGACAACGTATCATCAAGAATGGTGAAGCTGTCTCCCTTGTAGGTAAACTGTGTCACATTATCCGTATTCAGCACACATTCTTCTTTGTCTTTGGAATATTCATCAATTCCCTTTTCCAAAACAGAACAGCCAGTCATACTTGCTCCCATCAGCAGAATAGCAACAACCAGTAAAATCATTTTCTTAATCATCGTTTTTCCTTCCTTCCCATTGTGAGATCCAAAAAGTCATTGCAATAAAAGCAATTATTGTAATAAGTCCCATTATAAAAACCTCATTTTTGTGTAGGGATAGTTTATCGTCTAACACATAACGGCTTAAATCAATTGCCCAAGCGAAAGGGATATACTTCCAAACTCCCGCTAAGACAATATTACTGTACATAATTACCTGTAGGCTTTCAAATACACCTAAAAACAATGACGGCCCAAGTCCAAACTTAAAGCCAATAAATAAATGGAAAATGTAAAGTATAATATTTCCAAAGGCAAGGACTATTATTGTTTCTAACAGCATGACATAGGGTGTATGTGGAATAAGTCCTTGTATTGCTACCAGTATAGAAAATAATAGCACCAAACTAATCAGTGAAAGAACGCCTCCACCAAAAAGGACAAGAAACTTTCCGCAGAAAATGGTTATCCTGTTTGGAACGGATAGAATCGACTGTGAATGTGCGGCGTGATCTTCCATAAACGTATTTAACCCGGTAATTATGCTGATAAGAATTGGAAAAAACGTAGCTGTAATCTCAAAAATCAGCTTATATTTATTGTAGTCTGGTCGGAAACTGTATAAACCAAAATAGCTTGTAAAAAGGATTGCACCTGCTATCGGTACGAATATATGAATTGGTAATAGTGGTGTGTGGCGCAATTTTACCAATTCTGAACGAATTGCCCTATATAGTGTCATTCTATTTTACCTCCTGTCTGCTAAAATTACCTGCGCCCAGATAAGTAAGTACGAAAAAAAGTATGAATGATAAAATTAAAGATAATGCAACAGGTAATATGGAAACGTTAGGAGTGTCATTCAATGTTCCATTGATACCAATTCCCATTAGTGATTCCGCCAGCTTTGGAGCCCAACAATATGGACACAGCCACCATAAGGAGGTAGTTCCCAAAAAGCCGGGAAGAAAAATTCCAAAGGCAGTATTTACTACAAGCGGCATAAACAATCCTATTTTAAAAATCAAGAATAAGCAAAGCGGAATCTGCCATATAGAAGCTATCATAATAGCAACACTGCCTATAAAGGATTGTCCCGGTGTGAAAATAACGGTTGACGGGGAGATAATATTGCTAACACATACCAACAATGCCAATATAAAAGCCGCAAATATCATTTTTTCAATCAGAATCAGGTTTTTACTAATCCAAAATTTTTTCAGATTGATAGACATAGAATATACAGAATAGTATTTATCTGCACGTATTTCTTTTTGATTGGACAAATAGCAAAGAACTGTAATTGTTCCCGGAAGTAAAAAGGAATACCACCAATACAAGGACATATACTGGAATCCAGTAAATCCAGCCATAAGCCAAGCAAAAACTGCTGTAATCAATGGGGCAATTATCAATAATTTATTGAAAAAGGTTCTTCTGAATTTTAAATGTTCTGATTTAAGGTATTTCATACTCTTACATTTCCTTTCTGTTTTTTTTCACAATATCCATGAATAATTTTTCGAGATTTTCTTCAGCATGTAAAACACCTTCATACCCCAAGACACCCTCCGAGATAATGCCGATATGGTCAGCAATCTGCTGTACTTCTGTAAGAATGTGGCTGGAAAGAATTACCGTAATTCCTTTAGAGGGGAAGGAACGAATCAATTCACGGAGTTCTTCTATACCAACAGGATCGAGGCCGTTTGTAGGTTCGTCTAAAATCAGCAGGCGGGGATTGTTTAAAATTGCAATCGCAATTCCCAACCGCTGTTTCATGCCAAGAGAAAATTGTCCTGCCCGTTTCTTTCCGGTATTCGTAAGGCCGACAATATCAAGCGCTTCATGACAGCGTTTATCCGGTAAACCGAGAAGCTCCGTCCTCACTTTTAAATTTTCAAATGCAGTCAGGTTCTCATAAAGAGGCGGGGTTTCGATTAAGGTTCCTATGTCATTCAAATCTTTTCGGTGCCAAGCGCGGCCGTCAAACTCAATGCTTCCAGATGTCGGTTTCAATATGCCAGTTATCATTTTAAGTGTTGTGGACTTTCCAGCTCCGTTTGGTCCCAACAATCCATAGACGGAATTTTTTTCAATATTCAGCGATATGTTATTTACAACTGTCTGCCTGCTGAATGATTTACAGAGATTTGTTGTTTTCAAGATTATACTCATATATTACACTATCCTTTCTTTTGATTATGCTAAAAGGATAACTGCAAATTTTGAAGATTTCATAAAGAAAATAGAATTTCTTAAATACATAATAGGAAATACTTGTCCACTTCCAGAAGATGCTTTCCAAGCATATCCTGCAGAAGCATCACCTGATAGGTTGAATTTCGATGGTTTTTCAGATAATCTCTGCGAAGAAAACCATACTTGCCAAGTTGCTCCATCTGCTTACCGGATTTATAAGTAAGATCCGGAAGCAGATATCCATTTACATTCGTATACGTTAATTTCATTTTGTTAGCACTCTCCATTTCTCATCATTTTTTGACCACAAATTTACGACATTTATGACAAATCTGACACTGCTTTACAATACCAGACAAAATGACTGATACCCCGGAAAGCCTGTAAAACAGGCACTTTTGGGATACACAAGACAGGACAAAAATCGACTTCCATTATCAAATAAAAAACGCGAATATTCCAGTGCTTAATAAGCCACTGATATTCGCGTTTCTTATTATCCTAACCACTTGAAAGATGGATAGTATCTTACAACAGCTTTCCCCACAAGCTGGTCAAATCGCACGAATTTGTTTTTCCATGAACGTGAATCCTTCGAATCATTCCGGTTATCACCAAGCATGAAATAACAGTTTTCCGGAACTGTATATGGACCATAACTTCCGATCATTTTCTCCGGAATGAAAGAGCCATCCAATGGAGTGGGTGAACCATCAATGTAAACTTTCCCATCCTTAATTTCCACTACTTCTCCCGGCAGTCCGATCACTCTTTTGATAAAAAGACGACTTTCATCATCTGGGTATTTGAATATTACAATATCAAATCGCTCCGGGTCCTTGAACTTTTCAGAAATTTCATAACCGAACAGATCAAGATTAATTCCATACGCAAGCCGAAAGCCGAAAAGGCGGTCTTTCACCATAAGTGTTTTTTCCATGGAGGGTGAAGGGATTTTTGCGTTAATCAAAACAACATTATTGATAACCAGAGTAATTGCCACTACTATTACAATCAATTTCACATAGCCTAACAGTTCACGCCAGATTTTCATGCTCTCCACCTCACCGTTCTTCATTATCCTCTATATAGTTTATGTATCGTATTATACATATATCCGATAGCAAATATAGTTTTATCATAAAAGTCCCAAATACCATTGTCAACGGATTTTTCGTATATTTATATTTTTACCGTCTCATAACCAACTCTCTCACTTCGAACATGTAGCAAAAAATCTATCATACCAGATAAGGAATGTCAAAACTGTCCAGATTTTACGGCTGTTATCTGCCTTTTTCTCTTTGTGCTCTTTCAGAAGTAAAAGAAGCTTATCTGTATGAAAAAACTCTTCTGCTTCTTTCGAGGTAAATAACTCCTTTACCATCTGATACCAGTCATCCTGCCGCAGCCACACACGGATTGGAATTGGAAAACCAAGTTTCTTACGTTCATCGGTTTCCTGTGGAAGAAATTCTGAAACAGCTTTACGGAAAATATATTTGGTTGTACCCGCTGCAATCTTGGCTTCTTTCGGAAGCTTTGCTGCAAAGTCAAAAACTTCTTTATCCAGAAATGGTACCCTGACTTCCAATGAATGTGCCATGCTCATTTTATCTGCTTTCTGCAAAATATCGCCAGGAAGCCAGTATCTCAGATCTACAGACTGCATTTTTTCCATGTCTTGAAGTGATCCTCTGTTTTCTGACTCAAGTTCTTCAAAAAATGGTCTTAAATATTCCTGTGTGGAAGGTCCTGTTACTTTATTTTTCAAAATCTGCGCTTTCTCTTTTTCACGGTAAATATATGCATTTCCGATGAAACGTTCTTCCACTTTCATTCCTGCACGGATAAGGAAATCTCGTCCCTTCACATCCGGCAGCTTTGCAGCCAGTTTTCCAATTACACGTCTGACACCAAATGGAATCCAGTCAATTTTTTTCAATGATTCCGGTTCTCTGTAAATATTATATCCACCGAAAAGCTCGTCTGCTCCTTCTCCGGAAAGAACAACCTTGACATGACCTGCAGCCTCTTTTGAGAGAAAGTAGAGTGCAACGGCAGAAGCATCAGCAAGGGGCTCATCCATATGATACATAACATCTGGAAGGGCATCCCAGAATTCCTGCTTGGATATGATTTTCACATGGTGTTTCAAACCTGCTTTTTCTGCCACTTTGGCAGCTTTGTTTACTTCACTATATCGGTCTCCCTCATCGAATCCCACTGTAAATGCCTGATCTGCACCAGAGAAAGAAGCCAGATAACCGGAATCCACTCCCCCGGATAAAAACGCGCCGACTTCCACATCACTTAACATATGGTGCTCCACTGAATCTTTTAAATTCTCTGCAAGCTGATTCCGCAGCTGCTCCATATTCGTCTTACGGTCCCATTGGACTGGTGCAAGCTTTGTTTTGAAATAAGTCTTTATCTCATAGTTTCCGTTTTTATATAAAAGCATATGACCTGGCATAAGCTTATAAATCCCCCTGAAAAAAGTTTCTTCCAGAGGGGAATATTGAAATGACAAATACTGCTCCAGTGCCTTCTGATTTACTTTCCTTTCATAGCCTGGAAATGCAAGGATACTCTTAATTTCAGAAGCAAATACAAAGTGTCCATCTATTTCGGCATAGTACACAGGCTTAATTCCGAAGAAATCCCTTGCAAGCATCAAACTCTGCTCCTGTTCATTCCATACAGCAAACCCAAACATTCCCCTGAGCTTATTCAGTGCCTTCTCCCCATACAGCTGAATAGTATTTATCAGAACCTCCGTGTCAGAATGGGTACAGAAAGAAATGCCGAAAGCCTCAAGTTCTGCCCGCAGTTCCTTATAATCATAGATTTCTCCATTAAAAACAATATGAAGGTTTCCGTCCGCACTTTCCATAGGCTGCTGCCCATCTTCTAAATCAATAATACTAAGTCTTCGAAAGCCCAGCGTAATCTTCTCCCTGCAAAAAGAGCCCTCACTATCCGGGCCCCTATGCTCAATGGCTTTCATCATCCTTTCAATTACTGTCTTCTGATCCTGTCTGTAACCTGTAAATCCACAGATTCCGCACATTTTATCCTCCGTATCTATTTGATGTAGTTTATACGCTGCAGCAACTTTTTTATCACAAGTGAATCCCACATGGTCACATCGTAATCATAATGGTCTGTGAGTCTGCGCCTCAGCTTGTGTTCTCCCTTTTTTTTCTACTTTTGTAGAAATCATCTCTAATTTTACATCTGTAGAATTAGAAAGTCAATCCCATTTTCTACAATTGCAGAATCTATGTCATATATTTGATTACCCGTCATGACATACCCCAATGACTCAGATCTCACAGATTTTCAAACGGTATGAATGCCTCACTGCTGATAAAATGAAAAGCCGGAAAAACGGTCTTTTGTTACAGAGTCATTTTTCCGACTGTACGGTTGCCTATATTTAATGAATCTTTACCCTTTCACTGCACCTGCCATTACACCGCCGATAATATGCTTCTGCATTACAAGTATGTGCAGATACGCACATGCATGCGCTTTCATCTCGGTAATTGAATTGCCGAGGATTCTCACTTATTGTTCTAAGCAACTATACATAACCGCCCCTCATCAGTTTTTATACATAAAAAGCGGTGGGAAATAATTTTCCTGCCGCTTTAAATCTCAGATTAATCATATTTCGCTACATTTCGTAAAATTCTCCTGCATTCTGCCGGGATTCTCCCGAGTCCATCAGGTCCTACATTCAGCAAATAATTAATTCCCAGATGATTTAATTTTTGTTTTATATCTGCAATCTCTCTTGCAGATTTCCAATTTTGATCCCATGCACAATATCCCCAACTGTTATTCACAGTTGCCGCAGTCTCATACAGGCCATAAGGTGATGGCTTGAATCCGTCAAATGCATTCATCATACTTTCTTTCAGTTCCTCATCATCTGGTATGGATTCCGGTACTTCATTGTCTCCCAGTGATACATAATCATATGCTCCATTGCCAAGCCTTGAATTGATCAGACAATCTGGCTGATATTTTTTTACCAAATCAAAAATCGCCCGACTATGCTTCTCTTCCAATGTTATCGGAACATCAAACCAAATCAGGCTCAATTCCCCATAATTTCTCAGAAGTTCTTCGATTTGAGGATAAATCTTATTGCGAAAGCACACATCATAATCTTTTTTATCATTATCCGGAAAATCCCAGTCATTGCACCATACTGTTCCCTCACACGGAATGTGTCCGGATAAATATCCTCCACCATTCTTATCATGCCAGTCCAGATCCTGGGAATAATATAATCCAAACTTTAACCCGTTTTTGTAGCAGGCTTCTGCAAGTTCTCCTAAAACATCGCGTTTGAACGGTGTCGCATCCACCACATTGAATTTATCCACCTTAGAATGGTACATGGCAAAGCCTTCATGGTGTTTGCTTGTAAACACAAGATATTTCATTCCGCAATCTTTTGCAAATTTTACAATTTCATCCGCATTAAAATAGACAGGATTGAATGCCGTTGCCAGTTTGTCATATTCACTTATCGGAATTCTGCATCTTGTCTGAATCCATTCAGCGTAATTTCCACATTTCTGGTCTTTCCACTCTCCGGTCAGAAGTGAATACAGGCCCCAATGAATCATCATTCCATATCCGGCTTCTTTAAACCATTTTCTCGTATCTGTGCTCATACTGATCGATTTCCCTTCATTTGTGTTTTCATTATATCAGAAAGTTCACGATTCCAACATTCCATAACTTTTACATTATATTAGATATTTTTACTTTCAGAGATGCTATTTGCAAGATTGCCATAATCTGCCAAAAATTTACGCGTTCTATTCGTCACCGCAGATAACAGTGAGAACACAACGCGTAGTTTTCAGCTGAAAATATCAGTTCCTGATCAATATACTCCCACGAAAGACATTACTGGTGCTACTCTGGAGTCTTCGATCACGATTGCCAGAAAATCTGTCTGGATTCCTTTAAGATCAATGATCTTTTTATATCCAATGGTAGTTCCATTATAGCATTCTTTCATAGATTCATTTTCTTCATAGCAGACTTTGAACTTTTCTACTCTCTGGCTGAATGGAATGGCCTCCTTCAGTACCAGATAATTAAGTTTCTTTTTCTCGATCCAGTTAATCTTGATCATGAGCTTATTTGTTCCCACTTCGTTCATAAAATAAGTCTCATAATCATCATTTCTTAATACTGTAGGTTCTTTCTCCCAGCAATCCAGTGGCGGGATAGATGTGATACCTGCTTCATCAACCAGATTATATTTAAAGGTATTCTCAATAAACTCGCCCAACTGTTTCAGATTTGCAGCATCTGTTTCATGGATACGGCCATTTTTCATCGGAGGAAGATTTAATAATAATGTGGTATTTCCCCCTACGGATTTTAAGTAAATGTCTTTCAGATTCTCAAAGGAGCGGACCTGGTCATCTTCTTCCTCATGATAGAACCAGCCTGGACGGATAGAAACATCCGTCTCTGCAGGGTACCATGCAAGCTCTTTTTCATTTGCAAGGCGTTCCCTGCTTCCAAGGTCTGTCTGGGTCTCGTCCAACGGCCGGTTCCGGAATTCTTCATTATCTTCCTGCTGGCTTAACGCTGCTGTGATCGCCGGATCAGTCATATCCTTTGCAACAACGCTCCATTCACTCGGTCTTACTTCCCCGGCCTCGTTTCCACACCATCTGATGTCCGGGCCTGAAATAGAAATCACCGCATTTGGCTGCAGTTCACGCATCACTTTATAATATCTCTGCCAGTCGTATTTCTGGACCTTTCCATTTGGTCCCTCACCACATGCACCGTCCAGCCAGATCACAAAGATATCACCATATTCTGTCAGCAACTCTGTCAGCTGGTTCAGATAGTAATCGTCATACTCTTTTCCCTTTCCATAGCTGCTGTTGTTTCTGTCCCAGGGTGAAAGATAAACACCAAATTTAAGGCCAAACTCCCGGCATGCTTCGGCTGTTTCTCTGACAATATCCCCTTTTCCGTTTTTGTACGGGGAGTTTTTGATACTATGCTCGGTGTATTTGGATGGCCACAGGCAAAATCCGTCATGATGTTTGCATGTGAGGATCAGGCCCTTCATCCCGCCCTCTGCTGCTGTTTTTGCCCACTGGCGTGCGTCCAGCTCTGTCGGATTAAAAATGGATTCCGGTTCTGTTCCATCCCCCCATTCGCTTCCGGTAAAAGTATTTACAGTGAAATGAATGAAACAGAAAAATTCCATGTTTTCATATGCGATCTGTCTTGCTGATGGTACCGCTTTAACTAATCTTTTATCTTCTTTCAAACCATTATAGTTCATATCGAATTCCCCTTTTTATTTTTATCGTTTCCTCTCTTTAGAAAAACGGTAATTCCATTTTAACCTTTTAATCTTCTGCTTTTCAGTTCTTCATTTGCTTTTTCTACATTCATTTTTGTCATGATGAACGTGATAATTAAAGCAAGGATTACAGGGAACCACAGATACATGAAATGTAACATATTCAGGCAGGATGCAGACTGGGTAACAACTTCACCATTGAATCCACTTGCAGCTAAAAGCCATCCTGTCAGTGCAGTACCAATTCCACCACCAAGCTTGGTTCCGAAAGATGTACAGGAATACATGGTTCCATCAATTCTTTTGCCTTTTGTAAGGTAAGTATATTCAGAACAGTTTGCCACAACTGCTCCCATATCTCCCTGCCATGGTCCCTGCCCGAATGAGGATACAGCAGTAAAGAGAATCATAAGAGGTACACTGTGCATATAAGCTGCAACAACAACAAGTGCTCTTCCGACAGTTGCAATTGCATAACCTACAATATTCAGTTTGTAAAGTCCTTTCCATTTTGCTACCAGGGTAGGTGTTATGATCAGTGCAATGATCAGTGGAATATTGATCGCCCAAGAAAATACAGCATAAAGATCTTCATTAAGAAGGACATATGTCATATAGTAAATACCCATGTTCAGCATGGCAGAGTATGTCTGCTGTACAATATATGTTACGGAAATCATAATGTAATATTTGTTAGAAAACAGAAGTTTTGCTGCCTCTACAAGACCATATTTCTCTATCTCGTCATCAACAACCCCATCACCATTCAGTTCCTCTTCCGGAAGCTCTTTTACAGAGAAAACAGAGATGGTATTTACAATGACACCTACAATCGCAAACACAATTGCAACTACTTTCCAGGCGTATGCCCCGCCTCCAAGGATCTGTACAAACTTAACTGTCACTGACTGAATAATAAGGACAGTTGAAAAGGCAAAGATGAATCTCCAGGATCCCATCTCAACTCGTTCCTTACTGTTCTTGGTTACTAATGCTACAAGTGCCGCATAGGCAATATTGTTTGCAGTAAAGAATACGGCATTTAAAAGGGTGTATGCAATAAAGAACCATGCATACTGTGCAAATTTTCCCATGTTAGTCGGAATAGCAAAGTTTGCTACCAGGGTTACCGCACAGCCAATGTATGCGTAAAGCATCCAGGGTCTTGCTTTTCCAAGACGGCTCTTTGTTTTATCGATCATAGCTCCAAAAAAGATATCCGTTACACCGTCAAACAGTTTGGATACTGCAATAAGTGTTCCGACGATACCTGCATTCAGACCAACTATATTGGTCAGATAGATCATGATAAAGGATGACAGAAATGAATATACCACATTTCCAGCCATGTCTCCTGAACCATATCCAACTTTGTTATACCATTTCAAGTACTTCTTTTCTTCCATTTTTCCCTTCGCTTTCTCCTGGTTTCTCCAGGTTGTTTTCATGCGTTTAAACCTGTGAGATATCTGATGGCTTTCTGCTTCTGTCTCCCTGCTTCTGTCTCTTCCTCTTGTTCTCACATCTGCTATTTCCTACGCATCTCTTGTTCGATGAAAATTATATCCTTTTCTCTGTTAAATTCATATAAACAGATTTTGACAAAACATGCACAAAATTTTTCAATTTATAAAATTCTCATAAAGCTTCAGGCCCGTTTTTTTTTGCCAATGTTACAATTGCATAATTTTTATGTGTAATTTTTGTATATTATTACAATTGCTTTTTTGGATATCTTTTTTTAGGACCTTTTTTTAGATTTTCCGTATTTCTGTATAGGTATAAAAAAACTATCCTGTAAAAATACAGAATATAAAAACCTTGTATTTGTTCAGGATAGTTTTATTCACAATTCCTCCATTTCCTGTGTCTGTAAAATGTATTTTTCTTTATAAAGAGTACGATACTCTCTGGGCGTCATCCTGTACCGTTCCCGAAATACCCTGTTAAATGTCCTCTGGCTGTCAAAGCCAGCATCCAGACATATATCCGTGATGCTTTTATCTGTACACTCCAGATGTACACAGACATAATTGAGCCTCTGCTCATTAAGATACTGGTTAAAATTCCTGTGGAAAGTCCCTGAGAACACCCGCGAAAGTGTAAATTTGCTTATCCCCAGATCTTTTGCCATGGATTCCAGCGAGACTGGTTCCTTAAAATGTTTTGCAATATAAGATACTGTCTGATAGATAATATCACTGCTCTCCACACTGCTCTTTTCCGCCAGTCTGTAACAGGGGATGCTCCTTGCAAGCAGAATCTGTACATACGCCTGTTCAACAACAGGGTTCTTATCTTTTCTTTTTTTATTATCATAAAGACATTTAACTGCATTCCGGATATCCGGGTGTAAATTCTTCGATGTGATTACTGGATTATCCGGGCATGATTTCTGTATTGTATCTGCAAACTGTCCTGTCAGCGTCATCCCTGCCCACAGATACCAGGCTCTGTTTATCCCTGGAGAAAACACCTGATAATGGTGGATCACATCCGGAAAGATTACTGCAAAATCCCCCTTATCCATATGATACAGTTCCTGCCCCATCCCAAGCTCCAGGGTTCCTTCTGTAATATATATAAATTCTATGGAGTTATGAAGGTGTGGGGAAGCATGTCTGGACGTTTTACTTCTAAAATGAAGGTTTTCTTTTTTCTCCTCATATACAGGAAACATTTACTCTATCTCCTTTTTTTGCAAGATTTGTCTGTTTTTTCTTTCTATTTGGCATGAACTCCCGGTTAACCTGCTTTATAATACAGCCATAAGATAAAGAAAGGAGGAACAGACAATGAAAAGATTTAAAGCTTATATCGAATATGTAATGAATTTTTATGCCAACTATTACAGATTTTACCGGTAAGTGCAAAATATGGCTTCCGGATATAACCCGGAACCTGTATTTGCAGTTTATGCAGACCTTGTAATCAATAATTTCAGTATACGCTAGAATCCGTTTCCTGTACATGAACAGGATGCGTTAATATATAAACAAAATTTTACAGTTGGCAGACTTAGCCAAAAAGAGCCGATATCAGTCTTGCAAAGACCTTGTATCGGTTCTTTTTGTATTTTCTCATTATCTAATTATGGGAGGATTTTTCTGTATCACCGAAAAAACTATTATTCCCGCACTTCAAGCCACTGGTCAATGTTCCCAAAATGTACCGCCTGCAGGTTATCTACATCAACCAGTTGCGGGAAGCTGTTTCTGATGATCATGACACCATTTTCTTTATCCTGTTTTTCTCCACCGCCAGCGATGCCTCCCATGGTCATATCAAGTGTTAAAACCGTTCCATCTTTATAACGCACCTGGTCAATACTGGTTCTGGCATAAAGATCCATGCCAAAGTCCGTACCTGCGTACTCAAATTTGTTTTTTTCATCTTCATACACCTTCATAGCTTCATCATAATCAAGATATAATGACCATAAAAGGGGCGTTACTTCCATTTTTTTCACTGTGATTTCATAACCTCCAAAATCACATTTCCGGTTCACTTCCAGAGTTGTCGGAGGCTTTACTGCACCCAGAGTCCATTTAAAATCCCATGTTCCATCTGTAATAACAGTCGTATCATAATCTCCTTCCCCCGTAAGATTCTTTAATGTGATTTCTACTGTTTTATTACTCAGATCATAATCACCGTCATAAGATATACAGGCGTTAAAATACTTAAGATGTGCAGAATTTTGATCTGTTTTCAGTAACACATCCTGTCCTACCCCAGTACTGAAACTTCCAAATCTGTTATCGTCCATTGCATATACTTCCTTTCCATCGATCTTAAAATGTGTCATCTCCTCAAAAGAAGTATGATCAGTCATAGAAATACTGTCATCTGTTTTCACTTCAAAAAAAGCATACAGGAATCCCTGATCCTGAATAGAATCTGTCAGGGTAACCGTCACACCATTTTGTGTTACAGACTGGTCTATATTCTGAATATAAGTTGATTCCTGCAGTGTCTCCTGCTGTTCCTCCGATGGATCCAGTCTTTTCACCAGGTAATCATTCCATTTAAAGAACTCTTTTGCAGCCACAGTAACAGCCATACCAGTACAGATTACTGCTGCTGCAATCAATAATCGTCCACTGATTTTTTTTCTTTTGTATTTTTTATCAACTGAATCCGACTGTTCAATCTGTTTTAGTGTATCTTCAAATTTATTATGAAAATCCTGTGGTACTTCCGGTGCGATATTATTCCATTTCTTCTCTAACATGACATTTTCCCCTTTCCTGTTATTCTCTTTAATTGCTTGCTGTTTTTCCCAGTTGCCGGTCTTTTCTCTTCTTCGGATAACTGCACCTTCAAAAACTCTCTTGCACGTGAAAGTCTGCTTTTGATCGTTCCTTCCGGAATATCCAGAGCCTCACTGATCTCTTTCAATGAAAATCCTTCTAAATAATACAATGTTACCAAAACCCTCAGATCCTCCGGAAGTTCCATAATCGCCATATACAGATGACTGTATCTGTCCTCCTCAGTCATTTTCATATTGTCCATATATTCTTCATATGGAATAACATTTTTTCTTTTCCGAAGAATCCCTTTGCATTCATTGATCAATATCCTTGTGATCCATGTTCGGAAATATTTTTCTTTCTTTAAAGTGGGAAGTTTTTCATATGCCTTAAGAATTGTTTCCTGCACAGCATCCCCACAATCAGAGTCATTCTTCAGAATGGACTTTGATATATGATACAGCATGGCTTCTGCATCCCGAACCTCCTTAATAAATACATCTTTTGTCATAACTTTGTCTTCTCCTTTTGTCCAGCTGGATTACTACTCATGTTTACTTTTACACTAATTAGATGCATCGGAAAGGAAATCGGTTCTCATAAAAGTATTTTTTCCGTTGCCTCTTCCATTGCCAACGAAATATCCACTTTTTTTAATCCCTGTTCTGTTTGTGTTTGTATTTTTTATGTAATTCCGTAATATATTTCTCAAGTTTCTCTGTATATGTGCAATAATTCCAGAAACGGTGCTAATTTATCCGGTAGTTTCATTTTTACTCTCTTGCGTTTTTTACATTCTCCGTATTATACTACCATTTCACCAGAATATTTTCAGAAGTTTTACAAACAAAAAGATGGACATAAGCAAGATCATACATGACAGAAGCACTCCTTGCATTGCCAATCAGATCCGGATTCGGATATTCATCAACGATGGATACCAGGTTGTGTTTTGTATATCAGCTGTCACAAGGGATGATGACATGATCTTTGCTGTGAAATTCAGGCATAACCTGCCGGATCATGGAGGCTGCCAGTTCCAGTTTAGACTCTTTTTTTCTGCCACATACGATAACCAAGAGGAACGGAAAGATGAGATACTTTATCCCCATTCCAGACAGGTACGCAGAGCATGACTCTCACAAAGCAGTGTCCATTCAGATAGTTGGAACCGTTGTGTGCGGCTCAGTATAGATAATATCAGCAGAAATAAGGTATCTGCTGTCGGAACAGAAAAGTTTCAAAATAGATCAAAAAATATTGCTGAAGTCTGCCTATCAGTGTTTTTTCGCTGTATAATGTTTTTGCCGTACAGGGTCACTTTCCTTTGTAATGTTTTATACCAAATTCATTATACATCAGGAAATCCTATACGATATTTTTTTATAAAAAAGTTGTAAAGTGGTGTATCAATATCATAATTTTCTAAAATTGAAACTTTTTGCTCTTTGACAGGATATATAAGAATGTAAAGGTTAAAAGCTTTTAATTTTTGAAAATATTAAAAAGAAAGTAGGATTGATATGACAGATGAATCAGAGCTTTTGCAGCGTCTCAGGAACAGAGAAAAAAATTCAATAGATGAAGCAATCCGAATTTATACGCCGTATTTGAGTACTGTTTTGTATCATATGGTCGGCAATTCACTGCCGAAAGAGGATATTGAAGAAATTGTGGCAGACGTGTTTGTTGTACTTTGGAAGAATACCGGGAGGATAGATTTACAGAAAGGTACATTACGGTCATATCTTGCTACTGTTGCCCGGAATTTTGCTCTGAAACGGATAAACAGAAAAACGGATCATACATTTCTTGAAGATATTGAACTGTCAGATGGCAAGGATTGCATTGAAGAGAATTTTCACAATAACTATGTATGGGAAACAGTTATGAGCCTTGGCGAACCTGACAGCGAGATTTTTGTAAGGCGGTATAAATTTGATGAAAAAATCAAGGACATTTCTAAATCAATGGGACTTAATATTTCTACAGTTAAGACCAGACTTTCGAGAGGAAAAAGAAAACTCAGAAAAATGTTATCGAATGCGGAGGAAAGATTATGAGAAGAAAAAATTTGCTTAAAGAATTGGGAATACAAAAACAAGCAGATACTTCCTGCAATGCTCTTGATATTGATACAGAGAATGTCAGACAGAGAGTTTATGCAAAACTTGACTTTGCAGACACAGAAAGGAAGCAAACGACTATGAGATCAAAAAAGAAAATATTACCTTTGTTGATAGCTGCAACACTTACAATTGGAGTTACTGCTGTAGCAGCAACAGGAAAGATTTCAATGTGGACAGGTTCATCTGCATCACGTGCTAATTATACGTCTCTTCCAACGTCAAAACAGGTTACAAAGGATATTGGGTATAGACCGGTATTGATTGATACCTTTGAGAACGGGTACTGCTTCAAAGAGGGCAATATTATAAAAAACAGTTTTAAGGATGGTAATGCAAATGTAATTGAGAATTTTAAATCTGTGTCCTTTGATTATCAGAAGAATGGAGATGTTGTATCGTTTGAACAGCAGAAATTTAACTCAGAACTTACTCCGTCAGGTGATATTATTGCCACTGTAAATGGAACAAATTTGTATTATGTACATTATATAAATAAAGTGGTATCGGATGATTACGAATTGACAGAACAAGATAAAAAAGACCAGTCCAGTGGAAAAGTTGTATTCAGTTACGATGACAATGCTTCTCAGATTGAAGTCAGTCAGGTTCAAAGCGTTAACTGGAATAAGGATGGCATCCAGTATGATTTGCTGCAAATAGATGGAAAATTATCTGCCGGAGAACTTGCAGATATGGCGAGAGAGGTTATTAATAACAGAAGATAAAAAAAAGATGGTGGATTCAGTCTAGTTCACCATCT
>NZ_QTWS01000020.1:39573-79055 GCF_003461245.1 Blautia sp. AF19-10LB
AAAAAAGATGGTGGATTCAGTCTAGTTCACCATCTTTTTGTAACTGTTGTGGAAATACCTGCATCGCAGCTGATGCTTATCGTAACACCCCGCCAAACATCCAATTACACAACATTTGAATAATCAGATTCTGTTCAATCTTTTATACTGTCAACAATTCAGCATTTTTTATGATATCTTTTATCTTTTTTTCGTCCATTTCAGCTACATCCGCGATCTGAGCAGCTGTATAACCTTTGTTGTACATTTTCATAATCATTTCCCGTTTACCCATCTCAATTCCGGTTTCAATTCCAGTCTCTTTAATTTTCTGGCTCAAATTACACATAATACTCACATCCTCTCTGAAATCTTTTTCCATTGGAATTGCATATTCAGTTCCAATAATATCCAGTTTTTCGTTTACTGTTAAATCCTGAGACAACCCATCCCTCATCCTGACATAAAATATAATGTCAAATCGTATCATTCCCTCATGAAGTTCCGGATTTTCAAAATTAAGACCAACCACACGAAATTCCTCATTTTTAACAGCAGCATTAGTAAGACCTGTTTCTATTGGAACCGTGTTAATAAATGGTTCACCTTCAATGTTAGAAACCACATCTTTCGGACTGTATTTGTAGCAACATATGGTATTAGCTCCCAGATCATTCATGAAAAATCCTACTGGGCTTTCAGCATCGGAAAAATATGCTATATGCTAAATCCGATGCTGAAAACCTAACATAATCGACAGTTCTGGCATTGGAAATTGGTCTTGCGGATAAATCGATGCTGGTGCCTTAACATAATTGGCATATCAGGCATCGGGAACTAAATTGTTTATCTGTCCCGATGCCTCGCGATCCTTTTTTACTCTAGTATCCCCCCAAGTACCTCCAAGAGCTCATCCACCACGATCGGTTTTGCCAGGTGTCCGTTCATGCCTGCTTCCAGGGAGGTCTGGCGGTCTTCGTCGAAGGCGTTGGCGGAAACGGCGATGATCGGGATCTTTGCGATGGCTTTGTTTTCCAAAGAGCGAATCTTTCTGGTGGCGGTGTAGCCGTCCATAACTGGCATCTGGATGTCCATGAGGATGACATCATAAAAGCCTTCCGGGTAATAGGTGACTTTTTCTACGGCAATGGCACCGTTTTCAGCAGTATCTACTTTGAAGCCAGCCTCTTCCAGAATGGCAGTGGCGATTTCACGGTTCATGCTGTTGTCCTCCACAAGAAGGACTCTTTTGCCGGCAAAAAGTTCCGGCGAACAGGAAATTGTCTTCTGTTCTTCTGATTTCTCTGGTGCTTCCGCGATCCTCTGACACAGCCGGACGATGATCTCAGTTCCCTTGTTTTCCTCTGATTTGATATCGATCGTTCCACCCATGGCATCTACAAATCCTTTGATGATCGTCATCCCAAGCCCGGTTCCCTGAATGCCGCTGATCGTGGAGTTTGCCTGACGCTCAAATGGCTCAAAGATCTTCTGGAGAAATTCCTCACTCATGCCGCAGCCATTGTCTTTGACATGGATCTCATAATTTCCAAAATTTTCCTTTTCACAGGGTTTCTGTATGATCCGCAGGGAAATGCTGCCACCAGTTTGGGTGTACTTCACCGCATTTCCAAGAAGATTGACCAGGATTTCCTTCACACGCAGCTTATCACAGTAAATATACATATCCTGGACCTGCCAGATATCAATGGAAAATTCCTGCTTCTTCGCCAGAGCCTGATCCCGGATGATGATATCTGTTTCCCTTACGATATCCGCGATGCTCCAGACACTTTCATCCAGCTTTGTCTGCCCGCTCTCAATCCTGCTGATCTCCAGTACTTCATTTACGATCCCCAAAAGATGATTTCCCGATATCTTTATCTTTGAGAGATAATCCTGTGTCTTTTCTGTATCACCGCCCGCCTGGATCGCCAGATTTGTAAAGCCCAGCACTGCATTCATCGGTGTCCGGATATCATGGGACATATTCTGCAGAAATACTTTTTTGGCTACGGATGCCTGCTTTGCTGCGCACAGAGCTTTCTCCAGAAGTTCCTTCTGTTTCAGCTCATGCTGGGCTGCCTTTTTCTGCTCCTGTTCCCTGTGGATAAAATAGGTAACGATCAGTATGAGCAGGACTGTCAGCAATCCGATAAAAAGCCAGACATGATCCTGGATAACATCCGTCAGTGTATAAGTCACAACCGTATCAAGATAACGATACGTGTGATTAAGCCCATAACTTTCTCCCAGAATACTGAGTCCATGGTTCAGGATCTGAAGCAGTGCCTTATTTCCGGCAGCGACTCCGAAACAGAGTTTTTCACTGTCTGACAGCGTAATGATGTTTAACTTTTTTTCTCCGTTCAGGAGCTGGCTGACACGAAGCGCACTCAAAAGTGTGCTGTCTGCCTCTCCCGAATTAACTGCATCAATACACGCCTCGATCCCATCATACATCACGATCTCAGCATCCGGATAATTCGCCAGTGTATACCAGTACTGACGGAGATTATTCTGATTTACCGCAATTCTGGAAGTAACCTCATTATCATACGGCTCGCGGTAAACGAGTGCTATCGGAAACGCAACGACAGCAGAACTCTGCACAAATTCTTCCTGCTCTGCATACCACTTTCCATCACTGACAGGCATTACAAAATCCACTTCTCCGTTTTTCAGGCAGTCCAGCATTTCCTGCTGGTCATCAAAGCATCTGTAAATGATCTCCGGATCATAATCACCGGAAAGTGCATCAAACAGATCCGGTACGATGTCCGACACAAGGCCGGTCGCAGATCCGTCCTCTGCCTTATCGCAGTATGGCAGATAGTCTGCCAGGTAGCCCACCGTTATCTGAGCATGTTCCTTCATCCACTGCTGTTCCTGCTGCGAAAGAAAAACACTGACCGTTGTTTCTGTATAATATTTGTTTCGCAGCTCATCAACTTCCACCGCATCCCGCTCATTCATAATGGACATTGCCATATTCAGTTCACTGAGCAGATCCTCCCTTTCCTTTGCAGTGCACAGATAAAAAAGCTGCTTGCCGATCTTTTAGGAGTGATACCAGAGTAAGAAGAAACCACATTATCGGCACTTACAAACCCATCGATCTGCTGTTCATTAAATACCCTGGCACATTCCGTAAAATCCGAATAATATTCAATCTCAATATCGGCACGGTGTCTGGCTTTCCATTGTTCCAGTGCTGCAGTCATACGCTGATCACCTTTGAGCGTACCGATCTTCTTGCCACTGTATGAGGCAATGTCGCCGCACTGCATGGAGCTATCATCCGTATCCTTATAAATATAAAAAGTCTCATTCAGCATTTCACTGTCCGGATAGCCGATCTGATCCACTCTGTCCTCAGAATAAGCCACACCTGCCATCAGATCGATCTCGCCGTCCTTCAGCTTCTCGAACAGTTCATCCCATTCGCCATAAACATACTCATATTTCCAGCCTGTATAAGATGCAAGTTTCTGAAGATATTCGTAACTGTATCCGCTTTTTGGAGCCCTGTCATCCATACCTTCCTGAAAATTATTCGAAAAATAATAGCCTACTTTTACGGTTTCCGCACTTTGCGCAGAAACATCTACACTAAAAAAAGCCAGAACTCCCACACACAAACACCACAGTATTGTGATAAGAAAATAATGGCTTAGTTTTTTGATCTGCAAATTTCCCGACAGCACTGTAAATCCCCCCAGATCATCAAAAATGATTAGTTTTATTATACGCTTTCAGGAAATATGCTGTCAATTTTTTAATAAAACAACTTTATATATGCAAATTCATCAAAAAAACTGGAATAATTTTTATTACAATTTTTGTCCGATCCATGGTATACTTACTGTAAAAACAGGTACAAAGAAGGAATAACTATGAAATACAAAGACGAGATAAAAATTGGAATCATGACTGCATGTTTCTGCTGTGCGATGGTTATGGTCTATGCTGTTGTCCCCAAGGATGCCAGTGTTCTCCGGGCACGTGCCACCAGCACCTTTAAGGAAGCACCCGAGACAGCTGCCGAGGCAGAAGCCGAGAAGCAGTCCGAAGCGGAGGATGCCGGATTTACGATCTATTCCAAGGACAGCAATTATGACTACGATACCTCTGATGATTCCGGAAGTTCTGACACATCCTCCTCTGATGCAGATACCACCCAGAATGATGATGGAAGTTCTGATGTTTCCCATGATGATAACACTTCTTCGGATGATTACATCAACGAAGACGATAACTCCGGTGATTACAATACTTCCGATCAGATCACTTATCCGACCGATGACGGATCCGACTCTTCTCATGATGACAGCAGTTCCGGTGATGTCCAGACCGATTATGACACCGGTGGTTCCGATTCTTCGGATGATTCCTCCGGCTCGTTTGAGGAGAATCTTGTCCTGGAAGAAACTTATCATTAAGAGCCCAATATTTTACGAAGAAAAGGCGACCGACATGAGCTGTTTCATGTCAGCCGCCTTTTTCTTTACGGAAGAACGATTCAGACAGAAAATTTTTACAAAACTTTTCTTCCATTTACTGTCAGCTTAAAAGTTGTCCCAAGAATTTCAGCAGACTTCCTGCAGAACATCATTCTTCCAAGAAAGATCTCAAAATAATCGTACATGGAGCAAATATTTTCATCAATCTGAAGGTTTAGCGCAATCACAGATTTTTCTTCATCTATCTTAAGTTTCGAATCTGTAACTGCATAATTTACGCGGTCATGGATATCAAATGCTGATTTTTCTTTCTGACGCACCCGGCTTCTTCTGACATCTGTTTTATCAGCTATAACAAGGGCCGCTGATATAACATCTATTCTCGCTCCTCGTTCGATTATTATTCTTACTTCGAAAGTCATCATAACACTTCTATTGTCCGTAAACTATCAATCTTCGCTTAAATTATTGTAAAATTATCACGATTCACGCCCTTGGAAAACCTGAACAGACAAAAAAAAGACTTCTACTGTATGTTGTCTGTTCAGTAAAAGTCTCTTCTTTAAAGAATCAGCTCTTCATTTGAAAATAATTCTGCAACGGCGCTCTCATATACGATGCATTTTTCACTTTTTTTGATTTTTTTGAGATATTTTTTATTGTTTGCAAACAGCGGTCCCATATAAAACCAGAGTTCTTTCATCTTAAAAAGAACGTTGCGGTCGCCGGAAACTTCTGCGCGATATGTATGATACACCAGATCATGGAACTTCCGAAGTTCCGCTTTGGTAAGAGCCTGTCCACCCCTTATCTCTCTTGCAAGGGCAGGATTCGTAAGCGTACCTCTGCCGCTCATGACTGCATCAAGTTCCGGAAATCTCTCACAGATTCTCTGATGATCCTCCACGCAGAAAATATCACCATTATAGCAGACCGGATTTGTACTCATCGCAAAAGCTTCTGCAAACATTTCCAGATTTGGAGTATTTTTGTAAAAATCCTTCTGCACACGCGGATGGATAATGAGTTCTTTCATCGGGAATTTATTATACAGTTTCATCAATTCAGGAAATCCCGATGCATCTTCCATTCCCAGCCGTGTTTTGACGGAGATCTGAATATTGCACTTCGCAAAGATCTCATCCAGAAAACGTTCCAGTTCCTCAGGTCGGTCAAGAAATCCGGCGCCGCAGCCCTTGGTCACGACAGTTTTGGACGGACAGCCAAGATTTAAGTTGACTTCCTGGTAGCCGTATTCACTGAGAAGTTCCACTGTTCGGATAAAATCCTCTGCCTTCTTCGTAAGGATCTGAGGAACTGCATACATTCCCTCATTATTCTCCGGCAGCAGGTCTTTCTTTTCCCTTCCGCTTAAGTTGAGATTCTGCTTGGCACGGATGAACGGGATAAAATATTTGTCAAATCCATCAAAGCATTCAAAAAGAGCCTTACGATATACGTAATTCGTGATTCCCTCTAACGGGGCAAGATAAATCTTCATTCGTTTTCTTCCAGTGTTCCCAGATAGTAGAAGCCTCTGCATTCATCCAGATGGACTCTGACATATTTGCCAAGGAGGGATTCATTTCCCGGGAAATGTACCAGCAGATTATATTCCGTTCTTCCGGTAAAAATTCCCTTCTCTTTGCTTTCTTCCTCTACGAGAACTTCCTGCACGCTTCCCTCAAATCTGGAGGAACGTCTGCGGCCTTCCTGCTGTACCAGGGCAAGAAGACGGTTGAATCTTTCTTTTGCCACATCCTGCGGAACCTGATTTTCCATAGCTGCAGCCGGTGTATCGCTTCGTTTGGAATACAGGAAAGTAAATGCTGTATCATAGCCACATTTGGCAACAACATCCAGTGTCTCCTGGAAATCCTCCTCTGTCTCACCAGGGAAACCAACAATAATATCTGTTGTCAGGGAAATATCCGGGATTGCTGTGCGGATACGGTCTACCAGATCCAGATACTTCTCTTTGTCATAGCGGCGGTTCATCACCTTCAGAATACGGCTGCTGCCGGACTGAAGCGGAAGATGGAGATGATGACAGATCTTTTTGCTCTTTGCCATCGTCGCGATCAGTTCATCGGAAAGATCCTTCGGATGGGAAGTCATGAAACGGATTCTTTTGAGTCCCTCGATATCTTCCAGCATTTCCAGAAGCTGTGCAAAAGTAACCGGATTCTCCAGTGTCTTGCCATAAGAGTTTACATTCTGTCCAAGAAGCATGACTTCGGAAACGCCGTCCGCTGCCAGACGTTTTACTTCCTTGACGATTGCCTCCGGTTCACGGCTGCGCTCACGGCCGCGAACATACGGCACGATACAGTAGCTACAGAAGTTATTGCAGCCAAACATGATGTTGACACCGGATTTGAAAGTATAGTTTCTCTCTGTCGGCAGATCCTCCACGATCTGATCTGTTCCTTCCCAGATATCAACGATCTGCTGTTCAGACTGCTGCATATCATAAAACAGCTCAGCAAATTTAAAAATATTGTGGGTTCCAAAAACAAGGTTTACGAATGGGTATGTCTTCTTGATCTTCTCAACAACATGCGGCTCCTGCATCATACAGCCGAACAGGATGATCTTCATATCCGGATTCTTGTCCTTGAGGCTGTGAAGATGTCCAAGTCTTCCATAAACCTTGAGGTTTGCATTTTCACGGACAGTACAGGTATTGTAGATCACGACATCTGCTTCCTCGTTATCCTGTCTGTGATAGCCGATCTCATCCATGATTCCTGCCACAACTTCGGATTGTTTCTCATTCATCTGACATCCAAATGTTGTCAGGCAGTAAGTCAGAGGGCGGCCAAGTGTATTTGATTTCTGTGCAGTAAGTGTCTTTGCCAGTTCAATAAAAGAATTCTGACGTGCAGTTTCTTCCGCAGTCATGGTATTTGTTTTCTGTGATTCTTTTGTCATTTCCAATAACTCCTTATCCATAGATTCGTAATATCTCGATGATCAGTCAGATCTGATAAAATATTCTTTCATGGTCAAAATGCTAACAATTATATATTGTACAAAAAATTTCTGATATGTGCAAGCGGAATATCTACAGTGAAAACAAATACTCAAGCGGAAGGGTATGGATCTTTCGATATTCGCTTTGCAGCTGCTCTTCTCTGGTCTTTCCTTCTGCTTCCAGGGTTTCGATCCGAAATGACGGCTTATGGCAGATTTCTGCATAAAACTGTTCCGGCGAACCGGTTCCCGGACGGCCTGCAACAGAAAAATCCCCCTGGCCATTTCCGGAATTCTCCATGTAGTAACTGCTGCATTTCTGGAGATGTCTCGCCAGACGATAACTTTTCTGGTTTGCTGCAAAAGATTTCGACTGTTTAAAATACAAAATACGATTTCGAAAATGGTCAAATGATAAAAGTCCACAGCTTGGATATTCCTGAAAGATCCGGATCAATGCTTTCGTCTCATTTTCACTTGCAGGCTGCTGCATAACCTGTTTACGCTGATAATATTGTGTAGGAAAGTTCTTTCTGAGATCAACGCCTCTGCTGTTCCCGGTATACTCCTGACTCGGTATTTCCTGCATGCGAAGCATCTGCCGATAGATCGGATTACGAATCGCCTGGAAATCTCCTGTATAGATTTCATAACCATCGGGATTGAGCAGCGGTATGAAGCATAGACGCCAGTTTTGCAGAACTTCTCCGACTTCATAGATTTCTTCCATCTTCCATCCACTTTCCCAGGCTTTGACATATTCCTGCATCATCCGGATCAGAAACATCGGTGTCTGCCTGTCCAGTCCGGTAAGCCCGGAAAGACAGAAAATACAATTTGTCCCTTTTCCCAGTTCTACCATCGGAATCATTCTCTCATCATGACTTTTCCCAATGACGCGAAACTGTGCGATCTGGCTGTATCTCTGGGAAATCTCCCACATTTCATAATAAAGATCTTCATATGTACAGGATCGTGTATCTGGCATAATCTTTTCCCTCCATATTTCTTTTATTACAGATTTTTTATCCAAAATCATGTATCTGCCCTGTATTAATATATGAAAAGAGGCAGGTCAAAAGAACCTGCCTCTGTAAAATCTTTTGTTTTGAGATTTATTAAATGTCTTTTTTGCGTTTGCGGATCAGGATATATCCGGCTGCCAGCAGTGAGAGTACTGCCAGTGTTGCCATAGTTCCGATTGGAGATTCATCCATAGTAGAAACTGCGGACTTGGAGCTGGAACCATTTGCTTTCTCTGTTGCTGCTTCTGTTGCAGTCAGCTCTGCGTCAGTTGCGCTTCCACTTCCGCTTCCGCCGCCTGTTCCACCTGCATCTCCGGTTGGGGTTATGGTAAGGTCAGCGTCTGTAAGTTCCTGTGAGCTGAACTGGGTTTTGACGGATTCAATTACATCTGTATCCTGCCATTCTGATCCGTTGTAAATCTGTTTCTTGAAGAATACATAGATGTTGTAAGTCTTAGCATCCTTAATACCTTTCGGAGAACCAATTCGGAATGTAGTATTCTTGTCTGAAGGTTCCGTCGGATTTTCCTTCATACTCCAGTACATCGGAATCCATCTTTCATCGCCGGAAACATACGGCGGCTCATCATTCTGACCGGCTCCGGTTACTGAAAACTCATAAAATGTACCCGGAGTAAATTTCAGCGGATCCTTCAGACCGGTGATCTTGCTCTTGGAAGCAAGTTCAGAGACAGAATAGGTACGTGCTTTACGAGTATTATTGTTTGATGCAGGCGGACGCTTCGTCTTAAAGCTAGGAGTATTTAATTTAAAAATACTCATCTTAGCTTTACCAGTTGTAGGCTTTGCACAAACAACCAGCCAACTGTCTGCCTCCGGAACATTCTCTGCTTTGACAGTGAATGCTGTATTTGCTTTTACTGCATTTGTAGCCCGGCTTGAATCATACATGTTCTGGATTGTCTCTACACTGGTACCTGCATCTACAAAGAAATAATACCATTTGCAATCCTGAGTTGTAGAAAAATCCAAAGAAACGGTAGTATGATTTGTCCATTTCAAAGTACCGCTCTTATAAGTCAGGAAAGACGCTTCCTTAGGCGGACGTTTTTTATTGAAGCTGTCCTCGTCAAGTTTGAAATATTTCATTTCAGTCGTTCCATCAGTAGATGTCGCAAAAACAACCAGCCATTTGTTGTTCTTTTCCGGAACATTTGTTGCTGTAACTGTAAATCCTTTATTTGCCTTAACTGATGTTGTAGTATGTTTTGCATCATACATCTTTTTGATTTTGGCTTCGCTTGTTCCTGAATCTACATAAGTATAATACCACTTACAATCCTTGGTATTAGACAGTTCAACAGAAACTGCTGTATGACTCGTCCATTTCAGTGTACCACTTTTATAGCTAAGGAAATCCTTTGTCGGTTCCGGATCTGGATCCGGTGTATCTGCCTTCTTTTTCAATGTGACTGTTTTTGTTGTTGTATCAGCTGCATTCAGAGTATACTCATCTGTATCATAGCCAAACTGTGTCACAGCACTCTCAAAAACACTTGATTCTACCTCGGCTACCGCACCAAGCACCTGCCAGCCATCTGCTGCATTAGCATGAGTAAAGGAAATCTCTGAACCTGTAAGCTCATCTGTAATCATAAATTTTGCTTCCTTATCCAGATATACGTTTGCTTGTACATCCGCGATCTTATTATCTTTTACTATAACAGTGCCCTGTACAAGAATATCGGAGTCACTGTATACAGCACCATTTGCGCCGGTATTTCCGGTGATCGTACCACCTGCAAGAGCAATCTGTCCGCTTGTGCAGTCAATTGCTGCGCCCTTTGCACTGCTGTTATTTCCGGTAAGAATTACATTTGGAAAAAGTCCAAAACTTCCATCGGTCACTTTAACAATGGAACCCTCTGCTGTAATGCTTGTATTCGTAAATGCACCACTGACTGTCAGTTTGCCATCATCTTTTACTTCAAACTGCAGGGAAGCATTTTCTCCAGATACCTGGAACATATCTCCTTTAAAAGAATCATCTGCCCTTCCGATAGAAACATCTCCCGCTGCACGGATGCAGACTTTCTTATTCTCTATTGTAACTGTAGATGATAATGCAAGCTGATCGGAAACCTCGATTACCGTAGCTTCTGAATCTGCTGTTGCAGCTTCTACTTTATCAATTGCTGCCTGAAGTGATGGCTGATAGTCTAGTACATCATTACCATTGGCATCCTTATTAATAATAGCAATTCCAGTAGCTGTATTCTCTTCTGCTACCGTCTCAGTTTCTGTAGTTTCTTCCGCCGGCTGTTCTGCTGGTGCTTCTGTCGGCTCCTCTGCCGGTTCTTCGGCTGGTGCCTCGGTCGGCTGTTCCGGCTCTGTCGGTGCCTCTGTCGGTTCTGCCGGTGCTTCTGTCGGCTGTTCTTCGGCTGCAGAATTATCTGTATCTTCGGAAGATCCGAAATCTCCCGTTTCCTCACCTGCTGTTTCAGATGCAGCATCTGCTGCCATTGCAGTAACCGGCACACCACCGGTAGCAAGTGCACCTGCCAGGATCATTGCATATAATTGTTTACGTCTCAACTTAAATCCTCCCATGTGTCTTCATTTCACAGTCGAAATTCCCATAAAATCACTTTCCGGCTGCACGAAATATGTAACATCGTTAATTTGCTGTTCTTCAAACAAAGTTTGCATCAATAAACTGTCTTTCATTATACACACGCATATCCAAAATGTCAAATCAACGATGCATATTTCTGGTCATTATCGTTCGACCTTTTTTTACTTTTATGGTCGAATCTGGCCATTTCCATAGATAATATATTTGGTTGTTGTCAAAGCAAGGAGTCCCATCGGTCCTCTTGCGTGAAGCTTCTGAGTACTGATTCCGATCTCTGCACCATATCCAAACTCAAATCCATCCGTGAATCTGGTGGAAGCATTTACATATACAGCGGCTGCATCCACTTCATCCAGGAATTTCTGTGCATTGCTGTAATTCTCTGTGATA
Organism: Blautia sp. AF19-10LB; assembly: GCF_003461245.1. Classification (GTDB taxonomy): domain Bacteria; phylum Bacillota; class Clostridia; order Lachnospirales; family Lachnospiraceae; genus Blautia_A; species Blautia_A intestinihominis. The sequence continues at coordinate 51,003 of NZ_QTWS01000020.1, forward strand.
ATCGCCTCTGAATGACCGGTATTGTACTTATTGATATGTGCGATCGCCTCATCTACATTATGTACTACCTTGATAGAAAGAATGTAATCCAGATATTCCGTTCCCCAGTCTTCTTCTGTAGCTGCGACTGCGCCCGGCATCAGTGTCTGTGCTTCTTTGTCTGCACGCATCTCCACATGTTTCTCCTGAAGACGCTTTGCAAGGACCGGAAGAAGTTTTTCTTTGACATTTTCATGGACAAGCAGAGACTCGCATGCATTGCAGACACCGACCCTCTGTGTCTTGGCATTGAGGATGATATTGACTGCCATATCAAGATCTGCGCTCTCATCCACATAAATGTGGCAGTTTCCGGTACCAGTCTCGATCACAGGGATTGTGCTCTGGTTCACAACGGCTTTAATAAGGCCCTTTCCGCCTCTTGGAATCAGGACATCCACATATTCGTTCATCTTCATGAACTCAGCCGCAGTCTCTCTGGAAGTATCTGCGATCAGCTGAATGGCATTTTCTGTTACGCCGTGGGCTCCTAAAGTCTCTCTGATGCAGTTTACGATCGCCTCGTTTGAATGAAGTGCATCACTGCCACCCTTGAGGATCACAACGTTGCCAGTCTTGAAACAAAGTCCAAATGCATCAGCAGTAACGTTCGGGCGTGCCTCATAGATGATCCCGACAACACCAAGCGGAACTCTTTTCTGACCGATCAGAAGTCCGTTCGGACGTTTTTTCATTCCGGTCACTTCACCGATCGGATCTTCGAGAGACACAAGCTGACGAAGTCCCTCTGCCATTCCTTCGATTCTCTCTCTGGTAAGGAGCAGACGGTCCACCAGACCTTCCGGCATGTGGTTTGCCTTTCCGTGTTCTACATCGATCGCATTGGCACTGAGTAACTGTTCTGTACATTCTACAAGATGATCTGCCACAGCCTCAAGAACCTCGTTTTTCTTGTTTGTTGTTATATTTCGAAGCTCTGTCTCGGCATCCTTGGCATTTTTTCCAAGCTGCAATAACATTTCATTCATTGTCAAAACCTCCTTCTGGAAACAGGTCTGTTATTTTGTGAGTTGGTAGATTTTATTTTCTGTAACGATAATCTCCGGCGAGATATCTGTCGGTTCTGTCGGAACAGAAGGTAAGATCTGGAAATCAAAAGCAACTGCCACTCTCTTGATCTGCAGGTGTTTCTCAAGGAAGCGGTCATAAAAGCCGCCGCCGTAACCAACCCTGTGATTCTGCGGGTCAAAAGCCACTCCCGGCATGACCATCATGGCATCTTCCCACTGAACGATCTCGCCACGCGCCGGCTCAGGGATCCCGAAATATCCCTTTTCAAGCTGTGAGAAATCCGTCAGTTTATAGAATACCATATCCTGTCCGACAACTTTCGGAACTGCGACTTCCTTGCCCTGCTTCCATGCTTCTTCGATAATGAAACCTGTCATGACTTCGTGGTTATAATCTGCATAGGCAAGAATCTTCTGTGCTGACTGAAATTCCGGAAGCTCTGCTACCTTCTGTGCGATCTGACGGCTCCATGCCTCTACCTGGCTGTCTGTACATTCTTTTCTTAATTTGAAGATCTGTTTTCTAATGAGTTTTTTTTCTTCCATATTTATCACCTAAATTTGTAACAGAACCATCGGCTTCTTTGATGCTGATATTATTTAACTGTGCTCTTAAGTTTCCGCGGACTGCTGCGAGATATTCCTTACGCAGTTCTGCCTGCTCTGCTTTTTCTTCTTCTGTAAGACCTACGCTCTTGGCTTTGTGTGCCAGTGCGTTGATACGGTCGATCTTTACGTTATCCATTCCCATGGTAAGTATCTCCTTTATTTAAAGTAATTTCTCAATATAATCGATCAGGAAAAATTCTTCTTTCTTATCACCGACAAACAAGGTTCCATAATTACGTCCTTCCATGATCTTGTGAATGATATGGAAATCTGCTCCGTTTGCAATGATCATGTCTGCGCCCGCAGATGTAGCAATCTCGGCAGCAGTAAGTTTCGTTGCCATTCCGCCGGTTCCGACTTTGCTCTTTGGACCCTTTCCCATGCTTAAGAGTTTCTCATCCAGTTTCTCAACCGTATGGATGAACTCTGCATCCGGATTGGCATTCGGATCATCTGTAAACAGTCCGTCGATATCGGAAAGCAGGATCAGAAGATCGGCTCCGATCAGTCCGGCGATGACGGCTGACAGGGTATCGTTATCACCAAAAGATTCCAGTTTCTCAAGCTCATAGCTGGAAATGGAGTCATTTTCGTTTACGACCGGAATTGCCCCGACATTCAGAAGTTCCTCAAATGTATTTCTGGCATTGTGACGGTTCAGATTGTTGACCATAGTATTCTTGGTCATCAGGATCTGTGCCGCAACCTGATTGTACTCCGCAAAAAGTTTCTGATAGATCATCATAAGCTTTGCCTGTCCTACTGCGGAACATGCCTGCTTCTTCTTAAGTTCAGCCGGTTTCTCATGAAGTCCGAGAGCGGAAGCACCTACCGCAACAGCACCGGAAGTTACCAGTACCACATCCTTGCCCTGATTGTGAAGGTCGCTCAATTCACGTACCAGCACTTCCAGTTTACGCAGGTTCAGTTTATTGGTTTCTTTGTGGATCAGAGAGGAAGAACCTACCTTTACCACAATACGCTTTTTGTCTTTTAACATCTCACGGTAATTCATCGTTATGTCTCTCCAAGTATATTTTATTGCCGTTTCCCGGCAGAGCATTTATTGTTTATCTGGTGATTCCAAGATCATCGAGGGCTTTGGCCTGCTTTTTCTCCATGACAGCAGCTTCTTCCGGAGTCATATGGTCGTATCCGAGAAGATGAAGCATGCTGTGTGCAAACAGGAAGCTGAACTCGCGCTCAATGCTGTGACCGTATTCCTGTGCCTGGGAATAAACTCTGTCTACGGAGATCATCACATCTCCAAGAAGCAGTTCATCGGTATCCAGGTCAAAATATTCGTCCTTCTCATCGATCACAGAATAGTCTGCCGGTTTCTCAAACGGGATCATCGGGAAAGAAAGCACGTCTGTCGGTGCATCGATCAGACGAAATTCCGCATTTACCTTGCGGATCTCTTCGTTGTCTGTGATGACCAGGTTTACGCTGATCTCATACGGGCATTCCTCCAGTTCCAGGATATGGGATGCTACTTTCTCGGCGAGTTTCTCATAAGGGATCTCTAATTTGCGTTCGGTTTCATACTCGATCTGAATGGTCATTTCTTCTTCTCCTCACTGCGGCGTGTGGTGCGTCTTGCCGGCTTCTGTTTCTTCTCATAGTCATCGTAAGCCTGTACGATCTGCTGTACCAGTGGATGACGCACGACATCCTTGCTGGTAAGCTGGCAGAATCCGATATCATCAATCTTCTTAAGGACTTTGGCAGCGACATCAAGTCCGGATACCGCGTCTCTCGGAAGGTCCTTCTGGGAAGCGTCACCGGTCACAACTACCTTGGAGCCAAAGCCGATACGTGTCAGGAACATCTTCATCTGCGCCGGTGTCGTATTCTGTGCCTCATCCAGAATGATAAACGCATTATCAAGGGTACGTCCTCGCATGTAAGCAAGCGGGGCAACCTCGATCAGCCCGCGCTCCATATTCTTGGCAAAGCTGTCTGCTCCCATGATCTGATACAGAGCATCATAAAGCGGGCGGAGATACGGGTCTACCTTGCTCTGAAGGTCTCCCGGGAGAAAACCAAGTTTCTCTCCGGCCTCAATCGCCGGTCTGGTAAGGATGATACGGCTGACTTCCTCATTGCGGAATGCAGTCACCGCCATCGCCATTGCCAGATAAGTCTTACCGGTTCCTGCCGGTCCGATGCCGAATACGATCATTTTTTTGCGGATCTGCTCTACATATTCCTTCTGTCCAAGAGTCTTGGGCTTGATGGGGCGTCCCTGTATCGTGTTGCAGATAAAATCCTTATCTATCTCTGTAAGTACCTGATTTCGCTCTTCCATGGCAAGTGACAGTGCATAGGTCACATTCTGCCGGGTAATGGTATTTCCCTTGCCTGCAAGTGTTACCAGTTCTTCTATCAGCTTCTTCGCCTGAGTTGCGCTTCCGTCTGTACCCAGGATCTTTAAACTGCCGTCTCTGGATATCAGTGTTACATTCAGGGTGCGCTCGATCAGCTTGAGATGCTCGTCAAACTGGCCGAACACATTTCCCTCCAGATCTGCGGGGACCTGAGTGTGTAACTCAATAATGCTGTTAGTCATTCTCTGTTGTCCTTTCTTCGGGCTGCTCCTGTATTTCTACGGGAACCTCCCTTCCGGTTTTTTCTATGATTTCCAAAGACCCTTTGCTGATGCAGGTCTTATGGTCAACCTCTATTTTAACATTATTTGCAGATATTTGAAGCCCTTTTTCCATTAATTTTTTCTCATAAGCCTGTAAAATCTCCCATGATACGATCTTTGCCTCTTTTTCTGTGCGTTTTTTTGCGGTTTTACGATATTCTTTTCTGACGATTTTTCCATAAGATGCAGGAAGAAAAAAGTTCTCTGTTACCTGCCAGGGATGATATTCAACAGATTGTTGCCATCCGTTTTCTTTCTTTCCCCCGAAAGTAAAGATCCAGTTTCCCAGCCGGACACAGCCGCCCTTTTTTTCTGTTCCTGCAAAAACTTCTTCCTGATACTCCATCGGAACTTCGTGATAATACGCCAGTTTGTACTGGATATAGACATCCGCATCTGCTTTTACATATTGATATTGATAAACTTCCTGACTGTCATTCTTCAGTTCCAGCACACCAGAGACCAGAATATCCCCTTTTTTGCAGGTATCGCCCGGATGAAGCAGCGGGACTCCTGCACGGGTGACCATTTTTACGATCGTTCCGTCCTTCTCTGCTGCCAGACTGCTGGCAGTCTGCTCCTTTGGCATATCATCTCCTGTAAAAATCCCCTCCTGCACTTCAAGGGTCAGCCTGGTTCCCTCCAGTTTTGCAGAAACCCAGGTGATTTCCGGATATTTTTCCCGGACTGCCGCGGCAATCTCACTACAGTTTATCTTTTTTCTTGAAATCCCATGTGTAATACCCTGATCGTCCAGAAACTCCAGGATCTCGCCTGTACTGCATTGTCTGTTACCCTCGATCCGAATATTCCAGATATGTCCTGATAAAAATATAAGAAGTCCAATGCACAGCAAAATCCCAAGAAAAAATGCCTTTCTTTTTTTGCTTCGATAAAAAAAGAAGGGCAGTCCATGTTTTTCAACAATATGTATCCTGACACCTGTCTTCCGACAGAGCGGACCAAGAAGAAAAAAATCTTTCACAGCGAGAATCCCTGTCAGAGCTCCATCAGGATGACAGCAAAGATTTCGGATGCAGATTTTTCTTCCCCGGCAGAGGTTCAGAAAACGCTCCGTCTGTTCTCCCCGGACCTGAATCTTTATGCAACCCTTCCAAAAGCAGATCAGCTTTTCCATAAACACCTCTATCGTTCCAGGATTATTTCTGACAGAATCCCCTCTATCTGCATCTCTTCCGGTGTATACCACAGGATTTTCAAGCCTTTCCCATGGATCACCAGTTTGCCGGAAAATGTCAGGATGATCAGTTCCTGCGGCTCATAACGAAGGATACTTCTGTAATTCCCTATCTGTATCTGGCTCTTGCCGGTAACCGTAAAAACCGATTCTTTTAAAGCCAGATCCCGTGGGATCTCCAGTGCCTCCACCAGGTTTTCCCTCCATTGCTCTTTCTTTTTCATAGAAAAAATCTCCGGCTTTTCTTTTAAATATATGCCGGAGATTTTTATTTAGACTTTTTATGAAGTTTTATTTTGGTTCACGGAACAGTACCATAGAAAACCACAGGATCGTATTTCCGCCAAGATTATATTCCATTACCTCACGCTCTACGATCTCACTGACTACAACACCGTGGCTTTCAAGACAGGGGTGCATCCTCTCCGGATGTCTGCATGGCTCGCCCTTAAGATAAGCGCATTCCTTACAGATATCACAGGATTCTGTCGAAAGGGTAAAGGTATCAAATCCCTCACCTTTAAGATATTCTGCCACAGCGGTCGTAAGTTCTTCATGTGCATCTCTGGTAGAAAGCATTTCCTCCATATTCATAATGTCAGAAACCTCTGCTACGCTGGAAAAAAAGACAGCACGGTCATAACTGTGGATTCTGTTCTCACATTCCTTAAGGGTTCCAACCGCCGGTGGACAGGCCCAGGTCGTTCCGTAACGTTCGCATTCCTGCTGACAGACGATCCGCACCCGTTCTGCCACTGACAAAGCCTTCGCGTCCAGAAGACGGTATTCATAGATCGGATAGTCCGATATAAATTTCTCAAATTTCGTTGTATTTAACTCAGCCGCCATTGGACAGCCTCCCTCTTCCTTAGTCCAGAATGATCAGTGCCATGAAAACAAGATCTTCATCGCCGCTGTTTGTAAGGCCATGTCCCTGGCCGTCCGGTGTAAAGGTCACATCTCCGGCACTTACCATGCGGAGTGTTCCATTGTCGCTGTAGATTCCCTTTCCGGAAAGGATATAATAGGTCTCACTCTCATTGTGATGCTCATGGTATCCAAGAGAACATCCCGGCTCCAGAGTCACCTCTGCATATAGTCTGCATTTGCCATTTAACTGTTTTTCGTCCAGAAGGCGCTTGATCAGTGCATGTCCCTGGCCGCCTGCCATATTTTCTACACGTTCTGTTGTCATCTTTGTTTCCTCCTTTTCTTGTAAAAAATTATTTATGATAAGGCTCATGGTTCAGAATCCGGTATCCCCGGTAGATCTGCTCCAAAAGGATCATCTGCATCAACTGATGAGGGAAAGTCATCCTGGAAAAGCTCAGTTTAAAATCAGCACGGTCAAGGACTTTATCTCCAAGACCCAGAGAACCGCCGATCACAAACGCGATCGAACTCTTTCCCTCTACTCCAAGCTGTCCGATCTTCTGTGACAGCTGTACAGAATCCAGCATTTTGCCGTCGATCGCAAGCGCGATCACATAGTCATTGTCACGGATGTGCTTCATCAGACGCTCTGCCTCTGTCGCCTTGATCTGTTCGTTCAATGCATCAGAAGCCTTATCCGGTGTCTTCTCATCCGGAACCTGGCAGAATGTCAGTTTGCAGTAACGGCTTAAACGCTTTGCATACTCAGCAATGCCGTCATTCAGATATTTTTCTTTGATCTTACCAACTGTTAAAATACGGATTTCCATTATACGTTATGTTCCTCTATATAAGTTTCAAATTCTTCCATGGACATCAGGACCTTACGTGGCTTCGTGCCTTCCTCCGGACCGACCACGCCGGCATCAGAAAGCTGGTCCATGATCCTTGCTGCCCTGTTAAAGCCGATCTTGAACATTCTCTGCAACATACCGATCGAAGCTCTTTCTTTCTCAATGATGAATTTGCCTGCATCCACAAAGTAGATATCATTCTCATCATTTCCACCGGAAGAACCGCCTGAGAGGCTGATCGTATTTACCTGCTGCTCGATCTGCGGATTATATGTCACCTTCGGATTCTTATCCGCAAGGAATTCCACAATGCTGCTGACTTCCTCATCGGAGACAAAAGCCCCCTGCAGTCTGGCCGGTTTCTGATATCCCTGCGGATAAAACAGCATATCACCTTTTCCGAGCAGCTTCTCTGCACCGTTCATATCGAGGATCGTTCGTGAATCGACGCCAGAGGAAACAGAGAATGCAATCCTCGACGGCATATTCGCCTTGATCAGTCCTGTGATGACATTGACAGACGGTCTCTGCGTCGCAATGATCAGATGGATGCCTGCTGCACGTGCAAGCTGTGCCAGACGGCAGATCGCATCCTCTACCTCTCCCGGTGCGACCATCATAAGGTCCGCAAGCTCGTCTACGATGATCACAATCTGCGGCATCGGTTTCTGCGGGGTTCCACCCTCCGGAACTGCCATGTTACTGATCTTGCGGTTATATTCACCCAGATTTCGAACGCCATACTCAGCAAAAGCATTATAACGACTCATCATCTCGGACACTGCCCAGTTGAGTGCTCCTGCAGCTTTCTTTGGGTCTGTGACGACCGGGATGAACAGATGCGGGATGCCATTATAGACACTTAACTCAACCACCTTCGGGTCGATCATGATAAGCTTGACTTCCTCCGGCGATGCTTTGTACAGAATACTGATGATCAGTGTATTGATACATACAGATTTACCGGAACCGGTCGCACCTGCGATCAGAAGGTGCGGCATCTTGGCAATATCTGTGACTACCGGTTTGCCCGCAATATCCTTACCTACAGCAAAGGACAGTTTGGATTTCGCCCCCTGAAATTCCTGGGACTGCAGGATCTCCCGGAGCATGACCGCATGATTTTCCTTATTAGGGACCTCGATCCCTACAGCAGCCTTGCCCGGGATCGGAGCCTCGATACGGATATCCGGAGTCGCAAGATTCAGTTTGATATCATCTGCGAGATTGACGATCTTGCTTACCTTGACTCCCATCTCCGGCTGTAATTCATAACGGGTTACGGTAGGACCGCAGCTCACATTTGTGATTGTGACATTCACGCCAAAGTTGTGCAGGGTTTCCTGTAGTTTCTTAGCTGTCTTGCGAAGATGTGCATCAGAGTCTCCCTGCGATTTGCCATCTCCACGTTTCAGAAGTTTCAGCGGTGGATAATGGTATTCCTTTGGAACTTCTGAAGGTGCGGAAGTAATTTCTTTCTGAATATTGGTAATACCACTCTGAATTTCCTGCTCAGAAGATTTCGGATTCTTTTTCTGAGATGTCGTAGATTCTGCGGCCGGCTGTTCTGCTGTCTGCACCTCTGCCGTATGTTCCGGCCGAACCTCTCTCTTAAGCTGTTCCTGCCAGTCAGCTCCCTGATATGCGTCCTCTTCTTCATCTGGCGTTTCTTCTACCGGTTCGCTCTGAATCTCCGGTATTATGGTTTCTGGAATTTCTTCTTCTGGTTCATCCTGATATGCAGCAGGAATTTCTTCTTTCTCCATCGGTGCTTCCTGTCTGGAAAAATCCGGAAAAGCAGGAGCTGAATTCTCATCCTCAGAATCTCTGACTGCTTCTGCTCTCTGAATCCTGAATTCCAGCTGTCCCTGACTGCTTTCCTCCGTCTTGACAGATTCCTGCGGAAGTGGCATCTCCTCTGCCGGAAGCGGTGTCAGTTCCGGCTTCGCAGGCGGTGTCAGTTTGGTTCCCTCAAGAAATTCATGTTTCCTTGATTTCTGTTCAGGCTCGTCCTCATCATCTGCTTCTTCTGTAAGTGCTTCCTTCAGAGCTTTCATACGCTCTGCCTGTCTCTGTTCCCTGCGTAGTTTCCTTTCCTGCTGGCGGAGTTCTCTCCTGAGATCTCTTTCCGGCTGTCCTTCCATATAACGCTCGTGACCGCCTCTTGCCAGCTCACAGATCCCGTCCCAGACGCGAAAGATAAATCCGAAGAAAGATTTCTGCGTAACCAGGATCATCGTAATTAACAATACAAGCAGAATAATCACACATCCGCCAACCACACCAAATGCGGAAGTGGTTGAAATACAGATCGCGCCTCCGATCACACCGCCTCCCGTATGGTATTCGGACGAAATTCTGTAATATTCCGAAAAGGTAGTGTCTGCCATATATCCCTCTGTCAGAAGCTGGATCAGACCGCACAGGAAGATCCAGAATATAATTCCTGCCAGAACTTTCTTATATGCAAGCAGATTTTTCCTGTTGGATATAAGAAATACTGCACATCCAAAAAGCAAAACCGGAAAAAGATATGCCAGAAGCCCCATAATTCCAAAAGATGCCTTACTGATACTGCCTCCAACAGTTCCTCCCATCCCAAGATTGCTGATGATCAGAATCACTGAAGCCGCAAAGAAAATCCAGAGAATAATCTCTGTCTGGAATCCACTGGTAACTCCCTGCTTCTTTGTAGTCGTTTTCTTTGCAGCTGCTTTCTTTCCGGCGGTTTTTCTCCTGGAAGTGGCCTTGGTGGTTCCTCTTCTGTTACTTTGTTTCTTTGCTGCCATTTCGGGCACCCTCCTACTATTTCAACTCACAGCTATAGCTTCACGAAGTCTGAAGCCCCGGCTGCCTAAAGCATATAATGTTACTGTTCACTCCGTTCACAGTAACTTGGTCAAAATGCATTCCAAATCACCTTCGGTGATGGCATTTTGCCCTGTATGTCTCGGGATTTTGCCATATTCATGGCAAAACGCCTCGCGGAATACTACCTGTGAATAGTAACCACATAATTCATGATCAGTGTCACAAAACCGATCACAAAACAATAAATAGCAAATCCACGAAATCTGCCTTTCTGAACAAGCTTCAGACAATAGCGGATCACAAAAGATGCCACAATACCTGAAATAACCATTCCGAGTACATAAGTAAAACCAAGCCCTACTGTCATAGCAGGCGAACCAAACTGTCCCAGTTCCATAACCAGTGATCCCAGAATTGCCGGAATAGATAAAATATAAGAATATTTCACTGCAAAAGTACGGCTGAACCCGCTCATCAGTCCTGCACTGATCGTCAGACCACTTCTGGAAAGTCCCGGAAAGACAGAAAGTCCCTGGCTGATTCCAATCCACATTGCATTAGAAAGACTTGCATCCTTGGCAGCCTTCGTACCGCCTGCCCGGCTGAGGTCGATCACAAGCAGGACAATTCCTGTGATCAGAAGTCCTGCACTTGAAACCAGAGTGGAATCTGCGACCAGCACAACCAGTCTCCTTGACGTATATCCCAGAAACATCGTCGGGATCATGGAAACAAGAAGCAGCACGACAAACTTACGATATGTATTGCTGATGATTCTGGCATAATGAAGCTGCTTGCCGGTTCTTTTGTTGTAGAAATACAAATGAAAATTTCCTACGATATCCATGGTCATGTCCAGAATCTCGTAAAGAATGTGCCTGATATCCTTCTGAAAAGTCATAAACACAGCACCGAGAGTACCCACATGCAGCATGGCTTCCAGCAAAACACCAGCATTATGATCCATTCCAAAAAAATTCTCAAGAATACTGAGATGTCCGAAACTGCTTACAGGAAGAAACTCTGTAATTCCCTGTACAATAGCTAATAAAATAACATATAAAACTGTCATACTCTTTTCCTTTTCTTTTCATACAGTCTGTGTCTTATTGTTACTGTTGCGACACATCAACACTGGTCAGTATAACATATTTTTTTTTAACTTACAAGTTTCCAAACATTTGTTTGTGAAACAAAAAAAATCCCGATCAGCTCAACATGGAGTTGACCGGGATTTCCTGCATTTAAATATTATTTATTTTTGAGATATTCATCGATACCTCTGGCTCCAGCTTTACCTGCTCCCATGGCAAGGATAACAGTAGCTGCACCTGTAACGGCATCACCGCCGGCATATACGCCGTCTTTGGATGTCTTACCGGTTTCTTCCTCAGCAACGATACATCTTCTCTTGTTGATCTCAAGTCCCTTGGTTGTAGAAGAGATCAGCGGGTTCGGGGAAGTACCAAGTGACATGATAACAGTATCTACATCCATGTCATACTCAGATCCTGGGATTTCTACAGGACGACGTCTTCCGGAAGCATCCGGCTCGCCGAGTTCCATCTTGACAACCTTCATACCGTTTACATGTCCGCTCTCATCAACAAGGATTTCCTTCGGATTGGTAAGAAGATCAAAAATAATTCCCTCTTCCTTAGCGTGATGAACTTCCTCTGCTCGTGCAGGAAGCTCTGCTTCACTTCTTCTGTATACGATATGTACTTCTGCACCAAGTCGCAGAGCTGTTCTTGCAGCATCCATTGCTACGTTACCACCGCCGACAACGGCAACTTTCTTGCCTGCTGCGATCGGTGTATCATAAGAATCATCGAATGCTTTCATCAGGTTGCTTCTTGTCAGGTATTCGTTTGCGGAGAATACGCCGCTTGCGTTCTCTCCCGGGATTCCCATGAACATCGGAAGACCTGCACCGGAGCCGATGAATACAGCTTCAAATCCTTCGTCCTCGATCAGCTGGTCGATAGTTGTGGATTTACCGATGACAACGTTTGTTTCGAATTTAACGCCAAGTTCTTTGACTTTTTCGATTTCTTTCTTAACGACTTTCTGTTTTGGAAGACGGAATTCCGGGATACCATAAACAAGAACGCCGCCGAGCTCATGAAGAGCCTCGAATACAGTTACATCATAACCTGCTTTTGCAAGATCTCCTGCACAGGTAAGTCCGGACGGACCAGAACCGATAACTGCAACTTTGTGTCCATTCTTAACTTCTGCTCCAGCTGGTTTGATGTCATGCTCCAGAGCGTAGTCAGCAACGAATCTCTCCAGTTTACCGATGGAAACAGCCTCGCCCTTCTTACCGCGGATACACTGTCCCTCACACTGGGATTCCTGTGGACATACACGACCGCAGATAGCCGGAAGAGCGGAAGATAATCCGATCACCTTGTATGCTTCTTCGATGTTGCCTTCTTTGATCTGCTCGATGAATCCTGGAATGTTGATGGATACCGGACATCCCTCTACACATTTCGGTTTCTTGCAGCCTAAACATCTCTGTGCTTCTTCTACTGCTTCTTCCTGATTGTATCCAAGACAAACTTCTTCAAAGTTTGTTGCACGTACCTTCGGATCCTGCTCTCTTACAGGAACTTTATTTAACATTTTTGCATCTGCCATTACTTGTCACCTCCGCACTGTCCGCATCCGCCGTGATGGGTATCGCCTTCCTGAAGCTTCAGTAATGCACGTCCCTCTTCGGTCTTGTACATCTGGCTTCTCTTCATAGCCTGATCGAAATCAACGAGATGTCCGTCGAATTCCGGTCCGTCTACGCAGGCAAATTTGATCTCATCGCCAACCTGAAGACGGCAGGCACCGCACATACCTGTTCCGTCAACCATGATCGGGTTCATGCTGACAATGGTATGGATACCAAGCTTCTTGGTAAGGAGACAGACGAATTTCATCATGATCATCGGTCCGATCGCAACACAGACATCATAGCTCTTGCCTTCATTTGTAACAAGGTCTTCGAGAGTCTTGGTTACCATACCGGAACGGCCGTAAGATCCGTCGTCTGTTGTAACATAAAGGTTGGAAACAGCCGCAAGTTCTTTCTCAAGGATCACCATGTCCTTAGTCTTGGAGCCAAGGATCACATCTGCGGTGATTCCGTGCTCATGGAGCCATTTTACCTGTGGGTAAACAGGTGCTGTACCAACACCTCCGGCAACGAATACCATTTTTTTCTTCTTGAGTTCTTCGATGTCTTCATGAACGAACTCAGAAGGACATCCCAGAGGTCCTACGAAGTCACGGAAAGAATCTCCTGCTTTTAATTCGGACATCTTGATTGTGGATGCTCCGACTTCCTGGAACACGATGGTAATAGTTCCTTCTTCACGATCGTAATCGCAGATGGTAAGTGGAATTCTCTCACCCTTCTCGTCCATCTTAACAATAATGAACTGTCCTGGCTGACAATGGCTTGCTACACGCGGTGCATGTACGACCATGAGATGGATCTTGGCTGCCAGTGTTTCGGCTTTTAAAATCTTATACATTGTTCCCCTCCTAGCGTATATTCATTCAATCCTCTACTAATAATACGCTAAAATTGCTTCTATTACAAGGGAAATATTCAAAAACATACTAAATATGCATGCTTTTTCATAGTATTTTTACAAAAAAAGCCCTTTTAAGCCTCTTTTTTCTTCTATCATCTGATGCAATTTCCCAAGTGCTTCGCGGATTCCGCCGACTTCATCGATCAGGCCCTCCCTTACAGCTTCCTCCCCTTCCAGAAGCGTTCCGACATCTTTTACAAGCTGACTGGTATCCAGCATCAATTCTTCGAGACGTCGCTGTGACGCTCTGGAATGTGAAGCAATAAAACTGGTGATACGGTCCTGGATCTTTTCCATATTGCGGTACGTCTGGGCAACGCCGATGAACATGCCGCTGGAACGGACCGGATGGATGACCATCGTCGCACTCGGCACGACAAAAGAATAATCCGCAGATACAGCCATCGGAACTCCGATGGAATGCCCGCCTCCGAGTACAAGAGAAACGGTAGGAACACTTAAAGACGCGATCATCTCCGCGATCGCAAGTCCTGCCTCCACATCACCGCCGACCGTGTTCAGAAGGATCAGAAGGCCCTCGATCTCCTCATCATCCTCAATCATCGCAAGTTTTGGCAGCACATGTTCATACTTGGTCGTCTTGCTCTGCGAAGGAGCCGCATCGTGCCCTTCCACCTCACCGATGATCGTCAGAAGTTCAATCTTATGATTTCTCCTGTTCTGATCCAGCGTCACCTCTCCGGTCTCTTTGATCTCTTTATTCTCCTGCTCTCTCCGGTCAAGCTCTTTCTGTTTTTCGTCATTTTTTTCGGACATAAAAATACCTCCATGTGATTGTTCATGGAGGTATTCTGTGTAAACATATGGATTTTTATACGTTGTACGAGATCATTCGTCCCAGTTTGTCCAGACATCTGTGACGTCATCATCTTCATCGAGGAGGTCCAGAGTCTTCTGAAGGTTCTTGATATCCTTCTCGTCTGTAAGCTCTACGTATGTCTGTGGAACCATGGCAACCTGTGCCTCAAGCATCGGTACGCCAGCCTGCTCCAGTGCTTCTCTTACTGCGCTGAAATCATCCGGAGCGGTAAGTACTTCGTAGCTGTCTTCTTCTTCGCTGAAATCCTCTGCGCCTGCATCCAGTGCAGTCATCATCAGATCGTCAGCATCCATCTCACACTCTTCTTTGTCGATGATGATCTGACCTTTCTGGTCGAACATGAAGGATACACATCCCTGTGTTCCGATGCTTCCATATCCCTTGGTGAAAGCGTTTCTTACGTTACTTGCTGTACGGTTCTTGTTGTCAGTCAGAGTCTCAACGATGATCGCAACACCGTTCGGACCATAACCTTCATAAGTAGCATGCTCGTAGTTGTCAGCAGAATCAGCACCTGCTGCCTTCTTGATACCACGGTCGATCGTATCGTTCGGCATGTTGTTTGCTTTTGCTTTCGCGATAACATCACGAAGTTTGCTGTTGTTGTTCGGATCCGAACCGCCAGCTTTGACTGCCATAACGATTTCACGACCGATCACGGTAAAGATCTTACCTTTTTTGGCATCATTTTTTTCTTTTTTATGCTTGATGTTCGCAAATTTTGAATGTCCTGACATTTCTCTCGTTCTCCTTTTGTTTCTTATCTTTTTGTAAACCCTGCTAAAAAGCCGGTAAACCTGCATAATTACTGATAAAATATAGCACTTTCCTTCGGATTCGTCAAGAATAACTGCTCAAAAAGTAAGCTCCAGGCTGATTTCCAGCGCATGGTTCACCTTATCAAGCATCGCCTGGTCAAGATGACAGACTTTATCCTTGAGTCTCCGCTTGTCGATCGTCCGCAGTTGTTCCAGAAGGATCACCGAATCCCTCTCAATGCCATACGCAGACGCATCGATCTCTATATGTGTCGGCAGCTTCGCCTTGTTCATCTTTGATGTAATTGCTGCACAGATCACAGTCGGGCTGTGCCGGTTGCCGACATCATTCTGAATGATCAGCACCGGACGGATCCCGCCCTGCTCGCTTCCGACCACAGGCCGCAGATCTGCATAAAAGATATCCCCTCTTTTAATTACCACACAATTCACACTCCGATTCTTCTGTTACTGTCTGTTTATGACAGTTCCATTCTTTTTCTCAGAAATTAGTATTTCCATTTTTTTCTCGTGTATACATGTGTGGTATTTTACGCTGTTTTCTAGTTAAAGAAGGTCAGCTCTCCCCATTCTTTGCCGTCTTTGATGTAGACTCTCGGCACTCGTTTGCTGATATCACAGGCAAATTCATAGGAAAAACGTCCGGAAAGATCACCAAACTTCTCAATGCTTATGAACTCCTTGCCGTCTTTTCCGATCAGAGTCACTTCATCTCCGGTCTTTGCGTCCGGGATCTTTGTGATATCTACCATGAACTGATCCATGCAGACTCTTCCAAGGATCGGTGCCTTTTTGCCGTGGATCAGAACCCATCCCTTATTGGAAAGAGAACGCGGATAGCCGTCTGCGTATCCCACCGGGATCGTTGCGACTTTCATTTCTTTCTTGGCAGTAAACGTTCCGCCATAGCTGAACGCCGCTCCTGGTTCCACGGTTTTGATGTAAGAAATATGGCTCTTGAGTTCCATTGCCGGGATCAGTTTCACGATATCTCTCTCCACTTCATTGGAAGGATAGATTCCATAGATCGTAATACCCGCACGGACTGCATTTAAGTTTGCCTCCGGCACACGGATGATCCCTGCGCTGTTAGAGCAGTGCTTCATCGGGATCTGAATGCCTGCATCCTCCAGAAGTTTTGCAAAATTCAGATAACGGTTAAGCTGGTCGATCGCCGGGCTTCTGTCTGTCTCGTCTGCTCTTGCAAAATGAGTGAACATTCCCTCGATCTTCAGATTTGGAAGCTGGGAGATCTTTTTGATCTCTTCGACACTTTCCTGTCTGTCTGCAAATCCAATACGGCTCATACCGGTATCAAGACCGATATGGATATGTACATCTCTTCCCTGACGCTGCGCTTCTTCTGAAAGTTTCTGTGCCATCTCATAGGTGCAGACAGTTAAACGGATCTCCTTTGCGATCATTTGTGTGAAATATTCTTCAAAAACGATTCCAAGGATCAGAATCGGTTTTTTCACACCAAAGGTACGAAGCTGCAATGCTTCCTCCGGTGTCGCAACTGCAAATCCCCAGATATAGTCATAGTCTTCGATCAGACGTGCGATCGCCTCTGCGCCATGTCCATATCCGTCTGCCTTGATGACAGCAACGATCTTGGTACCCTTGGCAATGTTTTTCTTCATCTCTGCAAAGTTATGTGCGATCGCATCCAGGGATACGACGGCCTTTACTCTTTCGAATTTTTTCATGATCTTTATCTCCTTACTGCGTAAAGCAATTATTTTTATCTGGATTTTTGAAACTTATCAGAGTTCCTGCATAGTTTCTCTGTCTTTAAGAACTTTCGCCGCTGCCCGCGCAATGTCTCCGGCTTTCATTCCGTAAGTGCCTTTTTCCTCGACAGCCTTATCTCCTGCCAGCCCGTGAAGGAATACGCCAAAAGCCGCCTGCTCTGCCAGATCCACCGTATTCTCCGGATCTGAACGGAATGCACACAGAACCCCTGCCAGGATCCCCGACAGGACATCCCCGCTTCCCGCAGTCGCCATTCCTGGATTCCCGCTTTGATTGATCCAGCAAAAATCCCTCTTCGGATCTGCAACAACAGTCACTGCATCTTTGAGCACACAGACCACGCCATTTTCCCTTGCAAAATTCGATGCTGTCCAAATGAGATTTTGCTGAATTTCCGGTATGGAGAGTGCCCGATCCGCTGCTTCTGAAAACAATCCGCTATTTTTAGAAGTCATAAAATTTTCACTCAGCCGACTCGTCTCGCCAAGATGCGGAGTACAGATCACCTGACTGTGCTGAAGATATTTCTTCCACTCCGGATGTTTCGAGAGCAGGTTCAGTCCATCCGCATCCATGATCACAGGTTTCCCCATTCTCTGCGCATGGGCAAGATAAAATTCTGTTTTCCGTGCACTTTTCTCAGACTGTCCAAGTCCTGGTCCGATCACCACAATGTCGCACCAGTGCATTGCATTAACCCATGCTTCGTTGCCGCCAGCATCATCTGCAAACATCGCCTCCGGAAGAAGCGTCTGCAGTGGAATGCGATTCTCCTCATCCGTCAGGATCTTGACCATCCCGGCTCCGGCAGCGAAGGCGCCCTCTGCACAGAGATACGCTGCCCCGCACATTCCTTTGCTTCCGGCAACGACAAGAACCTTGCCAAACGTACCCTTGTTCCCATTCGCGGCGCGCAGAGGAAGCTTCTGGAGATCTTTTTTCTCAAGTGCCGCTTTCCGTGTCGGAAGATCCGGATTCTCGTAGATGCCGACATCTGCTACAACAATTTTTCCCGCAAAATTTTTGCCTGGATAAAAACACAAGCCTGTTTTACAGAATGCAAACGTCACCGTCAGATCCGCACGAAATGCGATTCCAAGCTCTCTGCCCGTGTTGCTGCATACCCCGGACGGCAGATCTACCGCCACTTTCCATGCAGAAACCTCGTTCAAAGCCTGAATGACTTCTCTGTATTTTCCTTCGATCGAGCGGTCAAGCCCAACGCCGAAGATGGCATCTACTATAGTAGTATATTCTCCTGCTGCCAGGTTATTCACCAGAGGAACCTGATAATTCTCTGCGATCTTAAGCTGGCGGCGTGTTTCCTTTGTGCGGTGATCCGGATTTCCGAGCATATAGATTTCCGCGTTATATCCATGCAGATGCAGGATCCTGGCGATTGCGACTCCGTCTCCGCCGTTGTTCCCGCCTCCGCAGACGCACAAGATCCGCTGTTTCTGTGACATTTCCGCAAAATGTCCTTCCATTGCATCCACAACAGCCAGTGCCGCCCGTTCCATCAGCACACAGGACGGAACTCCCATTCCGGTAATGGTGCAGCCATCCAGTGCTTTCATTTCCGATCCGCCTACAATTCGTTTCATCTGATATCTCCTCGATATACGATACAAAGCAAAAAGCTGTTACGCAGCCGCCTTCATTAAGGAGCCGGGTAACAGCCTCTTGCTGTCCTCATGTTATGATTGCTGCTCTTCCACGTGTTCCTGACGATATTGACTGAGATTGTAAGATAACGTCATCAGACTCTCAGAAAGATGTACGTTCTCTACAATGACATCCTCCGGAGTCTCCAGATCGATATGTGCAAAATTCCAGATTGCCTTGATACCATTCTCGATCAGGATATCTGCCATATCCTTCGCCTTGTTCTTCGGCAGTGTGAGGATCGCAATCTCAATATTCTTCTCTCTGAGGAAGAATGGGAGATTACTGATCATCTGGATCTCAATTCCACGGACCGCGATGCCCTCCAGTACCGGATTGACATCAAAAATCCCTTCCAGCTTAAAACCACGTTTTTCAAAGTCAACGTAATTGGCAAGTGCCTGTCCAAGATTACCGGCACCGATGATGATCATCGGATGTACCTCATCCAGTCCAAGGATCTTACCGATTTCTGTATAGAGATATTTCACATTATAACCGTATCCCTGCTGCCCAAATCCTCCAAAATTATTCAAATCCTGGCGGATCTGCGATGCTGTGACACGCATTTTCTTACTAAGATCATTGGAAGATATACGTTCAACATTGTCTTCCAGTAACTCGCCAAGATAGCGATAATACCGGGGCAGTCTCTTAATTACAGCTTTTGATATCTGTTTTGCTTCCACCGTTGTCCCCTCCTTATACTTTCCTGTTAATTATACCGAAATGTTATTTTATTGTCAATCAATGTTGTCAAATCTATACAATTTTTGAGGAAATTTCCTTTACAAAGCCATCATTTAACCTTATAATCATAGCGTATATTGACTTTGGAGGAATATTTATGATTTTATCGTGTCAGGGCATCAGCAAATCTTTTGGCGAAAAAGTCATTTTGAACGATGCCTCATTTCATATAGAAGAGCGTGAAAAAGCCGCTCTCATCGGCAACAACGGAGCAGGTAAGACAACCCTTCTCCGTATTATAATGAATGAAATTTCTGCGGATTCCGGTCAGGTCGTTCTGATGAAGGACAAGAAGATCGGTTATCTCGCACAGTATCAGGATGTCAGCGGACACCGCACCGTCTATGAAGAACTGCTCACAACCAAGCAGTACATCATCGACATGGAAGACCGCATGCGTGCGATCGAAGTCCAGATGAAAAACGCTTCCGGTGAGGAACTTGACCGTCTGATGAACACCTACACCCGCCTGACCCACGAATTTGAGCTGGAAAACGGCTATGCCTACAAGAGCGAGCTGATGGGTGTCCTCAAGGGTCTTGGCTTTACGGACGAAGATTTTGCCAAACAGGTCGAAACCCTCTCCGGTGGACAGAAGACCCGTGTCGCTCTTGGTAAACTCCTGATCTCCAAGCCGGACATTCTTCTCCTCGATGAGCCGACCAACCACCTCGACATGGAGAGTATTTCCTGGCTGGAAACTTATCTTCTGAATTATCCGGGTGCTGTATTTATCGTCTCCCATGACCGTTATTTCCTTGATAAAGTTGTAACGAAGGTCATTGAGATTGATGCCGCCCAGGTCCGCATGTACAGTGGCAATTACTCCGCTTACGCCGAAAAGAAAGCACAGCTTCGTGACGCACAGTACAAGGCTTACCTTAACCAGCAGAGAGACATCAAGCATCAGGAAGCCGTCATCGTCAAGCTGAAATCCTTCAACCGTGAGAAATCCATCCGCCGCGCAGAAAGCCGTGAAAAAATGCTCGGTAAGATCCAGCGGATCGAGAAACCGACCGAGGTTCAGAGCCAGATGCGGCTTTCTCTGGAACCGAGAGTTGTCAGTGGAAACGATGTTCTCACGGTAGAAGAACTTTCCAAGAGCTTTCCGGAGCAGACACTTTTTACCGATATCTCTTTCCAGATCAAGCGTGGTGAGCGCGTTGCCCTGATCGGAAACAACGGTACCGGCAAGACGACCATGCTCAAGATCCTCAACGATCTTATCCCGGCAGACTCAGGAACTTTTTCCCTGGGCTCCAAGGTTCAGATCGGATATTATGACCAGGAACACCATGTACTCCACGCGGAGAAGACGATCTTTGAGGAAATTTCCGATACTTACCCGACACTTACCGAGACAGAGATTCGAAACATGCTCGCCGCCTTCCTCTTTACCGGTGATGATGTTTTCAAAGTGATCTCCTCTCTCTCCGGTGGTGAGCGCGGCCGTGTTTCCCTCGCGAAGCTGATGCTCTCCGAGGCAAACTTCCTGATCCTCGATGAGCCGACCAACCACCTTGATATCGCTTCCAAAGAAATCCTCGAAGAAGCGCTGAACAGTTACACCGGTACGGTCTTTTATGTTTCTCATGACCGATATTTCATCAACCAGACCGCGACCAGGATCCTGGAACTGACCAATCAGGCCGTTGTCAACTATATCGGTGATTACGATTACTACCTTGAGAAAAAAGAAGAACTCACTGAGAAATACGCTCCGGTGCAGCAGGAAACTGTAACTGTGCAGGAAACCGCACCAGCCACAGCATCTGAAGGAAAGCTCACCTGGCAGCAGCAGAAAGAAGAACAGGCACGTAAGCGTAAGCAAGAAGCAGAACTTAAGAAAACGGAAGCGCGGATCGAAGAACTCGAAACCCGCGATAAAGAAATCGATGAAACACTGGTTCTCCCGGATGTCTGCACCAACGTCGGACGCTGTGCAGAACTCAGCCGCGAAAAAGACAAAATCCAACAAGAACTTGAAGAACTCTACGAAAAATGGGAAACCCTGGCGTAATGCCTTGGGTTTCCCATTTTTATTTTTTGATGTATTTTTAAATTAAAGTAATGTATCCAGAGTCTCTCTGATCGCAAGGATAAACTGCTCGCTGTTCAGTACGGTCGGATTCTCAATGCTGGTGATCAGTGCCAGGTCTTTGGTCATCTTTCCGGATTCGATGGTGGAAAGAGTTGCTTCTTCCAGTTTGTCTGCGAACTGTGCAAGTTCCTGATTTCCATCGAGTTCCCCACGTTTGCGTAGTGCTCCTGTCCATGCAAAGATGGTTGCAACGGAGTTTGTGGAAGTCTCGCCGCCCTCCAGATGACGATAATAATGTCTCTGTACCGTTCCGTGAGCAGCTTCATACTCATAGTATCCGTTCGGAGAAACAAGAACAGATGTCATCATCGCAAGAGAACCAAATGCAGAAGATACCATATCACTCATAACATCTCCATCGTAGTTCTTGCATGCCCAGATAAATCCACCCTCTGCTTTCATGACACGGGCTACGATATCATCGATCAGGCTGTAGAAGTAAGTAAGACCTGCTTCCTCGAATTTCTCCTTGAACTCATTGTCAAATACTGTCTGGAAGACCTGTTTAAATTTGGCATCGTAAGTCTTGGAAATGGTATCCTTCGCGCCAAACCATACATCCTGCTTGGTATCCAGTGCATAGTTGAAGCAGCTTCTTGCAAAACTCTCAATAGAAGCTTCCATGTTGTGCATACCCATGGCAACTCCCGGAGCCTTGAATTCCTGTACCAGAGCACGTTTCTCTTCTCCATCCTCGGAAGTATAGACAAGCTCTACTTTACCCGGTTTGTCAACGTACATCTCTGTGTTCTTGTAAATGTCCCCATATGCGTGACGTGCAAGAGTGATCGGTTTCTTCCAGTTGCGTACGCATGGCTCGATTCCCTTTACTACGATCGGGGCACGGAATACAGTTCCGTCCAGAATCGCACGGATTGTTCCGTTCGGGCTCTTGTACATTTTCTTGAGGTCGTATTCTTCCATACGTGCGTGGTTTGGAGTGATGGTCGCACATTTAACTGCAACACCATATTTCTTGGTTGCTTCTGCTGCATCGATGGTTACCTGGTCATCGGTATCATTGCGGTGTGCAAGACCAAGGTCATAGTATTCTGTATTCAGATCAATATACGGAAGTAATAATTCGTCCTTGATCATCTTCCAGAGAATTCTGGTCATCTCATCTCCGTCCATTTCGACTAACGGCGTTGTCATCTGAATTTTTGTCATAATGTTCTCCTCTCTGCATATCACTGGTTTGCTGTCGCTATTTACAGCAACGATTTGTTCCATTGTAACGAAAAAAATCATTCCCGTCAATACTTTCAGGCTTTACCAAAGTAAATTCTGCGAATTTTCCTGAAAATCACAGCGAAAGGAACTTTTTACAGTTAAATTTTCCCCATCCCTGCTGATTTTTCGGAAGGCCGAGGTCGTCTGCGCTGTCGCGGAGCATCATCTTGATATCTACGTTGGTGAGCATGGGATCTTTTTCCAGTGCAAGTGCCGCCGCCCCGGAGATCATTGGCGTGGACATCGACGTACCGCTTTTCATTCCATACGTATTTCCCGCCCCGGCCGCACACGACATGATCCGGCGTCCCGGTGCCACCAGATCCGGTTTACAGACACACTCAAACGTCGGCCCTCGCCCGGAGATTCCCTCTTTTCCCATAAGCATATCGCTGGAACCCACCGTGATCACTTTTTTGCTGCACCCCGGAGCAGTGATACTGCCCGGCTCCGGTCCCTGGTTTCCCGCTGCCGCAACGACCACCAGTCCCTGATCCCAGAGCTGTTCCACGCCGCGCACCAGAACATCCTTGTCATTCCTGGTACGATATGTCGTGCCGACAGAAATATTCACCACTCGGATCCTGTACTCCTCCCGATGGTTCATAAGCCACTGAAACGCCGCCAGGATATCCTCCTTATTGCCGTTTCCAAAACGATCCAGCACCTTAAGCCCGATCAGCGAACATCCCGGTGCCATCCCTTTGTACTTTCCCATAGAAGCCGCTCCGCTGCCTCCTAAGATCCCCGCCACACACGTTCCATGACCATTATCATCGTAAGGTAATTTCCTGTATGATATAAAATCTGCAAAAGCATAAATACGATCACCAAAATCCATATGAGGATAAATTCCCGTATCAAAAAGTGCCACACCAACCCCTTTTCCGGTATAAGCTGACTGCTTCATGAATATACTCCTTATAAATGGACTTATTTTAGTGTATTCCGGATATCTGTGGATTGCTTCGCAATAAAGCATTTCTCCCAATTCCATGTATAACTTTCGAAAAAATGCCAATACTGAAAGCCATAGGAAATAAAAGGAGGCTTTTTTATGCTGATACTCTTTCTTGTACTCTTTTTTCTGCTGCAGGCGCTCGTACTCTTCTGCTGCCTCGCCGCCGGGAACGATCCCGCATCCCAGAAAATTTCCGATCAGGAACAGATGGATTATATCAGACGGTGGATGGAGAAGCATTCCGGGTCATGAATATAAAAAATCGAGGGTATAACAGCCATTTGTGACTATTGTACCCTCTGTTTTTCTTTTTACTATTATTCTACTGTAACACTCTTGGCAAGGTTTCTCGGCTTATCTACATCAAGACCCTTTGCAACACTTACATAGTATCCCAGAAGCTGTAACGGGATCACAGCAAGAGAAGTTGCAAAGTATGGATCTGTCTTTGGAATATAAACAGTGAAATCTGCAGTATCTTCGATGTTATAGTTTCCAAAAGTAGTCATTCCCATCAGATATGCTCCACGGCTCTTGCATTCTACCATATTGCTGACTGTTTTTTCATAAAGATCCGGCTGAGTGAGGACACCGATCACCAGTGTTCCATCCTCGATCAGAGAAATCGTTCCGTGTTTCAGCTCACCTGCAGCATATGCCTCTGAATGGATGTAGCTTACTTCTTTCATCTTGAGGCTGCCTTCCATGCTGATTGCATAGTCGATTCCACGACCTACGAAGAAAGTATCATGTGCGTTTGCCTGCTTGGACGCAAACCACTGAATGCGCTCCTTGTCATCAATGATTCTCTGGATTTTCTCCGGAAGAGTCTGAAGTTCTTTGATGTATCCTGTGTACTGCTCCTCTGTGATCTGCTCTCTTACCAGTGCGAACTGGATTGCCAGTACATAAGATGCCATCATCTGTGTACTGTAAGCTTTGGTTGTCGCAACAGAAATTTCCGGTCCCGCAAGTGTATAGAATACATTACCTGCTTCACGGGCAATAGAAGATCCCACAACATTTACGATCGCAAGCGTTCTGATTCCATGATCCTTACACAGTCTCAGTGCTGCAAGGCTGTCTGCGGTCTCTCCGGACTGGCTGATCACGATCGCCAGTGCATGAGGATCCAGAATCGGATTACGATAACGGAATTCAGACGCAAGTTCCACACGAACCGGAATTCTTGCCATATCTTCGATCACATACTGTGCAGCCATTCCTACATGATACGCAGAGCCACAGGCAACGATATAAATCTGGGAAATATCTTTGATCTCATCCTCTGCCAGACCGACTTCTGCCAGATCGATCCTGCCATCCTTCAGAACAGAGTTCAGTGTATCCTGTACAACTTTTGGCTGCTCATGGATCTCTTTCATCATGAAATGCTCGAATCCAGCTTTTTCTGCTGCTTCTGCATCCCAGTCGATCACTTTCATCTTCTTCTCGATTTCTTCCCCATCAAGGTTGTAGAAAGTAATCTCACCCTTACGTACACGGGCCATCTCCATATTGCCGATATAATAAACATTTCTGGTATATTTCAGGATAGCCGGAACATCAGAAGCAATATAAGCTTCTCCATCCTCCACACCAAGGATCATCGGGCTGTCCTTTCTTGCGACATAAATTTCTTCCGGATAATCACGGAACATGATAGCAAGTGCATAAGATCCACGGATACGGACCATAGAATGATTGATCGCATCTACCGGAGTTCCCTCATATTTCTTATAGTAGTAGTCAATCAGTTTCACGGCTACTTCTGTATCTGTCTCTGAATAGAATGTATATCCTTTACGTGTCAGTTTATCCTTCAGTTCCTGGTAATTCTCAATGATTCCGTTATGTACGGCAACGATATTTCCATCATCGCTGACATGCGGATGTGCATTGTTCTCAGAAGGTTCTCCATGAGTTGCCCAACGTGTATGACCAATACCGCAGGTACCCGGAACAGACTCACCGCCATTTGTCTTCTCAGCAAGTCCCCTCAGACGTCCCTTTGCCTTAATAACTGTGGTCTCACCTTCACCATCACGCACAGCAATTCCTGCTGAATCATAACCACGATATTCCAGTTTAGAAAGACCATCTAACAGAATCGGCGCCGCCTGATGATTACCTGTAAACCCTACAATTCCACACATAAATATATCTCCTCTTTTTCATTTCACTTTTGCATTGATAAATTCAATTTTTGCTCTATGATAACATACAACAGGCGATAATTCAATCATTTTTACATTATTAACCGTTTTGATTGCATTTTATGCATGTGCTGTTGAAGATTTTCCTGTCAGAACTTCTCCTGAAACTGAGTTAACATCTGCAGGTAAACTTTCAGCAAATGCCGCTTGGATGGTGTACATTTTCTGTAGAGCATCAGCAATTCCTGTTCTTCTTTGCTTATATTTTCTATGGTTTCATCACATGGTTCTATCAGTAAATCTGAAATAGGAATATCCAGTGCATTGCACAGTTTGTACACCGTATACATATATGGCTTTGTCTTGCCCGCCAGAAGTGAATGAATTGTTGAAGTTGATATATCTGCCCCCTTCGCCAGAGTATACCTTGAAATTCCTCTCATCTTACAGATCTTATCAACATTCTGGATCAGTTCCTTGCTCTTTTCCTCCGGATTGTATCTTCCCGGTCTTTTTTCTGTGTGTTTTTGTGGAATCTTCTTTTCGCTCAATTGATTTCCCTTCCTCTCCTGTATCATTAAGAAGCATAAAAAAGCCTCTATAATAAATACGAGGAAAATCGCGAAAAATCACGCGGGAATTTAAAAAAATTTATTTTTCTTGCATTTTTATTCGTTATATCGAATTATTCATCCTTTGAAATAGAATTAAATTGAATCATTTTTATGCAATTAATCAACTCTTCTATCTGTTCATCCATGAAACATATTCTTAAATATTCATCCAAAATTTGCGCATATTTTCTCTCATTGTCTATAGTGGTTCAGTTGTCAAGACAAAAAACTAAGCTTTTTATAATGAACTGATATATGTAACTGGGTAGGGGAGAAAATCCCCCCTTAGGCTGCATGATCATCCAGTAACAGAATCGGATAATAGCAGGATGCAGGTGTCTGATTATTGAGTGCAGAATGACAACGTTCAAAGTTGTAAGTGTGCACATATTTACCGATTGCCTTCCGTGCTTCTCTGATATTATTATATTGGGTCAGATATGCTTCCTCGTACTTGAAGCTTCGGAACCATCGTTCAATCATGATATTGTCAGCCCACCGGCTTTTACCATCCATGCTTTGACGGATCTGGTTCTCTTTTAGGAAATTCATGTACTCATTGCTTGTAAACTGACAGCCCTGATCTGAATTCAGGATAACAGGTTTTGCCACTATAAACGCCTTTTTTAACGCAGTTATGACCATTCTGGTATCCAGAGTATCATCGACTTCCCAGCCAACGATACAGCGGCTGTACCAGTCAATCACAGCGGCCAGATACAGGAATCCACGCTTAATGGGGATGTATGTAATGTCGATTGACCATGCCTGATTTGGACGGTCGATAACGGCGTTACGTAGCAGATACGGGCAGACTTTAGCCTGTTGCATACGTTTAGAAAGGTTCATTTTTGGATAAATTGGATCAATCCCCATTTCATTCATATAACGGCGCGTTTTCCGGCGGCCAACCTGATGCCCACGCTTCTTCAGTTGAGCAGACAGTTGTCGTGCTCCCCAGGCTGGGTTATCCGTGTGTAATCGATCTATGATCGATTTGCAATCTAACTCCTCCTGAGATATGGGCGTGCCCTTGTAATAAACACTGGTACGATTGATATCAAGAAGCGCAGCTCCTGTTTTAACTGGAAGTTCTTTAGTCTTCAAAAGGTTTTGGACTAAATTTACTCTCGTAATCAGGTCCAAGTGTTTCTTCAGATTTTTTTTTCAACCAATCCACCTGCATGGTGAGCTGGCCAACTTTTTTCGCATATTCAGCTTTTTCCTTGCGCTCTAAAGCGAGCTTTTCTTTCAGGTTATCCTCTCGTGTGTCATCAAAAACCACAGATGCTTTATCGAGGAACTCCTTCTTCCAGTTGCGGAGAAGATTCGGCTGAATATTGTTTTCGGTTGCGATTGTATTTAAGTCTTTTTCTCCTTTGAGCAGTTCAATCACTAATTCTGATTTGAATTTGGCGGAGAAATTTCTTCTTGTTCGAGACATAATAATAATCCTTCTTTCTGTAGTGTTTACAGTATATCAGATTCATTAAGAAATGTCTCTTGAAGTGTCTTAAATTACGATACCATTATA
>NZ_QTWS01000021.1 GCF_003461245.1 Blautia sp. AF19-10LB
AAACACTAAAAAATCCTTGATTTTCAAGGAAAAAAGACTTGACTATATAGGGAGGAAAACGAAATGAAAAGATTTAAAGCATACGTCAACTACCTCATGAACTTCTATGCCAACTACTTCAGAATTTACCGCTATATGTAAAGGACATTCCTGCCATCACAGGAATGTCCAATACGGAAACCCAGTTTCAATGTTTTCCCTTATTATACTCTAATTTAGTTGCATTTGTACATGAACAGGATTCTCGAAAACATAGACAAAATTGAACAGAATTATGAAAATACTCTTACCAAGTTTTTTGATTTGTCCAATTAATAATCTCTGAATTTCCATACATCTGATGGATTTGCATTTTTCATCCTCAGCATTCTTTGAAGCTGCTCTTCTGTAAACCACAGATCGTGCAGTATTTTTCCGAAATATAGAGGCTAGATATCAGACCGCTTCATTGCAATTATAAACTGTTGATTTACCAAGATTATTTACATATACGGTAATCAAGTCGCCTTTCTTAAGATCCGGCTTTTCCCATACCAAACGGCTTTTATGATAATACACTTTATCATGATATGTAAAACTATACAAAATCCTGTATGGAATCTGTCTTCTATATCTTGTGTATTTTTGCAAATATACTTTTTCTACCAAGCCCTTCACTTTTGTACCATTTTCGATTAATTGTAAATGTAATTTATCAAGCTTTGCAGTATAAATTCCAAGAGCAGCACTTATTATACACAAAAGCACTCCCGTTATAGAAAACACTGTTCCCAACATATCTGGATTCTGAATGCCTGAGTTTACTGCTGGTTTTAATATCCCAAGAAAACTTAAGACACCGGAAACAAGAAAGAATATTCCTATCCAAAAGAAGATAACTCTCAATAAATCTTCTGTATAATTAAGTTTTTTCATATTTATTTTCTCCACAAGCATTCCATCAAAATTTTTTATCCTGTTTCAATCATATCTAATTTTACTTCAATTTAGTTAAATCCTCTAAATACATTTCTGTATGTCCACACTCTGGACAGACTGCAACTTTAACATCATCTATAGTTGTCGTTTTTTGTTTTTCATCTACATCTACAACGATCCCATAGCCACCGCCATTAACTTTAAGTCTTAAATCCGCTCTCATGACTGTTCCACACTTTTCGCATTTTCTCATTGCTGTCCTCCAAATATATGTTTCGCTTTCCTATTTTTCTTACTATATAATAGCAGACAAAATATTAACCACTGAATGATCTACCGTTCATACGATGCAATGATTTCCTTACTATCCGCTATTTTATAATCAAGCGTTTCCAAATTACCAATCAAATCAAATGTCATATCCGCATTAACTTGCAATTCATCTTCAATCTTAACTGCAGACGGCTCAACTTTTAGAAATACTGTTAATCCATAAGGCTTCGTTTCAGACTGTATCTGTATGCTATCATAAGAATATCCTTCCGGATACTCTTGCCCACTTACAATATTTATAACATTCGAAGAATCTCCTACATAATCTGTCTTATACTGTGACAGGTCAGGAATCTCGTACAGTTCTTCTTTTCTGCCACATGCAGAAAGCAATATTGCTGATACCGTAAATAAAATAATTGGAATTACTTTTTTCATCATGAACCAGCTCCTCTTCACACTTTGATATAAAACAGCCTGCCCAATGAACCAGAAACTGCCATATATTTGCTTCTTTATTTATAGATCAGCCTTTAAACAAACGAAGCATAAATCATAAAAATTTCTGCAATCAAAATAGTTCCTAAAACACAATCAATCATCAGGTTATATTGACCAACTGTTAGCCAAGTTTTCGAATGCATCAGAACATACTTTACACTTTTTATACCACTCAAGATCGTAACTGTCAGAAGAAGTATCGGCATTAAAAAAATTTCCATCTTATTGCCAAAGTCATCTGCTGCTCCATTTCCAGCAAAGTGAACAGGAATAATCTCCGGTAAGAAAAAGAAGCTTATTATTGCAATCGCAATTCCAACGATGCAAATTCCCCATGTTAATTTCCTGCTGCTTATACCATCCATAACAGTGCCTTCCTCTCATATGTCAGATACTGGTATTTACTCAAAGCCCTCTAATAAGCTTACTTTTTGAGCAATTCTATAACAACCCAGCATGTAGCTATTGTTTGCATCAGAAAAACGAAATCACACACATATTTCATTCCAAATTTCATAGAAGAGCTCCCAATCAATCCAAAACCTATGTAAGTCGCACCTATGCTGAATATCAAAGCCAGAATACAAATAAGTACCTTATATTCTTTTTTCATATCCCTTTCCTCCCACATCTACATTAATTTGTTGATAAAGATTTAAGGTTCCATATTTCTATTTTACATGAAGAATATGCTGCCTTGCCTCATCCGGAACGATATCTAATAAATATGTTTCCTTAGAAGAAATTTTTTCAAGAAACTCATCCAGTAAATTTTCTTCCTTACCTTCTGCTATTGGCAGAAGTTCCTCATACAAAACTGTAGGAATTCCAATAGAATACTTTTCTTCCTCATATACGAGTGAACCAAATGTCCAGTTTTCTTGTTCCTCCGGACATAATTCCATGATTAACTCAACGATCGGCAAATAATGATACATTTGTAGAAAACTTAAATTGACTTTTATCTGTGTCGTTCCACCCTCTGGGTCTTTTTCCGTTATCTCTATTCTCTTTCCTGTTACGGTCATTACAACTAAAGAATTTTTTGGAAGTTTTCCATTTATCTTATCTATTGATTTTGCTTGAATATAACCACGTTCCATAGCATTTGAACTATAAGTGCTATAACCTTTTGATTCGAAAACACCATAATAACGGTTCGAATTGTTTATTGCTATTAGATCCGGTGATTTGTATGTAGTTTTTCCATTAGCTGAAAGAAATCGATGTTTTTCTATGGGTGACTGTGAACTGAGTTTTAATACCATTGATAAATGAACCATATACTCATAACCATATTTTTTCTTTCCAAGTACCGTAGTAAGTATCATTCCAATCCAATAATTAATTGCACCAATTTCTGTACTATCCAAATAGACTTTTCTTGCAGGATCGAATAAAAGTTCTCCATTTGGCGATAAAGCAACATATGTTTCAAACAGTTTAATTTTGAAATATATCTCCTCTTTACGATTTCTTTTGTTCGCCTTGTTCAAATATATATCTGGCATCCCAGCTGACACAATAGCATCCATTAGTTCCACTCCGGTAAATGACAATGTTCCATTGCTTCTTTTATTGTGGTCAGAAATTTTTCCAGGTTCCAGATACAAATCTATATAGTAAATATCTCCACGTTTTATCTTCATTGCCTAATTTCTCACAATTAATCATAGTTAAATTTAATTAGTTCCCATATCTATCACATAAATCATATTTTTCAAAGAATTAAAAATCTCAATATTCGTAAGAAACAATAATCTTTCTGCAAAAATCACAATTATAGGCAGCTATGCGGTCTCCAGATATCCTTGCTGCCAACTCTGGATCCGTATTTAACCGCAAACTCTCAGAGCCTTCTTTCCACTCCAGTCCTGCCCCTGCACCAACCGCATGCAACTGACCCTTTCGCATTTTTCCTTCACAATATGGACATCTCATATTCACGTCATCTCCTTTAAGTAATTAAAGTTCCTCTTGTTCCCGAGAATTATCCTGTTCCTGGATAGCTTGTATATCTTCTTTCGAATATAATTTTTGCCTAAATGTTCTTTTCTATTTTTTCTCGTTTCATACGTTCTTTCATCAATAAAACAAATTGAACGGTCCATATTACACACGCTGCAAAACACCCGATTCCACTGTATAATAAATCTATGGCTGCACCGGCTACAAATGGCAGTGCCATCCACATCATCCGATTTCCATATACTCTGCACATTTCTTTTTCATCATACTGTTTTCGTTCTTCCGTAGATTTCATATTATAGCCAGATAAAAATGCAGCGGCCTTTCCATTTGA
Source organism: Blautia sp. AF19-10LB (assembly GCF_003461245.1). Classification (GTDB taxonomy): domain Bacteria; phylum Bacillota; class Clostridia; order Lachnospirales; family Lachnospiraceae; genus Blautia_A; species Blautia_A intestinihominis. The sequence continues at coordinate 3,995 of NZ_QTWS01000021.1, forward strand.
TTTTACAAAACTGATTCCAAATAAAAACATAATCACTGCCATTCCCAAATCAAAGATAACACAGATTATCATTGTAGACACCTCACTTCCCACTCTGGCTATCAAATAAAAAAAGCCAAACACAACAGTAAAACTTATTATGTTTGGCTAGGTCAACTTGTTATTTTTTTATCACTTCTTATGGTTGTATTATACTATATATTTCTCTATAGTGAAACAATTTTTTATATTATTTTTTATATTATTTTTTATTTTAATATTATATTTCTACTATCATTAATTTTTCAGATATTTTCAACACATAACCAATGCTATTAGCTACAATATTTCCGGAAAATTCATCATAGGTTTGTGTTGCCACAAAGAAACGGCAGCTCTGAAAATCAAAGTCGCCGTTCTAAATTGTCTGCTTTTTCTTTTGCCGTCGTGCGGCAGATAATCAATTCGTTCTATTTTGAACTTCTTTTATGCTACCTGATGTCTGCAATAGGAATGAATCGCCAAGAATGTAAACACAAATAATTCCATTCCTGCCGAAATCAAAATAACATGCGGTGTCCAGAAACTCATTCCACCGATATTCAGATAATTGAAATTTGCAAGCTGACAAAGGAAATTGTTCTGCATACCAATTCCGGCAGATGGAAGTATGGTAGAGAGCCATGTTGCTCCTCCCATCGCCACATAAGCAAAAAGCGGCATGAGAAGAACTACAATAGAGATCAGCAAAACTGTCAATGTGTCTTTACATTTTGCAGACAGGAACAACGTACAGCTAACCGTTGCTAATACAGAAAGTAAGCCCGCTGCTGCGAGAATGATCTGCAACTGCCCCAGATTGATATTTGGCAGGTTAATGATAGAGAATCGCATCTGAAACGATGTTTTTAAGCAATCCGTCCCGAACGCTGCATCTAAAATCAGAATGTGTACCGTGATCCCGACAAGGAAAGTAACAACGAAAAGTGTAAATGCCGCCAGAATTTTGGTAATTGCTAATTGTTTATGCCCGTATTTGGTGGTTCGCAGGATGCTGTCACCGCCCGTTTGATATTCTCCGGCAAAAGTAGGAGCTGCGATTGCCACGCACAAAATAGCAAGGAACAAAATATAAAACTCAATATAATCAAATGCATCTTTAGAAATTCCAGAATGAAGATAAAATGGCGTATCAAGTTCTGAATATTTTTCAAGAGCTTTCTGCTGTGCGGTTTTGTTTTCTCTTTGCTCGTTCCGCATGACATCCTGTAAATGTTCTGCGCACTTTTCATAATAGGCTCCGTCAATGTCATTCGGGTCAATATCCATTAAATCAGCACCAATGCCTGTTAATGGATCAGCAAACGCTTCGGACAGACCATTCAGCCAGGAACGGATCGGGACGATTTTTTCAATATATACAGCCAGAGGAAAGCCATCTTCCTCGACCGGCCCATATTCTCGAACGCAGCTTTGATAAGTTTCCAAAGCCGATTTGATCCTATCCGGGGTCACTTCACCAGCGGATGTTTTATAAAAATCCTTTTTATACTTGATAGCTGCCAAGCCATCTAATTCTGTAACCGTGCCATCTTCGTTTGGACGGTTGATACCCTCAAATGAAATAGGCAGGTATGCCATGGCTACGGAAAGCAAAAGTGCGATTGCAAGTAAAATCAGGGCGCGCCGTGACTTCAAAATACGTTTTAGTTCAAGTCTAAAGAGCCGCATATTATCTGTCCTCCTTTTCCAAGTCTGTCTGCGGGAACAACCACAGATACAGATCTTCCAATCGTGGCTCCGTTGTAACAGACCCATCAATTTTCGAATGTTCAGACAGATAACGAATAGAAACCTGATTGTGATCTTCTCCTCGCTGATTGATAATGCGCAGCCGCATTTCACATTCCGGCAGCTTTGAGGCCGGAATTGCGCAATTCCAAACCTTGCCCTCAATTTGCTTGACGAGTTCTGCGGTGGTTCCTACGTCAACAATTTCTCCGGCTTTCATAATTGCGTTGCGCGTAGAAATATATTCTATGTCAGATACGATATGGGTGGAAATCAACACGATTCGATCATGCGAAAACTCGGAAATGAAATTCCGCAGACGCACACGCTCTCCGGGATCAAGTCCTGCTGTCGGTTCGTCCATGACAAGTATCTCTGGGTCGTTCAACATAGCCTGCGCAATACCAACACGACGCTTCATGCCGCCTGACAGATTGGAGATTTTTTTCTTTTTCACATCGGAGAGCGAAAGAATGTCCAACAAATAATTGATCTTTTTGGTAGTTGCCCTTGTAGGAATATCTTTCAGCGCAGCCATATACTCCAAATAATCTTTGACCGTAAAATCCCGGTGATACCCAAAATCCTGCGGCAGAAAGCCAAACTTGCTTCGGTAGACTTCACCTAACTCTCGAATGTCTTTTCCGTCATAGTAAACCGCTCCGTTGGTTGGTGTCATAATATCAGCAATCATGCGCATGAGCGTGGTTTTCCCTGCACCATTCGCCCCCAAAAGTCCCCAAACGCCGGGAGTCAACGTCAGATTGACATCATTTACTGCTGTTTTGTCTTTGAACTGCTTGCTTAAATGCTCTATTTTCAGTTCCATGCTTACACTCCTTTCTTTTGCTTCAGCTGAACAATAAAAAGCCCTTGTTCGATATCATTGTACCGAACAAAGGCTTTTCAATCTCAAAAATCACACGTTTAAATTCCTAAGTAATTCCTAAGATCACATTCTTATTTTCCTAAGCGGAAAGGGGTAATGTAATCACAAAGTCTATGGTTTCATTTTGACTGGATGCAGTAATCTTTCCACCATGTAAATGTATAATTTCTTCCGCAATAGAAAGGCCAAGCCCCGCACCACCTGTATTAGAAAGCCGAGCATCATCCAAGCGATTGAATTTTTCAAATATACTGTTAAGCTGTTCCTGTGGAATTGTTTTTCCACGATTTTCAAAAGTGATCTGTATATCATGCTCTAACCGTTTGGCGGATATAGTGATCTCTGTCTGCGGGTAGCTATATGACGCTGCATTTCGTAAAAGGTTACTGAAAACTCTCGCCAGCTTTTCGGGATCAGCATTCACAGATAAGTTGTCCTCCGCAGTAAATACCGCCGTGTTGCCATTTGCAGAGAGTGTCGGGTATATTTCATCTATTACCTGCGCAATCAAACAATGTAAATCTATATTTTCTTTTTTGATAATGACCGTATGTGCATTGTACTTGGTAATTTCAAAAAGTTCATTGATGAGCTTTTCAAGGCGTTCTGCCTTATTCAACGCAACTTTTACATACTTTTCCTTTTGCTGTTCAGGCATGTCAGGGGCTTCATGGAGCAGGCTCAAATAGCCGATTACCGTTGTGAGAGGGGTGCGTATATCATGTGCCAGATACATAATAATTTCATTTTTCTTTTCTTCTGCCTGCTTTGCAGCCCGTTTGCTCAACAGAACAGACATTTTGATTTGATTGAGTTGTGCCTCCAATTCTTTCAGTGGGTCAGACAATGATACGGTATGATTGTTCTGCTCATAGACCGTTTGGGTCGCATCAATTACTTCATCCAGATAGCCCCACGGCTTTTTCCAATAGTAATTGAAAATACATACAAAGCCGATCATCAGATACAAAATAAAAAGCAGATCGAGCCGCCAGTAGAGCCATGCAAAAATACCGTTGTCAAATTTTGAAAAGATGTAGTCCAAAATAAGGGTCAAACCATATCCAACAACGGTATAAACCAGCAATGATAGGTATAGGCGCACTTTAAGGCGCTTTTCTGTTGTCATTTCTTTCTTCGACATGAGAATACACCTCCTACCGATTAGCAAACAGAAGAAAGCCAAGCAGGCCAATCACGACAACACTTACTATGCCTGCCAGAATGGAAAACAGTCTGTTTGCTTTTATTCTATTTCCGATTAACCGGGCTGCCATCGAATATACAGCAAGCCCCAAAAGACCACCTGCCGTATTTGTGAGTACATCAGTAATATCAGAACGTCCGACTGCTAAGATATACTGCATAGTTTCCAATAAAAAACTTGTTCCAGCAATCAGCATGAACTTCACATATAATTTTGTTCTTGGCAGAAGCATTTGAAGATAAATGCCCATAGGAACAAAAATCAAGAAATTTTCGAGTACCTCTGTTAAGTGAAATGCTGCTCCAATTTCCTTGTCATAGTGAAAAGGAATAAGGTTTATACTCCTTACTTTATCCAGATCACTGATTGAAAACTGTAGTTTGAACAGTATGATCCAAACCAGAAGTGCCAGATAAATTAAGAATAAAATAGTTGCCAAACAATTTGATTTTCTCTTCATAGCGTTCTCCTTTCGCTTAAATTTTGTAGCCGACACCCCAAATCGTTTTAATATACTGCGGAGTATCGGAAGTATCGTTCAGTTTCTCGCGCAGATGCCGGATATGCACAGTAATTGTGCTGCTGTTTTTAGAGTAGTATTCATCTTTCCAAACCGCATGAAACAGTTCCTCAATGCTTACAACATTTCCAGCACTTGACAAAAGGACGTGGAGAATAGAAAATTCTGTCGGGGTTAGAGAAACAGGTTCCCCATCCAACAAACATTCGTGGGTTTGAACATTCAAGCACAATTTGTTATAGGAAAGTTCCGATGGAACTTTCTCTGTGATGATACCGGGCGAATATTTCTTGTAACGTCTTAACTGCGCTTTCACTCTGGCAACTACTTCAAGTGGGCGAAAAGGTTTTGTCACATAATCGTCCGCGCCCAATGTCAGCCCCGTTATTTTATCCGTTTCCTCAATTTTAGCCGTTAGCATTATGATTGGATAAGTGTACTTCTTTCGGATAAGCTGGCAAAGTGAAAAGCCGTTCATATCCGGGAGCATAATATCCAGAATGGCAAGATCAATGTCGCCGCTTTCAATACACGACATGGCATCCGTTGCGCAGTAAAATTTATAAACGACGTAATTTTCGTTTTTCAAGTAGACCTCCAACAGATCCGCTATATCTTGCTCGTCATCTATAATCAATATCTTTTCAGACATATTTTCAACTCTCCTTTTTGCTTGTATTCGATTAAGTATAACAAATACAGCATCTAAATTCACAATGGATTGCATGAGAAATTATTAAGATTTTCCTAACTTTTTTTCATGCTAATATGATAATGCACATTAGCATATTAGCATGAAAGTAATCACAAATAACACCCATGAACAAATTTAATTATAACAATGTCCCTTTGCAAATGCTTGTTTTATTGCTTTCATTATGGAATACTATCGAAAGTAGACATTTTTTTGTGCAAAACCACGAACTTGTCCATTTATAAGAAAAAGAATAAATTATTAGGGATATTTTTGATTTCTGCACGTCTAATAGATGTAAAGAAAATGCTGGCTGGCAAAAAAAAGGTGGTGTTTAAATGACAAAGGAACAACTTGGATCTCTGATCCTAGATTCAGAAAGACAATTATACTCAACTGCAAAAACAATTTTATTTAGTGACTATGACTGTGCAGATGCTATTCAAGAAACAATTGTGAAGGCTTTTTCCAACGTCGGCACATTAAAAAACGATAACTATGCCCGGACCTGGTTAATCCGTATCTTAATCAACGAATGTTACAGCCTTGTGCGTAAATCCAGTAAATTTATCCCATTGGAAAATCTGGCTGACAGACAGGAACCGGAATCAGAAAAAACAAAGAATTACAGTGAATTGTATACAGCCGTAAATTCCTTAAAAGAGGAACTGCGTTTACCCGTTATTCTATACTATATAGAAGATTTCAGTGTAAAAGAAATCGCCCAGATCCTTGAAATATCGGAAGGTGCCGTTCAAAAGAGACTTGCAAGGGCAAGAGGAAAATTAAGGCAGGAATTACAGGAGGTGTCAATATGAGATTAGAAGATATGAAAAACGATATTCCCGAAACACCGGATTTTATCCATAATATGATTCAAAATGAGGTAGCAAAGCAGCTGGCGGATAATAAAGTGGCGAATCTGCGAAGAAGAAAACGATGGACAGCTCCGAAAGTTGCCGCAGTGGCAGCTGCGTGTGCGCTGGCAGTTTCCACGGCAGTATATGCAGGAGTAAATCTGTATCACTGGTTTTTGGAAAAACAGGGTTCTTATGGTGTTTCAGTCAAAATTGATGCTGGTGATGCAGCAAAGAAGACCGTGCTTCCAGATGAGGTCCCAGAGGTAGATCTGTCTGCTAAATATGTTCCGGAGGGCATGAGCTGGATTGACGAGTACCATCTCCAATATCCTGAGCATGGCATGACTGGCGGGTTCAGTTTTTCATTTGTCCTGTTGGATAAAAATGATCTGGGACAGGTAGTACAGGATCAGAATGTTATTGATAGTGAAGAGCGTACATTTGGAAAATACCAGGGGATATATCTCAAATATAATAGCATTACCGAAAACGGGGCTCTTAACCAGAGAATTTATCTTGTCTGCCCGGATTTATATCGTGTGCTTATGATCTACATCGGAGATGATGTGTCAAAGAATGAAGCCATAAAAGTTGCAGAAAATCTGGTGATTGAGGGAAACACGACTATGGTAAAGACCGCCGGATTGCCTACATGGAGCGGAGAGATGATATCTGAAAAGACAGAAGATGATAATGATGAAATAAGTACTTCTGTAAATGAGAAAAAACTACCCATTTACCAAATTGGTGACACCTTTGATCTGGATGTGATTGGTGAAAACACAAATGGTGAATATCTGGAAAAAACGATTTCTGCAAAGGTAGATTCTGTTCAAATTTCTGATGATCTTCAGCTTCTCGATCCGGACAAAATACCACAAGAATGGGCGGAAGCCATTGATGCTGATGGAAAGCTATCTACAAACACATTGAATTATGTGAAATCTGGCGACGGAATCGATTCCCTGGATGAAATTGTGAAGTCAGAGGAAGTGAATCAGAAACTGGTCTATGTTACAGTTACCTATACCAATCATTCAAATGAGGAAATCGACCATATGCTTTATCTTGGTGCTTTACTGACCCTGACTAAGGGAAATGGAAAAGTACAGCTTTACATTCCAACAGAACAGGCCGGCGATGGCTATGACTACATTAGCTGGGACGGCGTGGCAAAGACTGGAGAAATGGTATATTATAGTGTCTCTGAAAATTATGGCAATGGTGGAAACTACATTTCCTCTATAAAACCAGGCGAAAGTGTACAGCTGAACATGGCCTGGATCGTAAATGAAAGCGACCTCAAAAATCTGTATCTGAATGTGACTGGAGACGGAGCTTCATATGAGTTCTCTGAATATATACTGAAAAAGGGACTAGTAGATATTCGCAAATAATATATGCTATCGTTTATGATCCCATTTTTTTATATGTCATATATGAAAAAGCGTTTTTCGATTCCTTTTGGTTTCGAAAAACGCTTTCTTTGCTTCTTCGATCTCTGCACATGAAGTGTAATCTGTGGTATCCAATACGATTTCCTCATTCTTTCCATTGCCGGTTAATAATTATAACGACAGTGTACTATATGAAGCAACCGACAACAACAAAAATCATTAGATGAGTTTCGACAGAAAAAGAGATTCCACACTGTAAGTGGAACCTCTTATCTATTAACGCAATGGACAATCAGATACTTTTATATTTTGAGCCAGTTTATGCAACCCAAGATGTCTGCAGTAGTTTTCCAAATCTTTTGGATTCTGGGATGAACGTGGTCCGATAATAATTGAATTGATAATATCTTCCCTGTGCATATTTTCTGTTTCTAAGACTTTTTGTAAATCTAAAATGTAGAACTCTTTTATTATATTGAATGTTTTGTATTCGATATGAGGATCGTTGTCCGTTACAAAATATGGTGCGATTCGGATTTCCTTTTCAGCAGTAAATGTAGGATGTTTGTGAATAAGGGCACATAATGCTAAATTATCAATGAATCCATCTAAGTTGGAAAATCCTTCCAGAATTCCAGTGGAAATATATGAAGACAATAATTTGTATAATTCATGATCCCTGGTCTCCTGAGTATAATACTGTTCGCCAATGATCATCCCATGATAATATAACAGATTGTGCAATGCTTCGGTATTGAATTCTATTGCAACACCACGTCCATGATCGGCATAGCGGTCCCATTGAGCTGCATCGTCTAATGCCTGTGACAAACAGAACATAAAAAGGTGTTTTTGCGATGTTCTGTCATATATTTCTTTAAATATTTTATCAACATCACATTTGGGTTTTATATTGCTTTGGGTAAGACCGTTCTCAATGTTCTGCTTCAGGTTATCAATAAACCCAATCACTTCTTTTGCATCATTCACATTCGTTGCGCTGCCAAACCAAATCTTTTTTTTCCTTAAAATTCCATCCAAGGCTGGAAAAGAAGTGTAATGCCATAAAGTTTTACCAACTTTCTGAACAAATTTGTCAGTAGATTCCTGTCTTTTCTGAATTTCTACTAAATTGTAGGTCATATACAATACCTCTTCTGAAATAATAACATTTGAATATGCATCGATCGGACAAATCCTTTATTCTGTATAGATGTTCCCATTCTCATCCGTCCAGGTGCCGTCACCATTGTCTGTGTATCCGACCCCATCTGCGTCACAATAATAATAATCTCCGTTTGTTGTTTCTATTACATTAACAGTACCGTTACTGCCCTGAAGTTCATGCTGTTCCAGTTGGTTTCCGAAATGATAACCTTCGTCATTCCAAGTACGATATGAATTTCCATTGGCATCTGCCCAGTTTCCATCTCCCTGATAACTGTATCGGCTCCCATAAGCATCAGAATAGGTCCCATCTCCGTTATCGTAAAGAACTCTGGATTCTTCATCTCCTTCACCCGGTGCTACAATTGATGCTACACCGAAAGTAGTAGTGAATCCACTGGTATATGGTACGCCTGCTGGCAGATTTTCATAAGATGAAACAGACTCGTTGTTGTCAGAGGTAATTCCATCATCGGTCGTTTCACTTACCTGTCCGCTGTTTTCCATGGCAGGTTCATCATTTGTTTCCGCATCCGCTTTTTCCTCTTCATCTACAGAATCCTCTGTATCTGTATTCTCTGTCACTCCTCCTTCGTCCTGTGTTTCAGCAGCTTTCTGCATAGTTACCATTTCAGAAAACGGTGCATAATCCGGTACATTATTTTTCTCTGGATCTGCATTTTTTTCAATACCAGACTTCTCCGTCTCTACTGAAACTGTATCTGTCCCGGCAGAGACATTAAATACCAGATTACCGCCTGCAAGCAGCAGCGTCACAAGAATTCCCGGAAGAATTCCTTTGCGGAGTTTCCGAATGTTCACCATATACAGAATCCGATCTTTAAACACCATTTCGCTGTCATTAAGACTTGCTGTCACATATGGAATCTGATTTTCCATGGCCACTGTCCTGAGAAGCAGCTGTCGATATAATTTATGTTCCTTTTTATTAACTCTGCGAACAACCGCTGTATCACACAGATTTTCAATATCCTTATCCGCTTCTTTCAGCATGATAAGAAGAAAGGGATTGAACCAGTATATCGATGCACAGATTCGAAGGAGCATCTTATACCAGAGATCCCGATGGCAATAATGTGTAAGTTCATGGTAAAAGATAAGTTTTCTTTCTTCTGCTGAATACCCGGTTGCTGGTAGATACAATTTTGTATGTAAAAGTCCTGCAAGAAGCGGTGTGGTAAGACCTGCGTTTTGCCTGAGTTCCGGTATTCTGCGTACGTGCTTCTTTTGACACGCTGCACGGTACATCTGAATACTCACCGTATCACTTACCTGTAGACTCATCCGTTCCAGATTCCTTATAGAAAAATAATATGCCAGCAATTCTCCTGTCAGTTTAAGTACCGCTACGCTCAGCCAGACAGCAGCAAAAATCACAGCCACAATTCCCAGCCATTTATCTGATTCGTACCTGACAGTTCTCTTTTGTTCCGGGATTTCTGTCAGATTTTTCATGTCTTTGCTCGCAGATGATACGTTTTCTGTTATCTTCTGACTTTCCTCTGGTCTGACTGCGTAATCCGTTATCTTCGGGCTTTGCGTATTCTGTTGACTGCTTCTAAGTACTTTGAAATCCACCAGTGCCAGATTCGCCGGAAGGCGCACCGGAACACAAAGGCTTATCGTAATCAACAGCCAGATAAGGTACTTCCATCTCGCTGATACACGTCCTTTAAACAGAGTCGCAAGCACTTTTACCAGTAAAATTACTACTGCTGCAATAACATTCAGTTTCAGAATGTGTAGAATGAAAACCTCCATAATTCGCTATTCCTCCCTGTCCTCCAGGTTCTTAAGAAATTCACTGAGATCCTGGACTTCTTCTGAGCTGATCTTCTTTCCATGATAAAGTGAAGTTACAAACTTTTTTAGTGAATTCCCATAAAGTTTCTCAAGAACACTCTGGCTTTCATGTGCCTGATAATCTGACTGCGAAACCAGGGGTGTATACAGATTCATTTTTCCCTGTTTCGTCACTTCCACGAAATTTTTGTTCTCCAATCTGGTCAGCAATGACAAAATTGTTGTTGATGCAAGTTTTTTCTTCATAGTGATCACTTTCTCAATCTCCGGTCTGGTCATCGGCGGAGTATTATTCCAAAGAACGAGCATAATATCCAGCTCTGATTCCGGAAGTCTCTGGTAAGTTTTTTTCACTTTTTCATACCTCCTGTTACATATTTTCTACAAATGTAGGAATAACTCTATTTTACCACGGTTCACGGAAATGGCAAGGGCTTTTGCACAATTTGCAAATGCCCTTGCCATTCCTGCAGCTACTGACCACTATCAGTCTATTTCTGTATAACTGCTGCCATTTTCATCACTCCATGTCCCGTCTCCGTTGTCCGTAAATCCTGTACCATTTTCATCCTGGAAATAATAATCACCATTTGTAGTTTCCGTAACCGTCACAGTATTACCGTTTGCATCCTGAAGGTCATGCTGTTCCAACGTATGTCCCAGATGATGAGTATCATCATTCAGAGCTGAGTAGGTATTTCCATTTTCGTCGGTATAAGTCTCATCCCCATTATCGGTATAGTTCATTCCATCATCTCCACGATATTCACAAGAATAATCTTTGTGAAGAATGTAAGTAATCTCAATGGTATTTCCATCACTGTCAACTAATGTCATTGGTGAAGTAGAAAGGATATCGGAATCATCATTGCTGTCCGAGGATTTTGCAGAAGCATTTTCTTCTGTATCGGAGGAATCTGAATCTCCTCCTGACTTCTGACTGGCAGTATCTGTAGTTGCCTTATCAGAATCATCAGAAGAATCATCGGTCTGGTTTTCATTCTCCTGTCTGGTAAGTGAAGGATTTCCAGGATACGAAATATATTCTACAAATTTTCTGACGTCACTGATGTCATCTGCATCTTTTGCATATCCCACTGCCATATACAGGCTGTTTCCCTCTGAATAAATTGTCTGATAGCAGGCATCGTATGTGTCATTGCATTTGGCAATCCCTGTTTTGACATCCTCCAGTGAATATTTATAGATATTTACATAATCATTTCCGTTCGTATAGCTTGCATAGGTACCTTCCGTATCTGCTTTTTCCCATTCAGATCCAGCCGGCGGCTGTGTATAGAAATCGTTATTTCCTGCTGCCATAACCGTTGCAGCTGAAAAAATCCCAAGTGTGGCTACCGTCATAAGTGTCATAAATTTTGTCTTCATCGTGGATTCTCCTAGAATTTTATTTTCTACATCTGTAGAAGTTGATTATATTCTACAACTGTAGAATATAATTGTCAATTCTTTTTTATATATTTTTTTATCATCTCAGTTTAATTTCTATTTTTCCTTCCACTGGGCTATATAAATCCAGAGGATCTTCATCACTTTCATAAACACGTCCTTCGCCTTCTCCAAGGTAGTGTCAAAAACTACCAAGAACAAGGAGGGAGGCAATCAGATGAAGGACAACGAGCTTCTATTCGACCGCAAAAGCCATGTGCTATATTCAAAGCCTTGCAAGAAAGAAATCCTGGCAAAAATCGCCCTGCACTATCCGGAAGCGGAGTGGGAGACAGTATGGGAAAAGGTGCAGCGGCAGTACGCGGTCTTTCTCTCCGACTGGCGCACCGACTTGGGCGGCAAAAAGAACTTCCACAACAGCGTAGGCGGCACCTACGACTGCATCGCCATCATGAGCTATTATGTGGTCTGCAAAGCAGTTACTTCGTTCCGTGAAATCGAAGAGATGGAGGAAAATCAGATTCTTCCAACTTTCCGCAAGCTGAAAATTGTGGACTGCAACAAGCCGTTCTGGAGGAAGCTGATGTACAGGGCGTTTGTTCGTGCGAAAAGCGGCTGCGACAAATGGCACGATTACGAGATGTCGGTTGCGCCTTATGAAACCGACAAGCCTATTTATTATGAATTTACGGCGTGCCCGACAGCGGAGTTTGCTATCAAGCACGGTCTTACGGATATTATGCCCGCCCTGTGTAATGTGGACTTTGCGTCTATGGAGCTGCTCCATGCAAGGCTTATACGGACGAACACCTGCGTGGACGGCTGCCGATGCGACTACACCATCTGCGGCGATAAAGACCCGTACTTGAAGGGACATCCCGAATACCGGGATGAGGCGGGCTTCAGGAGGAATCGGTAATGCTTTTACAGGTGATTTTGGAAGGCATCGGGCTGGGCGTTCTGCTCATTTTGGTTTGCGCCATCGGTATCCGCAAGGGCGCGGTGAGCATGGTGCATCTTTACAGCCAGGAGGTGCAGGAGCGGTGCGTAACGCTGGGACTTACAACACACGCGAAAATCAAGCGAAATGCTTTGATTTTCAAAGCTGTCTGCGTCCCCGGATACATCGCCTATGTGCTGGTCTGCGTCTATGCGCTCAACGGCGCAAAGGGCTTCGTTCAGGGCTTTTGGCAGCTGCTGGTCATACTGTCCGTTATGAATCTCATAGACCGATTTTTGGTTGACGGCTATTGGGTAGGACATACGAACGCATGGGAAATTCCGGGAACGGAAGACCTGAAACCCTACATTACAGCCAAGGATAAGGGCAAAAAGTGGCTGTTCGGCACAATTGGTATGGCGGTCATTTCAGCAGCACTGGCGGCGATTATGATGCTTTTTATGAAAATATGAGGTGATAGAAATGCTGTTTCAAACATATGGCGACAGGAGGAATCCTGCCGTGCTGTTCTTTCATGCAATGGGTGTGACAGGAGCGAGCACCGAACCGATTGCGAGGTATTTGCAGGATCGATATTTCTGCATCGACAGGGCGTGGAGCGGCTGGCGATGGTGGTCGCTTCTTCCATCGGTGCAGACCTTGCCATGGCGTTTCTGACGCAGACGAAGCTGCCCGTGGAGTACGCTTTCTTTGACGGCGAGCAGTTCGCCCAAATCGGAAAGGGCACGCGCCGTATCATGACGCTGTTTCTGTATTTTGCCATCAAGAGCCTATATTGGTCGAAGGGCGGTACGCTGAAAAAGATACTGTGGTGTGACGACGATTCCATAAAGTCGTATTTTATAGACGCAGGGAAAAATCTGACCTATACAAATTTGCGGCGGCAGATTTCGGACAGTTTGGAGGATAAACCCTTTCCGCCGCTTTCAAAAGAATTGCAAAAACATACCTATTTCGAGTTTGGCAGTATAGAAGATCATTTCAAATACCGTCAAGCAGTGATGGAAGCCTACCCCTGCGGCCATTATCCCGTGTTTGAGGGATACGATCACATGCAATATCAGATTCGCGATCCAAAGGGGTTCGCCGAAATGCTGGCACACATCGCCGAGCGTGACTGTATGCCGGAACTGCCATTTATCAGAAAGTGAGTGATACCCATGAAATACAAAATCGAGAAAAACACCGTACAGGAGACGCTGATCATTCCGCTGTATGCGCGGAAGGTCTGCTCAGAACTATACCCGAATCTCTATCGGGACGAAACAGCAGTTCGCCTGATTGACGAGATCGACTACGATTTTTCAGAGGCGGAAAAAAACTCCCGCGGCCTGATGCAGCGTTTCGGTTCACTGGAGGTGGCCATGCGGCAGAATGACCTTGCTTTTGAGGTGCGGGATTATCTGAAATCTCACCCCCATGCAGCGGTGATCAATCTGGGCTGCGGGCTGGACAGCACTGGAAGAAGCTGCGACAACGGCAGCTGTAAAATTTACAATCTGGACTTTCCCGATGTCATAGCCGTGCGTAACGAGCTTTTGCCCGCCGGGGAGCGTGAGGAAAATATCCCATGCGATTTGAACAATACCGAATGGTTTAGAAAAATTGACTCTTCAAACGGCGCGGTATTCTTTTCCTCCGGGGTGTTCTACTACTTTTTAACTGAGCAGGTCAAGGCGCTGGTACAGCAAATGGCAGACGCTTTTCCGGGCAGTGTGCTGGTGTTTGACGCTGCAAATCGGACGGCGGTGAAGATGATTGCAAAAACATGGCTCAAAAGCGCGAAAATCAAAGATGTCGGCGCATATTTTGCGGTTTCGGACGCTCCCCAAGAGATCAGTGCGTGGGATAGCCGCTTGCAGGTCACCAGTCGAGGCTATATGCTGGGCTACACCGATTTGAAAGACCCATCCGTCAGCGAATTTTTCCGGCTTCTTGCAAAAGTCGGTGACGGAATGATGAAGATGCAGATTGTAAAGATTAACTTTTGAAAGAGGTGTTTTGAATGAAACGCATCCACTTTGATGTTGAAAGCGATGGCTTTTATGGCGCGTATTGGGCGTGCAAGGACGGATCGGACTGCACCGTCATCGCCATGCTCGGCGACGACCCCGAGGATTATATGGCGCACTCGGCGGTGAAGTGGCTGATTCGCCTCGGTGTGAACGTATTGACTATGTCGCCCGGGAAAAAGGACTACGGTCATCACAACCATCCCCTTGAATGCATCGAAAAAGCAATGGCATGGCTCAAATTACACGGAAACGAAAAAATAGGCATTGCGGGAGCCTCAACGACAGGTACCCTCGCCTGACGGCAGCATCGATATTCAGCGACATTTCTCTAACCATTGCAAAGACACCCAGCGACTTTGTGTGGAAGGGGTTCATGCAGGGCAAAAAGGATGGCTGCAAGGAATGGCCAATCGAGGGAGAATCACTCTTTTCTTACAAAGGAAAGCCCTTGCCATACATGCCGTTTTGCTATCAGCACCCTGACTATTGGCGCATAATCTCGGAGGAGTCCAAACGCACCGGCAATATGATTGCCTCCCGCAAGCTGTTTGACGACTCTGAAACGGTGCATCCGATCACTGAGGAGGAATTCATAAAGGTCGAGAATATCCGCGGTAAGCTGTTCCTTGTCTGCGCGGAGGATGATGCACTTTGGGACACCGCAAAATATATCCGCCGCATGGAGAAACGCCTTGCGGAGCAACCGCATACCTGCGCAGTTGAGGCGGTTATATATGAGCACGGCACGCATTTTGTTTTCCCCGATGGTATGCTCAGGACCATGCTGCCTGTTGGCTCGGCACTGTTTGTCAAGCTGGCATTCACCGCTGCGAAAAAATATCCCAAGGAGTGCAAAACGGCTCGCATTGACATTGACCGCCGCATGACCCACGTGATATGCGATTGGAGGGACAAAAAGTGACCTATTTGGGAATGCCTTTCGGCATGTGGACGCTGTTTGTGCTGTCCTTCCGAAACCAGCTGACAGCGGTGTTCGCTACGGTACGAATACGAATTGTTCCGCATTAAAAAAGGACGCAGAATCTCTCCCACGTCCTCAAAACTATCTGGCTTTATCTTCTCTTACCTTCGATACTTCCTTATGTGCCGCTTCCTGCTTCACCTCTAGCCTCAAATGCATCTGCATTATACTGATACTCCTGCGGCTCAGCGACCATCGGTGAATATACAATCTCTGCTTCCACTCGCTCAGCTTCTGCCCTCTCCGGTTCCGTCTGTTCCTGCACCTTAGCATTCTCCATATGCTTTTCCTTATCAAGCTGCACATTCATAGCCAGATTATCCAGCTTATCAATAGATGCATCCAGATGAAGTTCCATTGATACAAGCATCTTTTTCACTGCTTTCATCGGAGCAAGTACTGCCTTTGTAATGGGATGTTTCTGCTCTTTCTGTGAATAATCCACCTCCGGCTTATCAGCAAAAGTACGAAATGCATTGGCTGCTGTCTGCCCGGCTTCACGAAATCCTTTTGCAAGAAGTGCTGTTTTTGCTATATCCTTATCCGTGGTCTTGATTGCACCTCTTACATTCTCCCGGATATCAAGAAGTCTTTTCTTAATTCCTAAGAACTCAGACACCCTGTATAACGCAGCTCTTCCCTTTTCCTTTGCTTCTTCGACTATACTCTTAGCAGTAGATTTGACCTGTGCTTTCACTTCTGATACCTGTGACTTTATCTGCTCACATCTGACATTAAGTCGCTCCTGTGCTTCTGACAATGCCTTTTTAGCATTATTGACAAGAGTATCTTCCTGCATTTCTTTGATCTGGTTCTGCATATTGGTGAGTTCTTCCTTCATGGAATCAATCTTTTTCTCCAGTCCATCCACATAGCTGCATATCTCAAATACATTGTTTGCCTGCTCTTTCATGGCATTTTTCTTTAATAATTCGAGAAGTTCTCTTATGACCTCCTCATTGGTAAGTGTTTTTCCTGCTTCTATATCCATTCTGTTTCCTCCATTCTGTAAATGGGGCAGCCATGGCCGCCCCTGTACTCTGATTACTAATTATCGAAAGGGTGTTGCCTCTTTGTCCTTCTCTTTATCGGGATTGCCATGCTGTTTCTCGGCACTCTCCCTCGCCTTTTCGTTGCTCTTATCCTTTGCTTTCTCATATTCAGAGATAATCTCCTTGTAGAGTTTTTCCCTGAAATCCTTTGTGACCGGATAGCAGATATCCTGATAGATTGGCTTGCCTTGCTGCTTCTGTAAAAATTGTTCATCGCATACGCAACTTCTTTTGTAATCTCAATCATTTCTCCATCAATATTTGCGTAGTACTTTCCTTCATAAAAATATGGGTGTTCAATATACATATCCGTTCCTCCTGAATTTGAAATCTTGTTGCTCGTTTCTAATTCAGAAGGCGGACCTCTGTTTAGGATCATGCCTGCTCCACCTTTATCCTGCCGGGACATCCCCGCAGTTATTGGCCGAGAAATTCAGGCACGAAAAAAAGCCCCAGTAGTTTTTTTCCTAACTACTGAGGCTTTTGTCTCTTTCTTGTATTCAGTTATCTATGCCTTCTTTCATCAGCATAATCATTGTATCAGGATAAAGTTCACAAAGTATCCGCAATACGTTCCCATAAGTTCATGTCATTATTGAAATCGTACATATTTCAGTATAAAAAGTTCACTATTCAAATTCTGATTATTATTTCTCCACATACTCTTCTGCCATATGTACTGCCATAGCACCATCTGCCACTGCTGTTACTATCTGACGAAGTAACTTTGTTCTGACATCTCCTACAGCATAAACACCTGGAATACTCGTTTCAGTGTTTTCACCTGCCACAATATATCCTTTATTATCCAGTTCTATCTGATTATCTAAAAAATCTGTTGTCGGTTTTCTTCCTATACTCACAAACAGGCCGTCACATTCTATAATGTTTTCTTCTCCTGTAACTGTATCTTTCAACCGCACACCAGTCAATCGTTCTCCATAAAGCAGTTCTTTTACTGTACTATTCCATCGAAACTCTATATTTTCAGTTTTCATCAGCTGGTCATGGTAGATTTTCGTTGCACGTAATGTATCTCTACGATGAACAATGATGACTTTCTTAGCAATTCGACTTAAAAGAGCAGCATCTGATACAGCAGAATTTCCACCACCAACAACCACCACGATCTTATCTTTATAAAACATACCATCACAGGAGGCACAATAAGCAACCCCATGACCTATCAATTCTTTTTCTTTAGCGAGACCAAGTTCTCTTGGATTTGCTCCAGTAGCAATCACTACTGTTTTCCCAATATAAATTCCCGAACTAGTTTCTACTCTCTTAAGCTTTCCTGTTAAATCCATATTAAAAACTTCAGCATATTCACTTTTAGCGCCAAATTTTTCCGCCTGTTTTTGCATTTTCTCTGCCAATGAAAATCCGTCAATTCCATTTTCAAAACCAGGATAGTTATCAATCTGCCAGGTCAATGACATCTGACCACCTGCAGATAATTTTTCTATAACAATTGTATCAAGTCCTGCTCTGGCTGCGTATAATGCTGAAGTATACCCTCCAGGTCCTCCCCCTACGATAATCATATCGTAAACATGATTTTCATTCATACAGCAGTCCTCCTTTTATTTTTCCAATGCTTCATTAATAAAATTCTCTATCATTATTTTTGATTCAGGTGCAACAATAGAATCTATTGCCTTTCCATTTCGATATAAAACCAGCGTAGGAATCACCTCAATCTTTTCAGCTTCTGCAATCTGCGGTTCTTCATCAATATTTACTTTTCCAGCAACAAGAATATCGCTGTATTCTTCACTTATTTTTTCATAAGCTGCTCCAATTCTACGGCAATAACCACACCAAGGTGCCCAGAAATCAACCAAAACCGGTTTTTCCTTATGAATTAATTGTCCAAACTTTTCTTTATTTATATTTATAGATGTCATATTTTTCAACTCCTTCTCCTATTTGAACTTAATATACCCCAAATAAGTGCTTGCTTCCGTGATGATATCACAGAAAAGATAATTTACTTTATTACACTTCTTTTTATTTCTATTTATGGCATATGCCAGTTATATAATTGACGCATCTAAAAAAAGCAAGTATACTATGTTCGTAAAGGAGATGACTGCTATGAGCTTCGAAAATTATTTTCCACTATGGAATGACTTAAATACAGCACAGAAAAAACTAATTTCAGACAATTTAATCACACGGGATGCAAAAAAAGGAACGATCATTCACAATGGAAACCTGGACTGTACTGGATTATTACTGGTTAAATCCGGGCAGCTTCGAACTTACATACTTTCAGATGAAGGACGAGAGATTACACTTTACCGTCTGTTCGATATGGATATGTGTCTTTTATCCGCCTCATGTATCATACGCTCCATTCAATTTGAAGTAACCATTGAAGCAGAAAAAGATACTGATCTTTGGATCATCCCTGCTGAAATCTATAAGGACATTATGAAGGAATCTGCTCCCGTCGCAAACTATACCAATGAGTTAATGGCCACCCGTTTTTCTGATGTCATGTGGCTGATTGAACAAATCATGTGGAAGAGTTTGGATAAGCGTGTTGCTTCATTTCTTTTAGAAGAGACCTCTATCGAAGGAACAAACGAGCTGAAAATCACTCATGAGACGATTGCTAATCATCTTGGTTCCCACAGGGAAGTTATCACTCGAATGCTTCGATACTTTCAAGGCGAGGGTCTCGTCAAACTCTCCCGCGGCAAAATCACAATCCTTGATCCAAAAAGACTGGAAACACTCCAAAGGTCATAAAATTGTTTTTCTGTAACATATAAAGAAGAATCCTCCATTTATCAGAATTATGAAAGTCATTCTAATAAATGGGGGATCTTTTTATATTACGAAAAAATTATAAAAATATTATGATTATTTTTAGTAATCCATACCACATGCATATGCCTTTTCAATCAGCGCACGGTCATTGACAACTGCATCATAGAAGCGGAATCCGCCGGAGAAGTTGTATGTTTCATATCCATTTCCTTCCAGAATACGACTGGCAATATAACTTCGCAGCCCACTCTGGCATATCAGGTAAACAGGCTTTCCCTTCTCAACTTCATTGATACGTTCCCTCAGTTCATCTACAGGAATGTTTTTAAATCCATTAATATGGCCCCTGCTAAATTCACCTACTGTTCTCACATCCAGCAACACAGCATTTTTATCTTTAGAAATCTTATCCATATCTTCCAAATGCCATTGTTTTAAGGTTCCTTTTGCTATATTGTCTATCATGAATCCGGCCATATTTACAGGATCCTTTGCAGAGGAATATGGCGGTGCATATGCGAGATCCAAATCTTTCAACTGGGTTGCCTTCAGTCCTGCATGAATTGCTGTTGCCAGCACATCAATACGTTTATCAACACCTTCATATCCAATAATCTGAGCGCCAAGCAAACGATAGGTCTCTTTTTCAAAAACCACCTTCATGGTCATCACTTTTCCACCAGGATAGTAACCGGCATGACTCATAGGAGAAAGAATTACTGTATCTACCTCTAATCCTGACTTTTTGGCATTGGTTTCATTGATACCTGTAGTGGCTGCTGTCATATCAAACACTTTTATAACGGAGCTTCCCTGACTGCCCAGGTAACGACTATCACCGCCACAAATATTATCAGCGATGATTCTGCCCTGTTTATTGGCTGGTCCTGCCAAAGAAATCAGCGCATCATTACCCGTAACATAATGTTTTACCTGAACTGCATCACCTGCAGCATAAATATCCGGTACAGAGGTTTCCATTCTGTCATTCACTACAATACTTTCCTTGATGCCAAGTTCCAGACCGGCTTCTTTTGCTAATACTGTGTCTGGTGTGACTCCGATTGCCAGAACTACCATATCAGCCTGAAGGGATGGATTATCTTTCAACAGGACCTCCACTCCGTTG
Organism: Blautia sp. AF19-10LB; assembly: GCF_003461245.1. Lineage (GTDB taxonomy): Bacteria > Bacillota > Clostridia > Lachnospirales > Lachnospiraceae > Blautia_A > Blautia_A intestinihominis. The sequence goes on from NZ_QTWS01000021.1 coordinate 24,653, forward strand.
TCTTTTTCTTTAAATCCTTCTACTGTATAGCCCAGTACCAGTTTTATCCCATGCTTTCTCATTTCATTATGGATCATGGATGCCATATCCGGGTCAAAAGGGTTCATCAGCTGCTTAGGCCGCTGGACAATCGTAACATCCATGCCAAGCTCCCTCAAATTTTCTGCCAGTTCCAGACCAATAAAACCGCCACCTGCCAATACAGCCGATTTTGGATGATTCTTATTTATATATTCCTTTATCCGAAAAGTGTCTTCTACAGTACGAAGTGTAAAAAGTTTATCAATACCTACTCCGGGAAGTCTCGGCTGTGTTGGCTTTGCACCTGGAGAGAGGATCAGCTTATCATATTTTTCTTCAAATATCTCACCATTCTCTAAATTTTTCACTGAAACCGTTTTACGTTCCGGATGTATGGAGATAACTTCATGATGAATTTTCATGTTAATACGGAAGCGTTTAAAAAAACTCTCTGGTGTCTGTAGTGTAAGTTCTTCCGGGTCTGTGATCACGTCTCCAATATAATATGGAAGTCCACAATTTGCATAGGATATGTATCCGGATCTTTCAAACACAGTAATTTCAGCATGTTCATTCAGTCTGCGTATTCTTGCTGCAGCTGTAGCTCCTCCGGCTACACCTCCTACAATTATTACCTTCATCTTATTTTTCCACCTTTCCTGAGTAAGCTGCAATGCCACCGATATTATTTACTTTAGAATATCCCATTCGTTGCAGTATCCCAGTTGCCTGGCGGCTTCGTGAACCGGAATAACAGTATACAAACAGTGGGATATCCTTATTCTTCGCTACAGAAGCAATATTGTCAAGTTGCTGCAACGGCACATTTTTACTTTCTGGTATATGTCCTTCCTGATATTCCTGCGGTGTACGTACATCCAGCAGAACTGCATCATCAGTCCTTTTATATTCTTCTATGTCTTGATTAATATTTGACTGTTTAAAGAGATCAAAAAATCCCATTAGCACACCTCCCTAAAGCATTTCTAAAATCGCATTCTTAGGTCTCGCCCCTGAAACCTGCTGTACAATCTTCCCATTCTTCATAACCACTAAAGTTGGAATGCTCATAATACTGAACTTATTTGCCAGTTCAGGCTCTTCATCTACATTAATCTTTCCAACTTTAATATCTCTACGCTCACTTGCAATCTCCTCTACAATAGGTACTACCATGCGGCAAGGTGCACACCAAGATGCCCAAAAATCTAAAAGAACGGGTTTATCGGAACTCAGTACTTCGTTCTGAAAATTGTTTTTATTGATATTAATAGCAGACATTTTACAGTCCTCCTTATCTTTTTCTTTTTGTAGATTTATTATAGTCTTAATTTCATTTATTTTCCGTGATTACATCACCATACCTCATTAACTTCTTGCCATACCATCTACACTTAATATAACACCTGTAATGTAACTCGCCTCATCTGAAGCAAGAAACACAAACGCATTGGCAATATCTTCTGGCTGTCCAAGACGACGCAATGGAATTCTTTCAATCATAGGTTCGATAACTTCCTTTGGCACGGCCTTCATCATATCAGTTTCTGTAATCCCAGGTGCAACAGCATTAACACGAATACCTTTAGGTCCTAGTTCTCTTGCTAATGATACAGTCAATCCGTTTACTGCAAACTTCGATGCCGGATAAGCAAACCCACTTGGCTGTCCCGAAATACTCACCATGGAGGAAGTTGAGAGAATGACCCCCTTGCCTCTTGCCACCATACATTCTGCTGCTACACGAGTAGTATTAAATACTCCTTTTACATTTAGATCCATGACTTTATCAAAAGTCTCCTCTGTATAATCCATAAATGAGGTGTTTTCTGAAATACCTGCATTATTTACCAGTATGTCGACACATCCATATTTTTCAGTTGCCTCTTTAAAAGCCTTTCTGACAGACTCCATGCTTGCCAGATTTGGACTAATTCCAGCAACTATTGCATTGGGATATTTTTCTTTTAATTTATCTACAGCAACATCTGCCGATTCCTGTGAACTTGCTGCCAACACAACTGAAGCACCTTCCTTCAAGAATTTATCAGCTGTAGCAAATCCTATACCACGGCTTCCACCCGTAATGATTGCAACTTTATCTTTTAATCTCATTTAGACTACCTCCTTACTTAGTTTCTAACTACATTATAAGCAAAAGGTAGATTATTTTCTGTGATATCATCACAAAATATCGCAATAAAAAACCCTGTTGCTCACGCACCAGGGTTTTGGTTTATCCATCCGTATTTAACACAAGATTAGGCTTCTATTCAACTTCTGAAAACTGATCTTTTCCAACATTACATAATGGGCATTCAAAATCTTCCGGAACATCCTCCCACTTTGTTCCTGGTGCAATACCACCTTCAGGATAACCTTCCTCTTCATCATATTCCCATCCGCAAACGTCACATACATATTTCATTAGTTTGTTCCTCCTTATAAATATATTAATACACAGCATATATTACTGTTGTATTTGTGTTGTTCTGTAACCTTAATATGTATAAATGCTTTTAGCATTTCCATAATCCATGCAGGTTACAATATGCATATACTTCTTCTACCTGTTCACCATCGCAAAGACAAAAATCTGCTACCGGCTCCTGTCCTGGATTTAACTGTTTTCTGTATATTCCCTGGTTTGTATTTAATGTAATCCACTCAATGAAATGCTCTTCTTACAAATATAATACCTTACTTTCATGCCTTTTTCTCCTTCCATGTGTAAAATTTATAATTCAATTGTCTCCATAATCTTTTTCAATGAATCTGCAGATTCCTTAAGCTTTAACGCTTCCTCGCCACTTAAATTAATAGGTATATCAGACTCAATACCATCTGCACCTACAATAGCTGGCATACTTAACGATACTTCGTCAATATCATATACTCCATGAATCATGTGTGATACAGGAAGTATTGATTTTTCATCTCTCATAATCACTTCGCAGATTCTTTTTACAGACATTGCAATTCCATAATATGTAGCGTGCTTTTTGTTTATAATCTCATAAGCACTGTTCTTGACTGCTGTAGCTATTTCTGCCGTGTTTTCCTTGTACTTGTAATGTCCACGCATTTCACACATTTCACTTAATGGAACACCAGATACATTGGCTGATGACCATGCTACAACTTCGCTGTCTCCATGCTCACCTACTATAAATGCATGAACACTCCTGCTGTCCACAGATAAATGCTCACCAAGCTTATATCTTAATCTGGCACTATCTAACACAGTACCCGATCCAATAACCCTGTTTTCTGGAAGTCCGGATAACTTTATGGCTACCTGAGTCAGGATATCTACCGGATTCGCAACTACAAGCATGATACCTGCAAAATTTCTCTTTGCTATTTCAGGAATGATTGACTTAAATATTGCTACATTTTTATTTACGAGATCAAGCCTTGTCTCTCCCGGTTTCTGTCCAGCTCCGGCAGATATGACAACAATTGCAGCATCAGCCACATCATCATAATCTCCGGCATATATTTTCATCGGACTTGCAAATGGAATACCATGACTGATATCCATTGCTTCTCCTTCTGCCTTGTTCTTATCTGCATCGATAAGGACAATCTCTGTAAACAAGCCACTCTGCATCAGAGCAAATACCGATGCAGAACCAACAAAGCCACAGCCTATCATTACTGCTTTTTTTGAATTAATCACTTTCTTCATAATAATCTTATCTCCTTAATAATTCTCTTCATGTACTTCAAAATAGCTCTGTGGATGATTACATACCGGACATACTTCAGGCGCCTTAGTTCCTACCACAATATGTCCGCAGTTACGGCATTCCCATACCTTAACTTCGCTCTTTTCAAATACCTGTGCAGTTTCAATATTCTTAAGAAGTGCACGATATCTTTCCTCATGGTGCTTCTCAATCTCACCTACTGCCCTGAATTTTGCTGCAAGCTCAGGGAATCCTTCTTCCTCAGCTGTTTTAGCAAAGCCATCATACATATCTGTCCACTCATAATTTTCGCCTTCTGCCGCTGCTGCCAGGTTTTCCTTTGTATCACCAATTCCTGCTAATTCCTTGAACCACATCTTTGCATGTTCTTTCTCATTATCTGCAGTCTTTAAAAACAATGCTGACATCTGCTCGTAACCTTCCTTTTTTGCTACAGAAGCAAAAAAGGTATACTTATTTCTTGCCTGTGATTCCCCTGCAAATGCCTCCTGTAAATTCTTCTCTGTCTGTGTTCCTGCATATTTGTTTGCTTCCATCTCTTTTACCTCCGTTTTCTTTACTACTTTTTCAAAATCTGATGTCGGGTGCTTGCACAAAGGACATATAAAGTCATCTGGTAATTCCTACTTTACCTTCTCCCTGCATTTCGGGCAAATGCCTTTAAATGAAATATCATAATCCACAAATTCAATTCCATGAGTGTTATGAATTCTTTCCAGCAAATCCGGTATTTGATCCATATCCACATCAAAAATTTCACCGCACTTTATACATCTTACATGGTAATGATTTTTCAATGTAAAATCAAATCGGTTCGGTCCATTCGGAACTTCAACCTTTCTTAATGCACCTTCCTCTACCAATATATCAAGATTTCTATATACAGTTCCTTTTCCAATTGCTGGGTATGCTTCTTTTATAAATTCATACACTTCATTTGCCGTAACGTGTCTTTTCATTTCGTATACGGTATTTCTTACAAGATCTTTTTGAATGGTATTTCTCCTACTTGTCATTCGTCCTCCTTATTAGGATTAGTTCTTAATAAGGATTATATACCACTATTATCCTGTTGTCAACAAATAGTAATAGTTCTTATTATTAAGAAGTCGCCAAACTGAGCATCTTTCACATGAATAACTATTTTATTTTGCGTTCAAATACATATTCTGAATCTGAAGATAAATCAGACCTAAACGAATATCCGAGTCTGTCAAATTTCTGAATCTCCACCGGATTTTCAATATTATTTTCCGCTATGAATCTGACCATTTCACCACGAGCCATCTTGGCATAGGTACCTTTTGTTACCAATTTATCTCCGGATAACTCACAAAATACAATCGTAATATATCTGTCCTGTGGTGTCAGATACTTTTCTATACATTTTGAGTATTCTTTTGATGCAAGATTAATGATAATCCTACTGTCATCGATTACTGAGCGGTATAACAATTCTCCCCAGTACTCATACAGATTTTTTGCATCTCCAATTCCAACCTTTGCCTGCATTTCAAGACGATAAGGGGTCACACCATCCATTGGTTTTAAAATGCCATAAAACGCAGACAAGATTCTTAAATGATTTTGCAAATACTCAAACTGCTGGATTTCAAACACAGATGGTGCCATATATTGAAATGCAATCCCTTCATATGCTAAAACAGCCGGAGTAAGACTGTTATAAAGATCCATATTTTCCAATCTGTTAAAGTTCTGCTCTGCAATCTTGTCATTACATTTCCAGATAGCTTTCAGTTCTTCTTTTGATTTGCTTTTCATCCAGTTTAATACTTCTGCTGTCTTATCAATATAGACAGGCAGTTCAACCGGTGCTAAGTTATCGGTATCTACAATCATCTTTTTTGCAGGTGATAAAATAATCTTCATTATGCCAATTCCTTAAGCATATTTTCAGGATCATCTGCAGCCTTGACTTTATCATTTGCCTTTATAATAATCCCCTGTTCATCAATAAGATATGTGGTTCTTACTACTCCCATAGAGACTTTGCCATAATTTTTCTTTTCTTTCCATACATCATATGCTTCAATAACTTTCCGCTCTGGATCTGCTAAAAGTGTAAATGTCAATCCATATTTTTCCTCAAATCTCTTATGAGAGGATACAGAATCCTTACTGACTCCAAGAATAACTGCTCCTTTTTCGGTAAACTGAGGGTATCGCTCAGAAAACCCACATGCCTGTTTCGTGCATCCCGCTGTATTATCCTTGGGATAGAAATATAAGATCACTTTTTTTCCTGTATAATCCGATAATCTATGTATTTTCCCATTTTGATCTGGCAACTCAAAATCCGGTGCCTTAACCCCTACTTCCAACATTATTTATCCCTCCCTTTCTGTATCTTTCTCTTTATTCGCCTTTTTTTTCCTATTCCTGGTAATCATTTTATGACCTGTATATATCGCCATTACCATACATAACATAGAACTTAAAGCAAAGTATTTGTGACTTGATTTTTGCTTTTTATATCCAGTGTAAAAAGTCCCAAGCATTGTGATCAATGCTCCTACTGACCAATATTTATGTGCTTTCATGTAATTCCTCCATTTTTTCAGTGTATTCAATTCTAATTATACGCTACCATATTCCTATGTCAATTTGATAATAGAGCATTCCTATAAATTTTTTCAAAATATCATTGTCAAAACTATGTATTGTTATCCTTTAATTTTTCTTTGAAATAATTGACAAAAAGCTTGCTTTCAGGAGATTACTATTTAATCTCTTTTCCATCTATATATAGTTGAAATTTATCAGGATTATTGACAACATCATAGTCCTTTCCGTATTCTACAGGTCTATATTCGGCTGTCATTACCGATTCCCCGTCTTCAATATCCTCTTTCCATAAATAGATGTTCATATCAATGCTCGTCGCATATCCTCTGTCTGTGGAGAATTTTGTCGAATGAAAAGAGACTTTACAACTTAAAATTGGATAAAAAGGACAACAAAAAAGAAGAACTGCTTGCTCTTCCCATATAGTAGTAGTAAAATAATATGTCATGCCAGCGCAATATATTATCTAGAATATCGCTATAACAGGAAAGGGGCTGCATTGTGACAGCCCCTAGTTTACTTCATCACGTTGTCTACATTCTGAGTGAACTCGTTCCCTGGTTTATTTTAGCATCGGTCTGGATTTTGTTTCATAAAGATAAATTTTGCCACAGAGCGGTCGTATGTTTTAATGTGTCCAAACAGCCAGTCGATTACATTTTTCTGTACAAGTTCACTGAACCGATCTGTTGGTCCTTCATACTCCTGAAGGTATTCATACAGTTCCTGAATTGTCTTTTTAAACTCTTCATGTTTTTCATAATGTTTTTCACGCTCTGGATAACCGGATTTTTCCTGAAGCTTTTCCTCTTCTTTGAAATGAAAGTCAGTATATTCATCCAGATAATCCAGCATTTTGATTGCTTTTACTTTGCTGTCGCCATTTTGACAGGCAGTTACAAAGTTCTGGATACGGTCGATCAATTCTTTATGCTGGGTATCAATTGTTTCATTTCCTGTTACTAAATTGTCATCAAAGGTAATGTTTAAATCGTAAGTCATAATTTGACCTCCATTTCTTTTATATGTTCTCTTAGGCTCTTTTAATGTATGGCAGTTTCGTACCTGCATTTTCTGCTTAGTCTTCTACAGGAACGAAAACATCTTTTCCTAATCCGCAGATTGGGCATGTCCAGTCATCTGGAATATCCTCAAATGCAGTTTCTGGATCGATACCAGCGTCTGGATCTCCTACTGCCGAATCATAAATATATCCACATGGTTCACATTCATATTTTATCATAGTCATTTTCCATTTTCAATGTCGATTTATTTTTGTTACCAAGTTTCTAGCAATTTTTCTAACACTTTGTTTCTTGTATATCTGTATTATACATGATAATTATTCTTTTGTCAATAATAGTAATTATTATTATTTTTGTACTTAGCATAAACTGCTATTTGAATTGCACATTTACATATTGTATATATCATGGGAATAGTTGAATAAAAAAATGAACTCTATTCATTAAAGACAGAGTTGCTGGAAATTATTTCTCTACAACAACTTTCTTCGTCTTTAAGTCCTTGAAACACAATACTTTCCAATCAGCTTCATCCAACTGTTATATTTATTCTTTTCACACACCTTTCGGCAAATTTCATTTTCCATCAATACACAGAACATCTTATCATAATCAAATACCCAAACAGCACCATTCACATGGTTTTCCACTGCTTTCTGATCTATGCTCTTTAAAGCGTGTGACCATTTTTTCAATTTCTCCATTTCCCAAGTTACCGATATTTTTGCAGATAAACCGAAAGAAATTCAACGTTGCATATTCATCATGCCAATGGAACTCTTCTGGATTGTTTTTAATTTTACTGGCTCTCAGCTGTTCTTTGATTATCTGAGCAGCTACACCTTTCATCGAATCTTCGTATCTCATATTACTCACCTACTCTTCCTCAACGCCCAGTGACGGTTTAAATCTTTTATCCTTTGCCTGCGGTACCACGATCTCATAAAAATAAAATCCTAAATACCCAAGTGCCTGCTTCTTCATTTTATAAAAAGAAGTCCTGCCTATTCCTAACTCCTGCTGCACTTCCACATCTGTCTTATTATAATGACTGCAAAAGCAGGAATGAAGGATTTCACTGAGCATCACACCATTCGGTGCATAGAATTTCACCAGTGTCATTCCACGATAGATCATATCAGACAAGCCATAAATGATCATCAGGTTATTCATTTCCCGGTGCATCTTCGGCACATTCAGCTGATTGTTGTAAATACTCAGATAGCTTAACGCATATGCCATATCTTCATTGATCTTCTCCTGGCACTCCATATCCAGTTCTTCCAATACAATCTGGTTTTCTAAAATCAGTTTCTGGTAGCTTGTCATCAGTTCTTTAATATCAGTATAATGTCTTTCGATTGTAACTTCCAGATAATCCTGTGCATGACTTGCCATCTGGAAGGTAATTTCTTTCATTGATTTAATTGCATAATCTCTGTCTGTCATCAGTTTCAAAATCTCCTTATCATCATCACACTAACTGGCGGTCTTTCAGACCAGTTCGCTTTCCCCATGATTTTGATGGGAAGCAATTACTTACTACAACTTGCAGAAGCGGATATCCAAAAGGCATTGTGGGAGCTGCCTTTGCTGACCGGAATCCATCTTCTTATGTAAAACCTGCAGGAATATAAAGGGAAAGTGACTATCCCTGCCGGTTAATAATCCAAATAATATCGTCTATACCAATCTCTCCTGTTCTTATTTATTTTTGTCTTCTCTGCTCCATCCAGAAAACTCCTTTTCCTCCGGTACTCAGGAAAGACAAAAGAAGACACAAAAAAAGCAGCCCGTTTAAAGCTGCTTTCTTCATGCCTTCTTTTTACAGATACCATTCTATAATACATGGAATTCTATGTCAATATTACCTCGATTGCAATACACGACAAACGCATGAATGGTTAGCAACTGCAAATTCTATTTTTTTCTACTTTTTAAGCTTCTAAAAGCTCTTCTAAATACTTAATTGGACGCAAACTTACTACGAACCTTTTCTTTCTCATTGACAACTTATGTCTTGATAGTTCTGCTGGTTTCAAAATACTCAGGCTCCATTTTCTTATAATGTTCAAATTTTGTGCCGCCATTTTATCGATTGTCGTATTTGCATCCTCCCGAAATGTTACATCCAAATGCCAATGCATACTTTCTATACTCCAATGACCTCGCACCGCTCGGCTGACTTCGTTGATATCCGTTTTTAAACTGCTTATAAAATATCGATATTCATACGTTATCTTTCCTGCTTTTTCTATTCGTTTCTTCTCCATTACAATGCTTCTCAGGCCTTTCCAATTCTTCTTTTGGCTCAGCCACCGGATATCTTCCGTCTGATAATACTCTCGGATCTCAATTTGCCCATGGGCTTTCTCACAGGTCTTCTTATATGCCCCCTTTTCGCGCATTTCTTTTTGAAACTCCTCATTCGAAAAGTATTCTTTTACATCTTCGTACATTATGTATTGATTTTTCTTCAATGCCAGAACATAATCCGCTCGTTTCTGCCTGATTTTTCCTGCGATCGCTGTCTGCGTTCCCATTGCATCAATCGTAATGATCTGACCCTTTATCTGGATTTTTTCCAACAGCTCTGGAATCGCTGTTATTTCATTGCTTTTTTCTTTGACTGCTTTCTGTCCCAGACAAAATCCATCTTCCTTACTCCATGCAGAAACAATGTGACTTGCTTTTTCTTCTCCACGTTTATTCGAACACATCGTTTTTTCCATCTATGCAGATGATCTTCTTCAACAGTTCTCCATCATTTTTATCCAGCCGCTCCTGCCATTTTCCATAGAGCTGCTGCAGAATTTCGGGCGATATCATCCCCATGACACGCCGGATCGTATCATGAGAGGGGATTCCGTTTTTTAGTTCAATATACTTTCGAAGATAATCCTGATAGCTTTCTGCAAACAATGCCATCTCAACCCAGTCATCCGCATTCGCAAGAGTTGCAAACAACACAATGACAAGAATATCCTTCAACGTATGACGAACCTTTGTCTGCTGACGAGTATCTTCAATGTATTCCATCCACTCTAATAATTCCTGCATAAATAACACCCCTTTTTCTTTTATTTTACTAGAAAAGGGGTGTGTTCACAATTTATTTACTCATGCGTTTGTCGTGGATTGCAATAGTGTCGCATATTGATTCCTTTTATCGAAGTGGTAAGGGCTACCGCGTTTTGGCGTACCACTATCAAGGTCGTCGCGTTTCACGACACCCCTTTTGCATACAGAAAAACCGCCGTACAGGTTTCCCCCATACGGCGGCAGAATGTTTATTTGCCGAACAAGTCGCTGTGTGTACCAGTGCGGGCCAGCGTCAGCACCAGAACATCATCCTCTATGCGGTAGACAAGCAGCCAGTCCGGGAGAATATGACATTCCCGATGACCTGCCCAATCGCCGGACAGGTCATGGTCGCGGTTCTTATCTGGCAGCGGTTCGCCCATTGCCAGCATTGCTACGACCTGCTCCAGCAGCTCGATCTTCAAGCCACGCTTGATGGCTCGTTTGTAGTCTTTTTTGAAACTGGTCGTGTACTTGACGGTATATTTAGTTTCTTTCATCTTTTCAGGTCAGCAAACAACTCGTCAAGGTCATTGAAGCCCTTTACAGACGGGTCTTTTGCAATCCTTTCCGCTTCCAGCATGGCAGCAACCGTTTCTTTGTTCGGCTGTTCCAGCCTTACTTCAAAGGGAATGCCGCCTTCACGAAGCGACTGGCGCACAAAGATGTTAAACGCCGTAGTCAGATTCATTCCAAGTTCAGTAAACAGTGCGTCCGCCTGCGCTTTCAAATCTGCGTCCATGCGGATACTGATGTTTGTGGTATTTCTAGCCATACGATCAACCCCTTTCTGCTGGCAATTATAGTATATGCCATTTGCACGAAGAAAACAATACTTTGCACGAATATTTAATAATAAATTTATTCAATGAGGTTAACTGCACTATAAAGCCTGTATAACAGAAGGATTTGGTGGTGATAATAATTGCCTGATTCCTGTGGCCTTTTAGTTATTTGTAGTCCCTTCCTGCCCGCCTCATAGCAAGCTCCATCTCATATATATTTGTTTCATTGTAGAGTTTTTCTTTTTGCCCGCCAAGCTTGATTGTCCGCAAATAAGATAACCGGGTATTTTGCGTATTTTTGATATAAGTAGATTTTATATAGCAATTCTCAGGATTCACAGTCGTATAAAGCAGAGCATCGTTTTCAAGGATCTCCAATGGGCGTAAGTTATGTGATGTAAAGATCAATTGTCCTTTAGCTTTATCCTGCATAACTTCCAGGCATTCTCCCAATAAATACTCATAAATACCAGAATCCAGCTCGTCTACCACAAGGCAATAAGACTCCCTGTTATAGCAGGCAACTAAATTACTGCAAATAGAAATCAGCTTCTTTATTCCTGCGGATTCATACAAAAGCGGAATCCGGTTCTCTCCACGCATGGCAATGATTTCAAACTGCACTCCGTCTTTTCCATCCTTCAATAGCTTATCAAACGCATTATAAATTTCTATATTGATCTCAGGAATTAATGATTTCATTACAATATTGATCTGCTTGATCATATATCTGAAATACGATTCCTCCCTGTAAATACCAATCTGTTCAACAAAGCAATTAAAATTTATTCTTCTCAGTGGTCTTAATATATAGTTTATCAAAATATAGAAGAAATGGATATATATTTTCTTTTAATATTTTTCTCAACTTTCCCACCAGCAAAACTGGCATAAACAGTTGATTTTTCAACTAAAAAGAATGGTCCGCTTTGAAGGTGCGAGAAATATTTTTGGCTCTTTAGTAGTCACTACCAAAACAGGAATTCCTGTTAAGATCGTTTTCGTACGAAACCGCAATAAGAAGAGTGAATGTCTGTATCTCTTAAGCACAGACGTTTCTTTAAGTGATACTGAGATCGTACGGATTTATGGAAACAGATGGTCTATCGAATGTTTTTTCAGACCATCAAAATCCTTTCTGAAGTTAGGCACTGAATTTCAGAGCCATAATTATGGTGCAATGGTAAGCCATACGACTATTGTATTTACAAGATATATCATTCTGGAATGGATCCGCAGGAACCAAAATGACCAGAAAACGTATGGCGTATTATTCTTAATGTTCTGCGATGATATCCAGGACATGGACTTAACCAGTGCACTGCAGAGCCTTATGGCTCTGTTTGTGGAGCACATTTTAACATTATCTACTGATATTACATCCATCATAAAATGTAAAATAAGTGAATGGATTGCATCTCAAGCCGCATTTATTCGGGCTTTATTTAGAGATATCAGCTGGGAAAGTTGAGTATTTTTCTAAAAAAGCTTTATTTTATCACTCTCCAGTCACCGGACGCATCATGGAAAGCAGCTCCTTCCGGTAATGATCGGCCTTTTCCTGATTGCCCTGTTCTTTCCGTACCATCTTTGTGATTCCCGGATACTGTCCCGGGAAGCTTTCCAGCATGATACCATCTCCATAGATCAGGTAAACATCTCCGTCTGTCATATCTTCCTCTGTCAGCTTCTTTCCATTCTCATCCGTAAGCTTATCCGGTATCGTTCCGGAGAAAATCGTGTCCGTGTCCAGATCCGCAAAATACCAGCTGTTATCATCTGGATGAAAATACACTGCTGTCATCGGCTTTTCCCCGCATCCCGCCAGACAGAACATAACAAGTACCGTCAGCATCACGATCCATTTTTTCATTATTCCACCTCCTAGTCTCTGTCAGTATTTGATTATTTCGACTTCACACCGTGCTAGCACCATGAAAAACATTAATATTACTGACTTCTACAATGTTTTTTATCTGGCACTACCATTAGTGGGAGATTTTTGATATAAATTTAATTGATCGTTGGAAGTACTTCCATAACCTGATCAATCACTTCCACAATTCTCTGTATATCCATATTTTCTTTTACATCAGAACTATCATTCACGTTCAAACCATCTTGCCAGTCCTGGACAATCGATACTGCCGGGATATTCACTAATGCAAACGGATAATGGTCACTGTTGGTTGCCATTGTCAGGAAAAATCTGTCACTGGGTGTAAATAGTTCTGACATACTGTTTTTATTTAATTCTGCCAGTTTTTTCAATCCCTCATCATCATATTCCGCATTGTCTGGTCTTTTGTTTCCTTCGATCATCGCCATATAACCCAAATCACTTTTTTCTGCAATAGTATCAATATTTATTACTCCGATGATCTGTTTCCGCTCGTCCTCCGTCAGCTTACCAACATACCATCTTGAACCCAGCATATATTTCTCTTCGCCCGAGAACAGGATGAATTTTATATTATACGGCATCTCTGTATCTTTTAAAATCCTTGCCAGTTCAAGCACTGCTGCCACTCCGGAACCGTTATCATTGGCGCCCACCGAATCTTCTGCACTGTCATAATGGGCACTTATGATCAGATTTTTTGTGGTATCAATGGATGAGTTTTTTGTCACAATGATATTTTCACCAATGCCGTCAACAATTGCATTCTCGGCTGTTGATGCCAGAAACACATCCGCCTGCGAGGAATGCCTTATTGCATTCTCATTGTTTTCATCGTTATATTCGAATTTCTGGTATTCTATATTGTCATATCCCAGATTGCCAAAATATTCACTAATATATTCTTTTACGTTCTGTATTGCATCAGAATTTATTGGATGCGGTTCAGAAGTGATTTCATCGATGATCTGTTCAATATTCTGTTCCAAAGGCTCTATTATTGTACCGGTCTGGGTAACACTCTCCGCCATTGTCTGAATTGGTGCTATTAATGATATAACCATAATTAAGGCAATTGTAATTTTTTTCATTTGTGAGCTCCCTCATTTTACCAAGTATTAATCAGTATCTTTTATCCAATAACTTTCCATGCAGAACCATAGGCTACAACGAAAGCTTTTTTCCATACCATAAACATTATCATGTGATATACTTCTGCCAATTAAATCTCAGATTTTGAAAAAGGGACAGACATTGATAAATTTACTTAGTTCCATTCTGGGCTATGCACGGAACATTACAACCACATGATCAAAAAACAGTAAATCTGATATTCAAATATACATTGTGATCCTTTTTTTAACAAAATAAGCTTTTTTATCATTTATGTTATCAACTGATACTATTATACCATGAACTGCATCACCAACCAAGTGTTCTTTTTTGCTTTTACAGCGTTCGTACAGTGCTTTTACAATTCATTGCACATCTGTAAAGGAAAGAGACTTCTTGCTATATATTATGTTAAATTCCTGAAAGTATTTTCTTTGCGTTCTCCAGATTATTTTTTCCATTTATTTTTAGATATACTTTACTGATCTCAGAAGGCTCTCCTATTTCTCTGCAGAGATCCTGTGCCTGGGAAATGGGTATGTAGATTTCGTTGCCTTCTATTACTACAGCGGCTTTACAGGGCATGTATGAGGTCTGCGGTTCTCTTGCGGAATTGCCGGATAAGGTAGTAAGATCATCTGTGGCTTTGGAAGTATCTTTTTCTTTTTCATCCAGGGAATAAAAAATATTCAGGTTTTCACCCATCTCTAAAAATTTTTCCTGTTGCTTTTTTGAAATGGCATGATTATTATAGTCTTTCATATCCTGCAGGGAACCATTTCCCAGCAATAACAATGGCATCTTCCCCAGTTCATTCTGAGTTGGATTTTTTCCAAACGCATTCATATTAATTCCTAAAAAAGTCGTTGTTTCCGTATAATCTTCAATTTTGATGACAACCGGGACTTCTATGACTGGCCAGATTTCTTTTATACCTTTTATCTTCTTCGCTTTCTGCAAAAAATCTTCATCATAAGCCAGATCTCCAAGTGGGAGCAACACAGTAAATTGCCGTTTTTCTTCTTTCATGCCCGCCAGCAACATCACTAATAATGTCAATATCAATGACAGCAGAAGTATGACAAATAAGGTAAAGCTGTCTATTTTTTTTCTTTTCAATGAGAAGCCGCCTTTCTCACTTCTTCGAGAAGGATATTTTTCTTATGAAGCTTTCTGACCAGAATCAAGATTATGGAAATAAGCAGTACTGCAACAACTGCAACTATGGAATACCACCAGTTATTGGTTTTCTCCTGGTCATCTTCAACCTTTAAAGACTTTATCTGGGTTTCTTTGATTTCAGAATCGAATTTTATTTCGTCCTCATACGATTTGCCATCGGCATCCTCATACGTAAGGATTAATTGACCTGCACATTTTCCTGTTTTTCCTTTTACATATATGCGAAGACTTCCCTGGGATAAATCTCCGGCCTCTATGGTCCCTAAGAATGCAGTATCGTTTGAACTTAATTCATCAGCCTTTAAGCTGACACTTGCATTGTATATTTTGTCTCTTCCGAGATTCATTGCTTTTACCGGGATCTCTACTGTATCCATAGTGTATAAAACAGATGGAATATCTGAAGCTTCCAGCTTAACACGAACCGGTTGGATGATCTGAAAAGACAGTAATTCTGTACCGGTGGTTGCCGTTGCTTTCGAATCTTCATAATCCAGAGAAAAAGTAATGACAGCCTGGCCAGGATCACAGTTTTCTGTTATAGTAATCATCTGTTCCAAAGTAATTGCTTCACCAGGAGCCAGGACTTGTACATAAAAAGAGTTTTTCTCAAATTCGATTCCTTTGTTCTCTGTAGAAAGGGAAATTTTTAAACCAAATACATTTTGACTGCAGCTTTTATTTCGAAATGTCAGCGACATTTCTGGTGTAGAACCAGCCTCCAATCGTCCACCTGAAAGATTGCTGTCTTCTAATAATACCTGAGGTTTATGTAATATTTTTTCACTTGATGAGTCTGATGTTGAATTACCTCCTCCCCCACCGCCCGAATACCCGTTGTCTATAACCGGATCTGTTATCTGCGGGGCGTCACCGTCCTCCGGATTATCACTGTCTATTACAACATGAAAAGGATTCGATTTAGAACCATCACCAAAGTCATCTCCTGATGTGAAAATATCCGGATCCGGATTTTCTTTATCGGTATCAGCTTTATCAGGAGTCTTTTCATCCTCTGCCGGAGGTTCGGTACTTGTAGAATCATCCTCTTTTTTATCAAGGGTTAACGAGTTGTCATTCTCATAAGATACGGACGGATCTGAGTCCGTAAATCCTTCTTCAGCAGATGTAATCTCCGTGTTTTGAGGCTCTGTGGCAAAAACGGTAGCCGGAAGAAATATTATTGTCGTACACAATACTAATGCCGTTTTTACAAATAAATTTTTCATTATCGGGCAGTCCTTTCTCTTAAAACTCCTCCATCCATTTCATATACATGGTCACATAAGATTCTGATATCCTCTTCATTATGGCTTGCCAGCAAAATGGTTTTTCCTGCTGCTTTTAAATCCAACAGTAGTTCTCTTATCTCTTCCACGCCATGTTTATCCAGTCCATTAAACGGCTCATCCAAGATCAAAAAAAGAGGATCTTCCATAATGGCCTGTGCAATACCAAGGCGTTGACGCATTCCAAGGGAATATTTTCCGACTGGTTTCTTCATGTCCGGATCCAATCCTACCCTTTTTAAGACTATGCGGATATCGGCCTTCGAAATCCGGCCATTCATGTCTGCCAGGATCTCCAGATTTTTAAAGCCCGTATATTGTGTAAGAAAACCGGGAGTCTCGATAATAACTCCAAGACTTTCAGGAAAATCCACATCATGGCCTATTTTTTTTCCAAATACAAAAATAGTGCCCGTAGTTACAGGGAGAAACCCACAGATGCATTTCATAAGAACGGTCTTTCCGGAACCGTTATTTCCAACAATCCCATAGACGTTCCCTGTTTTCAAGGAAAGATTTACTTCCTGTAACACGATGTCTTCACCGAAACGTTTGGTCACGTGTTCTATTTTTACGCAGGTGTTCTGCATCATTCCACTTACTCTTTCCAGATCACAGGCCAGATTAAATGTCCCTTCAGATTTCTTCCAATCTTCCATATAAAACACCTCCCAGAATTCCCAGCATTACTAATAAAAACAACAGTAGAAATAGCCAAACTCCTATTTTGTCCGGTCCCCAATTTTCATCAGCCAGTATCCATTCTACTGGATAAAACCATATCTGATTCTTAAAATAGCGGTCATGAAGGATAATTCCGAAATAAAAGCTTACAAAAGGGATTCCATATGCCATGTAAGCAGAATCCCATAAAATCCCGCAGCTTCCACCGAAAGTACTTATGATACTTCCGATAAGTCCTGTCCGAAATGCCTTCATGAGTAAGTCCAGAAGTGCTTCTTTCTGAATAGCACCCTTTATCTCCAGCGGATAGAACACAATAAAATTGATAAAAAGTACCGTTAGTATAGATAACGTCCAGACCATAAAACCAGATACCATAATGGAAAAAACTTTACCTTCGATATACTGTCTGCGAGTCGTTCTGGGAAGTATCTCCTTTAAAAATCCACTTTTATATTCTTGCAGAATGGAATCACTCCATGGCAATACGGCTGCTACCGGAATGGCAAAAGATACTGCCTGACTTTTTAAGGAACCTTCCAGTATACTGATAAAAGTACCACATGTCAGTGCTTTTTTTAAGCTGGGATAAGTTTGTCCAATGGCTATGGAAATGCAGGCTGTCAGCCATGCTGCCAGAAAATTCTTATTAAAAAACATACGTTTTGTTTCACCCCACATAGGTTTTCCCCCTTCCGATCATGTCTTTTCTCCAAGAAATTCAAAGGTATATTTTTTCATCCGGTTAATTGCAAAAACTGCAAGAAGAACTAAAATACCCAGAAAAAACATATAGGAATGCGGGATTTTCGGGAGCAATGGATCATAACCCAAGTTATGTTTTCCGTATACTGCCTGGTTCAGAGGACTGATCCAGCAGATTAATACATTTACCTGATACATTTCGTATTTTTCTTTATGTAAAATTGCAGCCAGTACTTTCGGGTCCAATAAAAAACCAAAAACACTGTAAAGAAGGCCAAAAATCATCCCCTTAGTCTTCCCTTTATAGAGATTTCCTACAAGGATTACAAAGCTTAAGGTCAGCGAATAACAAAACAGAAGGAAGAAAACCTGCAGCATACAGCCATAGGGTGAGATACTTTCCATGACCCTTACTGTAGAAGGGACCTGCAGGTTTTTTCCTAATTCTGAATAACCAAGCATGGCCGCAGTTTCGCTCCACAGGTTACCTGGATAACTCTTTTTCATACACAGCACGGCCGTAAACAGCAGCATCAAAACCGTATATAAAACAGTTACAAGAATAACATAAATGAATTGACCTAAAAGCCATTTCCTCTTGGTTGTCCGGGTCAGCTGGTATGGAGTAATAGGTGTCATCTTCGGCAGGTCAGAAAACATAAGAAGCAAGAGCAGCGAACTGGACAGTACTGCTATCCCATCCCCAAATGTCCAGATAAATGGTTCAATGGCCTGTACCGGTGTATCGTAGGTATCCATTACAACCATGATTCTGCCTGTAAGCAGGAAACTAAGTACAAATTCTAACAGAAATATAAAAATAACTTTGGGATTGCGTAAAAATCCGAAGAAATTGTACCTTACAATTCCAAATACCTGTCTCATGTCAGTAACCCAGATTCCGGTCTATGATACTGCCATCCACGGCATTAATGGTGAGGAAACTTTCATTTGGATCTTTACTGGTATTTGATTCTGTTTCTCCGTTATATTCACTTTCTGAAGTCATGCTGCCGAAAAAATCCCAGACGGGGATCAAAATACCTGTGTGTGCGTCAGTAGACGGCTCATATATTCTGGCATAGCCAAGAACGATCCGATCAATATTATAGACTCTGGAATTTTCATATTGCATATTATCAGCGTTTGTTACCACCATCATTTTTTCATAAATTTTCATAATCTCGCTGAATGAAAGAAGATTTAAATTCTCTGTCTTTATGTTACCAATTGTGTAGGGATTTGAATAAGTCATGCTTTCTATGCCATCTTTATCGACATAGAAACAGAGACTTTCATAAGACCATGTTTCCATCGTGCTGTCCATATCTTCCAATGCCCCACCGTCTGCAATTGTCTGAGTTACCGGCACACCATTTATGGTACGTGCATAATCAATTCTATATCCATTTCCAAAATTACCTGAACTATTATCGCCTTCAAAACTTTTGCACACCGCGTAATTCCAGTTAGAAAACTGTAAATCTGTGATGCCCATTTTTTCAACTTTTTCCTTTACAAGTTTTTTTGCTTCATCCAGGGACAGACCGATAGATTCTTCTGTGGGTTTTTCTTCCTCTTCAGAATATCCGTAATCACACCACATTGCATCCTCCGGTATTTTTTCCCCGCCCTTGTTTGCTGCTTTCTTGATCTTGACTGACAAGGTATCGGAGCCATCGGAAGATATCATATAGTAGTATTGTGAATCGTCTGGCATTTGTGCAATACAACTGAAATAATTTCCGGCAACAGGTTTTGCCTCTGTCAGGGTTTTCTTTTCCGGAGCAGTTTCGTATTCCTGTTCCCATGTCTCAATATCTTCATAGATATCATAGACATAATTCCCATCATCGTCTGTTCCATAGTTATACGGATCCAGGTTTCCGTTAGCAACGTCTTCTTTTAGTTCATCCAGAGTTTTTTTAATTTCATCCTTTGTCTTCACATAATAACTATCCAGGGTATAAAGTTTTGCCTCTGAGAAGAATGCGTTTGTAATACGGTCGAGAAGCTCCTGGGTAACTTCTGCCGCAGTGACAGAAATAGCAGATATCTTTTCCACTTCCGGAATTTCTACGCTTGCATCTGTATTTACCACGAGCTTGGCACTGTCATCTTCCACATGGCTTTTATAATTTTGAGGAGCATCAATGAGATTCCTGATGGTTGTCTTTGACTCTGAACCGTCATCGTTCTTGCTTTCAGATGCTTCTCCTTTAGAACCGCTAACATCATCCGCTTCCGTATAAGCATCTACAGCCTTGCTCCCCTTCGGCTTTACCAAAGAAGAATCCGGGGTCTGTGCGCATCCTGTAAACATTCCAATACAAAGCACTATTCCTGCAAACTTTTTTATGTTTTTTCTCATTTCTGGTAATATCTCCTTTCTAAGGTTGTTATAAGTATATCATCGAGCATTACACCAAATCTTTCGCGATTTGTAACTGATATGTAAACGTTAGTGTGATTACCAGAAAACAGAGACGGTAGTTCCTTTTCCCGGATTGCTTTCAATCTTCAGTTGGAAATCGTGCAGTTCTATAATTTTCTGACATAAAGAAAGACCGAGCCCTACACTTCCTTTTGCCCTGGAACGAGATTTGTCTACCATATAAAATGGTTCCGTCACCATTTCCAGATCCTCTTTCGGTATTCCCTTTCCAAAATCCTGAACCATCAGATGGTCTGGGGTTGCCTCAAGCACAATTTTAGATTCTTTCCTGGAAGCTTTGACTGCATTATCAATTAGATTTGTCACTACACTTATCATTAAGTCCTGATCAAACTTCTTTACCAATTCTTTTGGTTCACAAAATACATCAAGAGAGATGTTTTTTTCTTGAAGCCTGCAATCAATAAGTTCTTTTACTTCTTTCAGGAAGTTATCCACCTGTATTTCAGCTGGATTGAATGAGTCTTCCGAAGCTTCGTAGAATCCAGTTAATTCCAGCATTTTCATAGAAAGTCTTGACAGCCTGCGACATTCATTTTCAATATAAATCAGAGCCTTCTCCTGCCTTTCCGGGGTTAGGCGCACAGTAAGCAATGTATCTGCATAGCCTATGATTGCAGTCATTGGGGTCTTCAGCTCATGAGCCAGACTTCCAATAAGCTGTTTTTGTGTCCGGTTTATGTTAGAAAGACTTTCAATTTGTTCTTTTATTTTACCTGTCATAAAATTAAAGGTTGCACCTATCTGCGCAAGTTCTGTATTTCCCTCTGACGGTACTTTAAAATCATAAATACCTTCAGAAACAAGAAGCGTAGCTTCTCTTAGGCCTGTAAGCGGTGCTGTGATTTTTCTAAGGCTCAAATAAAGGATAATTCCCATCACCACGATCAAAGATAAAGTAAATCCACCCGTCTGAAAAAACAGCAGATGACTTTTTTCTATTACATCTGTTATATCTTTATAAGTAACAATCTGATATCCCATATTTACATTGCCATAGTAAAATAACAAAAGTGTCCTTCCATTTATCTGACTGATCATAGGGCCATGACCATCACTGTTGCTGCCATGATCCACCATGTTTGCCTTACTTGCACATAATTCTCTTAACTTTTTTACATCGAATTCATAAACAGTTCCATTATAGGTCATTTTTCCATCAAGATATAAAACCGCGCTGTCATGAAAAACCTGCCGAAAAGCATAAGTAACTATTTGGGGGCGCATTTCGTTGTCGGCATTCTGTTTCTGATTGTCAGAAAGGCTTGTTTTATTTTCAAACTGTAAGATATTTGTTCTGAATATACTGTTTTCATAACTGTTGATATTCTGTATACTCTGATTTTTCCAACAATAAGTGGTATAGAGAAAGATCCCTGACGATGCCAACAGAATAATACATGTAGTCTGAAAAAAGATCTTTATTAAGAGTTTCATAAATCCACCTCAAGTCTGTAACCGATTCTGGGAATTGTTTTAATCTTATCCTGCCAGCCAAGTTTTTTTCTGATACGACCCACATGTGCATCCACAGTTCTTGTTTCTCCGCAGAACTCTTCATTCCACAGTTCCTGCAGAATCTGATTCCTGGTCAGTGCTTTATTCGGGTTTTTGGCGAACACCATGAGACAGTTATATTCCATTGGCTTTAAATAGATTTCCATGCCCATTTTTGTAACAGTACGACTAGCAGTATCAATGATGACATCACCAATTTGAATCTGTTCTTGTACAGTGCCATTACGTTCCAGTACTTTTTCAAGACGAACCATCACTTCCAGCATTTCAAATGGTTTTACAATATAATCTTCCGCACCGTCTTTTAATCCCTTTATCTTGCTCGCGATATCTCCCTTTGCGGTAAGAAATATTACGGGGATTTCATACTGCTTCAGTTTCGGTAACAGGCTATAGCCGTCTCTTCCGGGAAGCATAATATCTACAAGTGCACACTGAAACGCATGATCTTGAATAATTGCTTCATATGCCTCATTTCCATCCAGATATCCTACTGTTTCATACCCTGCAATCTCCAAATTCATACATAGCAGGTCATTGATTGACATTTCGTCTTCTATCACAAGAATTCTTGCCTTCATAATTATTACCTCACATGTTTTTATAACTATCTTTTCACAGGTTAATTATACATTAAATTCTATAATGCAGTTGTAACTGATTTGTAACAGCAAAAAAGGAAACCAAAACCATTCTGTGAGAATAGTTTTGATTTCCTGTATAAACCGTTATTTTCTGATCGTTTATAACCCTGGTGAGAACATCTGGGGGCAAATGATCAGTCTTTTATGAATCCCAAATATCTGCTTCCCTGATAAGTCAGTACTCCGTAATCTCCTTTTTTTATATTTTTAAATGATTTCTTGTCAACGTCAAATTCCTTTTCTGTATAGTCCGTCATGCGGAATTTGATTTTAAAATTGGGGATATCATGCACTGTAAAACCATGACTTCCTGTCAGATCACCTGCATTTGGTATCTGCTGCTGATATATTTCCCCTATTTTATCTGAAACAACAGCATCCACAGATTCTACGGAAGAATTATTATTTTTACTCCATTCCAGAATCATTCGAAAGAGAGACAATGCAAATACAAAAATTATTAAGAACACTAAAATTTTCATACGTAGCCTGATTCCTTTCATTTACCTTTATCAGATCGTGTCATTTAAGTCACATCCACTGATGATGCGATTCCATAAGTTCTCCCGCTTGTCCATTCCTTTGGTAAAATAGGGAAGTCTTTCCTCTTCCAGCTCTTCCAGACGAAGCACATTTCCATTCAGATAATTGTCAATCCGGTATCCTGTACTTTTAAGTCTTGTAATCACACCACCAATTTTTATATCCAGAATCTCATAACCAAATGGCTTTGCATCATTCATCCAGATTTTTTCTCTTGATGATTTCATATCTGTCAGATTACAGATGATTCCAGGAATAACATTCTGACTGGTATCTTTCAACGCTGCTCTGTCCGATCTGTCATATGCTGATTTTATACACATGCCCAAATCGGCTTTATCAGCTAATACCGCTGCCAGTTTTTCATAAAACGAAAATAAAAGCTGATATTTTCCTGTTTTTTTTGCACATTCATTCATACATTTCTGTATGTTTTGGTAGTAAGATTTTGTATTGACACCTGATTCTTTCACATGATAATCAAAAATGCCTAACATTGGATCCTGGTATAACAGATATTTTGAAGGATTTTGAGCCTCTTTATTCTCTTTCGTATTTAAGAATAAGGAATCAAAATTGTCAAGTGCCATAAAATCATCAAATTCTCCGCCTGTGCAGTTCCTGAACTCCTGCTTAAGGATTGTTTCGTCATAGTCTCTGTGAAAATCAAGGTGTGCAAAAAGTACAAGTCCCGGAAGCAAAGCATCCACCGGGGTTTCTGCACCATTATCCATCCATGCTGTACAGAGAACCTCTTTTATATTGTATTTTTTACAAGTAGAAAGAGCTGCTTTGGTACACGCATAGGTCTTAGAATAATTGGGGGAAATTCCGTTCCAAATCCAAGATCCTCCTGCAAAAATAACGTTATCCGAAAGCTGCGCATGGATATCCAGCATTTTTTCATAGGTTCTGGTATCATCATGATAATAGTCCCAATATACTAATCCTAGATCTTTTTTCGGTTTTTCCCATTTGGAGCAGTCCGTGTTTTCGGGCAGATCATAGTATCCGCCTGTAGAATTTGCTGTAATGTACATGTCACTCCATATCATAGGCTTTAATTCTAATTTTCTGCAAATATCTACGACCCTGTTACAATGTTCCCTGATTATCAGTGACCCTTTTTTATATCCATTTTCTTTTAGATAATTTCCAAGTCCCAGCATGACAGCCTCATCCATTCCAAGATGTACCCTGTTGGTAGAAAAATTCTCTTTTACTGAGCTGAGCAGCTTTTCAATAAACTGATAAGTTTCCTCTTTTTCAGGCTGGAGAATGTCCGCAGAATCACGAATCTTATCCATTCCCGGCCACTTCAGCACATTGTGCAGATGAGCCAGTGTCTGAATACACGGAACAAGCTCTACCCCAAACATGGAGGCGTAAGCATCCAGCTCTTTTATTTCGTCCTTGGTGTATTTTCCGCGATAAGCCCCAAAATAAGGCTGCCCCTCTACTTCATAGGTATCTTCTGTATAAAGCATAAGTACATTCATTCCAAGTTTTGCCAGTGTCTTGATCAGGAATTTCACCTTTTCAACTGTAAATACAGCATTTCTGGAACAATCCAGCATAAGACCGTTTCTTTCAAAGCAGACATGCTCTCGATATTGAAATTCATCCTCTTCCATATGATGTATGGCATAATTAAGTGCGCGGTAATAATGAGATATTTCCCGACAGATGATATGAATCTGGTTGTTTCTTTTATTGATCAATATTTCTGGTCTGTCCTGAAATTCAACAGACAATTCTATGTTTTGGTTGAAACCGTCATTTTCAGCCAGTAGTATTTCAGTACCTTTTTTAATAGTATTATATTCTTTCTTATCAGATGAAAAAACAATGTTCATACGTATTCCTCTTTCTTTAGGAATTCTGCTCTTCTTAACAAATCAATCTATTTTAGCAGAGCATCCCCTGTCAATGTTCTATTTTATTCGTTTGTAAATAATCGGCTCATCATAACCAAAAGTTCTTTTCCCATTTACTTCCATGGACTCTGATACTTCCAATTGATTTTCAGTGAACTTTTCATGCAGAGAAAATTTCAATACGGGAGAAAACATACTTACACTTCCGCCTTCCCATGTATCACCTGATTTTCTGAAAAATGCAGGAGTAAATTTTGCAGAACACTTTAGCTGATCATAGTCGGCACCTTTGAAGATTTTGTAAGTAAAATTCTTTTTATCATATCCTTCCGGTATCTCATAAGAAATAAGTTTTATTGAATTGTTTTCTTCCATAAAAAGAAACAAATGTGAAGAAGAGCGGGTAGTCCCCTGTACAGAATAATAACTCTCTTCAATCATAAATATGCCTTCGAAACCATTTGGGAGATTTGCGATTTTTGAATTACATATTGTATTGATGTGCTTTGCATATGGATACTGTGGATTTGTCTTACTTATTTTCTCAAATTGATCCTTATTATCAAATTTTCCATTCAACAGCGTAACAAAATTTATCAAGTTAGCCATGATCTTATGCCTCCATAATCTTTATCATATAGTTTTCATCCACTATACACCTTCCATATAAAAGAGTCCATGTACAAAATAAGGGAATATATAAACAAAATGCATCAGTTAACAAACATCGGCAGAGGGGCATATCATTGTCCAATTGATATGCCCCCTCTTTGTCTGGATTACTGTTCCATTTTATAAATTTACGCATAATATTTCGTACCACACCCTGTTTCTATAGCTGAAATAAGAACGTTACTGTTAATTGTGTTTGTATCTACTTAAGGCACGAATCAGTTTTTCTGACTCCAGTGGTTTGGTAAGATAATCGTCCATTCCAGACTTCAGTGCTTTAGTCTTATCTTCTGTAAAAGCATTGGCGGTCATAGCTATAATCACAACAGCAGATGCATCACTTCTGTTCATTGTACGTATTTCTCTGGTAGCTTCCAGGCCATCCATAACTGGCATCATAATATCCATCAGAATTACATTGATCTCACCAACACCTGATTTTGCAAATGCTTCAACAGCTTCCTTGCCGTTTGAAGCCTTTATAATTTCTGCTCCTGCATTTGTCAAAAGAAATTCCGCAATTTCCATATTCAATTCATTATCTTCGGCCAAAAGGATTTTCATGCCTTCAATTGATACATCATCTTCCTGGCTTTCTGCCTGCTTCATATCAGCAGAAATAAGGAATGGAAGCTGTACCATGAATGTAGTTCCTACATTTTTCTCGCTTTCAAATTTAATCGTACCACCCATTTTCTCTATTAGTTTTTTTGTAATTGGCATACCAAGACCTGTTCCTCCATAAACAGATCTTGCACCGCCTGTTTCCTGAGTAAATGGCTCAAAAATATGGTTCTGAAATTCTTTACTCATTCCAACTCCGGTATCCTTGCAGTGAAACTCAAACAGTATATGCCTGTCATCCACCTGTGTTTCATAATAGCTGAGCAGTATCTCTCCTTTTTCTTTGTTATACTTGACAGCATTACTTATGATATTCATAAGGATTCTTTTTAAATGGACCGGACTCCCATTCAAATATCTGTATTCCAGATTGTATTCTTTTTCAGATAAGCTGATTCCACGTTCATATACCTGTTTTTCTATCACTTCTCTTATTTCGTGCAGTAGTTTGTTAATATCAAAATCCTTATTTTCCAGCACGATTTCCTCTGACTCTAATTTGCTCATATCAAGCACTTCATTAATAAGCTCCAAGAGGTATCCTGAAGCATCCCATATTTTCCTGCGGCACTCATCTTGCTTTTTTAAATCATCTTTATAATAATCAGCCACTTCGATCATGCCACGGATTCCATTAATAGGAGTTCGGATATCATGACTCATTCGCTGCAGAAATTCTGTTTTTGCATTATTTGCCATATCAGCTCTTTGAGCTTCTTGCAAAAGTTTCTGCTTATAAGCTTCTTCCTGCATCATCTGAATCTTCAACAATTGTGCTTTTGATCTCCTGCGGAAGGCAAATACGGAAGCAGCCACAAATATATACAACAGCAACACGACCAACAGGTTTTTAAAAACAGAAGCAAACGCCATCTGCTCATCTATAAACATATAAACATAGTAATCGCGTCCCTTAGTCATTCTGCCAATATATCTGCATTTTTTGTCTGATACACGGACCAGTTTGTTAGCTGGTTTCTGTTTTACCTGTTGGATAATATTAATATCTCCAGAGCTCTGTCCGATCAGATCTTCGTCATTTGAAGCAACCACATTTTTTCCATTTGTTACAACGATCATTCCGCTGGAATATGTATCATAGCCACTAAGAAGGCTCTGGACCGTAAGATTATAGTTTCTGGCATACTCAGCTGATGTATGATAAAAAGTGATAATTATGCCTTTTTCGTCAGAGCGTCCATATGCAGCCAGATCCACCTGTGACCCATCCTCAAGAACGATACTTGCAGCGTATGTTTTCCGGGGATGTGCTGCTACATCAAGTACGGTTTTCTTTTGAATCTCATCCTGTAAAGCCCAGGAATTAAGATCATCTGTACTGTATTCACATTTTACCTTTCCGTTTGCATCAAGTATAATAATTCCGGTAAGTCTCTGTTCCTCCGCATATGTTTTCAGCTTATCCTCCGTAACTTCATCCTTTATATACGTCAGATTACGATTAACCTGCTGGGCATTTTCAATTGCACGCATTAAACCTTTTGTTTGGGATGCTTCATTATATCTGTTATAAATATAACATTGTTCTTTCACATATTTCAGAGTCTCGTCCATTTGCCTGGCAACTGCTTTTATGTCAGTTTTTACAGAATAAACTATAGTTATCAGAAACAGAATCAGTCCCGCCGTGATAACGATGATTTGAGTCTGCCGTCTGGACAGTTTAGTTATTTTCAATTTTATCCACCTCCAGATATCCACTGGTTTCGGGAAGATATTTTTTTAGAATTTTCTCTTCACTTCCATCTTTTCTCATTTCTTTAAAGACTTCTGTGAGTTTTTCCGGAAGTTCACTATCCGTGTTTTTAGGAAAAGCTACCCCGATTCCTGTAGTCAGGATAGCTTCATCCAGGATTCTTATCTTTGCCCCATAATCTTTTATATACTGTTGTATGGAAGTTTCATGAGCTGCTATAGCATCAACATAACCTTTTCCAAGAGAGGTAAAAAGCAGTTTTCGGTTTTCTAAGCTATACACATCTTTTACCAATGGAATAGCAGGATTCGTCCTGTCAAGAAAGATATCCTCAGGCTTTGTGGAAGCCTGTACTGCAATTACTTTTCCCGACAGATCACTAAGCTTCTTTATAGTACTGTTTTCATTGACTGCGACGACCTGCCGGCTCACCATATATGGACCTGCCCACTTATAATCATTCTCCCGGCCATCCATGGAAAAGCACCCCCATAAACAGTCTATCTCCTTATTTTCCAGATCTTTATCTTTATCATCCCATACAATCTTTGTAAATACCGGCTTATAACCAAGGCGTCCCAGAGCTTCATTTGCAATGTCAACATCAATCCCTGCCGGCTCTCCATTTTCATCGGAATAATTAAAAGGTGGAAAATCGTCACTTCCAATGATTATCTCTGGCATATTTTCCTGTGAAGATGTACTTTTCTGTGTTGTAACTGAACATCCTGATATCAGTAATATCCCAAAAGCAAATAAAAACGGTATTACTGCAATGTATTTAGATTTCATACTATGGTACCTCAACAATTTTCTCTGACTCTCTACATTTTACGTCATTATAATAACTCTGTTTATACTGAATTTACATAGAAGATATAATACAAAACATGCACAAAATTTTATGTTTTTAAAAAGAACAGGTGATTTTTGGGATTATGTTATATGAACTTCATCCGGAGTAGTGTTGCATCACTTTTAATCTGAAGCTCCATCTTCATTCTTGCTTTTGCCAGTTTAATTGTGCCAGTACTCCTTCAGAAATGGGTATAAAATACGCCATAGGTTTTTCCAATGCCTATGGCGTGTAGATATAGGGAAAAGCTACCTTTTTTATCGGCAGTGGAGTGTTTTCTGTTATTGCATATTGTTGAATTGGTATAATTACTATTCCTCTTCTTTCACCTCAGTAATAACCTCTAATTTTTCTCAAAAAGGCCCAAAAATAGAACGTATAGTTTGTTCCTATACGCTCTATCTCAAATTTCCTATTAAATAATGCAACCATGCTCAATCATCTTCTGCTGTCTGGTGGTTAGAATAGAATATTCCAGACTTTCCCTGTCTTGATATAAGTAAAAGCAAACAGGTTCCCTTAATTTACTTTTTTTCGGAACAAACTCAAAGGCAAATTTTTCACTGTCAAACTGGACACCATCAAAGTATCCCTGAATAAACCGTTCTTCCGTATTCCCACTATGTAGCAATTCATCAATCATTACTACACCGATATAGCGTCTTTCCCTTAACGAAGCCTCAATTTCTGCAAGATAATCAAAAGGAGGCTCGCTAGTCTTCATAACCACAAGAATATTTTCTTTTTTTTCACTTATCACAATCATATCAAAGTTATTCATCTAACTTACTCCTTTCTTCTGATTTTTAAATTACTTCATAATATTCATCAATAATCGCCAATGCTCTTTTAATCAAATCATGGGCACCTTTTATATCCAGCATCTTTGTAGTATCAATTGATGCTGTAGGATCATCCCAATGATCTATTGGATGGCGATTGCTGTTATAAAACGTATAAATATTTCCAATATACTTTACCTGCTCAGGCTTTGCATTTCCATATCTATCCGGTTTCAACTTATATTTTGCACCTATTTTATCAAACATATCAAAATAATTTTCTTTGATGTACTGCGCATTTGGTATAATACCACATTCTATCAATGCAATTTTTAATTGTGCTTCTACAACACGAATTGCCGGTTGAGCCAAATATGTTCCATCGAACATATCTCCTGTAACCTTCAAATTATATACAGCTTGATGAAGAGATCTTTCCATTTTCTTAGACGGTATCTTATCATAAGCATTTGGCATATAAAACTGAAATTCGGAACGAACCTCGTCTTTATCTATGTTAAGATTATATGTATCATTAAATATTTTAGGAATTTCTTCTACTTCTATTAATTCAGTAATATATCCAATAATAGTAGAAAATAACACTTCTGGTCTTCCCTGCATTACTACTTTATTATGCTTTTGATAATGTGTCACAACTACTCTATCTTTACTTTTGTTACATTTTAAAGAAACTGCTTTTCCATGAGCAATCTTTTTTTCATCTATAATCAGATTGTCTTTTCCAATTTCCTCAACAACAAGTTCTATAACTGTAGACAAATCTTCATCTGAAATTCCCTCAACTGTAAACCAAAAATCGCCTCTTTTAACTTTAGGAATCCCATTCCCTTCTGTTAAAGCAGTTTTGGCTAATTTATCTGCTTCTTCATTATAAAGATCTCCAGAATGAGCTTTTACCTTTTGATAAGAAATTTTTAGAATGTCTGCTTTATTCTTCATAAAATTTGCATATTTCTGAGCAAGTGTATTCTTTGCCTTCCATTCTCCCTGAGCCCACTTTTCAATTCCTTCATAGTCATAACGGAGTTCTAAGTTGCGGTAACCATTCTTAATTGCCCATTGTACTGCATACATAGCACCAAGCATTTCACCAGCAACATTTCTAATTGCTAAAGAATCTGGTTCATTTCCATTTCCTGATTCTCTAATAGTTTCTCCTCTTGGTGTAAGAATAATACATCCAAAGGCATATTTTCCTATTTTCTCATCAAAACTACCATCCACATATGCAACTAGCTGATTATTTGCCTTTTCTTCTATTTGGGGGACTTCTTGTTCCTTATTTTCCAAATAGTTTTTTGCTTCCTCTTCGGTTTCAAAACCTTGATACTCAGCTCCTGGATATCCGATAACCGATTCTTTGCACGCATCCCATGAATAAAACAATCCAGTTTGTTTACCTTTTTTTACAGCATAAACTTTTTTCTTTGCCATGTACGCTCCTTCAAGATTTGGGATTATAACATAATCCAACCTGTTCGTCAAGAATTTTATGTTTACATATTACATTTATGTTTACATATTACATTACACTTTAACGATATTTGTCCATTTAGCTACTTTTATTTGTTGCTTCTTATTTTATTATACATGTCCCGTCAAAACCAGTCAATGTATTTCACCAAAGGGTGATCATGTGCCAATCTGATATTGTTGACAATGAAGGACAGGAGCCAACTGCATTACTACTTAGCTCCTGTCCTGTTCATCTTGAATATAGAATTAGTAAAAACAAATTATCGGGACATCATACTGAATAAGACTATAAAGCTGTCCGGCATTTTCTGGTGGAAGATTGATGCATCCATGAGAACCACCTGTAAGATATCTGTCACCACCAAAGTACGGCTGCCAGTCTGCATCATGAAAGCCAATTCCTCCATTGAATGGCATCCAGTACGTTACCGGCTGTTCATAAGAATATGTTCCATTTGCTGTCATTTCACCTCGCAGCACGGACGGACTGCTCTTTGAATTCAGTGTGAATATTCCAGGGGGTGTTTTTCTGTTCGGATCGCTTGGCAGTCCGGATACGATTTCTGATTGAAAAATAATATTTCCATTCTGATAATACCACATATACTGCTCTGTAAGATCTACCTCTATATATGTATCTCCGAGATCATTGATTCCGTGTGCATTTGCCCTCATAGAATACACCGGTTCCCTGGTTGTCTGGGTTCCTGACTGAATTTCCTGCATGAGCTGTGCTACTTCCTTGTCCTGATCAATCTTCCACCCATAGGCGGAACCATATACATACACAGTCCTTCCGCTCGTGGTCTGAAATTGTCTTTCAGTGCCAACTGTATCATGATCTGCTGCAAGCTGTGCCACATAATCCACTACGTGCTGCCGGAAGGCTTCATCATTCTGGAGCAGCTGCCCTTTCTCGTCAAACTGCAGCCAGTTTTTGATGGTATTCCCATCGAGTGTTACCGTTTCGTCTCCAAATGTATATGTGATATTTGCTTTTGTCAGGTTCTTATATGTATTTACCATATTCTGAAGTTCTGAACTTTCTTTCGTCACATCTGCTTTCTTATAAGCCTTTGGATCACTTTCCAGATTTACCTCTGCCGCATCGTTATCGATTGCCCTGCATATCATCTGATAAGCTTCTTTGGTATTTAATTCGTTGCCTTCCGTTTCTGGCACAATAGTGAATTCTGAGTTAACAAAACTTACATACGCATTTTCCGGTGCTATCTGATTCTCTTTTTTCGCACAATTTAATGAATTTACCTGTTCTTCCAGTTTCTCCCGGCTGAAAAAAGTCTCTTCTTGAACCATATAGTTTTTTGTTTCAAAAAGACTGCCGATCCATTCCCATGATTTCTGAGTTTTCAGCAGCTGGAGAACCGCACCGCTGGATACGTATTTATAATCAATGTCTTTTCCTGTAATGGCCTGCGGGTCCTGCATTCTTGCCCTTACCTGAATAGTATAGTTATCCTTTTTCCCAGCAATCTCCTGCTCAACCTCATATGCTGTCTTATTTGAACTGTCAATCCCATTGATGGTCGTCCCATAAAAGAAGTGATATGAGTAATAATAAGATATACCTGCATAAATACAACAGCCTATAACAAAAATCATCAATATAATCAATATTACAATTTTCTTAATTTTATTTTTCTTCTTTTCTGAAAATATAATAGATCTGAATTCCGATTTATCCATCGGCACATAAACAACTGAACCTGGTCTTGCCGATTTTGTGGTTCTCATTGACTGCCCTATCACTTCTTTTTGTCTCATATCCTACTTATCTTTCTTTGAATCACTTAGTTTTTTGCACTGTCTCACTGTCATTATCAAAATGTAATGTCTTATGATATTTCGCATTCTCCTCCAGAAGTTTTTTCCATTTCTGTCCGTCTTCTTTCGTAGGATTATCAAAATTCTGCTGCCCCTTCAGTTCATCCATATACTGGATATAATCCAGGAAATAAATATCTACTGTCGAAATATCCCTGTCCTGAATTGCGAAGTTATTACAGTTTCCAGTAGACTCATTATACGGAAGTGTGTTTCCGTTGGCATCAAGAGCTACCATGAAGCAGTCACTGTTGGATCCTTCCTTATAAAGTTCATTTACCGTCAGTTCATACGGAGAACGAATTACGGATTTGAGTCCGATACCAGCATCGTTTGTATCATTCAGTTCCAATACTTCTGTCCGGGAATCATCTACTGTAACCGGGATATCGAAACTCCAGTCACCTTCATATTTGTAGTAGCCGGCATCCCTTCCATAGTTTTCATCATCCGCTTCTGACCACTCATAGTCTGCTTCCAGCCCTCTTACCTTCGAGATATCCAGATGCAGATTAAAAGTATCCGGAATCTCAATATCTTTAATATATTTCTGATATGCTCCACCACGCTCAGATACTTTATCGATAAACTCTTCCAGCAGTGCATAACCTTCATCCGTCTGATCATCTAAGTCCGCCTGAGTTATTCCCATCTCATCCATTACCTGCTGTGTCATTTCATTGTATTTCTCATTATATTCCGTATAGTCTTTTGCCGCCTGAGCAAGATCATAACGGAAAATGCATGCATAGGTGTTGTCATCCAGAAACTGTCCTTCCACATGACCGTCGATCACCCGACTAGCTTCTGAATCAAAGTCCACACCTCCAGTCATATCCAGATCAATGACCGGTGTTCCACTTTCCGCTCCGGTTTCCGTTTCTGGAAATGGCTTATCACTCTTAAACTGCATAGTTATATAGACCGCCTGGCTGTTGGCATATACTTCAGAACATGTAATTGTCAGTCCATCTGCAGTTTTAGTGTAAGCATTCGTACTATTGGCATTACCTGTCTTGTCCCCATCTGCTTCACTGCCATCTGCCGTTGTTCCATCAACGGATTCCAAGGTTGTTGCATAATCCGAAAAATCACCAAAGAAACTTACATTATCCTGCAAGATTTCAAAAAGCCCTCCTACAACCGGGATATTCTTTGCCATTACTGGATTGGTTGCACAGAATATAAATCCGACTGCCAGTACCGCTGCCATACCTCCTGCTACCCTGCCTCCAATTTTCATCCAGTGATATGGATCCTTTGGTGCTTTTTTCTGTAACACAGCATTATTTTCAATCAATCGATATGCCTGATTGATACGTTCATGCACGATTGCCGGCATTTCTGTATCCTTTTGAAGTTTTTCCTGGAAGTCTTTCTCATTATTATTTAAAGTCATCATTAAACACGTCCCTCCTTAACCTTATATCCATACATCTCTGCAATCTGTTTTCTACCACGATGAAGACGAGATTTCACAGTGCTTTCCTTCATATCCAGAGCGTCACTGATCTCCCGGACACTAAATCCTTCCATATAGTACAAAAGAACAACCAAACGATATTTGCTATCCAATGTTTCTAATACTTGTGCCCATTCCATTGCCGCATATTCTTCTTCGTGAAAAGGTGTTTCCGGCATCTGATCCGTATAAGTAACCAGCTTTTTCTTCTGTATCATGTCCTTACACTTGTTGATCAAGATTCGAATCATCCAAGTTTTAAAATATCTGTTCTGTTTCAGACTTTTCAGATTTTCATAACAGGAAAGAATCGTATCCTGTATTGCATCCGCAACATCTTCATCATTTTTCAGATATGCTGCCGCAATCTTATACATACTCTGTACATTCTCATCCATAAGTCGGCAGAAAGCATCTTTGTCGCCTTTCTTCGCTTTTCGTATCAAAACCTCATTCATTGTAGTTCCGGCTCTCCTATCTCAGACTAGTCATCCGTAGTATACTATAGAAGCTTCATTTATGTGCTTCTACTTATTAGACGTGCGAATCCCTAAAAAGGTTGCAAATATTTTAAAAAAAATTATCTCAGATAAAAACACCCCCGAAATCGTTCAAATTTTATGATCATCAGGTCCTATTAGGGTATAAAAACAGCCGTACCATGTGCGTTTTACATGATACGGCTGTCTATGATTTCCAGGCCCTCAGGACAGATTAACCCAAAATCATATCCTCTGTCCCATCAGGTCTTAAAAATACTGTTTTTGAAATTCCATTACATTCCAGCGTTACTTTCTGCTCACAGGAAGAACAGAGGCGAACCCTGTGTATCCTGCCATCTCTCCATTCGAAATCAACTGTGATGTCACCCTGTACCTTCATTCCCCGGACATTTCCGTCTTTCCATTCATCCGGAAGTGCCGGAAGTAACAGGATATGCCCTTTCCTGCTCTGGATAAGCATCTCTGCAACCGCAGCTGCAAAGCCAAAGTTCCCATCGATCTGGAACGGTGGGTGTGCACACAGCATATTGGGATAAATGCCGCCTCCCACACAGGAAATATTTTCCTCCCTGGTATAACGGAGCTGGTTTTTCAAAAGCCCCAGTGCATGTTCCCCGTCCCGGAGTCTGGCCCAGAGGCATGCTTTCCATGCCATACACCATCCGGTTCCTTCGTCCCCGCGCCTTTCCAGAGCCACCCGGCAGGCTTCCAGAAGCTCCGGGTTTTTTTCTGTGATCAGGTTTCCGGGATAAAGACCATACAGATGGGAAACATGGCGGTGATGGATCTCTGTTTCCGGATAATCCAGGAACCATTCCCGGATTTGTCCAAAGCTTCCCGTCTTAAATGGCGGCAGTTTTGAAAGTACCCGTTTTACATCCGCCGTCTCTCCCTCTATGCCCAGGGTGTTACATATTTTCAGGTAGTACCCAAACAGTTCTTTCAGGATGCTGATATCCATGGTGGATGCCATTCCCACACTGTGGGATTTTCCATCTTCTCCACAGAAACGATTTTCCGGGGAAGTGGAAGGCCCGGTAACATAGTATTCCCCATATGGGAACAGGAACCCAAGATAGAACTTTACGGCTCCCTCGATCACCGGATATGCTCTGTCTTTCAGGAAATCCAGGTCTTCTGTATAGCAGTAATGTTCCCAGAGATGCCGGCAGAGCCATCCCGAACTCATAGGCCACATAGAATAGGAACAGGGATCCTCATCCTGCCCGAAATATCCAACAGGTCCGGAATGTCCCCAGATATCCAGGTTGTGGTGGCTCACCCATCCGG
Organism: Blautia sp. AF19-10LB; assembly: GCF_003461245.1. Taxonomy (GTDB): domain Bacteria; phylum Bacillota; class Clostridia; order Lachnospirales; family Lachnospiraceae; genus Blautia_A; species Blautia_A intestinihominis. The sequence continues at coordinate 61,025 of NZ_QTWS01000021.1, forward strand.
AAAGTCCATAGACCTCCCTGGCTGTCTCCCGTCCATCCTCTGCTGTCCGGCAGATCAGGTCAAAGAGTGGTTCCTGACATTCGCTCAGGTTGCATCTCTCAGCCATCCAGTAATTCATCTCCGTGTTGATATTAACGGTATAATTACTGCTCCAGGGGGCACGCATCCTGTTGTTCCAGATTCCCTGGAGGTTTGCACACTGGCTTCCCGGTCTGGAGGAACAGATCATCAGGTATCTGGCATAATGGAACATCATCTCTGCCAAACGGTTTTCCCTGGTGTCGTTCAGTGATAATTCCATACGGTTAAAATATTTATGGTATTCTCCCAGATGTCTTTTCTTCAGCTGTTCATAATCCGGATCTTCCAATACTTCCATACACTCTTTTTCCAGCTGTGGTGTATCTGCATTCCGTCCAAAATCTGTATTTCCTGTAAAATAAACAAATATGTCCTGTTCTCCCTCGATCAGGAGCTTACCATCACAGCATTTCACACTGCCCTGCGGTACAACAACCTTTACAGCCAGTGTAAACCGGATTCCTTTTCCGTCCTCATAAACAACCGGTTCCGGGCAGTCATAGTATGGCGGTGCCACATAAGAGGGTGCCCGTCCGGAAAGTAAAACGGTATCTTCACAGTTTTTTATTTTTTCATATCTGATCTCACTTTCCAGTGAAATCTCAAGATGAAGTTTCTGTTCATGGACTGTCTGGAAATGGACTGCCAGCAGAGGATCTGCCATGCTCACAAACAGCTCCCTTTTATACCCTGCAGATGCCACTGTTTCCACCGCATGGTTCAAAGAGAGCTGGCGTACATATCCGCTGGGTGTCTGTCCGGACATCTGCAGACTCATATTGAATCTGCCAGCCGGGAGGTAACTGTCCGTCCAGTCACCCAGGATATGTTTCCTACAATAATCTTCTGCTCCCTGATGCTTCTGGTCTTTAAGCAGCTTTCGCAGATGCCCAAGGTCAGCATGGCCGTTTTTATTCAGCTTTGAACTTCCGTCACCGGACCATAAAGTATCAAGATTCAGCTCAAGTGTTTCATTTTCCAGACGGCCATAGGACATCACTCCAAGAGTTCCGTTTCCGAGCGGCAGTGCCTCATTCCAGGCTTCTGCCGGGCTTTTGTAGCTTAATATCCAATGGTCCATTCGTGTTATCCTCCTATATTAACATTATGTTATCTGTACTATTTTCATAAAAGTTGTAATGCTTCTTCATCTGCAACTATAGTTACATCGGGATGAAGCTGAAGAATTGAAGCCGGTACATTTGGAGTAATCGGTCCGTAAAGGGAATCATAAATAGCTTTTGCCTTAGATGAACCGGTAGCAATCAATAATATTTTCTTTGCAGACATGATATTTTTAATTCCCATAGTATACGCCTGCTTCGGTACATCATCTATGCTCTTAAAAAAACGGGCATTTGCCTTGATAGTACTTTCTGTAAGATTTACACAATGAGTTTCTTTTTCAAATGCTACTCCAGGTTCATTGAATCCAATATGACCATTTCCTCCAATTCCAAGAAGCTGCATATCAATCCCACCCACCATGGAAATTATCTTGTCATATTCTTTACAGGCACGCCCACTGTCTTCATCCATTCCGTTTGGAACATATGTATGGGATTTTTCAATGTTTATATGGCTCAATAAATTTTGATCCATAAAATATCGGTAACTCTGATCATTGTCTGGAGACAAACCTTTATATTCATCCAGATTTACAGTAGTAATTTTTGAAAAATCAAGATCCCCTTTTTTATACCATTCAATCAACTGTTGATACATACCCACTGGTGTTGAACCAGTTGCTAAGCCCAGCACTGATCTAGGATTCATGATAATCTGTGCGGACATAATATTTGCTGCTTTTCTGCTAACATCCTTATAGTCTTTTCCTTTGTAAATAACCATATATACCCTCCTGAACGTTTGGTGACCCTGTGCCAGACAGATTCATCACTGAATTTGATACCATTTAATCTCGTTTGGTTCCATATGAAGTTCAAAACTGCCTCCATCTCCGATGTATACCGTTGTATCCTGCGGTTCATAAGTATTATTCACAACACAGTATTTCTTATTTTTAACATATGCATGAACCTCAACATTATAATTTGAAGAATACCAGCAATAAAGTTCCTTCTCAGCAGATGCTGACCAGAGAACTGCTCTATAAAGTACACGGCTATTCTCGAAGCTATATGGAAGACCACTGATATAAACACCTCGTCCTTTTCCAAAGGTCTTTACAGCCATCTGTACTTCCTGATTTTTATGGATCAGAATTTCTGTTTCCGGCAATGCAAAAATATTTTTCTTGCCTTCACCAAAATCAACATCGCCCTCTGTATCCTGAAGGATAAAGTGATCTCTATGCTCATCCCAGTTATATTTATCAGTATTTAAGTTGAATCCTCGTTCTTCTTCTACACCAAGGATATCATCCAACTGGAAGAATTTACCCTGCCACTGATGAGCAGCTGGTTCCCCTACTCCTATAAATCCTCCACCATTATAGACAAATTCTCTGATGGCAGTACTGATTGTTTCATCAATCCAGTTTTCGCCACCTGTCTGTGCCGTGTCTGCATCTCCTACGTTAATGATCACATCAAAGTTTTTCAACAGTTCTCTGTTTTCACGAATATCATCAAAGCTAATAAAGGATACATCAAACGGTGCACCACTTAATGCCTCTATAATTCCAAAATAAGAATAATTCTGCTTGTAATAAATCGCATGATGTACCATGTGATTTCCCCAGGAACGCATTTTACCCCAGCAATTCAGAACTGCTACACGTTTCACACAATACGGAGTAGTTCCCTGAATATTATCATATAAAGTACGGAATTCATCACAAACCTCCTGGATATACTGCACAAATTCCGGAAATTCCAGAGCAAGTTTCAGGTATCCGCCATATCCGATTCTCTGAATCGGGCTTCTCAGAATGGCTCTCCTTGCTGTTACCCAGTTCACTTTTGCTTCCTTTACCGGATCTCCACCCTCATGGAATGTATCTGGAAAGAAATACGGAAGAAATCTTCCTTCTGTATATTTAACATTCTTGATATCGCTGAACAAACGCAGGGTTGCTCCATTTCCCACACTTCCTACAACCGCATCCAATCCAATAGATGCAAATTCATCCATAAATGGTTCCATACCGATCCAGTGGTCACCCATAAACATCATGGCTTCTTTTCCATACTCATGAACAATATCAACCATCTCTTTAGCTAGTTTAGCCACTTCTCTTCTCTGGAAAGCCTGGAAAGCCTGAAATTCTTTTGAAGGAATACGATATGTATTATTCATATATCCCTGATCGATGATAAATTCCGGGCGGAATTTATATCCAACTTCCTTTTCAAACTGTTCCAGGATATAAGGACTGACGGAGGCTGAATACCCAAACCAGTCAACATATTTTTCTCTTGCCAGTTCGTCAAAGATCAGGGTAAACTGGTGAAAAAATGTAGTAAATCTTACGACATCTACATAATCATGGTTTTCAAGGAATTTTCTGAGCCGCAACATAGAATGTGTTTTTGTCTTGGGCTGCCGTACATCAAAAGTAATCTGTGGTTCAACATCTTTCCATTCATTAACAACTGCATTATACATATGTACAGGATCCCACATGATATAAGCCAGAAAACTTACGGTATATTCATGGAATGCAATTGAAGGATGTATAACAACATTTCCGCTCTTTTCATCATAAGACCAATATATTGTATCAACTGTTTCACTGGTAGTACGATCAATTACTTCCCACCATCTCTGAATGTCATCTCTAGTGTTCACAGCAAGCATGTCCGGATAGAGATGATCCATGAGATGTATCTCAAGTGTATCTGAAACAGCTGTATGGAATGACGTCATAATATACATCTGCTGTATTTCATCTGGATTTTCTTTTGCCCACTTATTATCTTTTCGGGTTGTATAATACGTAGCATAAATTTTTGCTCCTGTATTTTTGAGTTTTTCCGGAAACTCTGTTCCATCGCAGTCTCTTATTGCATCAGCTCCCCATTTATCTAACATTTCCAGTGTCTGTGGAACCACATCCAGATCTGTTGGTATTGTTACTCTGCCTTTTCTCTGAGTCATCTTACTTTCCGTCCTCCTTGATTATTGTAATTTTATTATTTTTTAAAGTAACTGTCCCATCCTGCATACTTTCCCTTATCAGTGGAACTTCACGTCTCATATAGAATTCATTTTCAGTCACAAGGGCATCCGGATTACATGCCGGACTGATAATCCCTCCCAGATCATCATAACTGATATTTTTACGGAAGATATTATGAACAGCTTCCTCCATACAGAACATAATGCAACCGCCCTCATTTGACCGGCTGTAATTATACTCATATAAGGTACCATCTCCGGAATCTGCATCATATGCCATACCATCCTGGTTCAGTCTGGTATCTGTAACTTCATTGTAACAGAACCGGGCATTTTTACATTTCCATGGCCATATGGCAGCCGCTACCTTTCCCATTCTGTCTTCCGGATATCGATACACAGAATCATTTATCTCTTTTGCACAGCTATCTGCAATATTATGTTCTGTCAATGGCTCAAGGGAATACATAGGAGTAATGGCATCTCCTCCTGCCTGGCTGACATGGCAATTGCGTATGATTATATTCTCATGTCCGTATTTCCTGAAAGTTTCTTCATCAAGCTCTACCCCGGAAAACTTCTGATGCTGATAAGTATATCCCACAGCAATTCCCCACCGGCTGACTCTCCACACAGTACAATTCTCTACAGTGATCCCGTCATATCTTGCGACCCCTGTTTTTTCTTCATTGTCCGGTGTTAAGGCAGTCATATAAATACCGCCATTGTTCATATGCTTGTTATAAACGTTTCCTGTAACATCATGAACCCATACATCCCGTATGGTGATGTCATGAAGTGTCCCTCCGTTTTTCGCCACTACAGCAATACCGGTTCTGTCCATTTTGTGTGGTGCCGCATATTCTTCCATAGTTGTGTATGGAGATGAGTTTGTTATGATCAGATCATGAACCAAAATATATTCCACATCATAAAGAAGCAGGGCGGAGGATACCTCTCCTTTATATACATGAGATGGCGAGTCCAGAGGTGCGCCATAATCCTGATACCATATTCCGGTGCCACTTGAATGAATGCACGGCATGGTACCTTCTCCATAAGCACCGATTTCAATTCTGTCAGACCTGGTTCCTTTACCCTTTATATGCAGGTACTGGTTTTCAAAAACAGATCCTCTTTCCAGTAAAACACGATCACCTGGGTTTAATTCCAGACTATTAATCCTGTCCAGGGATCCAAATGCTGTTTCCGGTGCTTCACCATTGTTGCAGTCATCTCCATTAATGCCGCTTACGTAATATGTTTTGAATTTCCTGCTCATATTCCTTCTCCCGTATCCGTTTCCTTATTACCATGGCAACTTCATCATAGGAAAAACTGTCACCCTGGTAACGGGTAAACAGTTCCCGGTGCTCATTCCAAAATGAAACCATGTCTTTGGAAGTAATCATTGAATAATTATAACTTCTTTTGATCAAAGCTTTCTCTGCGACAAAATCCAGTCGGAATCTTGTCAGCTCATACTGTATATATGCAGGCACTGAGAAATTACTCAGACCATAAACAGTAATTCCTTTTTCAAGAAGTTCTTTTCTTTTTTCATTTTCCAATATGCGTCTGCGTTCTACTGCTTCCAGAGTGTCATCAGCAATCTGCCCTAACTGTGCAGCAAATTCCAGGCAGGCCTGTATATAGTTCATTTCGTCATCATTCATAAAATCATAATTATTTAACATTATTCTGTAATCTCCCGTTATCCCTTGTTGCAGAGTTCGGTTCTGCGGAGTTCCGTTTCCTACAGTATCTATAAAAATACTGACTTGGTAATATCAATGTATTTTTTTATCTTTCGTAAAATAAAAATCCCTGACATCCGTTACAATCCGAGTGCCAGGGATTTTAATGATCAGCCTTTAACCGCTCCGACCATAATACCTTTTGAGAAATATTTCTGCATAAATGGATATAATGCAAAAATTGGTAAGGAAGCCAGGACAGTTATTGTCATACGAATTCCTTTTGGAGAAATAGCCGCCATTGCCTGCGTCATATCAGCTCCACTGGATGCAGTCTTTAACTGTTCTGCCAGCCTTTGTGCCTCATTGAGATAGTTATACAATAAGTACTGTAATGTTGTCAGTGATTCATTGGCACGAGTATAAATATGATTATCAAACCATGAGTTCCACTGACCTACAGCAACAAAGACTACAACTGTTGCAATGATTGGTTTGCAAAGTGGAAGTATAATTTTGAAAAAGCAGGTTATATATCCGGCCCCATCCAGAGCAGCAGATTCTTCCAGTGCTGGAGGAAGCTGTTCTATGTATGTTTTGATCAATATCATATTGTAGGCTGAAATCATTGTAGGTAAAATATATACCCAGAAATTGTTTAACAATCCATAGGATTTCATTACAATATATGTTGCGATCATACCACCACTAATATACATGGTAAATACAACAAAACGATATAATATCTTTCTTGCCGGCATTTTATCTTTTGTGAAAAGATAAGCAAGGAATGAACAGCAGAATACGGATAACCCCGTTCCTACTACTGTTCTCAGCACAGACATTCCTAATGCCGGAAAGAAACCTTTCAGTGTGAGAATTTCTTTATAGTTGCTGAGTGTAAATCCAGACGGAAGTATCACAGGAGGATTTACAGATGCTGCTGTTGTGTCACTGAATGAATAGCATAACACATACCAAAACGGATAAATACAAACCAGTGCAAGCAGTATCATCAGCAAAGAATCAAACACAAGAAATGCTTTTCTTGATGGTGAAGTTTTAATTTTCATTTTGCCCATAATTGTCTCTCCTTTAGATAACTGCTTTGCCTCTGATCTTTTTGGCAACCAGATTTGCTACCACAACCAACGAGATACTTACAAGAGACTTCACAACGCTGATGGCCACACCATAAGAATAGTCCATATTCTGAAGACCAATCCTGTAAGTGTAAAGATCGAGAACCTCGATATTTGGTGCTGTTAGTGAGTTCTTAAACAGAAGATACTGTTCATATCCTGTGTTAAGGAAGTTACCTACATTCAAAATGAATAACACCACAAAGGTCTCCATCATTGCAGGTAATGTTACATGAAGAGCACATTGAAGATATCCAGCTCCATCTACCCTTGCTGCTTCATACTGTTCCTGGTCAATTCCCGAAATAGCTGCCATATAGATAATGGAGTTCCATCCCAATGTTTTCCATTGCAACAGGAAGGACTGGAACCAATATACTGCTTCATTTGAGCCCAGCAGGGAATTGGAAGCATCTCCAATTCCCAATGCTGTTGCCAAACCTGTTACAATTCCATCAGAGGCGAACAATGCTGTAGCGAGGGAAAATATAATGACCCAGCTGATGAAATTTGGGAGGGTTGTAAAGGTCTGTGTAAATTTCTTGATTGGGCCATTTCTTAATTCATTAAGCAAAATAGCCATAAACATTGGCAACGGTGTCAAACAAATGTTAATAAGTGCGAAAATAAATGTATTTTTCAATGATCGTAATACATTGTCATCATTAAAAATCAGTTTAAAATAATCCAGGCCAACAAAATCGCAATCAAAAATACTTACTCCAGGTACATAATCAAAAAATGAATAAATCCATCCAAAAATCGGAACATAGCTAAACAAAAAGACTATGACGATAAATGGCATTGCCATCCAAAGCAATTTATAATCTTTCGGTGCTTTTGCCACCAATGCCCTTTTCCGGTTCATAAGCATGCTCCCTTCTTTATTTGCTTTCCAGCTTGTCAATTGAACTCTTTGAAGTCTCCCATGCATTCTGCCACCATTCAATAGACTCTTCTACGCCAGCGTCTGCAAGCTGCTGTAATAAGGCTTCCTTTGCAGACTGGAAAGCTTCATCGGATTCTGCCTGTACAAGACCCGGCAGAGCATTTTCAGTAAGTTCAATACAGTTGCTGTCTATACGAGTAATGTTTTTTGGTGTTATCTCAAGGCACATACGAATCGTTGGATTAGCATCACTAAGATCCATGCTTGTGCCATCCTCGATACGCTTCTTCAGAAGATCGCTTGGTAAATCAATGTCAAACTGTTTACAGAGATCCTGCTCAGCTGTGGTAAGGTTCGCTTTCATGACGTCTTCATCATTCCAAAGATTTACAAGACCACCATCTGGTAATACATCGTTGTAATCCCATCCAACAAGATTATCTGTACCACTATCGCTGATACCGCTTGCTTTCCATTCATCTGCACGGCTGCTGTCAGTCTTCATGCTCATTGTATCCTCTGTTAAATGAGGTTTTCCATCATCGCCTTTTTCCCAGCGTCCCTCAATACCGGATTCTGCACTTCTGGCAAACTCACTGCTCTGCAGATAGTCAAGTACCATAACTGCTCTTTCAATATTTGGTGAATGGGAGGACACGAACAGATATTTTCCTGTCCATCCGGCTTTGTTTGGTTCATTGACCCATCCCAGTTTAGATGGTAACGCAATGTATTCCTTGTCTGTTCCCTTGTTATTTGTATTATAGGTTCCATAGAACCAGTTTACAGTTCCACCAAGATACTGACCTTTTGTATATTTTTCTGTGAGATCTTCACCCTGGGTAATGAAATTATCTGGATCCAGCAGGCCTTCTCTGTAAAGTTTATTATAGAATTCCACACCTGACCAGAATGGAGTTTTTACATCTTCGTCTTTATCATAAACATCCACTACTAAATCATTAGTTTTTGCATCTTGGACATACAGACCATCCTCAAGGTTTACATATTCTTCTCCAAGACATCCTTTAAAGAAATAAGTATGAAGATCCGAATCATTATAGGCACTCATTGCATAGGTTTCTAAGCCATCCTCTGTTTTTGGATAGAGCTCTTTCATCGCCTTTAATGCCTCGATATAATCATCATCGTTGTTGATTTCCGGGCATCCTATCTGCTTATATAAATCCCAGCGAACTACATAGCCTGTCGGAATTACAGAACCATAATTTTTCTCGGCATTGTCTGTAACTACATGCGGAGTAACGAAGTATTGTGTATCGTCGCCATCACTCTTAAAGTTCTGCATAATTGTGTTTCTATAATTCATGTCGTCTGAAAAGATATTTGGCGCGATATTTTTATAATCCAACAGATTTACTGCATGTTTTCCTTTTAAGACACCTTCAATATTTGCATCCGCAATCTGTACAATGTCTGTGGTATTTCCACCAGACAGATCCAGATTCAGGCTTTCCTGATCATACGGTTTTACCGTAATGGTACAATTGAATTTTTCCTCAACCGCCTTAATCACTTCAGTCGGCCAGGTTGTCGTTGCAGAATCAAACAGTGACAATCCGCCAATTGAAATATCTACTTTTTCTGACATATCTACATCATCAGAACTTTTGGCAGTAGTTTTGCTAGTTGATGCACTCTCCTTGCTTGAACCACATCCTCCAAGGCAAGATACTATAGTGGTTCAGTTGTCAAGACAAAAAACTAAGCTTTTTATAATGAACTGATATATG
>NZ_QTWS01000022.1:0-35682 GCF_003461245.1 Blautia sp. AF19-10LB
TTCCCAAAATGCCCGCACACCGCCTTTGGATGAAAAGCGGCGCTTCTGGACGCGCGATAAATTTCTATCATACGGCCATATAAAATAACCGTTATAAAAACGGATATAACCTTTAGGCACAGACTCGCCAGGAGCGTTTCCAGTGCCAGTATAATCAGCTCTCCTATTTCCATTGATTCCATTGCTGTCTCCATCGAGGTAATTACCGAATCAATATTGATTGCCGTCTGCTGGTTGATAACACCTGCCGCCCGGTTCACTACATTCTGTCCAACATCAAAAATCGCCATTGTGATCGTAAAAGCATTGCTTACGAACCAGACTGCTATCCACATCTTGAAAAAATATTTGAAAAACATCCATGTATCTATATCATGCATGTTATTCTTTTCGGTGAGCATGGAAATCAGCTCATAGCACAACACAAAAGTTATGATCATTCCGGCAATCGGTACGATCACAGAATCCGACAGATTTTGGATCAAGCTGAAAATACTGCTGTTCCAGCCCTGGGGCGTTTGCCCAACCTGACTTGCGATGTCACCGGTTTTTTCATTCACATCGGTAAACATGTTCGTCAGGTTTGAGCTGACCATGCCTGTAAGGAGGTTACGCATCCATTCTTCTATGGACTCAAAAATCTTATCCATGCGTGTTCTCCTTTCCTACTGCCCCGGCTAAAACAAATTCGCCAGTAATGGTACAAGCTGTGTACCGATCAGAACGACACCTCCACCTGCCATAAGCTGCTTGATTCCCTGTGACTTGGCTCCGGGATTGTCATTTCCATATCCTTCCAGGAGATTGATAACTCCCCAAACTGCCAGACCAGCTCCGATTGCAACAACCAGAGTCTGTAAAATATTAATTGCGGATGTAAAAAACGCCATAATCTATGTTCTCCTTTCGTAACTGCTGTTTTCATTGTGATTTTTTAACGGTTACTACTCGGAGGGTTCCGCCCTGATGGGCGGTCTTTCATGCTTACGCATATCGCTACCTCCCAAAAGGGCATAAAAAAAAGAGCTATGTATGTTTTACGTTACATGCTCTGTGCCTTCATTTTCACTATTTGATTGTTTTTCCAGTTCACTGCCTTCATACACATAAAGGTCGAACGCTTCTTCCGGATTTAACCGGACTTCCATCTGATGTTTCATGTATTCTTCCACATGAAACTCATTCTTTTTATCATAATCGGATAACTGCTTATACCGTTTATGTTTTGTAATGTCAAATTTATCACTGTAAAACGGACGGACACCACGAAGCTGTAAAATACACTTGTTACCGTCCATGACTGCCAGTTCATCCCGGCTCATCAATTCTTTTCCTGTTTTCTGATAGTTCAGACCATAAGACCTGCTCTGTCCTCTTGTATCAGAAGTGTTATATAAATCAATGGTTTCCTTTCCAAGTGTCTCCGAAATTTCTTTCAGAGTGGTACTTTCTTTTCCACCAAGAAACAGCATGGTATCGCAGTTGCCTGTGATAGTTTCCGCTGCATCCTTGTAAATGGTCTTGAGCTGTGATTGTGACTGTAAAATAATGGATGCAGAAATCTCTCTGCTTCGGATCGTTGCGATCAGCTTATCGAACTTCGGAATCTGACCGATATTTGCGAACTCGTCACAGAGGATTCTCACATGATAGGGCAGTCTTCCATGATGAACATCATCGGCTCTGTCACATAACAGATTGAAAAGCTGACTGTACATCATAGCGACCACAAAGTTAAAAGTATCATCCGTATCAGAAATTACAATAAACAATGCAGTTCTTTGATCTCCGATCATATCCAGCTCCATCTCATCATAAGACATAAGCTCCCGCAGTTCCGCAATATCAAAGGGTGCGAGTCTGGCACCACAACTGATTAAAATACTTTTTGCTGTCTTTCCTGCAGCCAGCTTGTATTTTTTATACTGCCTTACTGCAAAATGATTCGGCTCGTCTCTTTCCAGCTCCTCAAATAACAGATCCACTGCATTTTTAAACTCTTCATCTTCTTCCCTGGTTTCACTGGCATTGATAAATTCCAGCAGGGTTGAAAAATTCTGTTCTTCCTCCGGTGCTTCATAGTAGATATAACCAATCAAAGCACAATACAGCAGACGTTCCGCTTTTGTCCAGAAATCCTCGGAAGATTTTTCTCCCTCTCCTTTGGTATTTACCATGATCGTATTTACCAGTTTCAGAATATCTTTTTCCGAACGAATGTAATGAAACGGATTATAGTGCATACTTTTGGCAAAGTTGATGGTATTCAGCACCTTGATTTTGTAAGGAGCCATTACCACTCTGCCATTTTTATCACGCAGGATTTTCCCATTTTTATCTTTCTTCGGTGTCCCTCGTGCTAACATCTTACCACATTCTACGATAATTGTCCCCTTGGGATCGGTGACCACAAAGCTCACATTATCCGGCATCTGCATAAGCTGTGGTTTTACATAAAATCTGGTCTTACCGCTTCCGGAACCACCTATTACGATGACATTCTTGTTTCTGGCATACTTTGGTTTCTTTGGTCTGCTATTCATGGTTAATCGTTCTGTCTGCGTCAATAGGATATTATTCTCAAAGACCGGATCAATAAAAGGAGCTATATCCTTTTCATTTCCCCATCTGGCAGAACCATATTCTTCACCCTGGCGAAACTTCTTTCCATTTTTTCCCTTAAAATACACCACTGCCCACACACTGACTGCAGCAATAGTTCCCGCAACCAGACTTTTCGGTTGTATACTTGGCAGTAACTTTTTAAACGCTAACGGATAGTTCATAAGGAGAACCATCAGCCTGTCCACTACTGTACTGCCCCTGCAATACTGATACAGCCAGGTGCATTTATTTACCACATAAAATACAACCATATACGGAATATGCAACAGAACCTTTTTTATCACTTCTGCATTCGGGGGACGCACCTGAAATCCTTTCAGTTTTTTCTTTATATTTTTTATCCCACTCATAAGGTCGGCTCCTTCTGTTTTTCTTTCGATTTTTCCCGTTCTCTCTGTTTATCCTGGCTGCGGGCTGCGATTGCCTGCTGTAATTTCTTACGGACAGACGGTTTCTTTGTTTTATTCAGCGTCTTTCCGGTAAATTCCCGGAATGCCGCTGTCATCACATCCACATCCCTTGCCTTGAAGAAAACGAAATATCGGGGTGGATCTTCGGACTTATCACGTTTCATACTAAAATCAATGCCATATTTTTTTGCCACTTTTTCAAAAGCCTTAATGTTGTTATCCGTAATCTCAATGTTGGAAAGCTGAACATTCTGCTGTGCCAGCTTCTTTAAACTCTGCTTCCCATGATAATCTTTATCTGGCGGTTCTTTTACCTGCTGTTTTCTTGCTTTCTCTGCTTTTTCTTTCTCTATTGCTACCAGAAAACGCATCATTGCCTGTTTCAATAAGCGAACTGTCACTTTTCCGCCAGTGATACACAGGGACACTGTTTTTTCATTCACTTCTTCCTGCATCAATCTGTTCCTTTCTATGGTTTTCCAACAGACGGTCTTCCTTTGCTCCTACCCGGATACAGCAGTACAGAACAAAGTTGACTGCTAATACCAGAAGAATCCCTGCAATAATCAATAACGTTCTCATTTTATACCCCTTTCATCATTCAAAAGGGCATCTATGACTTTGCTGCCCATAAATGCCCCTCCATTAACTTTTATTTTCTTTTTTTCGCAATCCAGACTGCTGATACACTGCCTGCCATACCTGCAATCGCAAGCAGAATCCAAATCAGCATGTGTGTATCATCTCCGGTTTTCGGTGTATCTGTTACCTGTGTAGACGGTGTTTCCGGCGTTGGTGTTTCTTCCGGTTTTACCTCATCTTTCATCACTACTTTCTGGATCTCCCCGGTATCCTCGACTGTAAATTTCACATCTTCAGCGACCAGATATCCATCAGGGGCAGACTCTTCACGAAGTGTATACTCCCCAATCGGAAGCATTTCTATGTAATGTGGTTTTTCCTCAGAAGTCCAGCTCTCTACTGTCTTACCGTCTTTGTCAAGAATAGTCAGTTTTGCTCCTGGCAGTTCCTTACCGGAAATATCTGTTTTAGAGATTTCTACCTTAGTCACATCATCTTTCATTTCGATTTTCTGTGGCTTTGCAGTATCTTCAACGGTAAACGTGATGCTTTCTGCTGTCACATAACCATCTGCCGGTTTTGTTTCTGTCAGAGTATATTTCTGTCCGACTACCAGCTCTTTGATGATATGAGCGTCTTTACCGGAAGTCCAGGAATCTACAACTTTACCGCTTTCATCAGTTACCTGTAACTTGGCTCCTTCCAGTTCTTTTCCGTCTGTCAGGGAAGTCTTGGTAATTTTGATTACAGTCGGCTCGTCCTCAAAGGTAAAAGCATAAGATATTTTTTCCTTTTCTGCACCTCCATACTCAAACGTGAACTCCTGTGTTTCATCTGTTGTTGCAAATCCAGATGCCGGTGATGTTTCTTTGATATAATACGCAAAACCAATCGGTAAATCTGCTGTAAAAGTCAGCTTGCCTTCTTTGTCTGTTGCCAGTTCCTCGATCATAGTATCTGCTTTCAGAATTACTTTTCCGTCTGCTCCTGTAATATCATCCTTGGCACAGAGGGCAAATACCGCCCCTTCCAGTACACGATCAGAATCTTTCTCTTTTTTCACAACTTCCACTTCTGCTTTCTGGCGGTTATTCTGCCAGTCAGCAGAATAAGTAACTTCTGCAGTATCCTGATCCCGGTATGTCAGATCAATCTCTCTCGCTTCATCATCCAGTACAAAACCGTCCACTGTAGCTTTTTCTTTTACATAGTATTTACCCAGCGGAAGTCCCGATACCTTTGCAATACCAGTATCGTCCGTTGTAATGGTTGCCACCAGTTCATCTTTTTTATAATAATCTTCACTTTCTTCGTCAGCAGACTTCACATCTTCTAAAGCATAAACTTCAAAAGTAACATCTTTCAGACTGCCTGTTACATACTGGAATAAATGTTTGATCCATCCTCCAACGGAATCCAGTGCAGTTACTTTATCCAGAAATTCTCCATTTTTATTGATGATAATCGTTCCTGTCGGCACATCATCTTTCATTTCAACTTTCTGGATTTCCCCGGTATCCTCAATCGTAAAGGTGATTTCTTCTGCTTTGAGGTATCCATAAGGAGCCATCTCTTCTCTGAGAGTATAGGTTTCCCCTACGGTAAGTCGTTCAATCAGATGCTGTTCGCCTTTTACAGATTTCCATGTATCAACTGCATTTCCATCTTTGTCCAGAACAGTAAGTGTCGCACCTGACAATTCCACGCCAGTAGTTAAATCAGACTTGGAAACTACAACCTTTGTAGGCTGGTTCTTAAATACAGAAGATAACTGTACTACCTTAACATCCTGTCCCTGATATTCTGCTTTTACTTCCAGAACTTCATCAGAAGATACATAACCATCTGGTGCTGCAAGTTCTTTGATATAATATTCACCAAATGGAAGATTCTGTGTAAATACAGCCTTTCCATCTTCTCCGGAAACAGCTTTTCCAAGCAGTGTGTCTGCTTTTACAATTACAGCTCCATGAGCTTTCATATCATTCTTTGCATAAAGTCCAAACTCTGCTCCTGCAACGGCTGCTTCTGTATCAGCATCCTGTTTTACCACAGAAATTTCTACTTTCTGACGGTCATTTTCAAAGATAGCTGTCTGTTCAATGACTGGTGTTTCCTGATCTTTGTAAGAAAAAGTAATGATCTGTGCTTCACTGTTTAAAACAAAGCCATCCGGTGCTGTCTTTTCAACAATCTTATAACTTCCAAGCGGCAGATTTTTCAGGACCGCTTTCCCATCTTTATCCGTTGTAACCGTTTTTACCAGTGTTCCAGCAGCATATTCCAGAATACGGTTTCCATTATCATCTTTCTGGAAATCTGCAGTATAGATGTCCTCGGCAGCGTAAATCTCAAACTCTGCCCCTTCCAGATTTTCTGTCTGATATGCAAAATCATCCTTGAATCCGTCCAGAACTTCGCCCTTTTTCACGATAGTCAGTTCACCCTTAACAGGATGGTTCTCATAAACTGCTTCAATGATCACATCCCCGGAAGTTCCGTCCATCTGGTATGCAGTATTGGAATCTACTGTTACCTCATAGTAATTTTCATTCAAAGTATATCCATAAGGTGCATTTACTTCCTCAATGCGATAATGTCCGATTTTAAGATTCTGCGGAAGAATCAAATATCCCTGCTCATCTGTAAAATAGGATTTATGTTTTACCGTAGTCGGATAAGTTGTTACCTGCTCCACATATTTCTCAGTGTCCATGTTGAAAATCTTGAACTCTGTATTCTTCTGAAGCACTGCCTTTTTCGTCTCATCATCCTGTTTGATGATTTTCAGTTTCGCTTCAAACTCGTCATCCAGAAGTACTCTCCATGTCTGTGGCTGGTTCGGGTTGTTCTCAGTGATACGCACTGTAAAATCATCTACCGGAGTGTAATTATGAGGTGTTGTGGTTTCACGCACAATATAAGTTCCATAAGGAATCGCAATACTGCAGGCATAACCTTTTTCATCTGTAAAGATTTCTGTTGCACCATTTTCTCCGATCACTACCGGTTTTGCAGAATCAAAATCATAGCTTCCATCCTCTTTTACTTTCAGGGAGGATGCCAGATAAGCAGTAAATCCTGCACCTTTCAGTAAGTCTGCGTCGGTTTTTCCATTGTTTGCTGCTTTGATAATCTGGAATGGCTGTTTCATCACCTGCTCCAGAGACAGACAGTCACGATTTACTTCTGCTACAAGGTCTCCCTCATAATTGCAGACCAGATCATGTTCTTCCTCATCTGCCAGATAACCGGTTGGAGGAGTGATCTCTTTCACATAATAATTGCCAAGATATAATCCATTCACAGAAGCCTGTCCATTCTTATCTGTGGTAAGAGTGGCAACCTGTTCTCCTGCTTTATAGATCACACCAGTAGCACCGTCCGGATGCACAATATCCTCACGAGCATACAGTCCATAAACTGCTTTTTCCAGAGTGGCATCCCCCTGTGGAACTGCTTTTTTGGTTTCTTTATCCTGCTTCTGCAGAGAAATCTTAGCTGTCACATGCTTATTTTTGAATGTATGCTTGAATGTCTGTTTTGCTTCCTTATCATTTGTATAAGAAAAAGTAAACGTATAAACATCGTCTGTGTTTCTCACATACCCCGCTGGAGCCTGCACTTCCTTCACATCATAAGAAAATCCAAGTGGCAGGTCTGCTGTAAACTTTGCTGTTCCGTCTGCTCCTGTTGTCGCTTTCTGGATCAGTGTCCCTTTCTTTACAATAACAGTTCCATCCACGTTGATAATGTCACTTGCAGCATAAAGTCCAAAGATTCCTCCATCCAGAGGATTTTCTGTATCTTCATCCTGTTTTGTTACCATTACTTCTACTTTCTGTCTGTCATTGGTAAAGGTTGTCTCAGAGAAAACAATATCCACATTCTGTCCTGCATAGGATAATGTTACTGTCTTTTCCTCTCCGGCATTATAGAATCCTGTCGGAGCCTGTTTCTCTTTTACGATATATGTACCAAGACACAGATTTTTAAGAACGGTAGCTCCGTTTGTATCTGTTGTCAGATTCTCTTTTACCAGATCACCCTTACTGTAAACTTTTGTACCATAAGCAGTTTTAATATCTGCTCCAGCATACACATCATAAACAGCACCACTCTGTCTGCGTTTCTCATACTTAAATGTTGTTCCATTTTCTGTTACATCTGCACCAACCAGAACCTCACCTTCTTTATAAACGGTAAGCTGTCCCATCTGTTCTTCATCTGGAACGGTAACGGTTGTGGTCTTGCTGACTTCCAGTTTCACATTGTAAGCTGTTGCATTGATACGGTATCCGCTTGGAGCTGTAATCTCTTTCAGATATACAGTATCCTGTGTCTTAGTGATCTGTACGGACGCTTCACCGTTTTCATCCGTCGCAGGTAACTGTGTGATCAGTTTTTTGCATTCTACATCACTGTATAATCCAAACACAGCACCAGACAACTTTGCGTCTGACTTGGCATCTTTCTTGATCACCTTAACACTTGCCTGCTGTACCCAGGATACTTTAAAATCTACATATTTCTCATCATCAACGCCTTCACCAAATACCAGAGCCAGATCCTGGTTTCCGGAACCTGTTGAAATCTTATAAGCTGAATAATCTTTGGTAATGCTTCCTTTCATGGTTGCAGACCAGCTTCCTGCCACATCACTCACCTGTGTTAATGGTGCAGACAGATAAAACTTTGTACCACCACAAATTTCTACGCTTTCTCCGGCTTTACTTGTTTTATCTGTTGTCAGGTTATGAAGCTGTACACCTGCCGGAAGTTTCATGGTAATGGTCTGTAACGCATCCGCATTAAATGTAATATCCTTTGTTCTCTGACTGTTACCATCCACATAGGCTTTTACATCTGCATCCGAAAAGGACATTGCCACATCTGGAATTTCCGGCTGTGAAATACAGTAATTATAGAGTTTCATTGCCAGATTCTGTGCTGTACTGTTTGCACCTGAAAAAGCATCCCCACTTCCATTTGCATAAGATGCTGCCAGGTGTACCAGAATAAATCTGGCTCCTGCACTTAAATTGCCGTATCCGTTTTCCTCTGTAAAAAATCCATCATCACCGGAAGCCTTTGTACCGTAATAGCACACTTTCGCAAGTGCTTTCCCATCACCAACTTTATTGATCGTATAGGTTCCACTTCCAGGCCCTGGTTTAGATGGCTGCACACAATATGCTGTGGCAGATACATTTCCAAATTTTACAGTATACTGGTAAGTCAGATATGTTCCATATCCGTAATCTGCATATCGGTATTCTGCTCCTCTGGTCACAGAAACCTGCTGTGAACTTCTGGCATTGCCTGCCGCAGCCATAAAGGTTACTGTTTCTCCGGCTTCCATTGCATACAGATTAATGCCATTACTCTCTGCCTGTTCCAGTACTTCTGAAACGGTTAATTCAGATTCCAAATCTGCTGTGCTTTCAGAATTTTGTGTTTCCCGGTGCGACTCCGAATCCTCCTCGCTCTGCTCCGTATCCCCAGTATCATCCTCAACATTCACTGTACTGTCCGAAGAACGCTCTGACTGCACTTCTGTTTCCGGTTCTTTCACTGTAATATTTCTGCTGATTCTATAAGCAGGATGACCGCTGACTGGTTCTACTGCATAGACAGCCTTGTAAGTATCCGGTGTATGTGTGTCAAAATCTGTACCAGTTTCATTCTTTGCTTCATAAAATAAAATCTTGATTTTGCTTTCATCTACACCTTCGATTCCAGACAGATCAACTTCTACATCAAATTCCTGCCCGTAAGAAAGTTCAATATCATTTGCCTTTACGATTTCATCCGGATCAAGGGAATCTTGAACGTCTTTTAATTCTGCATACTGTTGTTCAAATGGTATTTCTTCCGGTTCTAATTCAGAAGCCGAAACTGCTACTGGCTGAATAATGACAGAAGCCAGTGTTGCGACTGCCATAAATCCGGACAAGAATCTTTTGAATCTCATTTTCATTTTGACTGAATCCTCTCTTTCTTCTATTATCTGCTCTGTTTTCATACAGGCTCACACCTGCATTATTCAATCATTGGAACCACCTCCCACATCTTATTGCTGATACAGAAATAACTCTGATAACAGCACATTCATATGGCAGTGCCTTTTTTGAAACACCGCCACATGGTATCTGCTGTCATCCTGTAAAACAGGAATGACACTCAGGTAAAGTTCAGGATCAAGCATTAAGCCGCAAGAGGTAATTCGTAATAGTTCCTGCAAAGGGTGCCTCCCATCTGTATCCCTTCACGTTTTCACCGGATTCCCGCCGCAAAAATGCGTAGCTGAAAAATTCCGGGTATCCTCTCGCTGCTGGTATGAAATTGTCAAGGTGCAATTTTTAAGGGGTTTTATCTTCTTGAATTGCAAATAGACATTTGCCCCTTCACTAACTGCATGTGTGAAAGGGCAAAAATTAACCTGTTTGAAAAATTTTTTAGATATTTTTATTTCAACATTGTTTTATGTGTTTTCCAGTTGTTCTTTTAATTTCTCCAATACTTTCTTCCTCCGGTTTCTAATCGTCTTTGGGCAGCACCCAAAATACTGTGCTGTTTCTTTTACTGTAAATTCTTCAAAAAACAATAGCGTTATCAGTTCCGCATCCTCTTTAGTCAAATATCCCAGAGCTTTTTCCAGTTCCTGTATTTCTGACAATCTGATAACGATTTCTTCCGGTGATACTACCGAAAAAGAGCAGTCATAGCCTTTTTCCTGTAATTCCTCCATGCTGCATACCCCATGCCTCTGCATTTTTTCAACCTGATATCGCTCTTTTCTTCCAGCCTGATACCAGGCCAGATATACTGCCCTGGTAACTTCCACAAATGTATCATTTATACGCAACATATAGCGTTGTCTTTCTTTTGGCTTTTTACCAGGCATACTTCCAGTCTCCTTTTTTCAATGTTCTGGCAGAGTCATCCGAATTATTCCGCATTTTCTGCATTGCCTGTGAAATACACTTTGATACTGCCGGAACTGTAATACCCAGTTCATGCGAGACTTCTTTTTGTGTTTTCTGCTGAAAATAAATACGATGGATCATCTGTCTCTGTCTCTCTGTCAGCAGATTCATCAACTCCCTGACTGTTTCCTCTGCAATGATTCTTTCAAGCAGACATTGTCCTTTATCTGCCAATTCACACCATTCTTCGGAAATACAGCTATACGAAATGCAATTATTATGTTCTCGTGTTTCCCTGTTTCTCCACAGCCGGTCTTCGCCTTCTAATATCAGCCTTACATACCAGGGTTGATCATCAAAAAAATTCTCCTCAACAACTGCTATTTTTCTTTCTGCTTCATACACATAATCTCGACAGGTAAATAGCGGAAAAACCGTTGCATAGTCCCCCACACAATAGAGAACATATCCGGTCTGATATGCGATAATTTCCGCACAATCCATCAACCTCTGCTTCGCAACTGCTACATCGTTTTCTCTTAAATATTTAGCGGACGGAACCTTTCTTCTTTCTTCCCTGTTACTTACAACCTGTTTCAATTCCTGCAACGTCAGCATAATTACCACCTTTCTGCCTGCTGGCAACAGGTGCCCATCGGCAGAAAGGATAGGATTCTTACTGATCAACTGACAAAAAGGGCAGTAAAAAACAGCTTCCGGTACACCCGTTTTTTTTAACGAGAGCCTGAAACTTTCTTACTGCCCTTTCTAATAGTTACAATATTCTCTACTTTATTTTCCGTCTGATGCCAGGATCAGACTTCTTGGCATTTCTTTCTGCTTTTATGTTCTTTTCATTTTCCATCAAAACAGAATAGTCTCCCATTGCATCATAAGGACACTGCCTCCGATAAAGCAAATTTTCTTCCCTTGTCATCCATCCTATCTCCCTTCTTTATCTCTCTGTTTTCCATTTTAACAACACAGGATTCTATTATCCTTAGCATATATGGGGAGTTTTTTTATTTTGCACCCCATATATGGTGAAATTTCACCTGTACTCATTAAAACTGTCTATCAGAGAATCTATGGTCTGCATGATAATTTTCTGCTCTTTCCATTCCATCTTCTGAATACGGCAAAGCACTTCCTGAACTGATTCCTGCTTCTCTGTACCGCCTCCCTCTTTTCCCAGCAGGAGATTGGCATCCGTTTCCAATATCTCAATTATCTTCCTGAAAATCTCAACAGACATTGCCGTTTGCCCACCTTCAATCCTGCTGACCGTATTGACACTGATACCTGCTTTTTCCGCAAAAGATTCCTGTGACAACTTCATTTCCTGTCTGCGTTTTCTGATCCGTTCTCCCAATTCAATAAGTTCTGTGGAAATTGCACGATTGCTCAATACGGTGTCTCCTTTCCTGCAATTTGTCCCAACTTTACGCCATTGTGTCGCAAAGTTTCCCGAAAAAAAGCAGCTAATTTTTGTCTTAGCTGCTTTTCAAAAAATCTATTTCATTTTATTCTCGGTATTTTATGTATCCCTGTAATCAGAAAAACGCAGAGATAAATGATCGCCTGTCCAATCATTGCCAGAAGAACGATGCTTCCGATCAATCCTCCAATCAGAAAATTCATCATCCATACTGCCAGCATTCCTCCGAGGTCAAAACCTCTTGGAACCATCCAGACACACATTTTTCCTATTCCAAACGGTATCCCCATCAGGAGTAACAGCAAGAAATAATTGCACTTCCCATCCTGGATACAAAACGGTCTTAATACTGCAAACAATACCGTAATCACCAGCACTGGTGCTATCACTTTTTTAATCATCTTCTTCATGTTCCCTTATCCTCCATACATATCGTGATTAACTTCTGCCTGATAATAACTGTTTATCGTTGCCGGGGCATTATACAGGGCGGTCAGAAGATACGCTTTAATATTCCCAACCTTGGTCGTATTCCGGTTCAGACAGAACAGCACATATTCGATATGCGAATAATTCAGTTTCATAAACCTGCTTTTTACCAAAGCAACTGGTTTTTCTACTCCTGCAATGCGAATCATACTGTCCTCCGGCATCATCATAACTTCAACTATCAGTTCTACCAGTTCATCTACATCTTCCTTTGCATGATATTGATAATCAATGTTTTCATGGATCACTTCACGATATGCTCTCATCTCCTCCATCACATCTTTTTTCTTTTGGAAATTATCTGATGTGATTGGATAAGATTGATTTATCTCAGTTTCATTAATATCAGTCTTGTTAATATCAGTATTATTAGATTGTGATTTCGGGCATTCTGGATTTGTGATTTCCACTATTCCGGAATGATGATTTTCACTATTTTGGAATTGTGATTCTGGAAATTCTGGATTTGTGGTTTCCACCATTCTTGAATTGTGATTTTCACTATTCTGGAATTGTGATTCCCCATAATCCTGAATTGTGGTTTTCACTACTCCTGAATGATGATTTTCACAATTCAGAGAAATGCCTGTTTTCCCCTTGTTTTCTGCTTCTTGTTGCAAATCTGCACATTCCTCATGTCTTTTCTGTTTCGATTGCAAATCTGCAATTTTTTTATGATCTTCCTGCTCAGATTGCAGATCTGCACAATTACCTGTCGGCTTTTGATCTGGAACCTCTCTGATCATAAAATTTTTCACATAAATAACATTCGGTTTTCCCAGTCCCAGACGTTTCTTCTCTATCAATCCAATCCCATTACTGCTGTCCAGCTCTTTTACCAGTTTCACTGCCTTTTGAGTTCCGCAGTTCATCAACTCTGCAATTTCTTCCACAGTGAAAATAATGTATACTCTGTCCTCTGAATCCAGCCATCTGTTCTTAATGCTCAGGCTCATACGGTCTAGCATCAGACCGTATAATACCTTTGCTTCACAAGAAAGAGTTTTAAAGCATGGTTCGGTAAACAGCACTTTAGGGACACGATAAAAGCTGTATTGTTCCGCTTCCATCCCCGTAAAATAATCAAACTGTATCTTCTGCATCTGCTACTCCTTCTTTGTTTTCTTTCCATTTATCCAAAAGCATAAAAATGACTTCTTCTATCTGTTCTTTAGAATATGTCTCCGGAAAATAATTTCCAATTTTCTTTGCCGGAATCGTCACATTGATCTTACTGCTTTCCTTTTTTAATAAAACAGCATAGATATAACTCTGGTTTAATTTTCCATTTGCACTGCATTCTTTTAACTGTTCTGCCTGTTGTTTTGTCGGAAAAATGCTGCTGTTGGTAATCACTTCCAGAAGCCACCCCTGTTCCTCTGGCTTCAGATAAGACAGCTTTTCTCCCACAATCATAGGAATTTTATTATTGTCCACATATTCCAGCAAAGCATCTGATAATGCCGCCAGACGGATATACCTCTGTACGGTTCTCCCACTGTCCCCGGCAGCTTCCCCAACCATATCTGCTGTATATTTCTCACCTTTACTTCCCTGATGCTTCATTGCATCATATTTCATCTTATAGGCATGAGCTTTCTCACTTGGCAGTAGATTTTCACGCTGAATGTTGGAATCGACCATAATAATGACCGCTTCATCATCCGTATAATTTCGGACAAGAGCTGGCAATGTAGTCTTTCCACACAGTTCACAGCCTCTTTTTCTTCTATGCCCGGAAATCATCTCATATCCGCCATCTGGTCGAGGTCTTACCAGCGCAGGAGTCAAAACACCGTATGTTTTAATGCTCTCTACGGTTTCTGCCATTTTTTCATCATCATTTACATGGAACGGATGATTTTTAAAGGGATAAAGCTTTGCCAGATCTATTTCCACAACCTGGTTCATACTCTTTTCCGGTGTTTCCTCTAATCCCAGTAATTCATCATAAGAGGTAAGCTGAATATCTTTTTTCGGTCTACGCATGTTTCAACACCTCCTGAACCAGTTCCAGATAGCTGTCTGCCCCCTTGCTTTTTCCATCATAGGCAAAGATACTTACACCCTCCGATGCTGTTTCTGCAAGGCTTTCTGTTCTCGGAATCGTCTGCTCAAAAATCTTAATGTCACTTCCGTATGTAGTTTTGATTGCCTGTTTGTTTCTCTTGGCATTATTGTAACGGCAATTATCCATTGTGAATAAAATGCCTTCTATCTGTAAATCTGGATTAAATCTCTGATGGATTCCTTTTACCACTTTCAGTAATTCCATAAGTCCATCCGCCGCATAATATTGTGGCTGTACCGGTATCAGAACACTGTCCGCTGCACTTAATGCATTGATTGTCAGCATCCCCAATGATGGCATACAGTCAATCAGAATATAATCATATTCATCCTTCAGCAGTTCCAGATACTCTTTCAGTACTTTTTCCCTATCCTCAACAGTAAATAAGGACATATCCATTCCGGCAAGCAATTTATTGGACGGAATCAGATCCATCCCTTCTTCATGGTGCAAGACTGCTTCCTTTGGATCAAACTCCAGTCCCATGATGATATTTTCCATCATACTCTTTAAAGTCACTTTGAGATTTTTGGGAAATCCCAGTCCCATTGTCAGATGTCCCTGTGGATCTGCATCTACCAGCACTACTTTTTTCCCATTCTTTGTCAGTCCGGCTCCCAGATTGATGGTTGTCGTTGTTTTGGCTACTCCGCCCTTCTGATTTGCAATAGCAATTACTTTACACATATACTTTCCTCCGATTTACTGTTTTTCTTCTACTTCTACATAAACACGAAAATATTTACTTGTTCCTTTATTTGCATAAGCATCAGATACTTCCAGGACATCCAATTCTTTATGCTTTTCCAAAATACGACGAAACCATTGAATATCCTTTAAAGTACCCTGTAATCTAATTTTCAGCATACATATCCTCCCAGTCTTTGTAAAAACAATACTCTGGATAACGGATTTTAATGGCTTCCCAAAAATACCGGGCATATCCGCAGCAAAACAGATCTTCTACGGTATAATACTGACACTCTTTTAACTGATCTTCCTCTGCCTCATAATCTCCGACACTTGGTGTTCCATTACAGTAAAGGTTAAATGCCATACGGACAATCCGTAAACTTCCACTAGTCTGCCATCCTTCCAGCAGGCATTCCGTTTTTACACATCCAGTTTTAAAATTATAGATTTTATTCACATTATTTCTTGTGTCTCTGTCGATACCCAGGCAATAAACCAAAGCCCGATGGTAGACATCCTGATATCTGCATTTTTTCAGATATTCCTCATAAAATTTTTCGTGTTCCCTGCTCTTGAAAGTAATTGTGCGAGAATTGCTATTCTCTGCTCTTAACGCTGTGTTTGTCATTTTCATTTTCCTCCTGAATTTTTAATATTTTGGTATAAAAAGACACTCCATTTCTGGAATGCCCCATAAAAAATAGGGACACCCGCTTTTAACAAGTATCCCTATAATCTATCAAATATCTGATAGTCCACTATTCACTTTCATATTCAGGATTTTTTGTGTTCCCCGTACCGAGGTCTAAGGCAACCACAACGGTGACTCTCTGCACAAGCAACTTTTCCTTGTGATTTTCACCGATTTTGTTGAAACTGAAAAACTCTACAAAGTGCGTAAATTCAAGGATTTCTAGATATCTTTCCTTTGTAGTCCCACCACAGTTTCCACATGCACCGTCTGAGGGAATTGATCTACCCCACATACTTTCTTCAACTCATATCCATTATCGCACAAAAATCTCAGATCCCGCGCGAGTGTCGCGCTGTCGCAGCTTACGTAGACGACACGTTTTGGCTGCATCTTGAGGATGGTCTTGAGCAGCATTTCATCGCAGCCTTTGCGTGGCGGGTCGACTACGATCACGTCTGCGTAGACACCGTTTTTCTCGTATTCTCTCGGCAGGACTTCTTCTGCTTTTCCGACGAAGAATTCCACGTTTTCAATATTGTTGATCTGTGCATTTCGTTTTGCATCATCGATCGCTGCCGGGACGATTTCTACGCCTCGGACGAATTTGGCTTGCTGAGCGAGGAAAAGGGAGATCGTTCCGATTCCGCAGTACAGATCCCAGACGGTCTCTTCTCCATGAAGGTCTGCATATTCCAGTGCCTTAGAATACAGTTTCCAGGTCTGTTTCGGGTTTACCTGGAAGAAAGAAAGCGGTGAGATCTCGTAAGAAATATCCCCGATCTTATCTGTGATATATTCCTGTCCCCAGATTGTTTTGACCTTGTCTCCAAGGATCACGTTGCTTCGTTTCTTGTTGATGTTCAAGGAAATGCTGGCCATTCCCGGGATCTCACGCAATTTCTCGATCAGTTCTTTCTGATGCGGAAGATCCTGTCCATTGATGATCAGACAGACCATTAGCTCCCCTGTAAAAAATCCATAACGCACAAAAATATGACGCACCAGTCCCTTGCCTGTCATCTCATCGTAAGGAGCGATGCCATACTTCTCCATATGCGCGATCACAATATCCAGGATTTCCTTGTTCTGCGGGATTCCCAGCGCACAGTCACGGTTCTCGATGATCGCATGGGTGCGTCCTGCATAAAATCCGGTGATGATCCTGCCTTCTTTGTTCCGTCCAACCGGGAACTGTGCCTTGTTTCGATAATGATAAGGCTCGTCCATACCGATCATTGGCTCCATCGGAAGGTCGCGGAATCCACCGATCCGCTCCAGATGACCGCGGAGTTTCTTTTCTTTAAAAACTTTCTGTTCTTCATAAGATACCGCCTGAAGCTGGCATCCGCCACACTGACGGGCTGACGGACACACCGGCTCTACGCGGTATGGAGATGGTTTCAGGATCTCCATCAGACGTCCGTATCCGTAGTTCTTTTTTGCCTTCATGATCTTGGCTGTAACAATATCTCCAATCACTGCGTCCTTTACAAAAACAGTGAAGCCATCAGCTTTGCCAATGCCTTCACCGTCTGTTCCGCAGTCCACGATTTCTAACGTAACAATGTCATTTTTACGATATTCCATGGAATCATACGTCTCCTGTTCTTCTCAGATTTGATTCAAAAAGCCTGTTGTATCCAAGCCATTCTTTCTTGCCTTTGTCCGCTGCAAAGATCTCTGTCAGAGTCTCCATGCGGGCATCTGTGTTGTCTGCGAGATTCAGTGCTACTGCCTCTGCAAGTGCCGGTTTCTTCGGAGAACCGTATTCCAGTTCGCCGTGATGTGCCAGGATGCAGTGTACCAGCTGATTTTCCAGTGTTTCCGGGAAATCCGGGATCTCTTTTGCCAGATCATGCACCATCTGGGCACCGATGATGATATGTCCCAGAAGCTGTCCTTCATCTGTATAATCATTCATCGGGAAGGAAGAAAGTTCCTTTGTCTTGCCGACATCATGAAGCAGCGATGCTGTGATCAGAAGGTCTCTCTTGAGAAGCGGATAAGCATTTGCCATATAGTCACAGAGCTTTGTAACGCTTAAGGTGTGCTCCATCAGTCCTCCGATAAAACCATGATGCACGGTCTTTGCCGCGGAATGCTCCTGGAAAGATTTCAGGAATTCCTTGTCTTCTACAAAAAGTTTATTCAGAAGTGCGGACAGGTATTCGTTCTTCACGCTCTTGATCATGCCAATGATCTGTCCGTACATATCGTCTGTGCTGTTCTCGCTGACTGGAAGATAATCTGCCGGGTTGTATTCTCCTTCATGTGCCTTGCGGACTCTCTTGATATTTAACTGCATGGCACCTGCAAAAGTTGTCACATCTCCGACAACTTCAATATAATCCAGTGCGTCAAAATCATCGATCCCAAGTGAATTCGGGTCCCAGATTTTGCCGTCCAGCATGCCTGTCTTGTCCTGAAGAATCACGTTTTCGTATGGTTTGCCGTTCTTTGTTGTTGCTGCCTGTTTCTGTTTACAGAGATAGATCCCGTTGAGTCTGTCTCCTTCGTGTAATTCGTTTATAAAACGCATGATACTCTTGCCTTTCTATTTTTCCTTTATTGTAACTTTCAGTTGTACATCTTCGTATTCGCCGAATGGATTCTTGCGGTATACATTGACTGTCGTGCGTGTTCCCTTATTCAGCCCCTGGAGTACAGACGCATATTCTTCCATCGACTGTACTTCCTGCCCGTCCAGGGCATGCAGGATGTCTCCGTTCTGGATCCCTGCTGTCATTGCCGGAGAATCCTCATCCACTGCATCCACATAAACGCCCCGCGGAACATCCAGATTCTCAGACTGGTAGGATGAGATCGTCGCTCCCATGATCCCTATGTAACAGATATCTTCTCCATTTGCCATGCTCTCAAGAAGCGGCCGAAGCTGTGCTGTCTCCACCGCACGGATCACATTGGTACGGTCTTCTTCCTGATTCCAGATGATTCCTGCAACTTCACCGGAAGAGTTTAATAAAATCCCTCCGCCTTCCTCACTGCCGACCATATCTGTCGTGAGCATTCCATACTCCTCATCAGCAACCTTAAGTGTACCTGTCACAGACGTTATCGTTCCTCCCATAAGAGAATCATAATCACCTGACGGACTGCCGATCGCAATAACGGACTCTGTCTGCTTCATATCATCTGCTGCCACCAGCGGCGCTGCCGGGATTTTCTCCTGCGTCTCCTCATCCACAGACGTAAAAGGGACCTTTATCACAAAAAATCCTGTCCTGAGATCCTTCTTGCACAGAATCCCATCGGTCACGGCTCCATCCGAAAATGTGACCGTAAATTTATCTGCTTCCTGCATCTGGTCTGAAACTGTCAATATATAAAAAGCTTCGGAATTTTTGAGAAAAACAAATCCCTCCTCATCTCCGTATTCCAGAAAGGAATCATCCAGAAGGTCAGAATCCTCTCCTGCTGCCGATATCCGCACAAGTGCCCTGCGCGGTTCCTCCGCGATCTGGCTCATTCCATCTGACAGGTCGTTCTGCCAGGCGGTGGAAGCCGATGTTTTCTCCTGCTCTGTTGCTTCCGGTGTCGGCGTTACCTGCTCTGCCTTTACAGATGGTGTCAGAGTGACAACTGCTTTCTGATCCGGGGCAGTTCCAAATCTCTCCAGTGCCTTCGGAACGATCAGTGCCATCGTACCCGCTGCACAGGCGCCAAAGATCACACCGCAGACTGCTGCCGTCAGAAATTTCCCCGCCAGTCGTTTCCTGTCCGTCGGCTGCTCTTTGATCGTCTCTTTTATAAAAGAATAATTCTCCGAAGATGCTTTCTTATCATTCCGCATATAGCTTTTTCTCCTATAATTCAAACCTGACAATTCGTGTTTATTTTAGCAGGAAGTTATGAATTTTTTATGAATAAAATCCGTCTAATTTTTATCATGTTTTTCCGTCATAATGCCTTATTTTTACTGCCCCATTCATAACAAATCGAACATTTGTCTTTTCATTCCAGTGGAAATCATGTAGAATAGAAAAGAATAAAAGAATTATTATAAATAACGAGGAACTATTATGAATCAAAAAGCATTAAATGCACTGGAATATCCCAAAATCATAGAGAAACTTACCGAAAAAGCATCTTCCGGTATGGGCAAGCATCTCTGCCGAACTCTGGAGCCATCCACTGACCTTGAAGTAATCCGTACCATGCAGGTACAGACACGCGATGCACTGACACGCCTTTTTCAAAAGGGCGGCATCTCCTTTGGAAATGTCAAGGACATCCGTGGCTCTCTGAAACGTCTTGAGATCGGAAGTTCTCTTGGTATCCTGGAAATCCTGGCCGTCTGTAACCTTCTTGAGAATACTTCCCGTGTCAAAGCCTACTCCCGCCGGGACCGTGCTGATACACCGGAGGATTCTCTTGACCATATGTTTGAGGGACTTTCCCCTCTCACACCGCTCTCTACGGAGATCCGCCGCTGTATCCTTTCCGAAGATGAGATCAGTGACGATGCAAGCCCGAACCTGCGCCAGATCAGACGCAGCATGAAAGTGACCAATGACCGGATCCACTCTCAGCTTTCCGGGCTGGTAAACGGCGGTGCAAGGACTTACCTTCAGGATGCTGTCATCACCATGAGAAACGGCAGATACTGTGTCCCTGTCAAAGCTGAATATAAGGGACAGGTGCCTGGTATGATCCACGACCAGTCTTCCACCGGTTCCACACTTTTTATCGAACCAATGTCTGTTGTAAAACTGAACAACGACATGCGTGAACTTGAGCTTCAGGAACAGAAAGAGATCGAAGTCATCCTTGCCGACCTCAGCGTACAGATCGCAGCAGAACGTGAGGCTATCTCCCTCAATCTTGAGATCATGGTACAGCTTGACTTTATTTTTGCAAGAGCTGCACTTGCCATGGAGATGAATGCAAGTGAACCGATCTTTAACGACGAAGGCCGCATCAACCTCAAGAAAGCCCGCCACCCGCTGATCAACAAGAAAAAAGTTGTTCCGATCGATATCCGTCTTGGAGATACGTTTGATCTTCTTGTCATCACCGGTCCAAACACCGGTGGTAAGACCGTTTCCCTCAAGACGGTCGGACTCCTTACTCTGATGGGACAGTCCGGGCTTCATATCCCGACTCTGGACCGCAGTGAACTGGCTCTTTTTCATGAGGTGTACGCAGATATCGGAGATGAGCAGAGTATTGAGCAGTCCTTAAGTACCTTCTCCTCCCATATGACAAATATCGTTTCCTTCCTCGAAAAAGCAGATCAGTATTCCCTCGTTCTGTTTGATGAGCTCTGTTCCGGAACTGACCCGACAGAGGGTGCCGCACTTGCGATCTCCATCCTCTCCTATCTTCATGACAGAGGAATCCGCACCATGGCTACCACTCATTACAGTGAGCTCAAAGTATTTGCGCTCTCTTCCTCCGGTGTCGAGAATGCAAGCTGCGAATTCGATGTAGAAACCCTGAGCCCGACTTATCGTCTTCTGATCGGTATCCCTGGTAAGAGTAATGCATTTGCGATTTCTTCCAAGCTCGGTGTTCCGGCATCCATCATCGAGAAAGCCAGAGAACAGATCAACGAGCAGGATGAATCTTTTGAGGATGTGCTGACTTCTCTCGAAGAAAGCCGTATCACGATTGAGAACGAGCGCACTGAGATCGCACAGTACAAACTCGAGATCGAAGACCTTAAGAAACAGCTTGAATCCAAACAGGAAAAACTGGATGTACAGAAAGACCGCATCATCCGCCAGGCCAACGAAGAAGCTCACAAGGTTCTCCAGGAAGCCAAGGATTATGCCGATCAGACGATGAAGCTTTTCCATAAATTCCATAATGATTACGTGGATACTGCCGCAGTTGAGCGTGAACGCCAGCAGCTCCGCAAGCGTCTCAACAAGACCGAACAGAAAATGGCACAGCCTGTCACCAAAAAGAAACCAAAGAAAGAACTCACCGCCAAGGATGTACGTCCTGGCGATACCGTACGGGTACTCAGCATGAACCTTAAAGGCACAATCAGCACCCGCCCGGATTCCAAGGGTTATCTGTTCGTCCAGATGGGCATCATCCGTTCCAAAGTCCATATTTCCGACCTGGAACTGATCGACGAACCGGTGATCACCACCTCTTCCTTCTCCCGTACAGGAGCAGGCAAGATTCGTATGTCCAAATCTGCCAGCGTTTCCACTGAGATCAATCTTCTCGGCAAAACTGTAGATGAGGCTGTCGCAGAACTCGACAAATATCTGGACGATGCTTATCTTGCTCATCTCAAGACGGTCCGCATCGTCCACGGCAAGGGAACCGGTGCCTTACGAAAAGGTGTCCACAACTATCTCAAACGCCAGAAACATGTTGAATCCTACCGTCTCGGTGAATTCGGCGAAGGTGATGCCGGCGTAACGATCGTAGAATTCAAGAAATAGGGAAAGGCGAATACTATGGTAACAAAACAGAAAATCTTAATCGTAGATGATGACAACAATATTGCAGAACTGATTTCTTTATACCTTACAAAAGAATGTTTTGAAACCAGAATTGTAAATGACGGAGAACAGGCTCTTAAGGAATTCTCTGTCTTCCAGCCGGATCTGATTCTTCTTGACCTGATGCTGCCAGGTATCGACGGCTATCAGGTCTGCCGGGAAATCCGCCATACTTCTGATGTGCCGATCATCATGCTCTCTGCCAAAGGAGAAACCTTCGATAAGGTACTCGGTCTGGAGCTCGGTGCAGATGACTACATCATCAAACCATTTGACACAAAGGAGCTCGTTGCCCGCGTTCGCGCAGTCCTGCGCCGTTTCAAGGTCAAACAGCCAGCGGCAAACCCGTCAGAAAAATGTGTCAGCTACCCGGATCTCATGATCAATCTAACCAACTATTCTGTCACTTATATGGGAAATCATGTCGATATGCCGCCGAAGGAACTGGAACTTCTCTATTTCCTCGCAGCATCCCCGAACCAGGTGTTTACCAGAGAGCAGCTTCTCGACCATATCTGGGGCTATGAATACATCGGCGATACCCGTACCGTTGACGTTCATATCAAGCGTCTTCGTGAGAAGATCAAAGACCACCCGCAGTGGAGCCTCGCAACTGTCTGGGGCATAGGATACAAGTTTGAGGTCAAAAACAAATGAAAAAACGACTGACCTCCATGTTTCTTGTTGCCTATATCCTGCTTGGCATTCTGGGATTTTTCCTGGTAACCTTTGCAGGCTCCCATATGCTCGAGGCAAGACTCGAAAAGTCCATTACTTCGGACATATACCAGACAGCCCATCGTATCGCAGAAAGTGATCTTGTCAGTCATAACATCACTTCTGCCAACATGGAATCTATCCGCAGCAATCTGTCTCTGGCAACCAACTATCCGGATACGATCATCTGGATCATCAACAGTAACGGACAGATCATCTTAAGCACACGCAAGGATATTTCACCGGACAATCCCATTGATCTGGAGGGATTTAATCCGGCCTCCTGGGGCAGCAACTATTATCAGATCGGGGACTTTTATGGATATTTTTCAGAAACGCGGCTGAGCACGATCGCACCGATCACAGAAAACCTCAACACCCGCGGTTATGTGGCGATCCACTATCTGATGAGTGACCTGTACCAGAGCCGCAGCAGCCTGCTCTGGATCATCCAGCTTCTGTTTGTGGTCACTTATCTGCTGGTCGCTGTATTGTTTATCTTTTATAGTTTCCATGTACGGAAACCGCTCCATGAGATCACAAAGGGAGCCTCCGAATTTGCAAACGGAAATCTGTCCTATCAGATCCCGGTCGACTCCGAAAATGAACTCGGCTACCTTGCCAAAAACTTAAACTACATGGCAGACAAGCTCAACCGGAACGGCGAATATCAGCGGCAGTTTATTTCAAACATCTCGCATGATTTCCGCTCTCCTCTGACTTCGATCAAAGGTTATGTGGAGGCTATGATCGACGGCACCATCCCGGTTGAGATGCAGGAAAAATACCTCAAGATCATCTCCTACGAGGCAGAGCGTCTGGAAAAACTTACCCGCGGACTTCTGACACTCAACGAACTGGACATCCAGAAGCGTATGCTCAACATCCAGTCGTTCGATATCAACCAGGTCATCAAAAGCACTGCTGCTTCTTTTGAGGGTACCTGCACGACGCGGCAGATCCTTCTGGAACTGGTCTTATCAGGCAAGGAACTCTATGCCCGTGCAGACGTCGAACAGATCCAGCAGGTACTGTATAATCTTCTCAGCAACGCGATCAAGTTCAGCCCGGATCATTCCACGATCACGATCGAAACGACGGAGAAAAACGACAAGATCTTTGTTTCCGTCAAGGACCATGGCATCGGGATCCCGAAATCCAGCATCAACAAGATCTGGGAACGTTTCTATAAGATCGACCGCTCCCGCGGCAAAGACCAGAAAGGCACCGGTCTCGGACTGGCGATCGTCAAAGAGATCATTTCCGCTCACGGGCAGCACATCAATGTGATCAGCACCGAGGGCGTCGGAACAGAATTTATCTTTACGCTCGAAAAGGCAAAGTAGATTTCTCTACCTTGCCTTTTTGTTATCTTGTAAATCTTTGGTTCAACGGTCAAACGGGCTCTGGATCATACGGTCTTCCTGGGTCAGATATACACCTCTTGGCGTGATCCTGATCTCCGGAATGACCGGAAGTGCCATAAATGACAGAGTAATAAACGGGTCAAAGCCCTCCGGGATTCCCATCTCATGTGCCTTTGGTATCATGCGTGCCAGCTTCTCATTTACCTTCTCATATCCGGCATCACTCATAAGTCCCATGATCGGGAGCGGCAGAGTGTCGAATACCTGTCCGTTTTCAACCAAGGTATAGCCGCCCTGCGTGCGGAGAAGTTCCTGAACTGCCAGATACATGTCATGATCATTGTCGCCGATCACGATCAGATTGTGTGAATCGTGGGACACGCTCGATGCGATCGCACCACCGCGAAGCCCGAATCCTTTGACAATTCCCACGCCGATCTTGCCGGTGTTTTTGTGACGTTCGACTGCTGCGATCTTCTGATAGGTTCCATCCGGTTTAAATACTTTCCGGCCCTTTTCTTCTGTATAGCCAACTTCCTCCTGGACATCTTCTGTTACGATCTGTCCTTCCAGCATCTTAAGGATATGTACCTTTCCTTCTCTCCACGGAAGGCAGAGATCAGATTCCCTGAATCCCAGAAGATGTACTGTATTTTTGAGCTGAGGATCACATGGGCGGATCTCAACTTTTTCATCCTTGATGATCTTTTTGCCCCTATGGTACACTTCCAAGACATTCATATCACTTAAGTTATCCAGCACAACAAAATCTGCCTGATATCCCGGTGCGATCGCACCAAGATGATGCAGTCCATAGCATTTCGCTGCCTGTATTGTTGCCATCTTGAGTGCCTGTTCCGGTCTCAGCCCAAGCTGAACTGCCTTTCTGACATTGAAATTGATGTGTCCTTCTTTTCGGATCTCTTCGATGTGCTTGTCATCGGTGCAAAAGCAAAATCCTGAGGTATCGGTGTGATGCTCTACGATTCCCTTAACGATCGCTTCCAGGTTCTTGGCGGCACTTCCTTCACGGATCAGCACCTGCATTCCATTTCTGCACTCTTCCATGGCATACTCATAAGTCACACATTCATGGTCTGTGGAAATGCCTGCCAGTGCATATGCAGCCAGATCTCCCGGCGGCAAAAATGGTGCATGTCCGTCACGGACTCTGTCCTTAAAAACGGACAGTTTCTCATGCATGGATACACTTCCGTTTACAACAGACGGTGCATCCATAACCTCGCCAAGTCCCAGGATCCTCGGATTATTGAGATATGCCTTCATCTTTCCTGCAGTGAGGGTGCATCCATTGTCATCGACATGTGTAGCCGGTACACAGGAAGGCATCATCACATAGACATTTGCCGGAACCTCCTCGGTCTGTTCCAGGATATAGTCGATTCCGTCAATTCCTGAGACATTTGCGGATTCATGCGGATCTACAATAAATGTAGTCGTGCCGCACTGTGCAGCCTGCCGGATCAGTTCTCCCGGAGTTACCAGTGTCGATTCCAGGTGAAGGTGGCTGTCGATAAATCCCGGGCAGAGATATTTCCCACCCAGATCGATTTCTGTCTCTCCTTCATACTCTCCGACACCAATTACGATGCCATCCTCGACTGCCACATCTCCCTTACAGAACTCACCAGAGTGAGCCATGAACACATTTGCATTTTTGAAAACGAGAAACGGTTTGCGGATTCCACGCGCAATTTCCGAGTAGATACGATATCTTTCCAGTTCCATGCAGATCCCTCCTTTTCGGTCAGCAGTGCAGCTTTATTTGATTTTGCCGGGAATTTATTCCCATTTATGATCATGCAGTTCTCCCTGGAGCTGCATGTGGTCAAAGTTGTTCTGACGCAGTGCCTCATACAGAACGATTGCCACTGAATTGCTCAGATTCAGTGACCGAATGTCATTGATCATTGGAATGCGGATACAGTTTTCCTTATGTTTCATAAGGATCTCCTCCGGGATTCCGGCACTTTCTTTGCCAAACATGATGTAACAGTCGTCCTCAAATTTAACATCTGTATAGGTCTGAAGTCCTTTGGTTGTTGCGTAGTAGATCTTCGCTCCGGGATTTTTCTGAAGGAATTCTTCGTAATCCAGATAGGTAGTCACATCCAGATCCTTCCAGTAGTCCATCCCGGCACGTTTGATTGCTTTTTCACTCAGGCTGAACCCCAGCGGCTCGATCAGGTGAAGCCTTGTCCCTGTCGCCACGCAGGTTCTGCCAATGTTTCCTGTGTTTGCCGGTATCTCCGGCTCATGCAGTACGATATTCAGTCTTGCCATTTCTTATCTTTTCTCCATTTCTCTCCCCAGGAAAATCTGGTCAGTTCATCCTGAGAAGGACGTTCCAGATAGCGGGTCAGCCCGCCGCTGTACAGAAGCCGGTCATTCCCCTCAACAGCCTTGCCGATCACTGCCGCCGGGATCTGCTGATGAAGACATTCCTGTACAACTTTCGCCCCATCTGTACACCCCAGAAGGACAGCACCATCTGACAGTAATTTGTACAGATTTACATCCAGTCTCTCACAGATCTCTATTGTTTCCTGGCGGACCGGGATCGCACGAAGGTCTGCACGAAGTCCTGTTCCGGAAGCCTCTGTCATCTTCCACAGACCGCTCAAAACACCGCCTGTTCCCAGATCATATCTGGCATGGATCTCATCCTTAAAAGGCTCAGAAAGCATCTCCGGTACTCTGCACTTCTCCAGTGTACGGACGGTATTCCAGAGAAATCCATCTGAAAAATATTCAAGAAGCTTTTCTTTCTCCTTCTCGATCAGGATCTGTGTTCCCTCAATTGCGATCACGCCCGCAACAACCAGATCATCTCCGATCTCAAGTGCACCGTCGATTTGACTTTTAAGTGCCTCCATTGCCTGCTGCCCCAGTTTCATATGTTCATCCTCCGTTTCATCTTATACCTCTTATAAAAGAATGGAGAGAACACTTGGAACTACCATTGCAAGGACAAGAATGACTGCGATCACAGCAGCAAATATTTTTCTTTTTTTCGGATCAAACATTCCCATTTTTATCACCTCATTCTATGTTGTCCAAATCCAGCTCTATCGTTTCTGTGTGTGCATTATTGGACAGTGGATTTCTGTTTTCATAATCGAACAGAATTGTTGTCCCATCCGGGAAAGCTTCTATGTGTGCTGTTTTTGAAATCTTATGTTTCTTACGGTAAGTCCATACAGCACTTTCATACGGTTTCTGATCTGCTGCAAACAAAGGACGTTTCTTAAGTTTTTCTCTTAAGTACAGATCATAGAGCATATGCTGTGCTGCCACATCCGCATCGAGATCTGTTTCCTCACGGAGAAATTCCAGCAGGATCTCATAACGGCGCATCCTTGAATGTGAGATCTCGCTGTAGCCTTTTTTCTCATAAAAAGCTCCCAGCTTCTCATAAAAGGTAAACGCATCCGCAAACTGCGGCACCAGATATTCCAGTGTGTTCTGAAACTGTCCGCTGTTGTAATAAACTTCCACCATACTCTCTACCATCTTAAGTCTCAGGACTTCCTTATAGGACAGCCAGTTAGTAGAAAGCACTTCGTATGGTTCTTTTTCTTTATGCATGATCCCGTATTTCTCTGCTTCTTTTTCCATCAGGGAACCCTTGAGCACCTTGAGGAAACCAAGCTGGAGCTGATCCGGTTTCATCCTGTACACATCATTAAAAGAACGGTGGAAAGTATCATAATCCTCATACGGAAGTCCTGCGATCAGATCCAGGTGCTGGTGGATGTTTCCAAAGCTGTGCACCTTCGCAACACATCTCTCCAATTTGTCAAGATCCATATGTCTGTGGATCGCATGAATGGTGTCCGGATTTGTGGACTGTACACCGATCTCAAGCTGGATAAGTCCGGGACGCATCCTGCTCATAAGCTGCATTTCTTCGTCCCGGAGAAGGTCTGCCGAAACTTCAAAATGAAAATTCGTGATCCCATTGTCATGCTCCAGGATATATTTCCAGATCGTCATTGCGTGCTCGTGCTTACAGTTAAACGTACGGTCCACAAACTTGACCTGCGGCACCCTGTGATCCAGGAAAAACTGTAATTCTTTCTTGACCAGGTCAAGATCACGGAACCTGAGCTTCTTATCAATAGAAGAAAGACAGTAACTGCAGGAAAAAGGACATCCCCTGCTGCTCTCATAATAAATAATCTTGTTCTCAAAGTCCTCCAGATGTTCATATACAAAAGGAATCTCACTTAGATCCGTAAGTTCTCTCCATCCATTGTGATGGATCTCCTCGCCTTCACGATAAGCAATCCCTGGAATCTCAGATAAAGTTCCCACACCGTCCACATAATAACGCACAAGCTCGAGGAACGTCTTTTCGCCCTCACCAACCATGACACCGGTCACCTGCGGAGTCCTCCGAAGAAAAGCTTCCGCATCGAAAGAAACCTCCGGACCTCCCGTCCAGAATTTTACATCTGGAAGGATCTTGTGAAGATCCTCAAGCAGATCTCTGACAAAAGAAATGTTCCATATATAGCAGGAAAAGCAGACTACATCTGCTCCACTTAAATAAATATCCTTCAAAATCTCGTCTTTTGTCTGATTGATCGTATATTCTCCCAGGAGAATATGCTCCTGATAAGCGGATGCATATGCCCTGAGATCGTATACTGCAAGATTTGAATGAATATATTTCGCATTACATGCTGCCAGTAATATTTTCATAAATCTTATAAACCTTCCCGGACCTTATTTGTCCAGAAGTTCCTTGATCGCAGCTTTTGGAGTCAGACCAACCAAACGCTCTGCTTCCTTGCCATCCTTAAAGATCAGAAGTGTCGGGATGCTCATGATACGGAACTGCTGTGCAAGACCAGGCTGCTGGTCAACATCGATCTTGCCTACGCAGTATCCTTCCTCTGCCAGTTCCTCAACGATCGGTCCCTGACGCATGCACGGTCCACACCATGTTGCCCAGAAATCCAGTAATACCGGTTTCTCTGACTTAAGAACTTCCTGCTCAAAATTCTCTGCTGTAATTGTTTTTGCCATAATGCTTCCTCCTTGATATTTCGATCCACGATTAGTGTTTCTTGATTTTTATTTATGATACCTTTTTGTGCCGGACATATTTGCCGGCGCTGATGGCTGCCATACTGCCTTCGTAAACGGCCTTGGAAACCTGGAGAAGTCCGCCTGTGCAGTCTCCTGCGGCAAAAAGTCCCGGAATCGTTGTCGCCATCTCTTCGTCGGTTTTGATATTTCCCTTATCGGTG
Source organism: Blautia sp. AF19-10LB (assembly GCF_003461245.1). Lineage (GTDB taxonomy): Bacteria > Bacillota > Clostridia > Lachnospirales > Lachnospiraceae > Blautia_A > Blautia_A intestinihominis. The sequence continues at coordinate 29,777 of NZ_QTWS01000022.1, forward strand.
ATCTCTGCTCCCATCTGTCTGGCAATCTCTGTGCTTCCTGCCGTACCGAGTGCCACAAAGACACCGTCCGCAGGATAAAAAGAGCTCTCTGGTGCTTCCGCATCCTGTGCAGCTGTATCACTCTGCATCAGAAGTCCGGAAACCTTGTCATCGCCTTCGATCGCCTGGATCTTCATCGTATTGACTGCGATCGGATGTTCTCTGGAAAATTCCGGTTCCTTCCCATCCGTATAGATGGTCACATCCTGCGTGACATTCCGAAGTTCCTCTGCTTCATGAAGGGCGAACTCACCGTTTCCGACAACGGCAACTTCCTTTCCTCTGTAAAAAAAGGCATCACAGACCGCGCAGTAGCTGACACCTCTTCCTTCAAAATCCTTAAGTCCCGGAATCTTCGGGGCACTGCGCTTCCCTCCTGTCGCCAGGATCACGCTGACTGTGTCAAAATCACCTGCTGTCGTCTTGACAGTAAATGTATCAAAACCACTGATCCCAAGGACCTCTGCATCCAGGATACGCACTCCCAGGGCTTCCGCCTGAGATATCCCTCTCTCGTAGAGTTCCTTACCGGAAAGCGGCTGTTCCAGTCCATAATAATTCTCGATCTTCTCCGCCTTTTCCAGTGCTCCGATGCCGTTGTTGATGACAAGCGGATTCATGTTTCCCCTTGCAGCATACAGAGCGGCTGAGATACCGGCGGGACCTGCACCGATGATCACTATATTTTCCATTTTATCACCTGCCTTTTTGTTATTTTATAATATTACACCAGAGAAGAAATGTCCAGAATGTTTTCGCTTCATTCCTGACAGGGCATTGAAAAATCCAAAATTTTTTTGTGTATTTCTCTTTACAATTATGTTATATTTATGTTGTTTCTAAATTTGTCATTTATTTTAAATGTATATAAGGAGTAACTATTATGCGCAGTTTTGAATATTTTGCCCCTACAAAGGTTATTTTTGGTAAAGATTCTCATTTGCAGATCGGTGATATTCTGAAGAAAGAGAACTGTCACAAAGTTCTGATCCATTACGGAGGCAAGAGTGCCGTCGCTTCCGGGCTGATCGACGAAGTTTCCGGATGTCTTACTGATGCCGGCATTGATTTCGTTACCCTGGGCGGCGTTGTCCCGAACCCGCGTCTTTCCAAAGTACGTGAAGGTATCGAGCTCTGTAAGAAAGAAAACGTAGATTTCATTCTCGCTGTCGGCGGTGGAAGTGTTATTGACTCTGCCAAGGCGATCGGGTACGGCGTTGCAAATCCATGGACAGATGTCTGGAATTTTTATCTCAAGACAGAAGTTCCGACTGCCTGTCTTCCGATCGGCGTCATCCCTACCATTGCAGCTTCCGGAAGTGAGATGAGCAATTCCTCTGTCATCACCAATGAGGATGGCTGGCTGAAACGAGGTGCTGCCAAATGCGATCTCTGCCGTCCGAAATTTGCCCTGATGAACCCGAAGCTTACCTACAGCCTTCCGCAGTATCAGACGGAGAGCGGCTGTGTGGATATCCTCATGCACACCATGGAGCGTTATTTCGTCAATATCGAGACTATGGAGATCACAGACAGCATCAGTGAATCTCTGATGCAGACTGTCATCTACAACGCACGTATTCTTATGAGGGAACCTGACAACTACACAGCCCGCGCAGAGATCATGTGGGCAGGAAGCCTCTCTCACAATGGTCTGACCGGATGTGGAACCGGCGGTGGCGACTGGGCATGTCACCAGCTTGAGCACGAGCTTGGCGGACTCTATGATGTCACTCACGGTGCCGGTCTTGCAGCGATCTGGGGAAGCTGGGCAAGATATGTATACGATGTAAATCCGGAGCGTTTCGCACAGTTTGCGACCAACGTATTCGATATCCCGTGCGGCCTTGATTTCGAAAAGACCGCCCTGGCAGGAATCGAGGCAATGGAGGACTTTTTCCGTTCGATCAAGATGCCTGTCAGCCTGCATGAACTTGGACTTGACCTTGATGATCAGCAGATCCATGAACTCGCTTTTAAGTGCAGTTATGAAGATACCCGCACGATCGGCGTGTTCAAGCAGCTCAATATGAAAGACATGGAAAAGATCTATACCATGGCAAGATAACTTTTTATAAAAAATCTCCGGCAGGATTCCGTAAATCGGTTCTGCCGGAGATCTTTTTGTTCCAGAATATTTATTTACTGAATGAGATAAACGTCGGTGTAGTAAACGCCCTTTGCCTCTCCCTCTGCATGTGTTGCCACATAAATGTCAATGCAGTTTGTCTTGATCGCGCCGCCGCAGTCCTCTGCCACATAAACCTGTCCATTGATCACGACCTTGCTTCCGTAAGGAATCTGAGACGGATCTACAGCGATCGTATGGTTTGTCGTCGCTGTCACACCTGTTGAAGTGATTCCGTTGGCATATGGCCCGCAGCAGATGCTGCACGGACAGTAATGTGTGATCTTGAACACACCAAGGTCTTTAAGCTTGGCATCTGATGAGGCTGCTACTGCCTTTCCGATCTGAACGCCATTCTGTTCAGTAACACTCTCATCTGTTTCCAGCGCATCCGAAAAGACTCCTTTTCCACTGCTTTTGTGAAGAGTGCCTGCATCTTTCTTCGTATCTATGGAAGCTTCTGTACTCTCCTGACCATCTGAGACATTCAGACAGCTTGTCGGGATATAGCCTTCCTGCTCTGTGCCGTCCGCATTCTGGTATTCGATCCTGCTCCAGACATTGTTGACAGTTCCTGTCCGCTTCACCTCGTCCAGTTCCAGGACTTCTCCGACAACCTCTCCGTCCTTCTTTCCCGGATAATCCAGAATACTGCTGTCGGACGTTACTTCAACCTCCTCTGCATCCATCGATACGATCTGATTCTCGCTGTTAAGTGCCTGTGTCTGTATGTAACCTATGACTTTCTCTCCGTCAGCCTCAGCTTCCACCTTGCTCCAGCCATTGTCGCAGATCGCAGTCTGTTCCACCTGATCTCCGAGCGATACCGCTGCAAGCTCTGCACTGCTGTCAGAAGGCATCGTATAGATTCCTGTCTTTCTGGCTGTCACATAGAGTGTCTCCTGATGTGCTGCCACCTGAACCGTATTTCCCTTGCCGTCATCTGTTTCAAACATCTGCACAGCCTTATTTTTTTTCTGTGTATCCTCTACTACAGTATTATAATCTGGAACTTCGCCATAAACCAGAGATGCATGACACAACAATACACTCCCCAGTAAAAAAGCCGTCGTTCTCTTATTCACAGATCTTGTCACCTCTTTCTGATTTACCTTCGCCAGTCTCCCGGCGATTCTGTGTGTATTGTAGCACATGAACTTCGTGATTTCAAAATTTACACAAAATTTTCACCGTTTTTTATGCTGGAAAATATTTTTGAAATTTTTTTAATTTTTTTCAAAAAAACATTTGACAAATACAAATTCATCTGGTATAGTATGTCTTGTCGCTGAGGAAAACAAATAAGACTTCCAAACAGAACACATGCGATAGTGGCGTAGTTGGTAACGCGCGACCTTGCCAAGGTCGAGACCGCGGGTTCGAGCCCCGTCTATCGCTCTTAAGAATCAGGATTTAGTCCTGGTTCTTTTTTTGTCTGTAATTCTTTATCTGTCAGATATTATCTATACAAAAAGCAGAGGAAACTTTGATGGGATTTCCCGAACCAAAGTTTCCTCTGCTGTATCTGAAATTTATATTTCAGACCTGTTCTTTATTCTTAGTGGTGGAACAGACGGATTCCTGTGAACGCCATTGTCATTCCATATTTGTTACATGTTTCGATCACTGCGTCATCTCTCACAGAGCCACCTGGCTGTGCGATAAATTTCACGCCGCTCTTATGTGCGCGTTCGATGTTATCACTGAACGGGAAGAATGCATCAGATCCGAGTGTTACATCGGTAAGCTGATCGAGCCATGCACGTTTCTCTTCTTTTGTGAAGACTGCCGGCTTCTCTGTGAATACGTTCTCCCATGCTCCATCTGCCAGAACATCCATGTATTCGTCGCCGATATAAACATCGATCGCATTGTCGCGCTCTGCTCTGCTGATGGTATCTTTGAATGGAAGTGAAAGAACCTGCGGGCTCTGACGGAGGAACCAGTTATCTGCCTTCTGTCCTGCAAGTCTGGTGCAGTGTACACGGGACTGCTGTCCTGCGCCGACACCGATCGCCTGTCCGTCCTTGACAAAGCATACGGAGTTGGACTGTGTATATTTCAGGATGATCAGAGAAACTTTAAGGTCGCGCTTTGCTTCTTCTGTAAGTTCTTTACTCTCGGTTACGATGTTGGAGATCAGCTCGTCATCGATTGCAAGCTCCTGACGTCCCTGTTCGAAAGTCACACCATATACCTGCTTGTGTTCCAGTGGAGCCGGTACATAATCCGGATCGATCTCGATCACGTTGTAATTGCCTTTTTTCTTCTGTTTGAGGATCTCAAGGGCTTCCTCAGTGTAACCCGGTGCGATCACGCCATCGGAAACTTCTCTCTTGATCAGCATTGCTGTGTCTTTGTCGCAGACATCAGAAAGAGAAATAAAATCACCGAAAGAAGACATACGGTCTGCGCCTCTCGCTCTTGCATAAGCGCAGGCAAGCGGGGAAAATTCTTTCCAGTTCATATCGTCTACCCAGTAGATCTTTGCAAGTGTTTCTGTCAGCGGAAGTCCGACTGCTGCACCTGCAGGAGAAACATGCTTGAAAGAAGTTGCTGCCGGAAGTCCTGTTGCTTTCTTGAGGTCACGTACAAGCTGCCAGCCATTGAATGCATCGAGGAAGTTGATATATCCAGGTCTTCCTGAATGAACTTTGATCGGAAGCTCACTTCCGTCCTCCATGTAGATCCTGGAAGGTTTCTGGTTCGGGTTGCATCCGTATTTTAACTGTAATTCGTTCATCTTATCTCATCCTCCGTATCTTACTTGTTTTTGTTTACGATCTTTGTCTCATAGTTTCCTGTTGCGATGTCGATGTAACGTACAAACAGGGAAACTTTGTTATCTTCGTTCAGGCTGTTCCAGAGAAGTTCTGTGAATGCTTCCATATCGTCCGGAATATCTACGAGTTTCGGTTCTCCTTCAAAGCTTGGGAGCGGATTTCCGTCGCATTTGTAAGTGTGGATGAAACGTCCCTCACCTGGAATTGCTTTTTCGTATGCGTAAGTGTAACGGAGGCAGGCATCCGGATTTCCGTTGTCGCTCTTGAGGATTGACATTGCGTAACTGTATTCGCCGTTTTCGATGTGCATGACACCGGAGATCCTTGGTGTATAGTTCGGTCCGTCCGGCTCAAATTCGCGGGATCTTAAGGACTGTTCGAAGGTGAGCTGTTTGTCCATTCCTTCATAGATCGTGTCTGTCTGATCGCCGTTTGTCACAATTGTCTTATTTCCCAGTACACGTACCGGAGCATAAATGATCAGGCTCGGATCTGTCAGTTTGGATGGATCAAATGCCTGTGTGCGGATTCCCTCTCCATCCTCGACAAATACTCGATTCCTGCTGTTTTCACTTCTTCCCATGATAAAATAAGCTGTTACTGCTTTGGTTCCGTCTGCGGAACGTCCAATGATGATTCCTCTTCCCGGATAAGAGTTGCTTTTCAGTTCATTTTCCAGTGAAATTCTTTCCATGATTCGTCTCCTTTAGTGTTGTAATAAGATACAAAAACCGCCTAGGTAGTCTGTTGCTTACACAGGCTGCCCAGGCGGTCGGCACGTTACTTACTGCACTCCCTGTAGGTGATCCTACTTCCGCCAGTCATGCAGTCGTTATAATATCATAATATGTTACTGTTCACTTCGTTCACAGTAACTTGGTCAAAATGCATTCCAAATCACCTACGGTGATAGCATTTTGCCCTGTATGTCTCGGGATTTTGCCATATTCATGGCA
>NZ_QTWS01000022.1:35692-69410 GCF_003461245.1 Blautia sp. AF19-10LB
TGTATGTCTCGGGATTTTGCCATATTCATGGCAAAACACCTCGCGGGATACTACCTGCGAACAATTACATAATATACTACTTTATTTAGTTTCGCAAGAATAAAAATCAAAACAATTATTCATCCACGCTGTAGTTCGGAGCTTCCTTGGTGATGTGGATGTCGTGCGGATGAGATTCTTTGAGGGATGCAGCGGAGATCTTGATGAATTTTCCGGTTGTCTTAAGCTTCTCAATGGTTTCTGCTCCACAATATCCCATACCGGAACGAAGACCGCCCATAAGCTGGAATACAGTGTCCTCAACATGTCCCTTGTATGCTACACGTCCTTCTACACCTTCCGGAACGAGTTTCTTCGCATCCTGCTGGAAGTAGCGGTCCTTGCTGCCGTTCTCCATGGCTGCGATAGATCCCATACCACGGTATACTTTGTATTTACGTCCCTGGTACAGTTCGAAAGTTCCCGGGCTCTCGTCGCATCCTGCAAAGATGCTTCCCATCATGCAGACATTGGCTCCTGCTGCGATCGCCTTGGTGATATCTCCGGAGTATTTGATTCCGCCATCTGCGATGATCGGGATACCATAGCGGTTAGCTACTTCATAGCAGTCCATAACAGCTGTGATCTGTGGAACACCGATACCTGCAACGACACGTGTCGTACAGATGGAACCAGGTCCGATACCAACTTTGACAGCATCTACACCGGCATCGATCAGAGCCTTGGTAGCTGCTCCTGTGGCAACGTTTCCTGCGATCACCTGAAGATCCGGATATGCATCCTTGATCTGGCGTACTGCACGGAGGATATTCTCGGAATGTCCATGTGCGGAGTCTACAACGATAACGTCTACATTTGCCTTAACAAGTGCATCTACACGTGCAAGAACGTTAGCTGTGATACCAACGGCTGCACCGCAGAGCAGACGTCCCTGTGCGTCCTTGGCTGCAAGTGGATATTTGATCTGTTTCTCGATATCCTTGATCGTGATCAGACCTTTTAAGTTAAAGTCGTCATCTACAATGGGTAATTTTTCTTTGCGGGATTTGGCAAGGATCTTCTTTGCCCCTTCAAGAGTGATTCCTTCCTTGGCTGTGATCAGTCCCTCGGATGTCATGCACTCTCCGATCTTCTTGGAAAAGTCTGTTTCGAATTTGAGGTCACGGTTGGTAATGATACCGACCAGTTTTCTTCCCTCTGTGATCGGAACACCGGAGATACGGAATTTCGCCATCAGGTTGTTCGCATCTTCAAGGGTATTGTCAGCGGATAAAAAGAATGGATCTGTGATAACACCGTTCTCAGAACGTTTTACCTTGTCTACTTCGTCTGCCTGTGCTTCGATAGTCATATTCTTGTGAATAATACCGATACCGCCCTGTCTCGCCATGGCGATCGCCATCCTGTGCTCAGTAACTGTGTCCATTCCTGCGCTCATCATAGGAATGTTCAGTTTAATCTTCTTTGTTAAATACGTTGCGACATCTACCTGATTCGGAATTACTTTTGAATAAGCCGGAACTAAAAGAACGTCGTCAAATGTAATTCCTTCACCAATGATAGTACCCATTGCATTTCCTCCCTTGTATATTATGTTATTTTGAATTTGTTCCATAGTTTAACAAAAATAATTTACAGTGTCAATCCAAAAAAACTTTGCTCGGGGCTGAATTTTTGATAGCCTGCTGCATCGTTTCATCCGGTTCGATAATGATCTTGCAGTTCTCGCCCTTGTCCCTGGTGATGATCGCAAAACGCTTATGGGATGGATTTCCGGAAGAATAGTCCAGTGTCTTCATCTTACTGTTGCTGTTGTAATAATCCAAGCGGTGTGAATCCAGAGGGGCTACAAGGTCAGCCTCCCTGATGTTCACTGTCTTGGCCTTCTTACGTTTGGATTTCGCCATGACCATGTCAATGTCCATCTCTCCGTTTACAAAAAGATACTCGTATTCGAGGTCTGTCTTCGGCACGATAAAGTAGCATGCGATTCCAAGCACAACTGCTGCCAGAAGGAACAGGAAATTGAATAAAAGTCCTGCTACAGCGGCAAGCACGGTCAGACCGATCAGGCCATATTTTGTTATGACGTCTTTGGATGTCGGCTCTTTCTTTACCAGAAATTCAGAATATAAATCACTCATCTCTGTTTTCCTTTCTTTTGTTTTTCATTATTCTATCATAAAAGAAGACCAGCGTCTATGACGCTGGTCTGATATTTAGAAAACTTTAATTACATCATTCCGCCCATTCCTGGTGCGCCTGCCGGCATAGCCGGAGTATCTTCTTTGATCGTTGCAACTACGGATTCTGTTGTAAGCAGAGTGGATGCAACACTTGTAGCGTTCTGAAGGGCACTTCTTGTAACCTTAACCGGGTCAAGGATACCTGCTCCTACCATGTCTACATATCTCTCGTTCAGGGCATCAAATCCGATTCCTGGCTCAGATTCTCTTACTTTGTTGATGATGACAGAACCTTCCAGTCCTGCATTTGCAGAAATGTGGAATAACGGAGCTTCCAGAGATTTGAGGATAACATTTGCACCTGTCTTCTCATCACCTTCCAGAGTTGCAACCAGTTCAGCAACTTTCTTGGAAGCATGGATGTAAGCAGATCCACCGCCTGCGATGATTCCTTCTTCTACTGCTGCTCTTGTAGCTGCAAGAGCATCTTCCAGACGAAGTTTTGCTTCTTTCATTTCAGTTTCAGTTGCAGCACCAACACGGATAACAGCTACGCCGCCTGCCAGTTTTGCAAGTCTTTCCTGTAATTTTTCTTTGTCGAATTCGGATTTTGTCTCTTCGATCTGTCCACGGATCTGTGCAACACGGTCTTCGATCGCTTTCTTGTCTCCAAGTCCGTCAACGATAACTGTGTTTTCTTTTGCAACTTTGACAGATTTTGCACGTCCAAGCTGCTGCATGGTAGCTTCTTTGAGGTCCAGTCCAAGTTCATCAGAGATTACCTGTCCGCCTGTCAGGATAGCGATATCCTGAAGCATTTCTTTTCTTCTGTCACCATATCCAGGAGCTTTGACAGCTACTACCTGGAAGGTTCCTCTTAATTTGTTTACGATCAGAGTTGTCAGAGCTTCACCCTCCACATCCTCAGCGATGATGAGAAGTTTGGCACCTGCCTGAACAACCTGCTCCAGTAACGGAAGGATCTCCTGAATGTTGCTGATCTTCTTATCAGTGATCAGGATGTATGGATCTTCCAGATTTGCTTCCATTTTTTCCATGTCTGTGGACATGTATGCGGAAATATATCCACGGTCAAACTGCATACCTTCTACCAGGTCAAGTTCTGTATGCATGGTCTTGGATTCTTCTACTGTGATAACACCGTCGTTGGAAACTTTTTCCATTGCGTCTGCAACGAGCTGACCAACTTCTTCATCACTTGCAGAGATTGCAGCAACGTTTGCGATCTGTGCTTTGCCGCTGATCTTCTGGCTCATTTCTTTGATAGCTTCTACTGCTGTGTCAGTAGCTTTTTTCATTCCTTTTCTGAGGATGATCGGGTTAGCGCCTGCTGCCAGGTTCTTCATTCCTTCGTGAACCATTGCCTGAGCAAGAACAGTTGCTGTTGTAGTACCATCACCAGCTACATCATTTGTCTTGGATGCAACTTCTTTGATGAGCTGTGCGCCCATGTTTTCGAATCCGTCTTCCAGTTCGATCTCTTTTGCGATCGTAACACCATCGTTTGTGATGAGCGGAGCACCAAACTGTTTGTCAAGTACTACGTTTCTTCCTTTTGGTCCGATCGTTACTCTTACTGTATCTGCAAGTTTGTTTACACCAGCTTCAAGTGCGGCTCTTGCTTCTGCGCCGAATTTAATTTCTTTTGCCATGATGACTGTCCTCCTAAAATAATGTCGATTTAATATAATTATTCAACGATTGCAAGAATATCATTCTGTTTTACGATGATGTATTCTTCGCCGTCAAGTTTTACTTCTGTTCCTGCGTATTTGGAGTAGATAACTTTGTTTCCTACTTTAACTTCCATTTTAACTTCTTTGCCTTCAACAACTCCGCCAGGTCCTACAGCGATAACTTCTGCCTGCTGTGGTTTCTCCTGTGCCTGACCCGGAAGTACGATACCGGATTTTGTTGTTTCCTCTGCTTCTAACTGTTTTAATACAACTCTGTCGCCTAAAGGTACTAATTTCATGATCTATTTTCCTCCTTTATTGTTTCCTTGCTTTTCGATTACTAGCACTCATTTCGTTTGAGTGCTAATCACTGTCCTTATATTATTTAATTCCGTTATTTTCTGCAACTCTTTTCATCGTCATAAATCACTGTATATTTAGATATTATCTCTTTTTTTCTTTGATTTTCTTTAATTTTCTTATTTTACTGTTTTTCAGTAATTTTTTATACAGGATCAGCGGACACGCATCCGGTGCCTCCTTGCTGTACAGCGCGAAAAAAAGCTCCTTCTCACCAGACATACGCCCGATGAAAAAGAGCTTTCTTAGATTCTTATTTCTGATCAGTCTCTGATCATGCTTTCTTGTTTCTCTGTGCTTTGATTTCTTCGAGTTCATCGAAGATCACTTCATTGAGAACCTTGATGTAGGTTCCCTTCATACCGGAAGAACGGGACTCGATAACACCTGCACTCTCGAATTTACGGAGCGCATTTACGATCACGGATCTGGTGATTCCCACGCGGTCTGCAATCTTGCTCGCAACCAGGATTCCCTCTTCTCCATCCAACTCGTCAAAGATATGGATGATTGCTTCCAGTTCGGAGAATGACAGAGTGTTGAAGGCTGATTTGACAACCTGCTGCTTACGGTCCTCTTCTGCATTCTCTTCGTGCACTGCACGCATCATTTCAAGCCCTACTACGGTTGTGCCGTATTCACTGACAATGATATCCTCGATATCGTATGGCTTATTATCACGATACATGAAAACTGTTCCCAGACGTTCGCCGGCGATATCGATCGGATTGATGATACCCTGGCAGCTGCTGTCAACGTGCTCAAACCCTAAAGTCTGAAGATTCACATTTTCCTTAGTTGATAAAACTCCCAAAAAACGCTCGTTCAACAATTCATCTACGTGTCCGCCAACGTTATCCTCAATCAGTTCAGTTATTTCTTTCACACCCGGGCATAAACTGATGCCTAAGACTTTGCCCTTCTTGCTCAGTACCAGGATATTGGAACTTAAAGTCTCCATCAGAACCTGACAGATGTCATTGAACACAACCTTACTGGAACTGCTATTGTGCAAAAGTTTGTTAATTTTTCTTGTTTTATCTAACAACTGAACGCTCATCTTGGCCTCCTTCAATGATTTATTCGATGTAACCATCTTTATAAGATAATAGTACACGCTTCACCACGAAAAAGCAAGATATTTTTATATTTTTTTCGATTTTATCTGCATTTTCAGAAAATTCTTATATTCAGTCTTCTTCTTTTGTTTTTGCCTCTACATAACCGCAGGTTTCCTGACTGCAGACCAGTTTATTTCCTTTTTCGATCATATAGCTTCCGCAGACAGGGCACTTCTTGTCTGACGGTTTCTGCCAGGACATAAAATCGCATTCCGGATTGTCAATACATCCGTAATACTTACGTCCCTTCTGTGTTTTCTTAAGGACGACATCCTTGCCGCATTTCGGGCAGGCAACACCGATCTTTTCGTAATAAGGCTTGGTGTTTCTGCACTCCGGGAATCCCGGACAGGCAAGAAATCTTCCGTGAGGTCCGTACTTGATGACCATATTTCTGCCGCAGACATCACAGACTTCCTCTGTGACTTCATCCTGGATATCAACTTTTTCCAATTCTTTCTCAGCTGCATCTACGTCTTTCTTGAGGTCAGGGTAGAAGTTTCTGACAACCGTCTTCCACTGGACAGTGCCTGCCTCCACGCAGTCCAGAAGGCCTTCCATCATCGCCGTAAAGCGCACATCCACGATGCTTGGGAATGCCTGTTTCATGATGTTGTTGACAACCTCTCCAAGTTCTGTCACATAGAGGTTCTTCTGTTCCTTGGAAACGTAACGTCTGCTGATGATCGTTGTGATCGTAGGCGCATAAGTACTCGGTCGTCCGATGCCCTGTTCCTCCAGCGCCTTGACGAGGGACGCCTCTGTGTAATGTGCCGGCGGCTGTGTGAAATGCTGCTCCGGTTTGAGTTCTTCCAGAGTAAGTTTCATGCCTTTTTCCAGGGACTGACTCAGGACATTGCCTTTCTGGTTATCCTCTTCCTGTGTATAGACGGATAAGAAACCATCAAATACTACCTTGGAAGCCGCAACGGTGAAAGTATATTCTCCTGCTCCGATCTTTACAGAAGTTGTCTCATATCTGGCTGCCGCCATTCTGCTGGCAGTAAAACGTTTCCAGATCAGCTGATACAGACGGAACTGGTCTCTGGAAAGAGATTCCTTGATCATTGCCGGCAGTCTGGTGATGTCGGTCGGTCGGATTGCCTCATGCGCATCCTGGATCTTCTGCTCTTTCTTGACAGATTTCTCTGTTACAGATACATACTCTTCTCCGTACTGCTGTCCGATGTATTCTCTTGCGGCTGCATCTGCCTCCTGGGAGATTCGGGTGGAATCGGTACGCAGATAAGTGATGATACCTACTGTGCCGCTTCCCTTGATGTCAACACCCTCGTATAACTGCTGTGCCAGACGCATTGTCTTCTGTGTGGAAAAATTGAGTGTCTTGGATGCTTCCTGCTGCAGAGTACTGGTGGTAAAAGGAAGCGGAGCATTCTTGATACGCTCACCCTTCTTGACTTCCGTGATCTCATACTCTGCATTTTCCAGTTTCGCAAGAAGTTCTTCCATTTCTTTCTTATTGTGAATCGGCATCTTCTTGTCTGTGCCGTAGAATTTCGCCTTGAGAGGTTTCTTCTCTCCTTTGACACGGAATTCACCATCCAGGCTCCAGTATTCCTCTGGAATGAATGCATTGATCTCATCCTCACGGTCACAGATGATACGCAGTGCTACAGACTGCACACGGCCCGCACTTAAGCCTCTCTTGACCTTGACCCAGAGAAGCGGGCTGATAGTATATCCTACCATTCTGTCCAGCATTCTTCTCGCCTGCTGTGCATCTACCAGGTTCATATCCAGATCCCTTGGCTGCTTGATAGAATTCTTCACGGCCGTCTTGGTAATCTCATTGAAAGAAATCCTGCGCATCTTGGCCGGATCTTCCTTCAACGCCTGCATCAGATGCCAGGAAATCGCCTCTCCTTCACGGTCAGGGTCAGTTGCGAGATAGATCTTGTCTGCTTTTTTTGCAGCCTTACGAAGTCCCGCAAGGAGCTCTCCTTTCCCACGGATCGTAATATATTTCGGCTCAAAATCGTTATCCACATCGATTCCGAACTGACTCTTCGGGAAATCCCTCACATGTCCGTTTGATGCCTGTACATCATAATTACTTCCAAGAAATTTTTTTATGGTTTTTACTTTTGCAGGTGATTCTACTATCACCAGATATTTCGCCATGCTACCTCTCCTACTTTTGCTAAACTCTCCGGGATCTGTTTGTTACCTTAAGTCTCTTTTATATAGTAATGTCTGCCGATCTCCCGGACCAGGCCCGACAGTTTTAATTCCAGTAAAAGGCTCCCGATCTTCTCTGGTGGAAGTCCTGTTTTCTGGATCAGAAAATCCGTAGATTTTGGTCGTAAATCGAGACAACTATACACCAATTTCAAATCGCTTGCAAGTCCTAAGTCATTTTTTTCGGGTGATTTTACTTTATTTTCACAATTAAGCCCCAGTTCCCGAAGCAGGATTTCCGGGCTGTATGCGATCCCTGCACCGTCATAGATCAGCTTGTGACACCCCATACTCAAGGCCTCATTTACAGGTCCCGGAACCGCATAAACGATTTTTCCCTGATCCAACGCCCACTGTGCTGTGATAAGCGATCCGCTCTTTTCGCGCGCCTCTACAATAAGTACCAGATCTGCAAGTCCACTGATGATCCTGTTTCTCGCAGGAAAAAAATAGTTCCTCGCCCGCATGCCCGGTGGCTGCTCACTCAGGATCCCTCCATTTTCTCTCAGGATGCGGGCATATAAAGGGCGATTCCCGCTCGGATAACAGATATCGACACCTCCCGCAAGAACCGCATAGGTCGGTGTGCCGCCTTCCAGGGCTCCTTTGTGTGCCTCTGCATCAATCCCATATGCCATGCCGCTGATGATCTGCACCCCGGCACTACTCAGGATCTTTGCATAGCGAAAAGCCTGGATTCTCCCATACGGGCTGCACGCCCTGGCACCTACGATCGCTGCTGTCGGCTTCTTCGCATCCGGCAGGTTTCCTTTCGCAAAAAGTATCTCCGGCATTTTGGGGTAATTGTTCAGTTTTTGTGGATATTCTGCGCTTTTGCTGCTGATCTGCCGGATTCTTTCTTCTGGTTTTTCTTCCATATAAAATACCTCGTCTTTTTCTTTTTTATGACACTTTAATTCCAGTATTTTTTATCAAATGCACGATAGGATAACGCTTCCCCTATATGGTGCTTCTTTATGGCTTCACAGTAGTCCATATCCGCGATCGTCCTTGCGACTTTGAGCAGGCGGTGGTATGCCCTTGCACTGAACGGCATATGTTCAAAAGCCATCTGCAAAAGATTTTTCCCCTCTTTATCCAGCTGGCAGAATTTTTCTATCTGGCTTCCTTTGAGTTCTCCGTTAAACTGAATTCCTTCATTCTTGTATCTTTCCCGCTGCAGCTCCTGTACTTTTGTCACACGCTCCCGGATCGTGTCTGTCGATTCTCCGATCCGTCTGCTGCTCAGGCCCTCGAAATCGACTGGCGTGACATCCGCACAAAGATCCAGGCGGTCGAGAAGCGGCTGGCTGATCCTTCCCTGATACTGCGAAACCTGTGCCGGTGTACAGCGGCAGCGGTTCATATCCGGATAGTGTCCGCAGGGACAGGGATTCATCGCCGCGCACAGGATAAAATCTGCCGGAAACTCATACGTCCCATACACTCTCGCGATCCGGATCACCTTATCCTCCAGAGGCTGTCTCAGGATCTCCAGGCTCCTTCTGGAAAACTCCGGCATCTCATCCAGGAAAAGCACGCCTCTGTGTGCCAGTGTAACTTCCCCCGGTCTCGGATTTCGCCCGCCGCCTGCCAGTGCCTGTGCAGAGCAGGTATGGTGCGGGCTCCGGAACGGCCGGCTTCGCACCAGAGGATCGTCTGCCGGCAAAAGTCCGGCAATGCTGTAGATTTTTGTCAATTCCAGTCCCTCCTCCAGTGTCAGAGGCGGCATGATCCCCGGGATCCGCTTGGCAACCATCGTTTTGCCAGCTCCCGGCGGTCCGATCATCAGAAGGTTGTGAAATCCGCTGACCGCGATCTCTACTGCCCTTCGAAGACTTTCCTGTCCTTTGATCTCACAGAAATCTGCTTTCTCTTTGTTCTCTGCGAGCAGAATCTCGGCTTCTTCTATGTGGTAACTTTCCGGTTTTCTCAGATACTGGATCATCTCATTCAGATCTTTTACCCCGATCACTTTCATATCCGGGATCAGTCTCGCCTCCCGCAGATTTTCTGCCGGAACAACGCAGAAACGGCATTTTTCTTCCCTCGCCCGGATGATCATTGGCAGGATCCCTGAGATCGCATGGATATTTCCATTCAGGCTGATCTCGCCTGCCATCATAACTTTCTGAAGCTGCTCCGATTTCAGTATCCCGGATGCGGCAAGCACTGCTGCCGCGAGAGGCAGGTCGAATCCCGCTCCTTCCTTCTTGATATCTGCCGGGGCAAAATTGACCGTGATCCTCTTTGGCGGAAGTGCGATCCCGTTATTCTTTAAGGCTGTCCGCACCCGGTCCTGCGCCTCCTTTACCTGTGCAGAAGGAAATCCGACCATCGTAAAAGAAGGCAGGCCGTCACTGACATCTGCCTCCACATGGATCGGATGCACCTCCATGCCCAGGATTGCTGCTGATAATACACTCGCAAACATGGTACTCCTTTCTTTCAGTGGCATCCCCGATCTGCCTGATATTCAATTGTTGTTTTGTATTGGAAATATATAAAATAAAATAGAAAAAAGAAAAGCCTACTACTAATACCAGGCTTTTTAAAGAAATCTGCTCTTGTTTTATTATAATTTATCCTGTTCTGAAATTCAAGAAAAAAGGAGCCGCAGATCCAAATCCGCCGCTCCTGTCGTTACTGTTCACTCCGTTCACAGTAACTTGGTCAAAATGCATTCCAAATCACCTTCGGTGATGGCATTTTTCCCCGTATGTCTCGGGATTTTGCCATATTCATGGCAAAACACCTCGCGGGATATTACCCGTGAACAGTTACCTCCTGTCACTTTATTTTGTAAACTGTAAGATAATGTTTTTGATGATCTCTTTCGCTTTGTCCATTCCTTCTGCCGTGATATGCTCAAACGCTCCATGGAAGCCATAGCCGCCAGTTCCAAGATTTGGGCACGGAAGTCCCACAAAGCTGAGTCTCGCGCCATCTGTGCCGCCGCGGATCGGGGCAGCATCAGGTTCTACACCTGCCAGCTCGCACGCTTTCTTTGCGTAGTCGATCAGTTCCATGCATGGTTCGATCTTTTCACGCATATTTCGGTAGGAATCTTTGAGTATCAGTTCTACTGTCCCATCGCCGTATTTTTCATTTATAGCCGCTGCAATGTCCTGCATCAGCCTCTTGCGGTTCGCATAGCTCTCGGAATCGAAATCACGGATCAGATAGCTCAACCTGGATTCTTCCACCGTTCCTGTCATTTCAATCAGATGGAAAAATCCCTCATATCCTTCTGTATATTCCGGTGCTTCTTCCGGCGGCAGCATTCCCTGGATCTCCATTGCGATCTTCTGCGAATTTTTCATGATTCCTTTTGCCTCACCCGGATGGACATTCACACCATGGATATAAAATTCCGCGGATGCCGCATTAAAATTCTCAAACTGGATCTCGCCCTCCGGACCTCCATCCACGGTGTAAGCATACGGTGCACCAAATCTTTCCAGATCCAGATGCTTTGCGCCGCTTCCGACTTCTTCATCGGTCGTAAAACTGACAGCGATTTTTCCATGTGGAATATCTCCGTTTATCAGTTCTTCCACCGCCGTCAGGATCTCTGCAATCCCGGCCTTGTCATCGGCACCGAGCAGTGTCGTTCCATCTGTCGTGATCAGAGTTCTGCCCGCCAGTTTCTTTAATTCCGGAAAATCAGCCGGAGACAGTACTTTGCCGGAAGTCCCTAAGCCCACATCGTTTCCGTCATAAGCCTCGATGACCTGCGGACCCACGTTCTCTCCACTGTAATCCGGTGCGGTATCCATATGTGCGATAAATCCAATGGCTGTCTTGTCTTCATATCCTGGCGTTGCCGGAACATGCCCGTACACATAGCCGTACTTATCCATATCTGCATCTTTTATACCGATCTCTCTCATTTCCTGGACCAGCATTCTGGCCAGGTCAAACTGACGCTCTGTCGTCGGTGATGTCTGGCTCTCCTCATCACTGGTCGTCCAGACTCTGACGTATTTCAATAATCTCTCATCTACTCTCATTTCTAGCTCCTTTTGGGTTGAAAAACAGCCCTGCACTGCTTTATCATAATAAATTATATTATAACTTTTTTTGTTTTACGGGTCAACCTGCCCATCCAGTCACACGATTTTTCATTTTTCAGAAGACCATTTTGCTCCATTTTACAGTAGCACACCGCGGACTACTTTATACTTACAGAAACGAAGGAGGTATTTTCCATGAAATATCAGCGTATCCAGGATCTGAGAATTGATTCTGACCTGTCACAGAAACAGCTCGGTGAGATTCTTCACATCAGCCAGCGTTCTTACTCTCACTACGAGACAGGTTCCCGTGGAATTCCGGTTGAAATGCTGATCCGTCTTGCAGATTACTACGATACCACCATTGATTATCTTGTAGGACGAACAGATAACAAAGAACCGATCAAGCCACTCAAAGCAGCCAAACAATGAATCTGCGGTCAAAAACACCCGCCTGACATACACATCTTTTCTGTATGTCAAACGGGTGCTTTTTCTTTCATTACTTATGAAACGGAGCCAGCAGCACGCTCGTCATTTAATTCCCCTCACCGGATTTTCGTTCTTCCCACTCTGCGATCTTGGAAATATTTTCCATCTCATATTCATTAAAGATCGAATCCTGCTGTGCATCAAAAGTATCCGGATCTATGGTTCCCTGATACCAGGACTTACTGTTGAAATAATCTGAAATATACTGTGTGACAAACTGTCTGCCATGACGGGCATAAATCTCATTCTTCGCCAGTTCAAGCTGGTCCGAACTGTACACAGCTACTTCCTCATCTGTCAGATAACGACTGTCACTGTCCGGGAAAAAGTACTCTCCTGTCTGTGTATCCGTCTGTGTCGGGTCCGGTTCTTCCTCCGGTATCGGTGTCGCTGTCGGGTCCGGTTCAAGATATACCTGATCTCTGCTCATGATGCAGTTCACGTTCGGATAAACGCTGCTGACCGGGTCACCTGTCGCAATCCTTACATACAGCTGTCCTTTATCAAAAATAATATTCCCGGCAGCCCTGTTTCCCGCAGAGTCGTTAAAATCAAATCTTGCTGCATTTCCGGCTACTTCTGCCGTAACATCTGCCGAAACAGACTGGCTCTGATTGCGGTCGGTCTGATAAAAACTGAACGAAATCTTATCCAGACTGATGTCGTAGACATTGATCGTTGCAGTTCCATCCGTACTGTACCAGTAATCCCAGAAATCATTCGGGTCAAAAGCCGCCACGACCGTCGGAACCGGGGTCGGTGTTGCTGTCGGCCTCGGAGTCGGACTCGGAGAAGGTGTCACAGAAACAGTCGGAGCTGCCGTCGGTACATTCTTAAGTGCCTCCATCGCCTCCTGCTTTTGTCTTGCCTCGATCCTGGTCTTTCTGATCCCTGCCAGCAGAATTGCAGCTGCACCAAATATAATAAAAAGTGAGATCAGGATCTTCAGCAGTATCTTAAGTCTTTGTTTTTTTCTCATCTGTGTCACCTCGATTTTCCGACAGTTTCTTACCAGAAGCCTCTGTCTTTGTTACTCTTTTCCGCTCCAGCAGTATGTGCAGAGCTTACATGGTTCAATATCTATGGATGCAGTCAGATCGTCCAGACGATGATATTTCAGGGTGGTAAAATTAAGTTCCTTACGGATCTCCTCCAGCATCTCCTTGTAGTTCGTGGAATCCGGATCTGCATAGTCCGCAAGGATCTTGTCATCTACATTCTCTCCCTCTCTCTTCGCGATCACTCTCCTGGTGATCAGATCCATCTCGGATTTGGAACGGGAGAAATTCAGATATTTACATCCATAAAGCAGCGGCGGGCAGGCAGGACGGATATGTACTTCCTTCGCACCGTTGCGGTAAAGAAATTCTGTTGTCTCGCGAAGCTGTGTACCGCGGACAATAGAATCGTCAATCATCAAAAGGCTCTTGTCCTTAATCAGTTTGTGCACCGGGATCAGTTTCATTCTGGCGATCAGGTTTCTCTGGCTCTGCTGTGTCGGCATGAAAGAACGCGGCCAGGTCGGTGTATATTTGATAAACGGACGGGCAAAAGGTACACCGGAACGGTTCGCATAACCGATCGCATGGGCGATTCCGGAATCCGGGACACCGGCTACAATGTCAGGATGCACCTGTCCTGCATCTCTCTCGGCGAGCATATCACCACATTTATAACGCATTTCCTCTACATTGACACCTTCGTAGGTCGAAGTCGGATATCCATAGTATACCCAGAGGAAGGAACAGATACGCATCTTTTCTCCTGGTTTCTGAAGCGTTTCGATTCCTTCCGAAGTCACAAAAACGATCTCGCCAGGTCCCAGAGATTTCTCATCTTCGTATCCAAGATTAATGTATGCATGGCTCTCAAAAGAAACACAGCGTGCATCCTCCTTGCGTCCGATGATCAGCGGCGTACGTCCCAGGCGGTCTCTGGCTGCGATCAGTCCTTTCGGAGTCAGAAGCAGCATCGTCATCGAACCGTCGATCACTTCCTGTGCGTAACGGATCCCCTCTGCAATAGAATCCTTGGTGTTGATAAGAGATGCGACCATTTCTGTAGGATTTACGTTTCCCCCGCTCATTTCAAGGAAATGTGTACATCCGTCTTTGAAGCATTTCTCGATCAGTTCTTCCATATTGTTGATCTTGCCGACTGTTGTGATTGCAAAATTTCCAAGATGAGAACGCACAAGCAATGGCTGTGGTTCGTTATCCGAAATACAGCCGATTCCAAGATTTCCCTGTAATTCTGAAACATCTTTGTCGAATTTTGTACGGAATGGTGAGTTCTCTATGTTATGTATTGCACGGTCAAAGCCCTTTTGTTTGTCATAAACTGCCATTCCTCCTCGTCTGGTTCCCAGATGAGAATGATAATCAATTCCAAAAAACAAATCCAGCACGCAGCTGGTTTTTGAAGCTACTCCAAAAATTCCACCCATGTCGTTTTTCTCCTTATTTTTTCTCTTTGATGATTCCTCGCCGGTATGCGTCCAGAAGCTGCATCAGCTCGCCAATCTTTTCCTTGAGAGCAATTCCGGTATCTGTATCTCCTACCAGTCTTCTCTTTGTTGTATAATGAACCGCTACCCGGTTGGAAACAATATCACTTTCTTTTGAAACCGCATCTTCCGCAGAAGTAAATGACTCATGTGCACAGAGGATCAGTCCGTAGGAATTGTATACCAGTGTGTATCCTGCAATTCCGGTAACCTTGTGGTATGCTTTGCAGAAACCACCGTCGATGACAATAACTTTGCCGCCGCATTTGACCGGGCTCTCGCCTTCTCCCTGATGTACTGGCACATGTCCGTTGATGATGTGCCCCTTCGCAGGATCCAGTCCAAACTCTCTGAGAAGACTGTCTATCACTTCTTCGTTTTCCAGAAGACGATAATATGCACCTTTCACTTCTTTGTGCGTTGCCTTGTCTGCAATAAAATATCTTTCAAATGTTGTCATCTTGTCTTTGCCAAACAACGGGGAGTTCGGGCTCGCCCAGATAAACCAGAGGATATCCCTGCCCTTACGCTGCTCTTCGTTGTCCACAGCAAAAAACGCTCTCCTTACATAAGCCTCCAGTACATCATAGAGTTCTTTGCCCTTGTAAGTCTTGCCATAGATCTGGACTTCCTTGAGACTTCCATCCTCATTCAAAGGAATACATCCGTGGAACAGAAGATTTCCGTTGAAAGTCTTGTAGAGACCGCCTTTGTCCAGCAGAAGGCTCATATGTTTCTGCAACTTCTCACAGTTACGGAATGCAGATTCCAGACGTTCCATCACTTCCTTCTCACCTGTGCTCAGCTCATATGGCTTCTTCCAGTCGATCGTCGGGAAATTTGTATCCAGCAGTGGATATTCCTTACCGTCAGGAAGTGTGATCGTGCATTTTTCCGGATCGATCCGATGGAGCAGACAGCGGTTTTCCATGTGGAATTCCTTATGACGGCGGATGAGCTGGCCTTCCAGTTTGAACTGGATGATAGCGATCGCCTTGTGCATCTTCTGTCCAAGGTCTTTCTCGGCTGCATTATAATTAGAAGTTCCCTTCATCTCAAACACACTGCACGGATCATCCTTGTATACTTCCATCGCAAACGTTGCAAGCGGCAGAAGATTGATCCCATATCCATCTTCCAGGATATCCTGATTTCCATAGCGGAGACTGTTTCTGAGGACTGTTGCGATGCAGGACTGCTGTCCAACAGCTGCTCCCATCCAGACTGCATCATGATTTCCCCACTGAATGTCCAGAGAATGGTACTCCATCAGACGGTCCATAATGAAATGAGGTCCCGGTCCACGGTCAAAAATATCTCCCAGGATATGAAGGTGATCGACAACAAGACGCTGGATCAGCTCTGCCAGGGCTATGATGAAATTCTCCGCACGGCCGATCTCAATGATCGTATTTACGATAGAATCATAATAAGCTTCTTTGTCCAGGACTTCTGCCTTCTCCGTGATCAGTTCCTCGATCACATAAGCATAATCTGCCGGCAGTGCCTTGCGGACTTTGGATCGGGTATATTTGGATGCAGTGGTCTTGCAGACTTCGATCAGACGGTACAACGTGATCTTGTACCAATTTTCCATATCTTCTTCTATCTTTTTGACCAGACGCATCTTTTCTTTCGGATAGTAGATAAGCGTAGCCAGCGCACGCTTGTCACTGTTGCTTAAGGTATGTCCGAATACATCGTCGATCTTCTTGCGGACTGCACCCGAACCGTTGCGGAGCACATGGGCAAATGCCTCATATTCTCCATGGATATCTGACATAAAGTGTTCTGTTCCTTTTGGAAGGTTCAGAATAGACTGCAGATTGATGATCTCTGTCGATGCCTTTCCGATCGTCGGATACAGTTCTGCCAGTCTCTGTAAATACCTTAATTCCTCTTTTTTCATCTTCTTCTCCTTTAACTATGGTAGCATATCCGGTCCCCATACCGGTAATCCCAAATTTCAGACAAGCACATTGTCAAATAATGAAAACTGATTGGACTGCGGGATATCCCCAAAAATTCCCAGGTCGTCCATCAGGTCAATGACTGTCTTGCTGACCTTTGTCCTGTCGCGGAAGTCATCTTTTGACAGGAATTTGCCCTGTTTTGCAGCATCTACAACTGCTTCTGCCGCCTTGTCACCCATTCCGTCGATACAGTTCAGTGCCGGCATCAGCTTGCCGTCAATGATCTGGAATCTGTTTGCTTTTGCCTTGTACAGATCGATCGGAAGGAATTCGATCCCTCTCGCGTACATTTCCTGTACGATCCTCATGTCACGGATCGAATCCTGTTCTTTCTTGGAAGCCTCGTCGCCTTTTTTGCGGATCTCTGCAAGATAATAGTCCAGACGCTCCCTTCCCATACACATGGTCTCATAGGAAAAAGCCGTCGCACGGATACTGAAAAATGCCGCATAATATGCCAGCGGCTTGAACACCTTGAACCACGCGATCCTCCACGCCATCATAACGTAAGCCGCCGCATGCGCTTTCGGGAACATGTACTTGATCTTTTTGCAGGACCAGATGTACCATTCCGGAACCTTATGTTCTCTCATGGTAGCTTCCCACTCATCACGAAGTCCCTTACCCTTACGGACGCTCTCCATGATGGTAAACGCAAGACTGCTCTCTACGCCCATGCTGATAAGGTAGATCATGATATCATCTCGCGTACAGATCGCGGTGGAAATCGTCGCCTTGCCCTCCTCGATCAGAGTCTGCGCATTTCCAAGCCATACGTCCGTACCATGAGACAGACCCGCGATACGAACAAGATCAGAAAAATATTTTGGCTTCGTGTCGATCAACATCTGCATCGCGAAATCTGTACCAAACTCCGGGATTCCAAGGCATCCCAGTTTACAGCCGCCGATATCCTCCGGTTTGATTCCCAATGCATCCGTACTTGCAAAAAGCGACATGACTTCTTTGCTGTCCAGAGGTACATCACGGGCACTTAAGCCTGTAAGGTCCTCGAGCATACGGATCATTGTCGGATCATCGTGTCCTAGAATATCAAGTTTCAGAAGGTTTCCGTCAATGGAATGATAGTCGAAATGTGTCGTGATGATATCACTGTTTTCGTCGTTTGCCGGATGCTGTACCGGTGTGAATTTCTCGATCTCTACACCTACCGGAAGAACGATGATTCCACCCGGATGCTGGCCTGTCGTTCTTCGGATTCCCGTACAGCCCTTGACGATCCGGTTGATCTCGCAGTAACGCTTGTGCTGGCCACGCTCTTCGTAATAATTCTTGACATAACCGAATGCCGTTTTCTCTGCCAGGGTACCAATCGTACCAGCCTTGAATGTCTGACCTTTTCCGAAGATAACCTCTGTATATCTGTGCGCATTCGCCTGATATTCTCCAGAGAAGTTCAGGTCGATATCCGGCTCCTTGTCACCCTTGAAACCAAGGAATGTCTCGAACGGGATATCAAATCCTTCTTTGTTCAGCTTCGTGCCGCATTTCGGGCAGATCTTATCCGGCATATCGCAACCTGCCATACCGCCGAATTTCTTTACCTCCGGCGAATCAAAATCATGATATTTGCAGTTCGGGCACAGATAATGTGGCGGAAGCGGATTAACCTCCGTGATACCGGACATCGTCGCCGCGAGCGAAGATCCTACTGATCCTCGCGAGCCTACCAGATAACCATCCTCATTGGACTTCCATACCAGTTTCTGTGCGATGATATACATAACGGCATATCCATTGGAAATGATAGAGTTCAGTTCTCGGTTCAGTCGTTCCTCCACGATCTCCGGAAGGTTTTCTCCGTACATCTCATGCGCTTTATTGAAGCAGATATCCTTGAGATCCTGGTCGGAATTCTCGATGACCGGAGGGAACTTGTCCGGATGAATCGGGGAGATCTTCTCGATCATATCC
Source organism: Blautia sp. AF19-10LB (assembly GCF_003461245.1). Taxonomy (GTDB): domain Bacteria; phylum Bacillota; class Clostridia; order Lachnospirales; family Lachnospiraceae; genus Blautia_A; species Blautia_A intestinihominis. The sequence goes on from NZ_QTWS01000022.1 coordinate 54,178, forward strand.
GCGATCTTATTTGTGTTCGTGATAACGACTTCTTCCGCCTTCTCACTTCCCAGATAGGAAAATTCCTCCAGCATCTCCTCTGTAGTGCGGAGATAAAGCGGGGCCTGATTATCTGCATCCGAGAAACCGTTTCCTGCCATGATGATCCGTCGGTAGATCTCATCCTCCGGATCCATAAAGTGTACGTCACAGGTCGCAACGACCGGTTTCTTGAACTGGTCTCCCAGTTTGACGATCTTCTTGTTGATCTCGATCAGGTCCCCATTGGAATTTACGCGGTCATTTTTTTCATCTGCGATCATAAACGCATTGTTTCCAAGCGGCTGGATCTCCAGATAGTCATAAAAATTGACAAGTCTCGCGATCTCCGGTTCCGGTGCATTTCGAAGCAGTGCCTGATACAGTTCGCCCGCTTCGCAGGCACTTCCGATCAGAAGTCCCTCTCTGAGTTCAAGGAAAAGGCTCTTCGGCACACGAGGCCGCCTTCTGTAATATTTCAGATGAGACTGGCTTACCAATTTGTACAGGTTCACGCGTCCTGTCTCATTTCTGGCAAGGATGATTGCATGATAAGTCGGGAGTTTCTTGATCGTGTTGACAGAGACATTTCCCTGCTCATTCAGCGTATCTACATCAAAAATATCCCTCTCCCGAAGCATCTCCACAAACCGCACAAAGATCTCGGCCGTACATGCCGCATCATCTACTGCCCTGTGGTGATGGTCCAGAGAAACACCGACTGCTTTGGCAACCGTATCCAGCTTGAATCGGTTCAGTGCCGGCAGAAGGAATCGTGCCATTCCAACGGTGTCCACATACGTATATTCCTGTGGAAGTCCCTGACGCTTGCAGTTCTCAATGATAAAACTCATATCAAAGTCTGCATTGTGCGCAACCATGACCGCGCCCTCACAAAATTCCAGAAACTTCGGAAGGATTGTCTGGATATCCGGTGCATCCATGACCATAGAATCATTGATGCTGGTCAACTGCTCGATCCTGTACGGGATCGGAACCTTCGGATTGACAAAAGTGGAAAAACGGTCTGTGATCACGCCCTTTTCGACACGTACCGCACCGATCTCAATGATCTCGCAGGTCAGCGGGGAAAATCCTGTCGTCTCGATATCAAATACGACAAATTTGCCGTCCATCGACTGTCCCTCGCTGTTGGTAACGATCCCCTTGAGGTCATCTACGAGATACGCTTCCATACCGTAGAGTACCTTGAAATCAGAGTCCTTCGGCACACAGCCGCCCCATGCATCAAAGCAGTGGTTTGCCTCCGGGAATGCCTGTACAACGCCATGGTCCGTGATCGCGATCGCCTTGTGTCCCCATTCATACGCACGCTTGACGAGATCCTTTGCTGTGGTAACACCATCCATATCGCTCATCTTGGTATGGCAGTGAAGCTCGACTCGCTTCTGCGGACTGGTGTCCATCCTCATGCTCCTGAAATCTGCGATCTTCTTGATCCCGGAGATCGAACCGATCGTCAGCTCACTGTCAAAACGATCGATCGTGGTGACACCCTTGAATTTCAGGAACGCACCTTTCCTGACATGTTCGGTCACTTCCGGAACCTGTTCATTTCGAAGGAACATCTTGATCACAATGGAATCCGTAAAATCTGTGACAGTAAGAATCAGGATCGTCTTCTCGTTTCGGATCTCTCTTTCCTCTACTTCTTCTACCTGACAGCGGATCATGACCTCGCCCATCTCACCGGTGATTGACTCCAGCGGGATCGTATCTCCTTCAAAATCCCTTCCATATACAACGTCCGGATTGCTGTCCTTACGGAAGCCTCCACGATAATCGTTCTGCTGTCCTTTTTTCTTGTCAAAAAACTTCGATTTCTGTTCCTGTCCGGATTTTTTGGTGTCCTTTGTTTTGGAACTGTCGGATTTTTCCTTTGTCGCTTCTTCTGCTGTGTTTTCCTGTGCTTCGACAGTCTCCGGGGTCAGTTTTGCATATTTCAGGACATTGGCAACTTCCTGCCGGATCTGAAGTGCGGCATTTCTGCGGTACTTGCTCTCCTGTACTTCCTGGAAATCAAGGTTGATCTTAAGATTCATTCCACAGCGCTCGCAGAAAACCTTATGCAGATATTCCACAAGGATCTCGCTTTTTTCCCTTGAGATCACAGAATCCGGAAGGACCAGATCCATCTCCTCATCTGATGGGAAAGTAATCTGCGCCCGCTTGAACAGATTATATTCCAGCATATTGTAATTTTTCAGTTCCAGTTCCATGCTGGCACGGTAGATCTCGAGGAAATTCGACGGAGAATACTGCTTCGACAGATGAAATCTCTCGATCACAGTCACGCGCATCTCCATTCCCGGGAAACACTGCCGTTCGATCTGATCTTCCAGTGCAAAAATAAACTTCTTGTGGATCCAGCGTTCACTGTGGATGTAGACCCAGAGCCTTGTTTTTGCAGGATTGCAGGTCACCCTGGAAACTGTGACCATTTCCAGCCATTCTTTTAGCTGATCTTTCAACTTCAGGCTTGGAAATACGTCAAAAAATTCTTTTTCCATGTCTGATGCCTCTTTCTTACGCTTCCCAGTGGAGCAGTTCGTCTCTTAACGTATCCAGAAGTTCTTCCTCCGGTACTTTCTTTACGATTTCTCCTTTTTTGATCAGAAGTCCTACACCGACTCCACCGGCGATTCCTATATCCGCTTCCTTCGCTTCTCCCGGTCCATTGACTACGCAGCCCATGACCGCTACTTTGATATCCAGCGGAATGTCCTGAACCATCGCCTCTACCTTGTTTGCAAGGCCGATCAGGTCGATACGGGTACGGCCGCAGGTTGGACAGGACACAACTTCAATGCCTCCTTTGCGAAGCCCCAGTGTCTTGAGGATTCGTTTGGCTGATTTGATCTCTTCAAGCGGAGCTCCTGTCAGGGAAACGCGGATCGTGTCACCGATTCCCTGATACAGAATGATCCCGAGTCCGACTGCTGATTTGATATTTCCGGAATACAAAGTTCCTGCCTCTGTGATCCCTACGTGAAGCGGGTGGTCGGTCTTCTGGGCGATCAGTTCATGCGCCCTGGCACACATCATGACATCAGAGGATTTGATGCTGATGACCAGATTGTCATAGCCCATTTCTTCTATGATATGGACTTTGTCCAGTGCACTCTCTACCAATCCCTCGGCAGTAACTCCATGGTATTTCTCCACCAGTTCTTTCTCAAGAGAACCGCTGTTGACGCCGACACGGATCGGAATATTTCTCTCCTTTGCAACATCTACGACTGCCTGGATCCTGTCTCTGCTTCCGATGTTGCCCGGATTGATACGGATCTTGTCTGCGCCGTTCTCCATTGCTGCGATCGCAAGGCGATAATCAAAATGGATATCTGCCACAAGCGGAATGTGGATCTGTTTCTTGATCTCACGGAGTGCCTCGGCAGCTTCCATTGTCGGAACTGCACAGCGGATGATCTCACATCCTGCCGCCTCCAGTTCAAGGATCTGACGGACAGTTGCCTCCACATCTTCTGTCTTGGTATTTGTCATAGACTGGATAAGGACAGGGTTTCCTCCTCCGATCTTTCTGTTTCCTATCTGTACTACCTTTGTATGGTCGCGATACATAAGTTTCCCTCCATTTTATCGTATTTCACATACACCTGATTTTCTGAAAAAAACGGAGCCGCCTTCAGAGAGACTGCCCCTTCTCTGCTTCATATTATAACGAACTGGGGTATAAAATACAAGTTTTCATTGAAGTCACCACAATAAAGTGCTAAAATAAAAACAAAAGTTACTGCAAACAGAATGAACAGTAACAACGACAGCCATACGAAATGGAGGAATATATATTATGGAAAAAAAGAACATTGACTGGGGCAGCATAGGATTCGGCTATATCCCGACAGATTATCGTTATGTTGCCAACTTCAAGGATGGCAAATGGGATGAAGGAGAACTGACCACAGACCCGAATGTAGTACTGAATGAATGTGCCTGTGTTTTCCAGTATGCACAGACTGTATTCGAAGGCATGAAAGCCTATACAACAGAAGACGGACATATCGTTACTTTCCGTCCTGACCTCAACGCAGAGCGTCTTGCAAACTCCGCAAGAAGACTGGAAATGCCAGTATTCCCGGAGGATCGTTTTGTAGATGCCGTTGTCAAGACCATCAAAGCAAACGAAGCTTACGTACCGCCATACGGCTCAGGTGCAACCCTGTATGTACGTCCGTACATGTTCGGAAGCAACCCGGTTATCGGTGTTAAACCGGCTGATGAATATCAGTTCCGTATCCTGACCACACCAGTAGGACCATACTTCAAGGGTGGCGCAAAGCCGATCACGATCCGTGTCACAGACTTTGACCGTGCTGCACCGCATGGAACAGGACACATCAAAGCTGGCCTTAACTACGCAATGAGCCTTCATGCGATCATGGATGCACATCGTCAGGGATACGATGAGAACATGTACCTTGACTCCGCAACAAGAACCAAAGTTGAGGAGACAGGTGGAGCAAACTTCATCTTCGTAACCAAAGACGGCACTGTTGTAACACCGAAGTCCAACAGCATCCTTCCATCCATCACACGTCGTTCCCTGATCTATGTTGCTGAACATTATCTCGGACTCAAAGTTGAGGAACGTGAAGTATATCTGGATGAAGTCAAAGACTTCGCAGAATGCGGACTTTGCGGAACTGCTGCAGTTATCTCTCCAGTTGGCAAGATCGTTGACCACGACAAAGAAATCTATTTCCCAAGTGGAATGGAAGAAATGGGACCGACAACCAAGAAACTGTACGAGACACTGACAGGTATCCAGATGGGACGCATCGAAGCTCCAGAAGGATGGATCAAAGTTATCGAATAATTTACCCGTTAGATCAGACAAGGTGTGGAGAATTTTCCACACCTTGTTTTTTGCTCTGTTATGAAATTTACTGTCCTATTTTACTCTCTCATATTTCACAAATGTATATTCCAGGTCAAAATATGTCTGCTCATCGCTTTCTGCAGTCACTTTCCACTCCGGCATCTCGTCAAGATTCGGGAAGTAGCTGTCTGCTTCGTATGCAAAATCGATCTTGGTCACATGTGCAGTGTCACAGTATGGAAGGAGCTGTTTGTACACACTGTCTCCACCGATGCAGTATACCTGATCGGACGGATATTTCTTAATTTCCTCCAGAAGTTCCTCGATCGTATGAACGATGATAGCATCTTTTACCTTGTAATCTTTATTTCCGGTAAGAACAATATTGGTTCTGTTCTTGAGCGGAAGTCCGTTTGGAAAGCTTTCCAGTGTCTTGCGCCCCATGACAACGACTTTGCCTGTTGTCTCCTGGCGGAACATCTTCATGTCTGCCGGGATGCTTACAAGAAGTTTGTTATCTTTGCCGATGGCCCAGTTTTTGTCTGCTGCTACGATAATATTCATGTTAAAATCCCCTTCTGTTTTTATTGGTTTCTTCTGACGATCAGATCGCGATCGGAATGTTCTTGATCTGCGGCCAGGTCTGATAGTTTTCTACGATTAGGTCATCCGTTGTAAAATCATAGAAATCTTTGATCTCCGGATTCAGTTTCACAGTCGGTGCCGGATATGGTGTACGGCTGATCAGTTCCTTGATGACCGGTACATGACGGTCATAAATATGACAGTCTGCAATCACATGGACCAGTTCTCCCGCTTCCATATCGCAAACCTGCGCGATCATCATCAGAAGGATAGAATACTGGCATACATTCCAGTTATTTGCCGCCAGGATATCCTGGGAACGCTGGTTCAGTACCGCATTTAATGTAAGCTTATCCTTGCCCGGTTCCTTGGTCACATTGAATGTCATGGAATATGCACACGGATAAAGGTTCATCTCATGGAGATCCTGATGCACGTAGATATTTGTCATGATGCGGCGGCTGTACGGATTGTTCTTAAGGTCATATAATACACGGTCTACCTGATCCATCATACCTTCTTTGTACTGGTGCTTGACTCCAAGCTGATAACCATATGCCTTGCCGATGGAGCCGTCTTCATCTGCCCAGCTGTCCCAGATATGGCTGTGAAGGTCATGGATATTGTTGGATTTCTTCTGCCAGATCCATAAGATCTCGTCCATCGCACTCTTGAGTGCTGTCTTACGGAGTGTCAGTGCCGGAAATTCCTTACGGAGATCATAGCGGTTGACAACACCGAATCTCTTGATCGTATACGCGGAAGTTCCATCCTCCCAGACCGGGCGGACTTTCTCTCCTTCTGTACTGGTTCCGTTTTCTATTACATCTTTGCACATATTGATAAAAGTAACATCTGCTAAACTCATTTACACTTCTCCTTTCATACTGCCGCACAAAAGCTCCCTGTCAGCAGTATTTTTATTCGTCATTCTGCTACTCAGTATAGCATATTCCCCTGTCTCTTACCAGCGTTTTGTTCGTGATAAAACTGCCTGTAACATCTCCCCGGGCTTTACATTTCGAACCTTCCATGCTATTATTAGTGCCATGAAAATACTGATTACATTACTGAAGCCTTTATCTTTTCTGCCTGCGCTTCTTATGATGTACCTGATCTTTTCATTTTCAGCCCAGACCGGGGAGGTGTCCGGGGAATTAAGTTACAAGATCAGTTACAAGATCGTCGAGGTCAAAAGTGAGGTTTTGCACCAGGAAAAAAGTTACGATGAATTAAGTTATGAAGCTGACCAGATCCACTTCTATGTACGAAAAGCAGCTCATATGACAGAATATTTCCTTCTGGCTGTTGCCATTTCTTTCCCGCTCTACGTTTACCGCGTGAGAGGTTTCTGGCTGTTTCTTCTCGCCGGGATCTTCTGTGTGGGATTTTCAGGACTGGATGAATACCACCAGTCTTTTGTCGGAGGACGTACCCCTGCTGTCCGCGATGTCTGCATTGACAGCTGTGGAGCTTTTATTGGGATCATCCTCGTCCAGCTTTTCTGCTGGTCAACCTTACATAACCCGGATGCTCCGAAAAAAGTTGTAAAAAAGCGTAAAAAACGCCGCAGATCCTGAAGTCTGCGGCATTTTTGATCCTTATGTGATTTTACAGGATTTATTCAGATTTTTCATCCTCTGGTTTCTTTTCCAGGGAGACACTGCTTTCCTGTGCATCTGTGTCATCTCCGTTTTCATTGTCAAGTCCGTCTGCCAGATGTGCTCTCTGTGCGATGCTCATAGATTTCTTCTCTTCTGCAGGTTCCGGCTGTTTCTGGATCTGCTCCTGTGCTGCGGCTTCTGCTGCACGCTTCGCCTTGTCCTTCTTCATCAGGTCTCTGCCGCCAACCACCAGCATAACAACTCCAACGATCAGAAATCCGACTCCCGCTGCAAAAAATCCCCAGCTGCTGCCATTCACACCATCCAGTACATCCTTACAGAGCTTATACCCTGTATACAAAAGGTACACACCTGCAAGAAGCATGATAATGGAACTTCTTGTCGGTGTCCCCTGCTCCTTTGGTTCTGCTCCGGAAGTTTCCTGTTCAGACTGCTTGTTCTGTTCCTCCATCTGCTTCTCCTCTCACTTGCAAAAAATAAATTATTTTTTTATCTTATCATCTTTTACAGAATTGTTCAATTCTTCTTTTTCGTCAGCCTCGGTCTCTTCTTCCGTTTCAACAACCGGCTCTCTGTAAAGACGGCCATAGATTCTTGTAACCTCTCTCATATGATACAGAGTCATATCAGAAATCTGTCCTTTGGTCAGTCTCCATTTCCAGTTGTCGCCCAAAGTTGCCGGTACATTCATACGTGCTTCGTTTCCAAGGCAGAGGTAATCCTGGATCGGAATGATCGCCAGGTCAGCCACACTTGCAAGAGCTGTACGGATCAGTGCCCATACACAGTCATTTACCGGTACTTCATAGCAGTTGATGTATTCTCTTACAAAGTCTCTGTCATGACCCTGAAGGTTTTCCAGCCATCCTTTGGTCGTCTCGTTGTCATGGGTTCCTGTATAGACAACGCAGTTATGTTCATATTTATATGGAAGATAAGAGCTGTTCTCACTTCCGTCAAAAGCAAACTGCAGGACTTTCATTCCCGGATAGCCGCTTTCTTTGAGCATTTCCAGAACGCTCTTTGTCAGGAATCCAAGATCCTCTGCGATCACGCGAAGGTTCTCGATCTTTTTGTTCAGGGTATTGAAAAGATCCATTCCAGGTCCTTTTTCCCATTTGCCCTTCTGTGCGGTCGTCTCTCCGTATGGGATCGCATAATATTCGTCAAAGCCACGGAAATGGTCGATCCTCACTACATCGTATAATTCAAGACAGTGCTGCATTCTCTGCACCCACCAGTCATATCCTGTCGCTTTTAATTTCTTCCAGTCGTAAAGAGGATTTCCCCAGAGCTGTCCTGTTGTAGAAAATGCATCTGGCGGGCATCCTGCTACGGATTTCGGGTTGTGATCCTTGTCAAACTGCAGCATTTCCGGATTTGCCCATGCGTCAGAGCTGTCCAGTGCCACATAGATCGGTACATCGCCGATGATGCTGATACCTTTCTCATTTGCGTATGCTTTCAGCTTTCTCCACTGTGTGGTAAAGCAGTACTGCTGGAAACGATAGAAATCGATCTCCTCTTCAAGCTCTTTCTCTGCTTCTTTGACTGCTTTGGAATGACGGTCCTTGAGTTCTTCCGGCCAGTCGATCCAGCAGATACCCTTCTGGTCATTCTTGATCGCCATAAACAGACAGTAATCTGTCAACCAGTTCTGCTCTTCTTTCAGAAAATCTGCATAATCCTCATCCTTGGAAAGATCTGCTCTCTCATATGCTTTGCGAAGAAGTTTATATCTGGACATGTACATCTTTTCATAATCTACATAAGACTCGCTTCCACCCCAGTCACAGGACTCACATTCCCCTCTGGTCAGAAGTCCCTTCTCGATCAGATCCTCCAAATTGATAAAATACGGATTTCCTGCAAAAGTAGAAACGGACTGATAAGGAGAATCTCCATATCCAGTAGGTCCTAACGGAAGAATCTGCCAGTACTGCTGTCCTGCCTGCTCCAGTTGATCAACAAATTCATAGGCTTCCTTTGAAAAACATCCCATTCCGTATTTTGACGGTATACTGGATATACCCATTAAAATGCCGCTTGCTCTCATTTTATCTCCTCCAAATCTGGTAAATATTCACAAAACACATTATACCAATACCATACCCATTTAGTCAAGATAAATAAAAAAGAGAGCACACGCCCTCTTCACTTACCTGTCTTACAAACAGTTCCTCTTCTTGTCTTTGTTTCTCACCGTGGCACCCTGCTAAAGTCAGGAAAACTGCCAGCAAAAGTATCATAAAAATCTGTTTTTTCCTCACATCCACATCTCCGTTTTTGTTTTTAGGATTTCGAAAAAAACAGATTTTTATTCACCGGATATCAGAATCCTTTCTTCTTCATATAGATCACAACATCTCTCCAGACTCTTTCTTTGCCCTTTTCATTCAGGATCTCGTGGCGCATTCCCGGATAAAGCTTGCCTTTTACATCCAGATATCCCGCACGTCTCATCGCATGGACTGCCCCGGCAAACTTACGGACATTCCCAAGGCACGGATCCTCGGCTCCGCTGATAAAAAGCACCGGCATTCTTGGATTTTTGCAGCTCCATTTATGGATGTCATAGGCTTTTTTCATAAGGTCAAAAAGTGCTATGTACGCATCGTCTGTAAAGGTAAATCCGCACAATTCGGAATCTGTGTACGCCTGATAGACTGCCGGATCTGAACAGGTCCAGGCATTTTTGTTGCCTTCCTTTCGGAATTTCCATACATAGGAACCGAAAGAAAGTGACTCCAGCACATGGCTCTTGTGACGATATCCCAGAACTTTGCCCTCTGCCGTTGCGATCGCTTTGCCAAGAATCCTTGCCTTGTTTTCGCTCGGTGAACCGCATACAATCAGCATATCCAGGCAGTCATCATGTTCACTTGCAAAAGCCCTCACTGCCAGCGAGCCCATACTGTGTCCCATCAGGATCAGCGGAAGATCCGGGAAATATTTGCGGATGTCATGATTTACTTTCGCAATGTCCTTGAGCATTCCCTCTGCTCCGCTACCGTACATATATCCGAGATCATCTTTGGAACGGACACTCCTTCCATGTCCTCTGTGGTCATGGATCACGGTCACAAATCCCTGTTCTGCAAGATATTCCATAAATGGTATGTAACGTTCCTTGTGTTCACACATCCCGTGAACAAGCTGAACGATCGCCCGATACGGCTTCTCCTCCGGGCAGATACACAAGACTGAGATCTCCAGCCCGTCCGCTTCCGACCGAAAAAAATCTTCGTATTTTTTTGCCATAAGCACTTCCTCCTCTTTGTAAAAAAGAAATCCCCTCATTTTCTTTCTGTTGTTAAGGTTAATTTTAGAGCCTGCAATTGTCCTTGTCAAGTAAGGCTCTCCTCTGCTATAATAGAAAAAAAGGAGGCAATAATGCGAAAAAATAAAAATAAACCGGAAACTGTTGATACTACATCTGTTACCGAAACAGAAGAGATCAAAGTTCCCAAAAAGGAAAAAAAGAAAACCGGACTGATCGTCTTTCTGATCATTCTCATCCTCGCAGTCGCCGGAGCGGCAGCATACTATTTCATGGAACGTCAGAAACCGATCTCCACAACCAAGAACTATCTCGAAAATGTTCAGGCAATGAACTTTGATGGTATGAAGGAACTTCTGCAGAGCAATGACATGTCTGCACTGGATAACGCGGATATCACAAGCGCTGCTTACACCAACTTCTTCAAGACCATCAACCAGAAGATGAGTTTCGAGATCAAGAAGACCAGGTTCAACATCCAGAACGGAACAGCAACTGTCACTGCACATATCAAATACATTGACGGTTCTGATATCTACAAAGAAACCATCACAGAATTCCTCAAGCAGATCGTTTCCACTGCATTTGCAGGAGAGACAATAACAGAGGAAGAAACTCAGCAGAAACTTGCTTCTCTTCTCGAGGAGAAATCCGGTTCTGTCGAGGACAAGTATACAGAAGTTGATATTGACTACCCTCTGATCGAGGCGAACGGCAAATGGAAAGTTGTTTCCCTCGATGCAGAAACTGTCAAAGTAATGTCTGCAAACTTCACCAACGTACAGGATGAGATCCACCAGTCTCTCTCTGAGATTGAAAATTCTGATTCTGGAAACCTTGATGCACAGCCAACTTCTGACAGCACTATTGATATGAGCAATGATAAATTCACTATCCATTACACCAAATGCCGTGTTACCAAGGACTATGCCGGAAATTCCTGCATCCTTGTCTACTATGATTACACCAACAACGGAAGTTCACCTTCCAGTGCCATGGTAGATGTCAATCTTCAGGCAACACAGAATGGACAGGCTCTGGAAGCTGCGATTCTCGCAGAAAATGATACTGCTGTAGACCAGTTCATGGCAGAGGTTAATCCAGGACAGACTGTAAATGTCTGCCAGGCATTTACACTCAAGGATCAGTCCGACGTAACGATCCAGGCAGGCGAAGCTTTCACGATTGGCGGTGGAACAGTTACATCTCAGATTCTCAAAGTTCAGTAAATTAATTTTTAAAAAATATTCGCAGTACATTTTTGCTGCGAATATTTTTTTTGCTTTCTGGGATACTAAAGATTACAACAACAAGGAAAGGATGAGCATCTATGGGAAATAAATTTCTGAATTGTTTTGCACTGACGATTTCTATTATCGGAGCTCTGAACTGGGGGCTGATCGGATTTTTTAATCTGAACCTCGTTGCCCTTCTGTTCGGAAGTATGAGCTGGCTTTCCAGAATCATCTATGCTCTGGTTGGTCTCTGTGGTCTCTATCTTTTTTCTTTCTATGGAATGACGACTGCAGGCGAAGAAAAAGTCAGCTGAAGATCTATGCTGACAGCCCTCAGATGTACAGAACAAAAAGAAAAGGACTCTGAATTCTCAGAGTCCTTAAGAGCGATAGACGGGGCTCGAACCCGCGGTCTCGACCTTGGCAAGGTCGCGCGTTACCAACTACGCCACTATCGCATAAGAGCGGGTGATGGGAATCGAACCCACGTATCCAGCTTGGAAGGCTGGTGTTCTACCATTGAACTACACCCGCATATCGCTGTGCTTGCGTTGCGTTTGTATTTCGCTCGCTTCAACGATATTGAGTATATCTTATTACTCAGTATTTGTCAACAGGTTTTTTTAATTTTTTCAATTTTTTTTATTTTATATTTTTTCTTGTTTTTATATACATAAAATGCCCTAGTTTTCCCAGTCCCAGACATCTGTCTTGGAAACGGCACTTCTTGATTTCTTGATCACAAGTTCCGGGCTCTTGGCACTGACTTTGGTGTTTGCCGGAATGGATTCTGTGATGAAAGTGTTACCACCGATGATCGTATTTTCTCCGATCACAGTCTCACCGCCAAGTACAGATGCATTGGAATAGATCGTCACATTGTCGCGGATCGTTGGATGACGTTTGACATTGGCAAGCTGCTGTCCCTGTCTGGTAGAAAGCGCACCAAGAGTCACACCCTGATAAAGCTTCACATTGCATCCGATCTCCGTTGTCTCACCGATAACAACGCCAGTTCCATGGTCGATAAAGAAATAGTCACCGATCGTTGCGCCCGGGTTGATGTCGATACCTGTCTTGCCATGTGCATACTCGGTCATGATCCTCGGAATATACGGAACTTCTTCTTTATATAAAATATGCGCCAGACGATATACATAGATTGCAAACAGACCTGGATAAGAAGAAATGATTTCTTCCTTACTCTTGGCCGCCGGGTCACCGTCGAAGCCTGCCTGCACATCCTTCAGAAGACGTTGCTGCACATCCGGAAGCTGCTCAAAGAATCCTGCACAGATACGGTCTGCCTCTTCCTGCGCTCCATCCTGCTCAAGTTCCGGATTCGCATACAGAAGTGCGATCTCGATCTGTCCTTTGAGCATGTCATAAAGATCATTCAGGCGATATCCTGCAAAATGCTCCGGGAAGATCTTCGCTGCTGAATCATTCCAGAAGTATCCTGGAAAAATAACTGAACGAAGCTGCTTGACAACATCAATGATCGCTGCCCTGCTTGGAAGCTCACGGTTGTTCTTTGGCATAAATAATTCTTCTTTTTTATAATTCTCGGTCAAAGCTTCGGTAGCTTTGAGAATCACATCTTTTTTTCTGTTCATGAATCTAACCTCTTTCCGCAATTTCTGCAAAGATGCTAATACCTGGTGTATTACTACTCTGCGGATTTCTTTCCTTATATCATATTATAGGATTGTTTTCGCGTCAACAAAAGATTCTTTTCCCGGCAAAAAAAGAATTGACCTTTCCGCGATCTGACTATATAATGGAACATGGTCAGAACATTCTGTTTCAGATTCGGAGATGTACCCAAGTGGCTGAAGGGTCCGCACTCGAAATGCGGTAGGTCGGGCAACCGGCGCGAGGGTTCAAATCCCTCCATCTCCGCTATTGACAAACAGAATATTATCTGCTATAATTCATTTTGTTGCAGATGAAATTGCAACTATTCCAATAATATAGGGGATTGGTCAAATGGTATGATAGGGGTCTCCAAAACCTTTGGTGGGAGTTCGATTCTCTCATCCCCTGCTCTTGGAAACGCTGAAAAGCCTTATAAATCAAGGGTTTTCAGCGTTTTTGATTTTCCGTAAATTACAAAGGGTATCAAATTTCATCAAATAACAACTCTGTCATTCCTAATGCCGCTGGAATTATCAGCAGCACGGCTATCCATGCGCTCTGGAACAGTACCCAGGAAAGAATCGAAAGAATAAAGCAGACTACTATTTTCACACAGGCATCTGCTTTTATCTTTTGCTTTTTCAGCATTACGATGGAGGATATGAACAGGATCAGAAATATTACAAATAATAAAACAAGCCCTACTGCCACCAGAAAGGCTACAACTCCCGTCATTCCTCCAAGCAATGCTGTAAGCGAGCCTGGAAGTATAAGATATCCACTTATGTAGTCTCCGTTTTCTCCAGGGTTAGTTGCCAGATTCATACCAACCGTTGTAAGCTCTCCAGCATATCTGACAAGAAATAAAGATCCGATCCCAGCACAGAGAGAAAACATCATATAAACACCAATTAATATTGTGGAAATTAATGATCCCAGAGGGATTTTTTTATTATTCTTCATAGCATCTTCCCAGTTTTTATTTCATTCACTTCTCCTGAATCTCTTTACCGCTAATATGTTCAATGTCTATTTCAAAGAGCTGCACGGCTTTTCCTGAACGTTCGATTTCTTCGTCAATCAGCTGTTCATTTGGATAGTATTTTCTGGCGATTTTCTTAAGAATCTCTGTTGCTTCTGTGCCTTCTTCTAACAGATGACATCTGCCAAATACAACCGCACTTTGCACAAACGGTGCCCATGCTTCTTCCTCTTTTATGGTTTCATTTCCGTAAACGGTGAAGCATACTTTGTCACTGGCGCGCAGGGCATCAACTTTGTATCCGGCACGTGCTCCATGAAAATATATTTTCCCGGCATTTCTGTCATAAAAATAATTGACAGGAACTGCATAAGGATATCCGTCATCTCCATTTACCGCAAGTACGCCACGCCTGCTGCACTGCAAAAGTTCTTTCGCAGCATCAAGATCCATTTCTTTTTTCTTTCTTCGAATCGGTCTGAACATTGCTTTTCTCTCCTCATTCTTCTCTGTGTGACATGCTCCCACCACTTAAATCTTTGATTTTGAAGTGGGGGCTTCTTGCTCAATGGCTCTACTGAGCCAAGTATCTACAAGCTATCCTCGCGTGCCCCGCGATTTTTATTAGTCCTGTTACGGACTTTTTATTGTGCTGTCATGCACATTCTGCAAAGATTCTTTTTCCCTCATTCATGATGTTCACTTCTGCATTTACATCACGGTCCATTCTGTGTCCGCATTCACAGTAATAGATCCTTTCAGACAAAGACAATTTTTCTTTTTTCTTTCCACATGCACTGCAAATCTTGCTTCTTATACTTGATGCAAAATATCGATCTACTTTTATCAGATACTTCCCGCGTTCCTCCAGTTTATATTCCAGCATAGACAGAAACAGGCCATATCCATTATCATGTACGCCTTTTCCAAGATGAAATCCTCCTGCCATCCCTTTCAGATTCAGATCTTCCACGCATATTGCATCGAAGCTCTCGGCAAGACTGGCACT